>DGWD01000037.1 GCA_002395155.1 Treponema sp. UBA4267
GCGGGTGCAGAAGGTGTAACGGGGGAGTCCTGGGGAGTTTTCGGATGTTTTAAAGGGGTCGAACTGGCAGATAAAGAGAATGTAGGAATCTTTGAGTTCGGTGTAGTCATGGCCTTTCATCAGGCTGTCCATGTCGATCATAGACTGATAATAACGTGTTCGTTTGCCCAGGGCTTCCTGGGGGTAGGTCTGGATTTCTACATCGATGACTTTGTCTTCATCTTTGAGGTAAATGTCCAGGCGAATGCCTTTTGAGGTGTAAAAGGGTGCAATGGACTTTTCGAGTTCAGGGTATTCTACGTTTTTAATTTTGATGTGTAAAAGGCGTTGGACGAATTCGGTGCAGATTTCTTTGTCGCGGAGGACGGCCTGGAACATCCAGTTATCGGCGAAGGTCAGCTGGTCTACTGGTTTGAAATAATAACTATTTGACATGTTTTCTCCTTGGGGAAAATAAAAACCCCATTATAGTTATTTCCAAGATGTGCGATTTTAGGAAATGAAACGGAGAAAAAAGTGTAAAAAAAACACCTGTAAGCAAACTTACAGGTGTTTTATAAAACTAGCTTATACTAGATCTAAAATTAGAGTTTTGTATAAGTAAAAGAATTTGTTGGAACTTGTGTTACTACTCTCTTGCCTGTGTAGTATTCGCCAGTAGCTGTTATTGTATGACTGGTATCGTATGATATAGTAGTTTTTCCTTTTTCTGGAAGTTTAGAAAGATCTAAAGTTGCTGCTGTTGGGTCGAAGCCTTCAATAACAACTTGTTCACCACTCATATTTTCATAATATAATGTAGAACCAATTTTTGTAATTGTTACAGGCTTAATTTCATCAGTCGCATCGGCATCAGAAGCAACTTGTGTATGAGAACCATATATAATTGATTCTGGGTTAGTTCCATTTTGTGATACCATTTTATACTTTCCTTCCAATGCAGGAAGATTAATTGTGTATGTTGTAACGTTTGTTGTTGGGTTCTTGGATACGATTACAGTTACTACTGGATTGGATGAACTTACATTCAAGTCGGCTGTAAGTGTTTGTTTATAACTAGTTGTTTCTGTAGCTGATTCAGATGCCTTTGATGTTACTGTAGTTGTTTTAACATTTTTTGCACTTCCAGTAACTTTGTAGTAATAAGTTTCTGTAGTTGCTTGGAAAGCATCGTACTTAATATCTGTTACAGTTAAGTTTCCAGAAACTTCCTGCTTACAGCTAACTAACATTCCTAATGCCAAAAGGCTGGCAACAGCTAAAATAATTTTTTTCATAATTTTAATCTCCGTTTTATAAAATTTAGTGTAAAAAAACTTGCTTATATTAGCTCTAAAATTAGAGTTTTGTATAAGTTAAAGAATATGTTGGTGTTGTAGTTATTACTAACTTAGTAGAGTACCATAATTCTCCACTAGTTGTATACTGAGGTATAGCTGTAGTTGAAGTTGTCTTATCTTTTTCTGAAAGTTTAGAAAGATCTAAAGTTGCTGCTGTTGGGTCGAAGCCTTCAATAACAACTTTTTCTCCATTTGCATTTGAATAATAGAATGTAGAACCAATCTTTGTAATTGTTTTGCTAGAAGCAGGAACGTTATCTGTGTAATATTGAGTTGTTTGAGCAGCAGTTCCAACATTAGTTACAACTGTTCTTTTTCCTTCCAATGCAGGAACGTTAATTGTGTATGTTGTAACGTTTGTTGTTGGATCCTTTGATACGCTTACAGTTACTACTGGATTTATTGAATTTACATTCAATTCTCTTGTTGTTGTTGCTATTGAAGCTGTTTCTTCTGAAGCTGTTGCAGAAATTTTTGTTGTCTGAGTTTCTACTGTAACATACTTTGTACTTCCACTAACTTTGTAGTAGTAAGTTTCTGTAGTTGTTTTGAAAGCATCGTACTGAATATCTGTTACAGTTAAGTTTCCAGAAATTTCCTGCTTACAGCTAACTAACATTCCTAATGCCAAAAGGCTGGCAACAGCTAAAATAATTTTTTTCATAATTTTTATCTCCGTTTTATGAAATTTAGTGTAAAAAAAACACCTGTAAGAAAAACTTACAGGTGTTTTATAAAACTAGCTTATACTAGCTCTAAAATTAGAGTTTTGTATAAGTTAAAGAATATGTTGGTGTTGTAGTTGTTACTAACTTAGAAGTCCACCATTCAGTTCCATCAGTTGTATAATTACGTGTACCTGTAGTTGAAGTTGTCTTATCTTTTTCTGAAAGTTTAGAAAGATCTAAAGTTGCTGCTGTTGGGTCGAAGCCTTCAATAACAACTTTTTCTCCAGCTGCATTTGTATAATAGAATGTAGAACCAATCTTTGTAATTGTTTTGCTAGTAGCAGCTACTGTTGCTGATGAATATGAATTTGTTGCATCAGCAGTTCCAATTTTAGTTACTGTTGTTGTTTTTCCTTCCAATGCAGGAACGCCAATTGTGTATGTTGTAACGTTTGTTGTTGGATTCTTTGTTACGTTTACAGTTACTACTGGATTTGCTGAATTTACATTCAAATCTGTTGTTGATGTTTGTGTATAAGCTGTAACTTCTGAAGCTGTTGCAGAAGTTTTTGTTGTATTAGTTGCTGCTACAACATTCTTTGCAGTTCCAGTAACTTTGTAGTAGTAAGTTTCTGTAGTTTCTTTGTAAGCATCGTACTGAAAATCTGTTACAGTTAAGTTTCCAGAAATTTCCTGCTTACAGCTAACTAACATTCCTAATGCCAAAACACTGGCAACAGCTAAAATAATTTTTTTCATAATTACTATCTCCTTTTTTATGAAAATTTTGTTATATCTAGAGTTTAGTTTGTATTGGTTCTTATGTCAACAAATTTATAACAAAATTTAATTAAGTAAATCTTTTATTCATCATTTTTTTTATGTTATTATATGAATGGAATATGAAAAAGAAGATTTTTTTTTTAGTACTATTTTTGTTTGGTGGTTTTGCTTTTGCGGATTGTGATATTGAGGTTTCTACAAAGCCTTTGTCCTTTTATCAGGCTAAGGATATTAATTTTGGAACGCTTTATTATAAGGAATCTTTGATTTTTAGGTATACTGGTTATATTTGTGATATAAGTAACTTCAATTATTTTTTGCTGGATGAAAAACTTGGTTTTTATGATTCTTTGAATGTTATTTATAAGGACAGATTTGGGCTTGAGTTGGCTTTGGGGCCTTGTTTTAAGTTTTATGAAGGTCTGAATGTGGATTTGTATGGCAGGTTGGGCTTTCATTCTTCTTTCTTTTTTGAATATTTTAATTTAGGTCTTGAATCTGGTATTGGTCTTAAGTTTTTTAATAAAAAGAGGGTTTCGCCTGTTGCTGGTTTGAACTTGAGTTTTGACTTTTTTACTACTGGTAATGCGGCTAATGCTGTTGATTCTTTTATTATTATGTCTATAAACAGTATTGTCCCTTCTTCTTATACTGCGGATGGGGTTACTCATTACAGTTCTGTTTCTTATGATCCTACGGTTTTCAGGTATTTGTGTTTTTGTGTGATGCCTTATATTGGGGTTTCGGTTAATTTTTAGTTTTTGGACGGGGGATGTGAAAAGAAATTTATTTGTGTATTAATTATAAAATTTTACTTGTTCGCCAAAATAAGTCTTCCAGAAATCAATAAATTCATAATAATAAAATTGCATGGCAGTCATTATTTTTGATAAATCTTTTTCTGGAATACGGCCTTTATTATGAGCTAGTTTTATTGCTCCATTAGGCAAAATCCAGAACTTTGTATCATCCTTGTCTGGATTACCCTTTGTGGCATGAAAATGAATTGGTTCATCTTTTTCATTTGACCAGAAATATATTTTATATCCAGCTGTACGAATAAATTGAGGCATTAAGCAGTCTCCAAAGAATCTAAGCTTCGAAATGATGTGATAACTGGATAAATTTTCTTGAGATATTCTTTGAAATATTCTGTTTTTTCTGCATCAAAGTTGGAATGAATAACAGTGCCATCATTTGCCAGTAAAACAGCATCCGCAGTTTTGCAATCTTCAAAGCAAACATCGTTCTCTGTGTAAGTAATAAGAATATTATCTTTTTCGCAAAATTCTTTTCTCATAAGCTTACCTCTGTGGGTATTATAACTCTAATTATTCTAAAAGGTAAAGGAACGTTTAAATTGAATGGCTAAAATATCGCCATTCAATTTAACTTAGAGTTTCTTGCGAAACTCTTATATTGTTAATCAAATATCCTCGGTTGTTGAAACAACCTGCGGTATTTGATTTTAAGGAATAATTGATCTATTATATCGTTATAATTCAAGCATAATTTCATAATCTGGTATGTAAATTGTTTCTATTCTTCCACATATTAAAAAAAATCTATATAATGCGAATATGGAAACACGAAACATTTTTGAAAACCTTTCTTGTATCGATCACAGATACTCTTTGTCGGAAGCCGATGCTTTTGCCGGCCTTTCTAAATACATTTCTGAAGAAGCTTCAGTTCGTTCGCATGCAAAATGTGAAGCTGCTCTTGTAAAAGCTCATTTGAAACTTCGCGGTCAGCTTACAGATGCAATTGCAAAACAGCTTGACCAGGTTGCAGAAAACATTGATCCTGAAGAAGTTTACAAAGAAGAAGAAAAAACAAAGCACAATATCCGTGCCCTTGTAAACGTTATGAAGACAAAGGTTGATTCTGAGATTGGTCCTCTTATCCACCTTGGTGCTACATCAGTTGATATTCTTGATACTGGTTTAAGCTGCCGTATGCGTGATGTTACTCAGAATGTTGTACTTCCTGAACTTAAAAAGCTTGAAAATTATCTTTGCGATATTGCTGAACGCGAATGTGCTACACCACAGGTTGGTCGTACTCATGGTCAGCACGCTGTTCCAATCACCTTTGGATGGTCAATCGCCGAATTTGTTGCTCGTCTTGGAAAATCTATTTTACGCATTGAAGAACTTTCTAATCAGCTGGTAGGAAAACTTGCTGGTCCTGTTGGTTCTTACAATGGTCCTTCTATGATTGTAAAAGATCCTGAAGAACTGGAAAGAACTTATGTTGAATTCCTTGGTCTCCAGCCTTCTGAATATTCTAATCAGCTTGTAGAACCTGAACATGTTCTTCGTCTTCTTCTTGAGATGAATGTTGCATTTGGTATTATTGCTAACCTTGCAGATGACCTTCGTAACTTACAGCGTTCTGAAATTGGTGAAGTTTTTGAATATTTTGCTGCAACTCAGGTTGGTTCTTCTACAATGCCTCAGAAACGTAATCCATGGAACTCTGAACACGTTAAGTCTTTGTGGAAGGCTATGTGTCCACGTGTTATTACTTTCTATATGGATCAGATTTCTGAACATCAGCGTGATTTGACTAACTCTGCTTCTCAGCGTTTTATTACTGATTATGTTTCAGGTTTTACTATGGCTGTTGCACGTATGAACTCAGTTGTAAAAGGTTTGCAGGCTGATAAAGAAGGCATGGCTCGTAATCTTGAAAATGCCGGTGGTAAGGTAAAGGGTGGTGTTCTTGCTGAACCTGCTTATATTCTTCTTGGTGAAGCTGGCTACAATGATGGTCACGAAGTTATCCGTAAGATTACACTTGAAGCTGAACAGTCTGGAAAGACTTTCTTTGAAGTTCTTAAGACTCACGAAAAGGAATTTGCAGATATTACAGCTCAGTTGGAAAAACTTGGTGTTGAAAATCCTGAGCAGTTCTTTGAACATCCAGCAAACTATTGTGGTTTAGCTGCTGTTAAGTCAAAGAGACTTGCTCAGAAGTATAGAGAACTGATGAAATAAAAAAAAGTTCAAAGAACTGCTTAAGTTGGATAAGCTAAAAATTGCTGTCGCAATTTTTTTAACGCTTTTCGATTGAACACCGGCCGCCAGCGGCCTTACACATCTTCGAACATCCAGCTAACTATTGCGGTTTAGCTGCTGTTAAGTCAAAGAGACTTGCACAGAAGTATAGAGAGCTGATGAAGTAGAAACGAAATATAAAAAAAGGACTGTCCTGGGAGTTTTTTCCACAAAGGGCAGTCCTTTTTTTTTGTTTAAGACTTTTCGATTGAACAAGGGCTGCCAGCAGCCCTGCACATAAGATAAGCTAAAAATTGCTGTCGCAATTTTTTTAACGCTTTCCGATTGAACACCGGCCGCCAGCGGCCTTACACATATTTATTAAACTTTGAACTGGTCGATCTGTCCACCAATCTGTTCAATAGAATCTTCCATCTGTCCGGCAATTTCTCTTAAAGAGGCACTTGTTTCGTTAATCTTTTGAGCACCAACTGTCATTTCCTGCATACTCTGCTGCATCATGCCTGTTACCTGCTGAAGATTATTTACTTCTTCAAGAATAGCCTTGTTTCCTTCTGCCATTTCCTGACCTGCAGTTCTTACTTCAAGAGTTGCGTCGTTCATAGAATGGAGGGCTGTACTAATCTGTTTAGAACCTTCGTTCTGTTCTTCCATTGCCGATCTAATCTGTCTTACCAGTTCATCTGTTTCTTTAATTTTATTTGTAACAGAATCAAAGGCCTGACTAGACTGAATAGAAGCATTTACTACATCCGCAATTGAATTCTGAATGCTTGTAAGCTGATCACCAATTGTCTTTGACTGCTGACCAGAAGTTTCTGAAAGTTTACGGATTTCATCTGCAACAACGGCAAATCCTTTTCCTGCATCTCCGGCGTGGGCAGCTTCGATTGCGGCGTTCATAGCAAGGAGGTTTGTCTGTTCGGCAATAGATGCAATTGCAACGTTGGCTTCCTGTAAAGTTTCACTCTGATCCTTAATCTGTTCAATTTTCTGGTTTACTTCATTCTGGACCTGAGCACCATTTTTAGCACTTACTGTTAATTCGTTGAAGGATTCTGACATTTTTTCCATTGAAGTATTAACCGAACTGATATTTCCAATCATTTCTTCTACAGCGGAAGAAGCATCTGCAACTCCATCACTCTGATTTTTAATCATTTTTTCCAGTGATTCAATGTTTGAAGCAATTTCGTTTACTGCACCGGCAGTACTCTGTACACTGCTTGACTGGGTATTAATCTGTGAATGTACTGATTCAATATTTGCAAGAATTTGTGTGATTGAAGCAGAAGTGTCTTCCATACTTGATTTGAGGTTTTCACCGGCGGTTCCCAGGGTTGCTTTTGAATCTTTGACTTGAGAAATGATTTCGTGAAGTTTTCCTGTAAATCCGTTGAAGCCTTTTACAATTTCTCCAAGTTCGTCTTTATTTTTTGAAGAAATTCGCTTTGTGAGGTCTGCATCACCAGAAGCAACATCTTCAATTGCATTTTTTACATTTGTAAGGGCCTTGAAAGAGCGGGTAGAGAATACAGCTACAATTATAATTGTAATGATAACAGTGATGATAAAAGCAATAATCACAAAATTGATAAGGGCATCCAGCATTCCGTAGAAAACAGAACGTTCTGCGACACAGAAAACAAACCAGTCTGTTCCAGGAATTGGTTTATATGAAGCAATATATTTATTTTTAAACTTCTTGTCGTAATATTCTGTTGTTCCGGTTTTTCCTGAAATGGCATCTTTCAGAGCTGCAGCAATTCCTTCATCAGAGTTAAGACCTTCGTTTATTGTCAGGCCTGTTTTTACATCTTCCAGATTTGTAGAAGCAACTATTACACCAGACTTGTAACTTATTACCTGAATTTGAGAATCTTTTGAACCAAAAACAAGTTCTGAAATCTTGGTAGAAAGCTGTTCTACAAAAGCGTTTGCTACAAGACAGGCAACTGGTTTGTTATTTTCGTCGTAAACAGGTACTGCATAAATCTGTAAAAGCTGATCTGTAATATCTGTGTAAATTGGATCTTTGATGGTGTACTTTCCGTTCAAAGCATTAGTGATATAATCTCTTTCGAGTTTGATTGCTTTTCCACCAGCGGTGTAACTTTCACCATCTTTATTATAATATCCTATATTTTCATAATCAGGATTTGTATTAGCAATTTTTGTTAAAGCAGTACATTTTTCCTTTAATGGAATTGACTGGTCTTTTACAAATTCTGTTTCTGCAAGAACTTTTAGTGTTTGTAAGTGTCGTTCGGTTTCGCCTTTAGCTTTTCCCAGGGCGGCATCCTTTAGTGCATCCATATATTCTTCTGTTCTTGTTTGAATTGAAGTGGCTGCTGTTTTTGTAAGCACAACTCCCATTCCAAAAAGAGCAAGACTTACAATTACACTCATTATGAGAGTAAATTTAAATTTAAGAGACTGATAGAATTTCATGTAATTCTCCAATAATAACAAATATTAACAACAACGTTGTAGTAAATATTCATTATAGAACAGTTAAGGAAAAAATCAATTTTTTTTGATAGAGTCTGCTCTTATGCTGAGAGTCTAGTTGAGTTTTTCTGCAAAACGTAAAAAGGCCTTCTGACCTTCATCATTACGTTTAAATACTCCCGCATCTTCCAGAACTTTGCTGAAAACAATTCCAACTTCTTTCTGTAAGGCTTCCTGGTTAAGTTCAGAATATTTTCCTTTTATTTCATCAATCCAGTCGGCATGTTTTTCAAGAACTTCGTCCTGTCGTAAATCTTTTCCTGCTTTGACTGCTGTTTCCAAATCTGCAAGTTCCTTCTTTAATCGGCTAGGAAGAACTGCTAATCCCATAACTTCAATCAAACCGATGTTCTCCTTTTTGATATGGTGCAAATTGGCATGTGGGTGGAAAACTCCAAGTGGATGTTCTTGAGTTGTAATATTGTTTCTTAAAACTAAATCTAATTCAAAGAGGTCTCCACGGCGTCTTGCAATTGGAGTGATTGTGTTGTGGATTTCTCCATCAGTCTGGGCAAAAATAAATGCTGCTTCGTCTGTGTAGTTTCTCCAGGTCTGCAAAATAAAATCTGCTGCATCTACAAGTTCTTCTGCACTTTCTGCATCCAGACGGATAAGACTCATAGGCCATTTTACAATGCCTGCTTTTACCTTAGGAAATTTTTTAAGTTTGAGTTCTTTTTCGATTGGGGCACGGGCCATTGGGAATTCGTAGTGTCCACCCTGGAAATGATTGTGGGTCAAAATTGAACCGCCAACAATTGGGATATCGGCATTTGAACCTAAGGTGTAATGAGGGAACTGGGTAACAAAATCAAGCAGACGTTCGAATGTTTTGCGTTCAATCTTCATTGGTTCGTGTTTTTCATCAAAAACGATACAGTGTTCATTGTAGTAAACATAAGGAGAGTACTGCATGTACCAGTTTTCTCCTGCCAGTTCAAGAGGAATAATTCTGTGAGTCTGGCGGGCGGCATGATTCATTCTTCCGGCGTATCCTTCGTTTTGGCGGCAGAGGAGGCATGCTGGATATCCGCTTTGTTTCATGTTGCGGGCTGCTGCAATTGCTTTTGGATCTTTTTCTGGTTTTGAAAGATTGATTGTGATATCTAAATCACCATATTCTGTGTTTGTCTTCCACTTAAGATCTTTGCATACTCTGTAGCGGCGGATGTAGTCTGTGTCGCAGCTGAATTTGTAGTACCATGAGGTAGCGGCTTCAGGGCTTTCTTCATCATAAAGAGTTTTGAAAATATCAATTACATCACTTGGTGGAGGAACCAGCTGGCCCATAATTTTTGTATCAAACAGATCTCGGGAAACAATTCCAGAATCTTCGAATATTCCGTTCTGTCCTGCATAATCAAGCATTTCTTTTAAAATTTCTTCCAGGTCTTCTGTTTTTACCTGAGGAAGTTCTGGTGCAACTGGTGTTTCAAATCCGTCTAATTTAAAAAGCTCAAGAAGTTTGTTTTCGGTATAAATGATGTCTTCTTTTGTAATAAGTGAATTATTTAAAGCGTATGAAGTGAGTCTTAAAATATTTTCATAAATTGTCATAAAAACCTCTTATCTACTGATAGTAACACTATCACAGCGATTTGTATATAAAAATATATTATAATAGAAAAAAAATTATTTAATATCCTCGATGGAGAATGGCGTTGCCTGGTAAACATAATAGTTGAGCCAGTTTGTATAAAAAAGGTGGGCTGTAGCACGCCAGTAACTGGTTGGCATTCTGTTTACATTATTGGTAGGGAAGTAGTTCTTTGGAAGAGGAACTTTCATTCCTTTGTCGGTGTCGCGGTAGTATTCCTGGGCCAGAGTCATGGTGTCGTATTCCAGGTGGCCGGTCATAAAGATTTCTCTGTTATCGCGTGATTTTACAATTGTAACACCTGCTTCGGCACTTTCGGCAAGAATCTGAAGGTCGCGGCATTTTTCTATGTCTTCCTTGTGTAAAGTTGTGTGGCGGCTTTGTGGGATTGGGAAGGTGTCGTCAAAACCACGGAGCAAAGGTTCGCCTTCTACGCAGCGTTCGTTCATGAAGATTCCGCTTAATTTTTGTGGAAGGGCATATTTTTTTACCCCATAATGGTGATAAAGGCCTGCAAAGCTTCCCCAGCAAACGTAAAGGGTGGAGAAAACATTTTTCTTGGCGTAATCCATTATCTTACAGAGTTCTTCCCAGTAGTCTACGCTTTCGAATGCAAGAAGTTCTACAGGGGCTCCGGTAATAATCATTCCATCAAACTTTTTGTTGTAGATTTCGCTGGATGGAATGTAAAACTTGTCCAGGTAAATTTTGTCGGTATTTTTGCTTTCGTGGCCTTCGATTCTAACCAGGGAAATTTCAATTTGGAGAGGAGTGTTTCCTAAAAGGCGTAAAAGCTGAGTTTCGGTTACTTCCTTGGTAGGCATGAGGTTTACAATGGCAATTTTAAGTGGACGTATGTCCTGTGTTGCCGCACGTTTTTCTGTCATGACAAAGATGTTCTCTTTTTCGAGAATTGTTCTAGCTGGTAAATCTGAGTTAATTTTTATTGGCATCGTAGACCTCCTGTTTATTTATAATTGCCACATTGTAGCAGAAATTTCGCTTATTTGCTATAATCTTTGCTTATGGAAATTGTGAACGACCGCAAAGCTGCAATTAAAAAATTAAAGCTTTTAACTTTTGGTTCTAAATCAAATGTGGATACTTTTCGAGCTAAGTTGGATGAAGCTTATAAAACAACTTTCCTTCCTAATGGGGTTGAGTGTTCTGAATATAAATATGGAAATGTTGCATGTGATGTTCTTGCCCCAGAAATTTATTCATCTAACAGAGTTATGCTTTATATTCATGGCGGTTCTTTTGTTGGTGGTTCTAGAGTGGCTTACAGAAGTTTTTGTTCTTCTTTGGCCTCTAAATGTTATTGCCGTGTTGTAGTTCCAGAGTATCGTCTTGCACCGGCCTTCCCTTATCCTGCTGCAAATGAAGATATTCAGGGGGTTTTTAAATCTTTATTTACAGAAGAGCAGATTGCCTGTTCATTAAATGCAGATAAAGGATCTAAACCTCAGTTGCCAGAAATTATAATTGCGGCAGATTCTTCGGCTGCTTCGATTGCATGTTCTCTGATTTTTAATTTGCGTGATCGTTATCGTTCTTGTATTAAAAATGTTTTGCTTTTTTCGCCATGGCTTGATCTTTCTAACGGTTCTAAGTTGATTTCTACTAAAAAGATTTCAGATGAAGTTATGTCGGGCGATGTTTTGAGAAAGAGTTCTTCGGTTTACACTTATGAATCAAATACTTCAAGTCCTTATGTTTCGCCTCTTTTAGCAGGTGATGATGCAATTAAGAATTTTCCACCAGTTTTTATTCAAATGGGAGAAAAGGAAATTCTTTTGGATGATGCTAAGGCATTTGCAAAAAATCTTATTGAAGCCGGAAATTCCTGCACTTTGGATGTGTGGCCAAATATGATGTTTATGTTCCAAATGGCTGATGAATATCTGCATGAGTCGCATCTGGCTTTGGATAAGGTTGGTAAGGTTGTTACTGGTTATGAAGCCGGTCAAAAAACTGTTGAGATTGAAAATAAACCTAAGTTGGAATGTAGTCTGCGTTCGGAGGCCTAGTTGATGGAACTTTTATCACCTGCTGGTAATGTTGAAAAACTTGCTTATGCCTATGCTTACGGGGCAGATGCCGCTTATATTGGTCTGAAAAAATTTTCTTTGCGTGTTAAGGCCGACAACTTTTACGAGGATGAATACAAAAAGGTAATTGCCCTTAAGGAAAAGTATCCTGGAAAAAGACTTCATTGTGCCTTGAATATTTCTTTCCATGATGAAGAAATTGATGCCCTTAAACAGAATCTGGATTATTTCCGCCAGTATCCAATTGACTGTTTTATTGTTCAGGATATTGGAATTGTTCCACTTTTGCAGAAGGAGTTTCCTAAGGCTGAACTTCATCTTTCTACTCAGGCTTCTTGTGTAAACTCTGAAGCGGTAAAAATGTACCAGAAACTGGGATTTAAGCGTGTAGTTCTTGGAAGGGAAATTTCCCTTGATCAGATTAAGAGGATAAAGGATGCCGTTCCTGAGATGGAATTGGAAACTTTTGTTCATGGTGCCATGTGTATTGCTTATGCAGGTCGTTGTCTTATGAGTGCTTATTTGACTGGTCGTTCTGCACAAAGTGGTTTCTGCTCTCATACCTGCCGCTGGAATTTTAAGCTTAGTCAAGATTTGAATGCTTTATCTGAAATGGGTTCCCACATCATCACTGCGGAAGAAGCAAAGAAAATTGCTCAGTCTGGTTCACTTTTGCTTGAAGAAGAACAGAGACCTGGTGAATTCTTCCCTGTTTTTGAAGGGGATGATTTTACAGCGATTCTTTCTTCAAAAGATTTAAGAATGATTGAACATCTGGCTGATCTTAAGGCTACTGGTGTTGATTCGCTTAAGATTGAAGGTCGAATGAAGAGCGTTTATTACGTAGCCATGGTAACCCGAGCCTACCGTAAGGCTTTGGATGCTTTGGATGGAAAGTTGAGCCAGGAAGAGGCTGCTCCTTTTATTGCAGAACTGGAAAATGTAAGTCACAGAAAATCTACCACAGGTTTTTATTACAACAAAAAAGATGCAGATGAAACAACAGTTGGTGCAAGTGATTCAAAATACCAGCTGGCAGCAGAAATTGGTGAGCAGCTTTCGGATGATGAATTTGAAAAGCTTTATGAAGAAGGTCAGGGCCGTTATAAGGAATTTAAGGATAACCTTGATAATATGCATCCAGCTGCCCGCGAGGCTCGTTTGAAGGATTTGGAAATTCATACAGACCGTAAGGTTGTTCCTTTTGAAAAGAAGGAAGGCTGGCATATGTACCCTTGTACTGCGGTAAATATGATTAAGGCTGAAGATGATATTGAGTTTGTATCTCCTGTATTTTGTAGTTTGACTGCCAAGAGCGGGGAATGGGAAGTTATAAGTTCTGAAACTGGCTTGAAAATGAACTGGGTTTGCGACGGTCATCCTGCTGTTATTTACACAAAATATGAGTTACCGGATGGAACTTTACTTAGAACTCTGGATCCTGATTATGTTGAAGGACAGATTAGGGATACGGGGCGATAAGATTTGAAGCATATATAGATTTTGTTGGATGTTGTGTATGAGAGTTAAAAAAATTTTCTTATTTTTTGTACTTGTTTTTATGGGGCTTACATGGGGGGTTGCCAAAGAGTTTAATAAAATAAACTTTTTTACGGCAGAAATTCCTGAATTTTATGTAAGACAGGATCTTCAATTTAATTTGTGGCAGGATTCAAAGGAAAGAGCTATTGGTTTTTCGACAATGACTGGCTTTGATATGAATGAATTAAGTGCAAGCATAGGTGCCAGTTTTAACAATAGTAACTGTAATTTTACAACTAAGGTTATTTATTGGCCTACTTTTTTTGAGCGTTTTAATTTTGGGCTGGGAATTACATATCATTTATTAGAATTTTCGAACATCTTTTATGAGAACGATTTTATTGCTGATATTAATTTTAAGATGAAGCTTGCTTCATGGCTGAGTTTTTATTTTAATTGTGGATATTTTTACAAACTTTCGATTCTTTCTAATTTTGGAGAATGTTTGGGGAATAACAGTTTGAATGTTAATTCAGGACTTTTGATTTACCCAAATGACAGATGGACTCTTGCATTTGAGTTTACTTCATCAGACTATTTTAATTATCCGCTTTTCTTTACAGCTATGTTTAATACATGGGCAGAATTTGTAGTTATACCAGAAAGATTTTCTACCGGAGTGGGAGTTAATACAAGGTTTTACGACTTTTTTGTAAATTCTCAGGATTTGAGTCATCTTAGTTTGAATATTTTTATGAGGTATAAAATATGAAAAAGTTTGTTTTAATTACCTTTATCAGTCTTTTTATTTTTAGTGCCTGTAAGTACGGGGCAGATAATATTTTTTACCCTCAGAATTCTGTGCATAATCGCGAAAAAAATATTACTTATCTTTCTAATACAGGAGTGGAAGGTCTTTCTTCATCTTATTCTTTTGCTGTTATGACTGATGTGCATTATTGGGCTCTTGAATTTCAAAAGGCACCTGCTATGCCTGATTCTGAATTTTTGAGCTGGCTGGACGCTCTTCCTTCATCTGAAAAACCTGGATTTTGTCTTGTTCTTGGTGATGTAGTTGATTATGGAGCTGCGGAACAGTATCCGGCATATGTAAGCTTTATTAATAATATTGAATCTAGAAATGTTAAGGTTTTTAACGTTGTAGGTAATCACGATTTATATAATTCGGGTTGGGATAACTGGAGAATTAATTGTTATCCTCATACTTCGTTTTATAATTTTAAGACTTCGGGATTTTCTTTTTATGGACTTGATACAGGTTCTGGTGGACCTGGTTATGAGCAGTTGACTTCTTTACAGACTGCCTTTTCGGTAGATTCAAAGCCAAAAATTGTGTTCTCTCATTATCCATTCTTTTCTGATTCTCTTGTTTTTTCTATGTGTGATAGTACTGAAAGAAATTTGGCTCTTGATATGTTCCAGAAAAATAATGTAAGGCTTTATCTTTGTGGTCATATTCATAAGTATGAACTGTATGATTTTGGAACTTTAAGACATTTGGCTCTTCCTTCTTTCCATTATGATGGAATTTGGGCTTTGGTTACTGTTGATGAGTCGAGTGGAACTTATTCTGTAAAGTTTTACAATAAAAATGGCTTAGTCGATCCAAACGGAAAGTAGTTTCTATTTTTTAGAATCTTCGCTGGTATCCCAATCTACTTCAACCACTCTTGATTCCTTGTTTGGAATGCGTAAGAAGGTAAGGCAGTCTGCCCTGTGGATTGTTACGCCTTTGGAACGGGTAACATAGCCTGTAATAAGGTCTGGGTAGCATGGGTGACAGCACTGGGCCAGGTTGTAGAGTACGTTTTTATTGCCCTGAACAAGAACTGGCTTTGGAGCACGAATTTTAGGCTGCTCGGATTTTTTTCCATTTTTTGGGCGTCGTTTAGGCTTAGCTTCCGCCCCAACAGTCTGCCCTGGTTGGGTCTGACTTTGACTTTGGGCTTGCTGTTCGGCTTCCTTTTGGAAGGCTAAACGTTCGCTAAAGGTTGGGTCATTAGCCATGAGCCAAGAGTGAATCTTTTGGTGGGCCTTTGTTGTTTTTGCGTACTTAAGCTGAGCTTCAGTTGGGTGGGCCTGAGGATTTGTAATTACTTCTATAATCTGGGTGTTTTCCAGAGGTTTTGAAAGAGGAATAATTTTTCCGTCGGCCTTGGCGGCAATCACTTTTTCTCCAATTGCGGAGTGGATTGAGTAGGCAAAGTCAATGGCAGTGGCACCCGAAGGAAGCTTTCTTACATCACCCTTTGGTGTAAATACATAAATCTGATCACCTAAAAGCTCGTTTTTTAAAGTGTTGAAAGTTGCTTCATCGGTAAGGGCATTTTCTTTGAACTGCTGGAGCTTGTTGAAAATATCAAGTTTATCGGCTTCTACCAGATCGTGGTTTGTGCCTTTTTTGTATAACCAGTGGGAAGCAATTCCGTGTTCAGCCATGTTGTGCATTTCTTTTGTACGAATCTGGATTTCCAGAGGTTTTCCTTCACATATAACGGTAGTGTGGAGGGACTGGTAACCGTTTGATTTTGGCATGGCAATGTAGTCTTTAAATCGGCCGTCCATTGGTTTCCAGAGGCTGTGTACAATTCCTACCAAAGTGTAACATTCCGTGCTTGTATTACAGAGGATGCGGAGAGCCAGAAGATCGTAGAGTTCGCGTGCGTCCTTGTTGCGTCTGCGCATTTTTTGGTAGATGGAGTAGAAATGTTTTGCACGGCTGGTGATTGTAACGTCCAGTCCCATTTTTGTTGCAGATTTGTAGATGGCGTTTACGGCTTTTTCCAAATATGAAGCTCTTTCTTCCTGAGACTGGGCAACAATTTCTTCTATCTGCTTGTAGGCAGTTGGGTTGGTGTAGCTTAAACTAAGGTCTTCAAATTCGTTTTTCTCTTTTTGCATTCCAAGGCGGTCTGCTAATGGGGCCCAAATTTCTATTACAGCTTCGGCAAGGGCTCTCTGCTGGTCTGGCAAAAGTGTATTTATGTGGCGGATGCGGTCCAGACGGTCTGAAAGTGTGAGCAAAATAATTCTTGCATCATCACACATAGCAAAAAGCATTTTTCTTATTGCATCTGATTGATGAAGATTTTTGGCGTTCATTGGCAGGGCAATAATTTTATTTGTAGTTATAAGAATATTTGCCAAAGAGCCACCAAAGTCCTTTTGAACATCTTCAGGACTAATTCCAAATTTATGAATAGGATGAAGAATGGCGGCTACAATTGTGTCGGCATCAAGGCGGTTTTGTGCAAGAATATTTGCAACTCGTAGAGGATGCATGTAGTAGGGGGTCCCGCAAGGTCTTAGAAGGTCTGCGGTTTTAGACAAAAGAAGATTCCATGCTCTTGTAATACGTGCCTGGTCTTCCTGGCTGTAATTGTCGTTAAGAGTAAAGAATTCTTTTATAAGGGCTTTTGTATCAGATTCAGGTGATTTAAATATGTATTCAGAACTCATATAATCTGCCTCCCCCAAAAATTTGATTATATTTAAGATTTTTAACTAGTTTAAATATAGCAATTTTTTCTTTATTATTATAGTAATTTTTTGAGACTTTTATTGTTATATATAGGGAAACTATTCTCTAAATTACAGGAATTAATATATGAAAAAAGTTTTGCTTACCGTCTTCTTGTTTTTGTCTGCCTTTGCTTTTGTTTTTTCTCAATCACAAAGTTTAGTACAGGATATAAAAAAGAATGATAATGAAGGGCAGTTTTACAAACTTTCGGTGGAAGATGCGGTTGCTCTGGCTTTGGAAAATAATATTTCTATAAAACAAGGAAAAATGGATCTGGATTTACTTAAGAGTAAAAAAGATGCTTCCTGGAATAGTATGAGCCCTAGTATTTCTTTGAGTGGTGGTGTAAATGGTTCTAAATCTGGGTTTTTAGATAGTTTTGATGCGGCTAAGGATTCTTTGTCATGGACGGCTTCTGCTGGAGTAAGAATTAATCTGTCTCCATCTTTAGGTACTTCTATTAAGGCTGCAAAACTTGCCTACGAACAGGGGCAAATGACTTATGAGCAGACTAAGCGTAAAATTGAATTGAACGTTCGTAAGACCTTTTATCAGCTTTTGTACTTTAATGAAAACTTGGAATTGCAGGAAATGAGCCTGGAAAATGCCTTTGAAACTTTTAAGGCAAATCTTTCAAAATATAATCAGGGTAGACTTTCGGAATTAAACCTTTTGACTTCCCAGTACAATTACGAAAGCCGTCGTCCAACTGTTGAAAATTTAAAAAGAACTTACGAGTCTAATTTAGATTCTTTTAAGGAAGTTCTTGGAATAAAACTTACAGATAAGGTTGAATTGACCGGAAGCCTGGAAGAGGCTATGAACTTTGAATTAACCGATGAAAATACTCGTGTTAATTTGGAAGAAGTTCCTGCCATTCAGTCTGCCTTGAAAAATATTGAAATTGCACAAAATTCCCTTACAGCTACCCGTTTTTCTGCATGGGGACCAAGTCTTAGTTTTTCGGCAAATGCTTCTACCGGAGCGGGCTTGAATCCTCAATCAAACCAAAATCTGAATCTTTCTTACGGGGCTACAATTTCTATTCCCCTGGATGGATATCTGCCTTGGTCAAACGGGGCTTTAAGCATAAAGAGTCAGAAACAGAATCTGGAAAAACTTGAACAGAATCTTGAACAGACCAAAACTTCGACTCTTATTTCTATAAGAAACTCTATAAATTCAATTAATCAGGCTTTAAGCCAGCTGGAATTGTATAAAAAGAATGTGGAACTTATGCAGAAAACTTATGATATGACTCGTAATTCTTATAATGTAGGTTCTGCAGATTTACTTTCTTTGCAGTCTGCCGAAGTTAATCTTTATCAGGCTAAATATAATGTTGAAAATCAGCGTTATACAATTATTTCGGGGCTCTTGGATTTGGAAAATTCTTTGGGCCTGGAGTTTGGAAGTTTTAGTAAAGTAGAAAATAAATAAAGTAAAAGGGGGAGCATCTAATATGAGCGAACAGCAGGATAATTTAGAAAAAAAAGCCATATCTAAAAAGGGTCTTACTGCCATTATTGTAATTGCGGCTATTGTATTAACTTTTGCCATAATCATTTTGTTAAATGTAAAAAAATCTAAAGGCGGAATGCCTGGTGGTAGGGGGGCCTGGGGGGGTGGCGGTCCAAATGCCAGTGTAACTTCGGTTAGAACAATTGTTGCAAGGGATGTCGATTTGCACTCTTATGTTAGAACTAACGGTGAGGTAGAAACTCAATCTGCAATTGAGGTTTTTCCTTCTATTGGTGGACGTGTCGTAGAAATTGCTGTTTCTCTTGGTTCTCAGGTTGAAAAGGGGGATTTGATTGGTTACATTGACCCTTCGGAACCAGGTGCTTATTACGCTAAATCTCCTATTTATGCTCCAATTAGTGGAAGTATTCTTACAAGTCCGGTTAAAACTGGCCAAAAGGTGACTGCTTCTACCCTTATCACAAAAATTGGTGATGTAGATAATTTGCAGATTTCGGCTAAGATTCCTGAACGTTATGTAGCAGAATTAAAAATTGGGCAAAAAGCAGAAATTACTCTTGAAGCATATCCAGATGTTAAATTTATGGCTTCAGTTGTTCGAATTTCGCCTGTTGTAGATTCTGCTACCAGAACAAAGGAAATTATTTTGAACTTTGATAAAAAGGACTCGCGTATTAATGCAGGTATGTTTGCCAAGGTTAAGCTTTATACTGTGGTTTATTCGGGTGAAATTGCTATTAATCAGGATGCACTGGTAAATAATTCCGATAAGTACTATCTCTTTGTTGTAAATGATGATGGAGAAACTGTTCGCCGTTGCGAAGTTACTTTGGGTAAAAATGTTGACGGCTACTATCAGATTTTGTCGGGCATTAACAAAGGCGACCGTGTTGTTGTAGAAGGAACTCTTACCTTGTACGAGGGTGCCAAAATTAAGGATATTGAAAAGGCCGATAACAGGAGCTAAAAATGAGTATTGCTAGAAAAACAATGGATCATCCGATCCTTATTTTGATTATTTTTGCCCTGCTTGGAATGCTTGGAATTTTTACTTACAGTAAGGTTGCAATTGCTCTTTTTCCAGAAATAGAAAATCCTGTACTGATGATTATGACTTCTTACCCTAATGCGGGGCCTGAGTCGGTTGAAAAAACTATTACTAAAAATATTGAAAGTGCTGTTATAAGTGTTAACGGTCTTAAGGCACTTTCTTCTACTTCAAACGAAGGTTCTTCTACAGTTGAACTTGAGTTTGATTATGGCACAAATATGGAAGAGGTGGTGAATGATGTTCGCGATAAACTGGACAGAGTAAATCGTTCTTTGCCTGATGCCGCTAGTACTCCTACAATTTTTAGGTTCAGTGGTTCTTCATCACAAATTATGCGAATTCTGGTTAGGGGTAACCGTTCTGTAGATGATATTAAACAGATTGCCGAAAGTACTATTGTAGATATTTTGGAGCAGGCTGATGGAGTTGCCGAGGCTGATGTAACTGGTGGACGTACTGCCAGGGTGAACATTGACCTTGATGCTAATCGTCTTCAGGCTTATGGTTATACAATTCCAACAATTACTGCTGCACTTTCAAGGCAGAATCTGGAACTTGGTGGCGGTAAGGTTCAGGAAGGTACAAAAAACTATATCGTTCGTACAACTGGTGAATATACAAGCCTGGATGAAATTAATGATACAGTAATTTCTACTGTAAATGGCTATAACGTTAAACTGCGTGATGTTGGTATTGCTTATATGGGCTATGCCGAATCTACCCGAGAAAGTTATATTAATGGCGAAAAGGGTGTTTATATTGGTATTACAAAACAATCTGGTTCTAATACTGTAAGTGTAGCCGATGAGGTTTATAAAAAAATTGATCAGGTTAAGGGGCTTTTGCCTCCCGACATCACTTTGGAAATTATTTCTGATGATACCCAGTCGATTCGTGAAACTATAAATTCCCTTGTAAATTCCCTGATTCAAGGTCTTATTCTTGCGGTTATTATTCTCTGGTTCTTTTTGCAGAGTTGTAAGTCCACCATCATCATTGGAATTTCTATTCCTTTATCAATGATAATTACTCTTTTTGCAATGAGCATGTTCGGAATCACTCTTAATATGATGACTTTGACTGGTTTGATTCTGGGACTTGGTATGGTTGTAGATGCTTCCATTGTAATGATTGATAATATTTATTCTTACAGGCAGAGAGGGGCACGTCCCAAGGTTGCGGCAATTCTTGGTAGTCAGGAAATGCTCATGTCTGTAATTTCGGGAAACCTTACAACAATCTGTGTATTTGTTCCTTTCCTCTTTTTTATAAAAGATCTGGAAATTATGGGACAGCTTTTCAAAGGAATTATTTTTACAATTGTAATTGCCCTGGTTTCTTCCCTCCTGGTTGCAATCTTCCTTGTACCGGTTCTTGCTGGAAAGTTTCTTCCTCTTACAAACCGTAACGAAAAGCCTGTAACAAATCCTGTGCTTAAAAAGATTTACGGGGCTTTCCAAAAGATAATAGATACTGTTACAAATCTTTATTCCAGACTTTTGAATCTTTGTTTGAAAAATCGTCTTGTAACTATTGTGATTTCTCTTTGTGTCCTTGTAATTGCTCTTGCTATGCTTCCTACTATGCGTATTACAATGATGGTAGGTGGCCGCGATGATTCTGTAACTTTAAGAGTAAATATGCCTACCGGTACAACTTTTGATGAAACTAAAAGTGTAGTACTTGCTATGGAAAAATATGTAAATGAGGAACTTAAGGGCGTTAAAAACGTTACTACTACAATTGGTGGTGGTAGAAATGCTTCTACAAATACTGGTTCCATTCAGATTTCTCTGCCAGAAACTTCTAAACAAATTGATTCTGCTGCGGTTATGCAACAAAAACTTCGCAAACATTTTGATGAATTTCCTGGGGCTAACTTAAGTTTTGGATGGGGTATGAGAGGTCAGATGATGGGGGCGGACATTGATATTGTTCTCCGTTCCGAAAATCTGTCTGCCGCCCTGGATACTGCCGATAAAATTGTTGAAGTTATAGAGGGCATTCCAGATTGTGGAGAAGCTTCTATTAGTATGGACAGGGGGCTTCCTCAGGTTGAGGTTGTAATTGACCGTCAGCGTGCCTATGATTTTGGTGTGGATATTACAACTGTTGCTAGAGAAATTAACTACGCCATTAATGGAACTACAGCCTGTGTTTACCGAAATGATGGTAAGGATTACAACGTTGTTGTTGCCTACCGTCCAGAAGACCGCAAAACGGTGGAAGATTTGGAAACAATTTATGTAATGGGCAAAAATGGAATGGTAAGTGTTTCAAACTTTGCTTCCTTGAAAAAAGGTTTTGGTCCTGTTTCCATTGCCCGCGAAAACCAAAGTCGTATTCTTCATATTACTTGTGCAAATCTTTCCGAAAAAAATGCAAACCTGGTTGAAGAGGAAATAAAAGAAGGTATTGAGTCTAGTTTTGTTATTCCTGATTCTGTAAATGTAAGTTACGAAGGTTCCTGGGGTGAAACTAAAAAGCAGATGTTCCTTTATCTTAAGATTGCGGCTATGGCAGTACTTTTGGTATTTGGTGTTATGGCTGCAACTTATGAAAGCTGGAAGGCTCCTTTAATCAACCTGGCTACAATGCCATTCCTTATTATTGGTGTAATTTTTATTTATAAAATAACTGGCCAGCCACTTTCAATTATTTCTATGGTTGGAATTATTATGCTGGTTGGTATTGTTGTAAATAATGGAATTATTCTGGTCGATTATACAAACCTTTTAGTAGGTCGAGGTGTTCCAATGATGGAGGCCTGTCATGAAGCTGGTAGAAGCCGTTTCCGCCCAGTTTTAATGACAACTCTTACTACAATTCTAGGTATGCTGCCAATGTGTTTTGCATCAGAAGGTCAGTCTTCTATGGTTCAGCCAATTGTTGTTGCAGTTGTTGGAGGTTTAATTTCTTCTACCTTTGTTACACTCCTTATAATTCCTGTTCTTTACAGTCTGGTTATGAAGGTTAAACCAAAGAAACGTCTTGAGTATAAAATTGAATATGGAGAGTAAGATGGAATTTGAATATAGAGCAGAAATAATTTCTAATCAGTCTGTACAGGATGATATTCTTGAATTACTGGAGCAGGAAATTCCTGGAATTCAGTATACTGTTTTACCAGATACTCATGGGCGTGGGGCTTCATCACGTAAATTGGGTGATACTACCTGGCCTGAGATGAATTTTGTTCTTTTTGCCTATGTAAATCTTGAAGGAGCTAAAAAAATAAAGGCCATAATGAATGCGGTAAAAGAAAAATTTCCTAGAGAGGGAATAAGTCTGTTTTTTTCTAAGGGCGAAGTGATTTAGATTAGCCTGCTAGTACATTTCTACTAAACGTAGCTGGCCTTCCAGGTCGGTGTGAATTTTGGTTTTGAAGCCGTGGTCTTGTGCAATGCAGGCTGCGGCTTTTGCATTATATTCGCCTGTTTCCATTAAAATTTGGCCTTTGGGAGAAAGGTGTTCTTTTGCCTGGGGAATAAGATTTCTTATAATTTCCAATCCATCATCAGTCTTTTGGCCTTCTTCTGTGTAGGCAGGGTCGCCGGTAAGACTTACATCTCCATCCAGGGCAAGACGAGGTTCGTTTCTTCCATCTTGAAGAAGTTGATTGACCAGACTATGAGGAATATATGGTGGATTTGTAAGAATGAGGTCAAAAGTCCAGCCGCCTGTAAGGGAAAATTGTTCAAAAAGATTTGAGCGGACTACTCTAAAAAGATCTCGGGGAAGACCCAGATGTTCTATATTTTGTTGGGTAATTTCCAGGGCTTGCTCAGAAATGTCTATAAGGGTGATTTTTGGGAGCTGGCCCAGGGGAATCTTGTAAAGCTCAATAAGACTTTTCATTACCGAAAGGCCTATGCAGCCAGAACCGGTACACATATCGCAAATTGTAAGAAGTTGATTAGGACGGGCTTCCATTTTTTCGATTATCAGGTCTAGGGCACGTTCTACAAGAATTTCTGTATCGGGTTTTGGAATTAAAACTGCAGGACTTACAAGAAAGTCGTAGCCGTAAAATTCTTTGTGTCCGGTTATGTAGGCAACAGGAAGTCCTGTCATGCGTTTTTGTATGGCCTCCTGGAGCCAGGTTTCTTTTTCCTGGGGCAGGGGGTCTTTTGAGTGTAGAAGAAGATAAGTTCGGTCACAATTTAGAATGTATTGAAGCAGAACTTCAAGGTCTAATTGTGGAGAAGGAGACTTTGTTTTTAGTCTTTCAATTCCGTATTTTTTGAATTCTTGTAGTGTCATTTGGATGTTATACACCCTATGCGTTGCTTTCCAAATTCGAAATATCGTTTAACTGTTCTTCTTTTGCGTAAACGTTAAGAGCATCGAGCATGTCATCCATATCACCCATCATAAATGATGGAAGATTGTGCTGACTGTAGTTAATGCGGTGGTCTGTTACACGATCTTGAGGATAGTTGTAAGTTCTGATTTTTTCTGAACGAGCACCGCTACCTACCATGCTTGAACGGGCAGCTGCTCTTTCTTCCTGTTTTTTGCTTTCTTCCAGATCAAAAAGACGGGCACGCAATACTCGGAAGGCCTTTTCCTTGTTCTTTATCTGAGATTTTTCATCCTGCTGGATAACAACAAGACCTGTTGGAATATGAGTAAGACGAACTGCAGAGTCGGTTGTGTTTACACACTGTCCACCTGGACCTCCGGCACGCATTACATCAACACGTACATCGCCTGGTTTAATTTCAATTTCAGTTTCTTCTGCTTCTGGCAAAACAGCTACTGTAGCAGTTGAAGTTTGGAGACGGCCCTGGCTTTCTGTTTGAGGAACACGCTGAACACGGTGTACACCAGATTCCCAGCGTAAGGTTCCATATACAAATTTTCCAGAAATAGAAGTAACGATTTTGTTGAATCCACCAACTTCTGTTTCCTGGGCTTCCATTGTTTCTGTTTTCCAACCTCTGCGTTCTGCAAGGTGAGTATACATTTCCCACAAATCACGTACAAAGAGTGAAGCTTCGTCTCCGCCTGCAGCGGAACGGATTTCCAGGATAATATTCTTTTCGTCAAGTGGATCTGGTGGTACTAACTTGAGTTTGATGTCTTCTTCGAGTTTTGGCTTTTTTTCTTCGAGTTCCTTCAACTCTTCGCGAGCCATTTCCTTCATCTCTACATCATCTTCATTTGTGATTAATTCTTTGGCGTCCTGAATACCCGATAAAACCTTCTTGTATTCATCATAAAGTGCACAAACTTCTGTTAAATATCCATGTTCGCGCATGGTGTCCTTGTATTTTTTAGGGTCCTTTACAAGATTAGGGTCCATTACAAGATCACTAACTTCCTTAAAACGTCTCTCACATTCATCAAGCTTTTTAATCAAATCCATAATGGCTGATTTTAGCATTTTTATAATCTATTTTCAACGAGAGGGCTTTTGATTATAATTTGTGCTATGAAATATAAGCTTGTGATTTTTGATATGGACGGCACAATTTTGAATACAATTGATGACCTTGCCGATTCTTGTAATGTGATTCTTGAAAAATATGGATTTCCTCTTCACACGGTTGAAGAAATTAAATATATGGTAGGAAATGGAATTCCTAAGCTGATTGAAAGGGCTCTTCCAGAAAATGTAGATAAAGAAACTTATGACAAAGTTTTGAAGGATTATATTGATTATTATGATCAGCATTGTCAGATAAAGACAGCCCCTTACCCAGGAATGATTGAGACTCTGAAAAAGCTTAAGAAGATGGGTGTAAAATTGGCTGTTAATACTAATAAAATTCAGTCTGCTGCCCAAATCCTTTGTGATACATATTTTCCAGGTCTTTTTGATTTTCTGGCGGGGGGTGCTTTTAACATTCCACCTAAGCCTGCTCCAGATGGCGTTTTACGGATTTTACAGGGGGAAGGCCTTAGCCCAAAAGATGCAATTTATATTGGTGATTCTGATGTAGATATTCAGACTGGTAAAAATGCCGGTATGGATGTTGCTGGTGTAGACTGGGGCTTTAGAGGAGAGGCTTTTTTAATTGCTCATGGGGCTGTAAAAGTGTTAAAACATTGCGAAGAGGTAGTTTCCATAGTAGAATAATATAACAATTATTTATGAATTATAAATGTAAAAAAGTAAGAAGAAATTAAAAATGAATTCCTGAGGTGTTCATGAAATTTATAGTTCAGTATGCAATTTGTGCAGCATTTATTTATTCAGAAGTTATTATTTATAACTGGCGCCTTTGGCATTTAAATATTTCTAAAAATAATGCCTTTTTTAATTATGCAATCGTCGGTTTTCTAGCAAATTTAATTGATATTGCTAGAGTTATTTTTTCTCCTCATGTTACATCTGAAAACTGGATTATCTTTCAAATATTAAATTCCGCTTATTTTTCTTTAATTGTGAGCGTTCCTTTTGCTTTTGCCCTATATGGTTTTACTCTAGTTGATACTTCAAAACATCGGGCCGAACATTATTCGCTAATTACAAAGTTTGGAATTATTCTTCCTTTAGTTTTATCTATTATTTATTGCCTTATTTCTCCATTTTTTAATAATCCAACATTTTCATTGATGTATTATGATACAGAAAAGTTTACACCTGTATTTTCTAAGTTTGGATCTATCATTCTTTATATTTGTTGTACCATTTATTCGCTTTATGGCATTTTAATAATGATTCATTTCAGAAAGTATATTCCAAGAAATGATCTTTTACGCTTTGTTTTTATTCTTCAAGTAATGATAGGCATGGCTATAGCCCAAAAGTTTTTTTATTATGCCCGCTTTGTTTCTTTTTCTATGGCTATGTCTTGTTTGACACTTTCATTTTATATACAGCGTCCAGATTTAATTTACAACAGTGAACTTGGGGCCTTTAATTTAGAAGGTTTCAAGATGGTGGTTAATCATTTCTTTTCAAAAAGAAAAAGATTCCTGGTTATTTCTATTGTTATGGACGATGCTGCTTTTTATGAATTTGCTATTGGAAGAAAGGAAAAGTTTAATCTTGAATCCTGCATTGTTACAACTCTTAAGCAAAAATTTAAGAAGAACTGCAGTGTTTTTAGGTTGAAGTTTGGAAATTATGCCCTTGTTATCAAAGAGAACAAAAAGTTAAATGAAGAATCTGCCATGAACTATATTAATAAACAAATTGATATGAGATGGGGATTTTCTTCAATGGAATTGGATTTGACATTCCGCACTTGTTCTATGGTTAGTTATAGGGATGTTCAGTTCTACGATGAAATTATTGATTTAATTGATTATTTTACTACAAGTAAGAAATTTAAGGCTAAGTATACGACTGCTTATTCTATGGATCTTTCGCGTTTGCATAGTAAGTCTTATATTGAAAGGTCAATTTACGAAGGGTTAAAGAACAACCGGCTGGAAGTTTATTATCAGCCTATTTATTCTGTTGCAGAAGATAAGTTGTCTGGGGTAGAAGCTCTTATCCGTTTGCGTGATGATGAAGGTAACTTTGTTTCGCCAGAAGATTTTATTCCTATTGCGGAACAGAACGGAACTATTTTTGATATTGGAAAGTTTGTATTTACAAGTGTTTGCGAAACTTTATCCAAAATCAATCTTGAAGAATATAACATTAAAAAGGTTGATATAAATCTTTCTGTTATTCAGTGTATTCAGGAAGATATGTACAAGCAGCTTATTAATATAAGAAATAGCTATAAAATTCCTTCACAGTATATCAATCTTGAAATTACAGAAACTGCTACAATTAACAGTCCAGAAGTTCTTCTTAAGAATATGAAGAAGCTTGAAGAAGATGGAATTGAACTTTCTCTGGATGATTATGGTTCAGGCAATTCTAATATTTCTTATATTTTGTCTTTACCATTTAAGATGATTAAGATTGATAAGGGAATTATCTGGAAGTCTTTTGAAAATCCTCGTGCCGATATTGCCCTAAAAGAAACAATTAATATGATGAAGGCTTTGGGCATGAAAATTGTTGCTGAGGGTGTTGAAACCAAAGAACAGAGTAAACGTCTTATTGAACTTGGTTGTGATTATCTTCAGGGATATTATTACAGTCGTCCAGTTGACTGTCAGACTTTCCTTAATGTAATGAAAAAAGCCTAGAAGTTTAAGCCCAGATAGAAAATCAAAAGGTTGTCGTAGGAATAATTGCCTCTTGGCATAAGATTCCAGCTGCATCCTATAATTGGCAGGTTTTTTATTTTGCTGGTGTGGGCAAAGTTGTATTCAATATGTAATTTAAATCCGTTGCCCCATGCCATTGAATTATTTACCGGACTTCCATTTGGTAATTGGTAAAAATCGGAACGGAAACCCAATTCATAGGCAAGACCAAGATTAAGGCCTCCTAATCCTGGATATACTTTTATACCAAGAGGGAAGCCTGTATGTAAAAAGTGTTTGTAGGAATAGTCCTTCCAGTTAAAGTCTGTAAGCAGTTCTGCCCCTATATAGAAACTGACCTGCTTAATTAGATTCAGGTTGGCATTTAAAAAAGTACCAACAATAACCCTTTTATCTGTTTCAATTTGTGTAGCAAAAAGATTTTGATTTTGATCTCCATAAATTGGAATACCAGAACTTATGCCCAGATTCATTGTTAACAAATCTTCCTGAGCAGAAGCTGCAAAGCAAAGAAAAATTGATAAAAGAATAGAAAGGGTTATTTTTTTCATAAAGTCTTAGTCTCTAACTTTGAGAACTGCTCCTAATACTAAAAGATGTCTTGCAAAACGGTTCAACCATGGAAGGAAACCAGAATCGAAGTTGTTAAAGAGTCCATCATCACCAATAAAGTCCATAAGAACAATTGCTGCAATCCATACAATCATAATTATTACTAAAAGAAGTGAATCTAACTGTGTTGCCAATACTACAAAAAGACGAAGGATTAAGAATACTCCGGCAATCATTTCAATAATTGCAAAGATGATGCTTATAACTCTTGCAACATCGTTGTCAAAAATTGAATAGAAAGCAGCTGCCATTTCGTCGCCTTTGCCGCCCTGTAAGGTCCAGATTCCTGCTACTATAAAAAGTAAGCCTAGAGCAATCTGAAGAATTAATGTTCCAATTGATTTTTGAGTTTTTCCCATTTTTATCTCCTAAATAAAAAATGTATATTAAAAACTGTATTTCTATTTAACGGTAAATTACCTTAAATGTTTGAAATACAAGTTTTATATCCGGTGTAAAGTCAAAGCCGACAATGTGTCCTTCTTCTTCCAGGTATTCCTGTTTTTTGTCGCGCCAAGTTTGTAAGTCCTGATCTTCGCCTTCCTGTTGAGCCATGGACCAGGTAACTTCATTAAATGGAATTATGTTTACAGATTGAATTTCTATTACACAACGAGGATTTCCACCTCTGTCAAAAACAAGATAAAGTTCCCCAGAAATTGGCAGTGGTTCCTGATCTATTGAGTAGGTTGCCCAAGGTGTAAAAAAAGCAGTTTTCTTTTCGCTTAAAACAAGGGAAACTAATTCGTCGCCTACAAAACCATTTGCTTCAAAACACAAGTCGCCTGCACAACGATCTTCTGGGTTACGTCCTGTTTCTTTTAAGAATTTATTCCAGTATTCATCTGCAATTGTCATTTATTCTTTATCCTCCATCATCATTTTGTAATTATTGTTTACGGCTAAGCATTAAGATAAAGGCCAGGATAAAACACAGGCTTGGGAGCAGGGCACAAAGAAGGCTTGAAAGTGGGATACCAAAAATTTCTGGTCCATAGGAAGTTAGAACGCCGAGTTTTACCAGTAAATCAAAAACAAGAACTGCGTATTGGAGAATAAAGCCTCCAACCATAGCCATCCAGGCACCATCGCGGGTTTTTGACATAAGAAGGATTGCGAGGAAGGCTACTATTCCGCCGACTATGAGTTTAATTATAAATAATAGAATATTTGGATCCATAATCATATTTTCGACTTCTAATAGATAAAAGGTGAGTTTTTTAGTTTGGTAAAAACTCCTTTGTCTGCTCCAAAAGGAACTATTGAGTATTCCTTATAATCTGGATTAAAAACTATGCCAAGTTTTAAACAGTGGAGCAAAAAGTCATCATATTTTTCTTGTGGAATTTTAGGATAAAGATAAGGACCCTTGCGTTCAAAATACTTTGTAAGAACTGGGTCGTAAATAAACCAGTCTTTTTCTTCTCTTTCTTGCAGGGCTTTTATTAAATTGTAAATTGCTCTTGTAAGGGCAGCCTGCAGAGCGTAAGGAAGTTCGATTGTGTTGGCAAGTTTTTCTTTATCTGTTTTGAGTTCTTCTTTTGTTGCCAAAATAAAAACTGTGTCAGTCCAGGGAAGGGGCGGATTTAGAACAAGGCAGTCTACCTCTGGCCAATTTGTCTGAGTATTTGCCCATGGGCGAAAAACGGCTGTATTTTCTGGTGAAAGAGCCAGGCCTGCTTTGAGGGCATCCAGTTTATTTGAAAAGAAATGGATGTTTCTGTTAGAGGCCAGTAATTCTGTTACAGCTTTTTTTAGTCTGGAATGGTCTTCTGTAATAAAGCTTCCTACCTGGCCACGGCTAAGGGTGTTTTTGAAATAGGTAAAGGCAGAGCCGCCTTCCCAACCTAAGATGGCACGGCCATTTTCCTGGTAGCAGTCTGTAAGGCGTACCCCTTTTTTTGTGTAAAAGAAGGTATTTCGTGCTCGGGTAACAGGTCCGTAGAGTTTATATAATTCGTTGAAAAAATCTGTTTTATTCATAATCTTCTTCTGTTTGTAATATTGATTATAACGAAAAACAGGCACAGTGTCTTATTACTGTGCCTGCTAAATCCTAAAAAACATACAGGAGGAACTGTACCAGTCTGGTTTTTAGGTAGGAATGCCAGACCGGAAAAAAACGACTTTATTTTTTGAGTAATTACTTAGAAGCTATCTTCTATTATTGAGCATTTTATTCCAGGATTTTTTGACAGGCCTTGCTGAAGACTTGTAAGAAGATTTCCATAATTTGTATTTGTAGAAATTGGCTGGGTTAATATGTAAGCGTATCCATCATTATTTAATATGCTCAGTATTGACCGGCTGTAACCAGGGGAATTTCGGTTCCATCAATTCTTTTTTTATGCTGCCAACTTCATTTGGGTCATCAATATAGGCAATTACTCCATCAGCATTTACAAAGGAACAATAGTCAAAAAGATCTTGTATGCTGGAAAATTCTGCTTCTGATTGGGGAACATGCAGTTCTACTAGTGATGATTTTTTGTGTCGGCAGAAATTTGATTGGAATTATCTTTATTAATTTATTAATTTTCTGCCAGGAGCGAATATTTAAAAACACAAAAATGAATGCAATTACTAAAAATGCAAAAAAGGAAAGGAGAACAAAAATTTTATTCAGGAAATTAAGAGCTTTCTTTTCCATAAGTAAAGATTAAATTTCCTTTTTTGAAATCTACAGTAACCTTTCCGCCCTTTTCCAAAGAACCGAAGAGAACTTCATCAACCAGCTGGTTAGCAATTTCTTCTTCAACTGTACGGGCAATATTACGAGCTCCAAATTCTTTTGAGTAGCCTTTTTCTGTAATGTAGCTAAGTGCTTTTGCAGTAACAGAAAGTTTAACATCCTTTTCCAGCATTCTCTGAGATAGCTTGTTAACTTCTTTTTTGCAGACCATCTTGGCAACTTCAATATCAAGGAAGTTGAATGGAATTACTGCATCCAGACGATTACGGAATTCTGGAGGGAATTCTTTGTTTACAGCTTCATTCAAAGAGGCATCAAGATTGTCTCCAGCCTGAGTTCCAAAGCCAATGCCAGCCTTTTCAAGGTCTCGTGCCCCTGCATTACTTGTCATAATGATGATGCAGGAACGGAAATCAGCCTTGCGACCCTGGTTATCGGTCAACTGTCCATAATCCATAACCTGGAGCAGGACATTGTAAATATCTGGGTGGGCCTTTTCAATTTCATCAAAAAGAACAATGCTGTGTGGATTTTTGCGAACATCCTTTACAAGTTGTCCGCCTTCTTCAAATCCTACGTATCCTGGTGGTGAACCTACAAGACGGCTAACGGTATGTTTTTCCTGGTATTCAGACATGTCGTAGCGAAGCAGAGGTTCTTTTAAAAGTTTTGCAAGGGAACGGGCAAGTTCTGTTTTTCCACATCCTGTTGGACCTACAAAAAGGTAACTTGCTTCAGGTTTGTCAGGATTTCTAAAACCTGCACGAGAACGTTTTACAGCTTTAGAAAGGGCTTGAATTGCCTTATCCTGCCCAAAAATATCTTTACCAAGAATTGAGTCTATAGATTTAAGTACCTGTTTTTCGTCGCCCTTTACTGTGTCTATTGGCAACTTAGCCATTTTTGCAGTTACCAGTCTGATTGTTTCTGGACTGATATGGGCTACAGCCTTAGCTGAATGTTCAGTTGAAGGAAGGGCCTTGTTATTTACTTTTGAAGCAAAACCCGTAAAACCACCAGTTTTAAGAATGTGTTCGTACGAACCTGCTTCATCAATAATGTCGATCGCCTTGTCTGGTAGACGACGGTCTGGCAGGAACTGAACAGAAAGTTTTACAGCTTCTTCAACGGCTCCTTCATCAAACTTAACGTTGTGGTGTTTTTCGTAAGTTGGAAGAAGGCCTTTTAAGATTTTTACAGCTTCATCTGCACTTGGCTCAAGAATATCAATTTTTTGGAAGCGGCGGGCCAGGGCACGGTCTTTTTCAAAGTTTTTAGAGTACTCTTCAAAGGTGGTAGAACCAATAAATCTTACTTCGCCAGAAGAAAGAACTGGTTTTAAAAGGTTTGCAGCATCAATTTGGGAAGAACCATTAGTTCCAGCTCCCATAATCATGTGAATTTCGTCTATAAAAAGAATGGCCTTTTTCTTTTGTTTGAGTTCGTCTATAACGCTGTGGAGTCTTTCTTCAAAGTCACCACGGAATTTTGAACCGGCCAGTAAAAGTCCCATATCAAGGGAGTAAATTGTAAAGCCTTTGAGAATATCTGGAACTTTGCCGTTAACAATACGCTGGGCCAAGCCCTGGGTGATAGAGGTTTTACCAACGCCCGCATCACCTACATGCAAAGGATTATTTTTTGTGCGGCGGCAGAGAATCTGAATAGTTCTTTCAATTTCTTCTTCGCGGCCAATTAAGGCATCGTAAGCTCCGTTTTTTGCAAGTTCGGTCATGTCGATTGTAAAGCGTTTGAGCCCGCCTGCATTATTTGGAGAAAGGGTAGGGTCTGCAGAATTATTACCAGGTCCTCCCTGATTTTGACCTGCAGCACCAGAAAGTTTTTTTATAGGTCTAACCCTTGTGATATTTTCCAAAAGTTTTAAACGATTAAGGCCACTTACTTTTAAGAAGTAAGATGAATAGTTGCGACTTTCATCCAGCATGGAAATTAAAACATCTGTAATGTCCAAAGTGTCATTATCGGCAGTTACACAGTGGAAAACTGCACGGTTCATCATGGCCTGGAAACCTGCAGATTCTACAGGAGTTTTTATGAGTTCAGGATTTGCATCAGCAGAAATTACAGGAAGTTTGGTTGTAAGATAGTTGTTTACTTCCGATTTTAGTTCCTTTGTGTCGGAACCAGAGTTTGCCAAAAGCTGTTCTACAAATTCATCCTTAATTGCGGTGGCAAGAACATGCTCTGGAGTGAAAAATTCGTGATGAAAATCTTTTGCTGTTAAAAGGGATTCAGAAAGGATGCGGCTAAGCATGGTGCTCACCTTCATCTGCTTAATGTTTCCCTGAGGTTTTTCTGGACTACTCAACTTCTACCCTTAACGGAAAATTGTTTTTCCGTGCTAATTGAATTGTGAGATTTGTACGAGAAATAGCGATATCGTAGGTGTAAACACCAACAACAGAAGATCCATTTTCATGAACCTGCAGCATGATGTTTTCTGCCTCATCATGAGATTTATTAAAAACTGAAATCAGAACATCTACAACAAAATCCATTGTTGTAAAATCATCATTGTAGAAAACTACTTTGCGTTCTGGAGGGAGTTCAAAGGATGTGTCTTCTGCAAGACCGTTTCCTAAGCCCTCTGATTGGTTACTCGTATCACTCATACTCTAAAATATAACACAAATTTTCTTATTAATGAATAAAAATGCACCTTCTGCTTAATAATAAATGTTTATTTTTCGATAATTGAATTATGTCAAAGAAAAAATTTAAGTTTAATTTTAAAGTTGTTTTAGATGCTCCTGTAACAGTGGGCTTTGTGCTGGTGTCTTTGATTTTATGTCTTTTAGATTTTCAGTTTCTTAAAGGAAAGCTGTCTCAATCAATCTTACGTTCGCCAACTTCTGTAAAAGGAGACCTTGCTTTTATTATTTCTATGCCTGTTTCTTATTTTAGACTTGTGCTTTATGCCTTTGGAGCTGCAAACTGGACCGCACTTTTGGCAAATCTTTTATTTTTGCTTTTGCTGGGGCCTGCTATGGAAGAAAGATATGGTTCTATTGTAATTGGAATTATGATTTTTGTAGCCAGCCTTTTTTCTGGAGTTTTGAATGCAGCTTTCTGTACCGTAAGTCTTAGAGGTTGTGCTCCTGTAGTTTTTATGATGATTTTTCTGAATGCCTTTATGTCTTTTTCCAAGAAGAAGATTCCTTTGAGCTTTCTGCTGATTTTTGCCCTGCTCATTTCTTATGAAATTATAGATAAAACTACCGGAAGTGCAGTAGGAATAATTATTTGTATTGCGGGAGGCCTTTGCGGTAGTCTCTTTGCATTTCTTACATCACCTAAAGCCAGAGCCGCCAAAAAAGCCGAGTCAGATAAAGGAAGTGGACTTTTGTCCAAGGCAGAAAAAGCCGCCTACCTGGAAGAACTGGACAGTCAGAGCCCAAGAAATAAAAAGCCTGCTGGACGTAATTCCAAAAAGAATGATGATGATGACGATTCCACGCTTGTTGGAACATTGAAATTTTAAGTTGAGAAGGCCTGTTCAAATTGAGCAGGTCTTTTTTTTACTTCATCAGACTTTCATTGATTTTACGGACCTGGGCTTTGTAGTAGGAATAGAAGCTGAACCAGAAAATTATGTAAATAATAATAAATACGCCAAACCAAATAAGGCTGCTTATAAGATTGTGGGGGAACCAGCCGCAGATAAAGCCAGCAAAATACATGGCTACCGAAGAAATAATAAAATGTAGGACAGTCTGTTTTAGAAGGCTCCACTTATCCATTTCAAAAATTACTGAACCCGCAGCAAAGGCCGAACCAATAAAGGCTGTTACAAAATATTGGATAATTACTGCTGCAAGTTTTGAAGAAGCATGTGCTGCAAGATAAGGTGTAACAGGATAAAAGTTCCCGTCTCCAATAAAAAGCGATTCAATTATTAGAATTGTCTGACCAATAAATACACCTGTTGCAAAGCCAAACAAGGCTCTTTTTATAATTTTATTTAACATAAAGCATCTCCTTTTATTTGCGGACCAGATTCAAGAGGTCCCTGATTTTTTTCATATATCTTCTTGAAACCATTGCAGTTTTTCCATTTGTAAAGTTTACCTTTACATGCCCGCTTATAGACATGTCCAGGGCTGTAACCTTGGAAAAGTTAGCAATGTCTGTATTGGAAATTCTGATAAAGTCAGTCCAGCCACATTTTTCTGCCAGGTCTTCGAATTCGTAAAGTCTCATTTTTAATAGAAGGGATTCTTTTTCGCTTTCGACAAAGACCTTTTTATCCATACTGTAGATTCTAAATATTTCCTGGGGTTTAAGCTGCAGGCAGTAGTCTCCGTCCCAGGCGGGAATAAGTGTGTTTTTTCCACTTTCATCCATAAGGCGAATCTTTTGAGCAATTTCTTGAATCTGAGGACTTTCCTCTTGAGTATGAATTACGCAAAAGGGCTGGGGACAATTTTCAATTTTGATTTGAGTTTTCACTTCAATCTCCTTTATTAAATGAAACTTCTAAAACCAATTGTAAGCAAGGGACTTGAATTTGAAAAGTCTGTAAAAGGGCATTCTGCAGGATTTATTTGGCCTGCAAGAAATCTGCTTAAGCCTCCAAATTCAAGAACAAAGGCATTTCTGCTTGTAAACTGGAATTCAAAGCCACCACCGTAAGAAAGGTTCAGTAAAAATGGACTTGTGGCAAAAGGGTGGCCCTGGCAGGAAAAAAGTCCCAGAGAAATTGCCGCAAAGCCGTAAGATCTTACAATAAAGCCCGGACAATTTACCCTGCCTCCCAATATCAACTTGTTTCCAATATCTAAAGAGCCGAATTCAAGCTGGTCATTTTTGGCAAGGTGACCGCCAGAACCCTGGGCAAAGATGCAGTTACGGAGGACAAGTCCTTTTTCCTTGGGTAGAAGATCTATTCCAAATTCTCCAAAGCCCCCGGAAAAATTAGAGCCACAAGTCCAGAAGCCTCCACTTGTAAAGCGGTATTGAACATTTGCAGAGGAATGTTCCCTTGGAGATTCTTCTGCAAAACCGACAGAGCAGATTCCTGCGACCAAAATCAACATCATCATTAATCTTTTCATGTTTCATAGTATAGAAGGCGGGCTTTTAAAAAGGGGGATTTTTTAGATAAGTGGTGGATTATTTGGATAGGCGGCAGGATTTTTAGGTATTATACTAGAAGAAAAGAAAAATAAGGAGTTACTAGTTATGGAAGAAATTTATGAATTTATTAAAAAATGCGGAACTTATTACTTGGCAACAGTTGATTCTGATGGTCAGCCTAGAGTAAGACCTTTTGGCACTATCAATCTTTTTGAAGGTAAACTTTATATTCAGACTGGAAAAGTAAAGGATGTTTCTAAACAGATTCAAAAAAATCCTAAGGTTGAAATTTGTTGTTTTAATGGTGGACAGTGGTGCCGACTTGCAGGGGAACTTGTTCGCGATGACAGAAAGGAAGCAAAGGTTGCTATGCTGGATGCCTATCCTGATTTAAAAGGAATGTACTCCGCAGATGATGATAACACCGAAGTTCTTTATTTTAAAAATGCCAAGGCAGGACTTTATAGTTTTGCTGGTGCTCCAAAGTTTGTGGAGTTCTAATTTTTAAAATTAGGAAATTGTGATTATGGAAGAATTTTTTATTGATTGTGACGGCATTCGTCTTCACTCAAAACTTGATAAACCTGAAGGATCAGCAAAGTGTCCTCTTTGTATTTTGATTCACGGATTTACCGGCCACATGGAAGAAGCTCACTTGATCGCGGCTCAAAAGGCTATGAATGAGTGTGGAATTGCAGTTCTTCGTGTTGAAATGTACGGACATGGAAAAAGTGATGGAGAGTTTAAAAATCATACTCTCTACAAGTGGATTACAAATGCCCTAGCGGTTGTAAAATATGCCCGTTCTTTAGATTTTGTAACAGACCTGTATCTGGCTGGCCATTCTCAGGGTGGTTTACTTACAGTTTTGATTGGAGGAATGTGCCCAGATTGTTTTAAGGCAATTATTCCTTTATCACCTGCTATTTGTATTCCAGAAGGTGCAAGGCAGGGCTTCTTATTAGGCTCTAGTTTTGATGCTCATAATATTCCAGATGTTTTAAAATCATGGAATTTGGAGCTTAGTGGAGATTATGTCCGAGTTGCTCAGACCATTCATGTGGAAGAAGAAATTGCAAGATATGAAGGGCCTGTCCTCATCATCCATGGTGATGCAGATGAAGCCGTTCCTTATGCCGACTCAGTAAAGGCTCAGAAACTTTATAAAAATGCTAAGCTTGTTACAATTGAAGGGGATGATCACTGTTTTACAAAGCATGTTGATAAAATGGCCCAGGCAATAAAGGATTTTTTTAAGACTCTATAAAAGCTTTTAGCTACATTTAAAAATCTTCTTGCGACTGTGCTTGTACTGTGCTGATATGGGAAATAAGACTTATCTTGCAATCGATTTAAAATCTTTTTATGCCTCTGTAGAATGTCGGGAACGTCTGCTTGATCCGCTTACAACTAAACTTGTAGTGGCAGATAAAAGTCGTACCAGTAAAACCATTTGTCTTGCGGTTACACCTGCCCTTAAGGCCTATGGTCTGAGCGGAAGAAGCAGGCTTTTTGAAGTTGAAGCAAAGGCCCGCGAAATTAAAAGGCAGACTGGAAAAGAGCTGGACTATATTGTTGCTCCTCCCCGTATGGCACTTTACATTCAGTATTCAACTCGTATTTATAATGTATATCTTCGTTATTTTGCCCCCGAGGATATTCACGTTTATTCTATTGATGAAGTTTTTATTGATGCTACAAGTTATCTGCCTTTTTATAAGATGACTGCTCACGAACTTGCTGTAAAAGTGATTCATGAGGTTTTAAAAGAAACTGGAATTACAGCAACAGCGGGAATTGCTCCAAATCTCTTTTTATGTAAAGCGGCCATGGATATAGTTGCAAAACACATCCCCGCAGATAAGGATGGAGTTCGTATTGCGGAAATAGATGTGTCTTCTTACAGGAAGGAACTGTGGAATCATCAGCCTATAACAGATTTTTGGAGGGTAGGAAAAGCAACTGCAAAAAGACTGGAAAAACACTTTGTCTATACTATGGGTGATATAGCCCGAATGTCTTTGAATAATCCCGAAATCCTTTTTGATGAATTTGGAATTGATGCAGAAATTTTGATTGACCACGCCTGGGGAATTGAGCCGGTAGGAATGAAGGATATAAAATCCTACAAATCGGAAGCAAAAAGTCTTGGAAGCGGGCAGGTACTCCACGAACCTTACACTTTTGAAAAGGCAAAAATTATTGTACGTGAAATGGCTGAACTTCTTGCTCTGGATTTATTTAAGAAAAAAATGGTTACGGCCTCGGTTACACTGCAGGTTGGTTATGATGTAGAAAGTCTTAATCTTAAAAATTTTGATGGAGAAGTTGTGCGGGACTTTTACGGTCGCGACATTCCTAAACCTGCTCATGCAAGTGCTTGGCTTGGCCAGGAAACTAATTCGTCCAAAATCATTGTTGAAGCTTTTGTGGGACTTTTTGAGAAAATTGTAAATCCTTCCTGGCTTGTAAGAAGGGTGAATATCACTGCAAATAATACAAAACTGGAATCAGAACGTCAGCCGGGACTTTTTGATGATGTAGACAAGAAAGATGGTGGATTTAATCAGGAAAAGGAAGATAGCTTGCAAAAGACCCGTCTGGAAATTATGCGCAAGTTTGGAAAAAATGCTCTTCTAAAAGGAATGAATTTGCAGGAAGGTGCAACAACAATAGATCGTAACGCTCAAATAGGAGGACACAAGGCATGAAAGACGGAATTAAAGAAAGAATGAAAGAAAAAAACTACGATGATATCCTCAATTATGACTGGAATTATGATTCCCTTCCAAACCGTATGCCCCTTTCTCAGCGGGCAAAAATCTTTCTGCCATTTGCGGCTCTTACAGGTTTTGATGAAGCAATTAAAAATACAATAGAAGAAGAAATTGCGGAGATGGGGGAAGCAGATTAAAATGCAAAAGGAGCTGCTATGCTTGGAATAATTATTTTTGAAATTGTAAAATTTCTTATATCAGCTTTTATAATTACTAATATTGTAAATATTATTTTGATGGGAGCTTTAGTGCCTCGTTTTGAACGTCATGCAAAGGGTGGAAAATATTTTGTGAATCCCACTACCCAAACAGTAAGAAGACCAACCGGTTCATATTTTGAATTCCAGAAGGGCGGTGGTTGTGCTGGTTTTTCATCTGCCTTTGTTCTCCGGCACAGTGGAGTTCAAATTGGTGGTGAAGAAGCCTTTAAGGATGTGCCTTTTCAGATGAAGGGAGGACTTGCTTTTCCAAAAGGAATTACCGGCTTTTTTAAAAAGCGTGGAATAAAAATGACAGCCTGTACAGGGAACTTTGCTGCCCTTCAGAATGAACTTGAAAAAGGTCGCCCAGTTATTGTAGTAATCCGTTCATTCGTAAATAAAAGTTATCTTCATTTTGCAAGTGTTACCGGTTATGATGAAGAAAAGGTTTATCTTGCAGATTCAATCCAGAGCTGGGTAAATGTAGATAAAGATGGAAACTCTATTACACCAGCCCTTGATACAGCACCAACCAGTGGAGAAACTGTTTATTACAACAGAACAATTCCACTGGAGGAGTTCAAAAAACTCTGGAACACTTCAATGCTAAAAATGCCCTTGTACAAAAATATGTTTTTTGCAATGAAATAACAAAGAAGCATTTTGCATAAAGACGAAGTTACTTATTCATTTCTTCTTTTTTTACAATTTTACGGGCAATGTAAACAAAAGGTGTATCCAAAAGACTTGTTGCAATATAGATTACATAGCATGAAGCGGTGATTGCAAGCAGTTCTTTAAAGGTGTAAATGCCAAGGAAGGCACCAAAATTAAAGAGCACAATATTTACAAACTGTGAAATGAGGGTAGAAAAGTTGTTGCGGAACCAGAGCATTTTTGTGTGGCTGCCAGTTTTCTTTTCTGTAAGATTCCACCATGCGTGGTAGAGTGAAACATCAACAAATTCAGAAATAACATAGGCAATAAGGCTTGAAAGAAGCATTCTTGGTGTGTTAGAGAAAAGACCGTGCACATATTCACTTGCCCAGTCGCTTTCTGCAGGAATGTAATGAACCCAGAGGAAAGAAAGCAGAATAAATGTAAGGCTGGAGAAAATACCGGCTAAAACACCTTTTGTGGCGTCTTTTTTACCGTAGAGTTCACTTAAAATATCAGTTGCAAGGAAGGTTGCCGCAAAAAGAGTGTTACCCAAAGTCTGATCCATACCAAAGGCATGAACTACAATTGTAACTTCAATGTTTGCAAAAACAGTTACAATACCAATCCAGGCGAAAAGTCCGCCTTTACCAAAAACTTTAAGGAAGAGTATAGTTCCTCCAAAAGACACTAAAAGTGTGATGATGAGAAAGAGTTCGTTCATATAAAATGACCTCGAAAATAAGAATTGACCTGGTTTTGTTTATAGACAGGAAGGACTACGAACTGTCTTTGTGTTAGAGTAATATAGTATTTTTAGGGCTTTTATGCAAATCATAACACAACGCAAAGGAAAATAAAATTGATAGAGAAGGTAAAGCTAAAAATTGCTTTCGCAATTTTTTTAACGCTTTGCTATGGAGATAAAAATGAAGCACTTAATAATTTTATGCACCCCATGCGGAACCGGAAAATCTACAGTGAATCAGATTTTCAAAAGCAGGGGGATTCTTCCAGACTACGCAACTCTGGACTCTGATGATATTGATATTTCATGGCTTGATTACAAGGACACGGAACGCGAAGATCAATATTACACCGACAACTTAAAACACGCAGTTGAAATTGCCGATGATAAAAATCTTCTGCTGGTTCTGCCGAGCGTAACTGTGGCAGCGACGAGTTTATCCAGAGTCAGATAGAATATGCAGCCTGGTTTAAAAAGAACCGCGGTAAGTTTCAGAAGTTTATTGATAACACTGGCCAGACTCAGGAAGAAACTGCGGAAATTATTGCGGAGTATGTGAAAAATCTGTAAAAAAAAATTAAAAAATTTTCGAAAAGTTTGTTAAAATGATAAAAGTCACACCATATTATACATGGGGGTTTTATCCTCAAGGAGTTATAATATGGTGTGTAAACTTGTTAATTATTCAATCAAATTGATTTACAATTTAAGGTGTGCTAAACTAGTTGACAGAAAGGTGGTGGTCTATGCCTGAAATCAGCAGATTCTTGGGCATATCGATAACTATGTATTTTAATGATCATATGTCACCTCTGTTTTGAAAAGGTTCCGCCGCTTGTTTAGAGGAGTTGTTATGTTGCACGTAGAATCAGCAAAATATCACAGTGACTATAAAATCGAAGTGACATTTAATGATGGATCTTCTCATCTTGTTGATTTTGAAAAAATTGTTTTCAATGATTCTCGTGCAATTGTTTCTGATTTGAAAGATCTGGCTTTGTTTAAGGATTTTTCAATTAAAAATCATACAATTTCGTGGACGAATGGTTTAGATTTTGCACCAGAGTTTATAAAAGATTGTTCTATAAAAGTTTTGAATGAAACTGCGTAAATAAATTGAAATTCACCGACCCATTTTCTGTTTTCTACGACTACCATTATATACGAGAAAAATGGTAGACTAGAAAAATGAACAGCAACAACGAAATGCACTTATTTGATCATGGCGAATATCTTCTGAAGCTTGCTCTTTGTAAAACAAATAACTTTGAGCAGGCCGAGGATCTTGTTTCGGAGACTCTGATAAGTGCTATCGTTGCGTTGAAAAATGATACGAAAATTGAAAATCCAAAGACTTATCTTTCTGGCATTTTGAATCATAAGTTTAATGATTTTCTGCGTTCAAAATATTCAAAGCCTGTCATTTCCTATGGTGTAATTCCGGATTTTGAAATTGCCGGCAAGGAAGAAGGGCAGGAGACTGTGCTGGAAAAAATCATCAGAAAAGAAGATGAAGAAAATGTCCGTCGTATAATTGCTCAGCTTTCAAAAAATTATCGTGAAGTTTTAGTTCGTCATTTTATCCATGGCCAGGATGTGCAGTCAATTGCAGACGAACTGGACGTAAATGCCAACACGATAAAATCCCGTCTGAACACCGCTCGTATGAATGTTAAAGCCAAACTGGAGAATGAAATGGAAAAGTACGAAAAACAGAGTTATGAGCCAGAGCAGCTAGAAATATGGGTATATGGTGGATTTGAACAGAACTGTTCTGCTTTTTATACAAGTGACTGGACACGTCGCATTCAGCAGAATATTCTGATTATGGCCTATAAAAAGCCTTTGACAATCACGGAGATTTCGCAGGGGCTTGGAATTTCTGCGGCATATATTGAGCCGATTGTTGAAGAATTGATTTCTTATGATTTTATGGAGCGCAAGGGTGATAAAGTTTTCACCAGTTTTATTATCTTTACCCAGGAAGAAAAAGATAAGGCTTATGACCATGATAAAGTCATTGCAGAAAAGTATGCTCAAAAAATGTGGGTAGTTCTTGAAAGTCATCTGAAAAAAATCAGGCAGAAAGAATATTACAAAAAACTTAATGAGCGTCAAAAAGCTGCTTTACTTCAATTTTCAGCGATTTTTATGGTTCATGAAGCAGTGCGTGAAATTAAATCTCAAAAAATTTCTGAGCCCAATGATGATTTATTTAGTGTACAACGTAAATCTGGTTGGCACGGCTATGCGTACGGTTTTTCTAGTTCTCTTGATTATAAACCAGATTGGGATTATGTAACGGGCCATAGTCTTTGTAAGTTGAATGGTTGTCACAGCGTTTCTACAGGTATTTATAAAAATCTGGAAGAAGTTAGATTTTATGCTTATGATGTAGCTGCCGGTCTGACATGGAGTCAGTGGCGGCCACTAAATGATTTGCAATTTTTAAAAATAATGTATGCACTTTATTTAGAAGAGGAAGCAGATATTCCTCTAATAGATCCAGAGTTTTTTGACCCGGAAGTTATTTCACGTTATGAAAAATATAATTATATTGAAAAGAAACACACCCCAGATGTTCCAAATATGGAGAATGTAGAACATTTTATAGAAGTTCTAAATATTCCTGTTTTAAACGAGGAAGATTCAGATGAACTCTTCAAAGAAGTCTACCACGAAGGTATTTTAGACTTTACAAACCAGTTTCATTCCGAATTGGAAGAGATTTTAGTAAATCCTGTAGATGTTCCTAAACATCTTAAAGACAAAGTGCCCGAAACCTTAAAATACCAGTTGTGCGGAGATGCTTTTGTTATGTCACTTGTTTATCAAGGTGCCTGGAACCACTGGTACAAAAATGACTTTGTCAACAAGAATGAGTCTGTTCCTGCAATGATTATTTGTCTTGGAAAAGAGTTGGATAAAGACGAATCAGATTAATAAAACAGCTTTTATGGTGTAAAAGTCTTGCCAATTTTCAAGTTTCACGGATTTTTATTGCTTTGATGGAGTGAAAAATCCGTAAATTAAAGGAGTAACTCCATATCTACGCATTCCCAGTCGCTACCGAGAATGTTTACGGTTCTTGTGCTGACAGGTTTGAAGCCAACTGATTCGTAGCAAGCTCGAGCTTTCGGATTATTTGTAAAAACTCCAAGCGTGATTTGTTCTGCCTGGAGTTTTTCTTTTGCATACTGAATCGCAAGTTCCAGCATTTTTTTGCCGTTGCCTTTACCGCGGAGTTTTGGTGATATAATTACGAAACCGAACCTCACCTGAGTTCTGTCAGTTTCATCGGGGTAGCGAATAAAAAGATGGCCGACATGGGCTCCATTATCATCAACTGCTACCAATGGAATGAAATTATCTGGATTTGTGTCTTTATAACTTTCATTCAACTCATCCCATTTCAGCGGCCATTTGCCTATGCGGTCTGCTGACCATTGAAAGAGCTGCTTTTTATCTTTTACCCAGCTGCAGATAATTTTTGAATCTTCTGGTTTATAAGGTCGTAGTGTCATGGCAGATTACTCTCCTTAAAAAAACAGCAGAGCCTTTCGACTCTGCTGTTTTGGTTTTATATGACTTTTTTGTTTTTTAATTCACTTGATTCTGCAGGCATTAACCAAAAATTGGTCTAACTCTGTTTACAGTATCACAAGCTGCAAGTTTTGCGATGATGTCATCTGTTACGACTCCATCAACGTCAATAATGTTGTAAGCGACATCTCCACGTGCCTGGTTAATGAAAGCCGAAATGTTCAACTTTGCTTCACCAAGGATTGTTGTGAATTTAGAAATTGTATCAGGAATATTTTTGTGGCTGATGCAAAGACGAGTTCCACCAGCTGGAATTGGGTTGTCTGTAACAGTTTTTGGGAAGTTTACAGAGTTTACAATGTTTCCGTTTTCGAGGAAGTCTTTGAGCTGAGCTGCAGCCATAATTGCACAGTTGTCTTCTGCTTCTGGAGTTGAAGCTCCAAGGTGAGGCATACAAACAACCTTTGGATGGTTCAAAAGTTCTTCAGCTGCAAAGTCTGTAATAAGGCAAGTAACCTTTCCGGAATCCAAAGCAGCAAGAATATCTTCATTATTTACAAGTCCACCACGAGCAATGTTGATGATTCTAACACCATCTTTCATGTTTTTAATAGAAGATGCATTAATCATACCTTTTGTATCATTTGTCTGTGGAACATGAATTGTGATGTAGTCACTCTTTGCGTAAAGACTGTCCAAAGTTTCTGCAATTTTTACATTTTTGTTTAATTTCAAAGCAGCGTTTACAGAAAGGAATGGGTCATATCCGTAAACTTCCATTCCAAAGTGAAGGGCAAGGTTAGCAACCATAGCACCAATTGCCCCAAGTCCAATTACACCAAGAGTTTTTCCGTTTAATTCTGGTCCAACAAACTGGCTCTTACCTTTTTCTGCAAGAGTTGGGATTTCGTCACCCTTTCCTGCCAGAGCATTTGCCCATTTGTTAGCATCAATTACAGGACGGCTAGAAAGCAAAAGAGAAAGCATTACAAGTTCTTTTACAGCGTTTGCATTAGCACCTGGTGTATTAAATACAACTACACCTTTTTCTGTAAGTTCTGGAATTGGGATATTGTTAGTTCCAGCTCCAGCACGTGCAACAGCCTTTACATTGTCAGAAAGCTGCAT
>DGWD01000026.1 GCA_002395155.1 Treponema sp. UBA4267
TTTCCTCGCTGTATGGTAATGGAATAAATGTACCGTCTTTTGCAACTGTCAGAGTGCAGTCTTTACCCTGAATGTTCATAGGTAAAGTGTAAGTTCAAAGTGCTTTTGTGTTTTGTTAAATAAATTTGTAGATGAGATATTGTGGTTAGTAATTGGTGCTATGATTTAGAAAGGATTAGGGGGGATACCCCTGCAATGTCTCTAGACATTAAAGAGACAAATAAAAATCTTTTCCCATAAATTATACTTTGTTATACTTTAATTATGAATAAAAAACATTTGGAGTATCATCCAGAAAAAACGCAGATTATTTTTTTTGATCTTGAATTTTATGTACCTAAGAAAGATCGTGATGGACGAAGAGAATTAAAAGCAAATCCATATAAAGACGGACATTTTTTAATTGGTGGTACGTTTTCAAAATATTTTCCACTACTTCCAAATAATGATAAAAGAAATATAACAAAAGAGTTTTGGTTATGGGAATATACAAATGAAAAAGAAATGCTATCAGATATATTACAATTTATAGATGAATCTTGGAAATTAATTCATAAAAGTAATAATCAAGCAGAATTATTTTATGCAGGAATAGGAATTCAAAGAGCTGATATTCAATACCTCTTTGCCCGTTCAAAAAAATATGAACTTAAATCAGAAAGTGAATTATTTAATATTTTTTATAAAGGCCGCTTTTTAAATTTTGAAAATATTTTTATTCCTTTATTTAAAAATAAAGGAAATATGTTAAAAACCAAAACAACTAACGATATAATTAAAAAATTAAATATCCCAACTGAACGAGAATCTTCAATTGGAATCTGGGATCAATATGATTCTAAAGATTATAATTCAATAAAAGAAAGAAACAATAATGAAGTTGCAGATCTTTTAACGATTTATAAAAAGTTCATAATCTACATGCATTTTAAGGAAGTTCATGAAAGATATAGTCCAAAAGTAATTGAAGAAATTCATGAGTTATTAAAATATGATGATTTCGAATTTCTTAAGAATTGCTATAAAGAGATGGATGACGGATGGTTCGTTTTGAAAACTAATCTTGATGATAGGCAAAAGAAAATTCTATGTACAATCGAAAATAAAATACAAAAAAAGAAAGTTATAAAACTGAATCAAAAAGAGGTTAAAGAATGAAAAAAGGAAAATATGGTTCCGTTCTAAGAATGTGTTGGAATCAATATTTCGATTATAAAAATAGATTTCCTTATGCTTCTGCTGCAGACATATATACTGTCATTCATGATAAATATGAAGCTGCCTTAAAACGTGATCCAGATAATGGCAGTAAAATGATCTCTCTTCGCACATGGGAACTCTGGCTAAGTGATTATAAAAAGAATTTTTACATGTTTTCTTTCTAGATAAAAAACTTAAAGAAGTTCTTGAAAACATTAAAATTAAAGTTGATTCTGTAAAAGAGTTTGTTCAAGAAAATGGCACTAAAGAAATTATGTGGTCAGATACATATCACGGAAATATTGAAGTAAGTGTATATTGCTTTGCAGTTCGTATTCCTGATGAAGAATACAGCTATGCTTTTAAGTTTATGTTATACGATGACCATTTAATTACAATCTGCTGTAAAGATGATACAGGTGGTTTTGAAATAACAGATGATGCTTATCAGTTTTTTTTGAAAAGCAAAGAAGAAAAAGCAAAACTTAAAGTAAAAGCATTCCAGCTCTGCATTAATACTATTATGTATATGGATTGTTATCCTGAATGTATTGTTGATGGAATTCCTGAAGATATGGATGCTAATTCATATCCAGAAAAAACTTGTAAACTTTCTGCTTCAGAAGATATTAAAGAAATAATTAGAAGCGGTGGTTAAAAATCTCCTTATATCAAAGGTACTTATTTTATGACTTTCAGAGACGAACGTTATACAAAAATGCGTGGAAAAACCATCCGCGTAAAAGCAAAGTTTATTAAGGGAAAAGCTGTTACTGCTAAAACTGCTGAGGATTTTTCCTGAATGGAAAATATCTAATTCTTATAAAACTTTTATAAATTATAAGTAAAATGGCATCTCGGAAAATTACTGCATCCTAGAAACTTGCCGTATTTTCCTTTTCGTTCAACAAGCTTACCGCCACACTTAGGACAAATCCCCATACTGATATTTGCTTTATTAAAATCTGCTTTTGCTTTAACTCCGGCTACATGGATGCTTTTTTCGTCTTTTGTATAATTCGTAAAACCTTGCAGCTTAGCTTCATAAAGTACCATTTTATCAATCGGTAAAACTTTATTTTGATAACGAAGAATTGTATTTTTTAGATGGCGAAAGTTTATAACTTCTTTAGAACACTGTACTTTTATATCTGCCTGATTAGAAAAAGCTATTATTGGAATAAAAACATTCTGATCGGCAATTTCCAGCACTTCCATCAAAGCTTTTACATGAGCATAATTTTGTTTTAATGGATTTCTGAATTGATATTTCTGACCATAAACATTTTTTGTCCATTCCTCAGAATGTTCACCGCCAAAAATCCAGCCGGAATAATTCTTAGTTTCAATTACAAAGATTCCATATTCAGATAAAACAACATGGTCAATTTGTGTTGTCCCGTGACAGGTCTTTAATAAGACATCATTTATAACTCTGTATTGAATGTAAGGTAGTTTACTAAGAATTCTTGAAACCTTATTTTCTCCGGCACGTCCTCGTCTTCCAGGCATAGTCTTTGCCATGAAAATTGAGAAAGCGAAGGAAATAATGAATCCAAGAATTATTAATATAATCAATTCTATGCCTTCAACCCAATAACATTCTTCAACTGCTCATAGCTATCAACATGGTCATACTTCACGCCGCTTGTAGAAACTACATTAAACAGCTTCTTAGCACATTCAATCTTGTTAGATTCAATCTTATTAAGCTGCATATCTTCCATTTATAGATAAAGAAATAACCGCGCATAGCAAACTCCTTACGAAAAAAAAGTGTAAGGAATTACTGTCATTTTACTGTCACTGGTTAAAATGAAAAAAGCTAAGTCTTTACATTGTAAGGACTTAGCTTTGATTAGTAAGAGCGGATGAAGGGAGTCGAACCCTCGTCATCAGCTTGGAAGGCCAACTTTCCTTAAACCGCTGTCATATATGGATAATCACTGACTCTCAAATATAATTAAGATATATGTATTTTATTATAAAATAAGCATTTATGCAACTGAATATATTTGAAATATGTTTGAGAGTATTTGACTTTCTATTCAATCGTCTAGACAATCAGCATTTCAAACGTCTATTCAACATTTAAAATTAAAAATTACTGTCACGTTTACTGTCACACACAGTCTAATTTATTATATTATAATCAGTTATGCGAGGGAATGTTCCCTCAAAGGTTTCCTTTAATGCCGTTCGCTCCAGCCGTACTTCGTACCGCTTCCGCTCTCTACATTTCTCGTCTTTCAGGAAACGCTCCTTCCTAAAAAGGTAGCAAACAGAGTGTTCTCTCATTCCGCTTCACTTCGTTGCGCTCCATTCGTTCACACACTGTTTGCATTTACTAGCGGGCTCGCAAGTGGGCCTTTGTGAAAGCGGCGCAAGGAGCAATGCAAGCACAGTCAGCTGCAGTCGCTCCAGGAGTGGCAGAAGAAAAGCGAAGAAGCAAAGCATCTGCCACACCTTCCGCTTTGTGCATCTGCCTGTTTCCGCAGGCGGGCACATCGTTGCAGTAAGCACTCTTTTTGTAGAAGCCGCCAAATTTATGCCTCGCGCTGTAAACTGGTCGTGAAAAAATAAAGTGCCGTCCGCGGGTGTCGCAACTTAAAACGGTGGGCACGCAAAAGGTTTCCCCCTTCCCCCCTGCCGCGGGGCACCCCCCCACAACCCCCTTCCAAAAAATATTGAATGCAATATACCGCTCTCGGGGGGATTAAGGGGGCAACCTTTTGCTCAACATTGCAGTTGTCCCACCGTTTTAAGATGCTCAGTTGGTCTTACAAGGGCGGCTTTTTGGGGAACTATTTTCGTATGGGACAAATTGTTGCTTCAGTCGCACAGGCACCGCTAGTGCCTGCGCTCCATCAGCAAGGGGGCAACGTCCTTGTTGCCCCCATCTTACACATAAACTTTTTTGAAATCAGTAAAAGTTCCATCGTTCACAGCTTCGCTACAGGCGCTCTGGTCGCACCTCCTTGTGCTCCCGACGCGCCTTCCGCTCAGCAAAAATCTACCAGCTCCAGAAGCAGACTTGCCAAAAGTTATGGCCGCTTCGCGACCTTATGTTTGAAGCAAGACTGCTTCTTCCGTGTTCATCTTCCAAATTAAAAATCTCTCTTCCAGGTCCGCCTGCGGCGGACAACGTGATGATCCTCCACCCGAAACTTTATCTTCCAGACTCCGCTCAGACAGCTTTCAAAAGTTGCGGATGCTTCGCAACCGCTTTAGTTTGTAAAGCAGTCTTCGCTCCGGTAGACTTCTTCTCCTGTCGCCGCTTTCGCGGCGACGTTCTGATTTTAAAACTCGCGGGGGGAGCGCGCGCAGCGATCTTGTTTTTTCTTACAAAAAATTTAATTCATTGACTTTAAAATCAAACAACGCTTAGTTGTTTATATACGTATTTTTTTATTATATGTATATATTCATTTAAATATTTATATTTTTTCTTTAGTAATGCGTTGCTAAAGAAAATTTTAAAATAAAAGCAATTCAAACACATTCAATATTATTTCAAAAATAATCAAAGATATCCAAACACAGCAACGCTTTTGCAACTTTATGCTTTTTTTTGCGTTGCAAGCAACGCATATTTTACTATCCTACAAAAGCTTCTCTTTTCTCTCTTATTTTTATGCAACGCATAAAGGGCGAAGCCAATCAGGGGGCATGGGGGAAAAGGAATTATAAAATAAAATTAAGAACAAAAATCCATATAATCTGTTATAATGTTGTGCAAAAGGAGAACATTATGGTAACAAAAAGAGGAAATGAATATTTCGAATTTGCAATTGTTTTATACAATGATGATCAAAAACCTGGTTATCTTGCAGCACATCTTTCAGGTAATGAAGAAGAAGTCATTAAAAAAGCAAAAAAGTTATGGAACGATTTTATTCCATATCCTCTTATATCCAGCACTCCGAAAGAAGATAAATATCCCGTAAACCTTTCTCCTAATCATGCAGCAACTTTTTTCGATTGGTTTTATTCACCAGATTTGAAACGCTGGTTTATATCTGGCCAGCAAATTCCTTGTCCAAAATCAAAAATCGAAAAATCAAAAGATTTCAAAATTAAAAGCAAAGTAAAAGTTGGAAAAAGAATATTAAAAGATCTGACTGAACAATATGAAGAATGGCTTGATGAAGACCGTACTCTTATGTTCTCAACAGAAACTGAAATTGAATTTGTTTCTGATAGTGCAACCTATAAACGCGCCATGTTCTTCTCTCTCGAAATCTTAAGCCGTATGCAGCAGTTTGTAGGAACAACAATTCAGGAAAACTTTGCCGTCTTTACTCCAGCTGAAGATGACCTTTTCAAAATCCTGGCATGGAAAAAGAATGAGGACACAATCCGTATCCAGATTCACGACTACAACAACGATAAAAAAGTAGAAGTTGTTTTCGATGCAGAAATCCCGCTTGTAAATTTTATGGTTGCTTTTGAAATGTATTTTAATAAGGTAACTGTTAAACACTGTGAATTATTGGAAGAAGTAAAAAATAGTAATAAATTAGGAGATAAATAACTATAATTAAAATATCAGTTTTCAAGAGTCCTTTTGGGACAAATCCCTGTTGTTAAGTAAACAGGGATTTTATATAGTTGTATCACCTTCCATTTTCAGAAGTTAATCCACTTGAAGTCGGAATTGAAGGTTATCGACAGATTATGCAATTAAAAAAAATCAGGTAATCAAAAAAGGTTGGTTTCGAACCAACTGCCAACGCCTCAAAGAGTCGCCCGTCGCTCCCATATTCGGTTTCTTCTTCTGCTTACCTCAATTGAATAATACGGCTGACAGCCTCATAAGTCAAGCAATCTTTTGTTGTATCACTTTCCATTTTCAGAAGCTAATCCACCTTCTAGCGGTCCATTTTTTACAATGCTTTCATAATAAAATGCAAGTTTTTTTTCTAATGGGATAGGTATAATCAAACCTTCTTTTTTTATTTTTTCAATATCGTTTTTACAGTCATCAATACACGATATTATCCAATACTTATCAAATCCTTTTTCAAGGGCTATCTTGGAGAATTCTTCTTCTGTCATAGAAATTATTTTTTCCATATTTTAGTTGTATCACCTTCTATTTTCAGAAGCTAATCCACCTTATTTGGGATGATTTAAAAATTACAGTGTTGAAGAAATAAAAAGAGCCTAAGATTATGGTCGCGCACATTGGTGCTTGATGTTCCATAACTGTAGGCTAATATAAATATACCACATTCCCCGAAAAATACAAGAGATTCTCAGGTCAATAGATTATTTAATTTTACCCCTGTACCTTATGCACCACATACCTTACTTTTCCAATAACACGAAAGTCCTCACTTTCTCCGCTCTCAGTCATTTCATCATACTTCTTATTATCAGAAATGATTCGTACAAAATCTTTAGCACGCTGCAGCCTTTTTACAAAAGAAGCTCCACGATAATTTATCGCATAGATTCCATCTGTACCGTCGTAGCCAAAATTATCATAAAGGATGATGTCATTATCAAAGAGAGTCGGCTCCATAGAGTCGCCGCGTACATAAGAAGCCCTCATATTATCAGTGTACTTTTTAAGCTCATTAGGCAAAGCAACATAATCAATAATCTCAGAAGAGTCTCCAAATTCCTGTCCTCGTCCTGCAGAAAAAGCCTGCTCGTAAACCGGAATATTAATAACATCTTTCTGCAGAGTTTCAGGGAATGCAGTAAATTCTTCAAGAGTCATCTTAAACACTTTTAAGATTTTCATAACCTCTTCAAATGTCGGCATACGACTAATACAAATCTTATTGCGTAAAGTCGAAAGCGGAATCCCGGCCTGTTCGCAAAGCCATTCCTGATTCCTGTCTAATCCTGTGAGTATCTGTTTAACCTTTTTCCAGAATACATCTGCTTCCATAATTCTAATATACACCCGAATTTAAATAAAATAAATACCTATATGAGTATTTTAATTGACAAAATTAAAAACAGAAATTATAGTTATTTTATCATGATTACAGGTTTTCCAAGCCCAGCACAGGGCTATGAACAGAAAGGCATAGATTTTAATAACATCCTCATAAAGCATCCGTCGGCAACAGTCGTAATGAAAATCGAAAGTTCAAACTATACTGGCATGGGAATCTTTAACGGTGACATCCTCATAATCGACCGTGCCAAAAGAATAACCCCTAACAGCCTCGTAGTATATGAATCAGAAGGTCACTTTGCTTTGAGCAGAGTTTACAAAATCAAGAAATCTCTTGAAGACACAATAGTCACAGGAGCCGTCACCCATGTAATCCACACGGTAAAAGAAATATGATTTTACATGCAGACGGCAACAGTTTTTATGCATCCTGTGAACAAATCTACCGTCCAGACTTACGCAACAAGCCGGTAGCAGTTCTTTCAAATAATGATGGAATCATCATCGCCTTAAATAAGGAAGCCAAAGCCTGCGGAATCAAACGCGGTGACCCATATTTCAAAGTCCGCGATATCTGCGACTGGAAAGGAATCACAATCTTTTCAAGTAACTACACTCTCTATGCAGATATAAGCCGAAGAATTACTTCTATATATATGGAATACGCTCCGGACATAGAAGAATATTCAATCGATGAAAGCTTCTTATTCTTTGATAAATGCAACTGGTCCATAAAAGACTATGAAGAAATCGGCCACGACCTCAAACGCCGTATTGCAAAAGAAGTCGGCATCCCTATCTGCGTAGGTGCTGCACCTACTAAAACATTGGCCAAACTCTACAACAAAAAAGCCAAGGAACACGGCGGAGTTTTTGTTTACAATTCTGCAGAAGTAGATAGTCTTCTCGAATCCGTAGACTGTGGAACCATCTGGGGAATCGGTCCCGCACGTGCACAAAAGCTGCTACTCCACGGAATTAAAAATGCACTTATGCTTAAACATATGCCTTTGATGGATGCAAAAAGGCTTCTTACAATTCAAGGCTTTGCAACAGTTCAGGAACTCAACGGCATCCGTTCAATAGATAAAGTCGTTCGTGAGAAAAAGGAAGTAATAACTTCAAGCCGTCAATTCTCAAGAAAAGTCTATGACCTTGTCACACTTGAATGCGCTTTAGTTGAATACACTGAACTTGCAGTAGAAAGGCTACGCCAGCAAGACTGTGAATGCCAGGCCGTACAGGTCACAATTTCCACCTGCAACTATTATAGCGACGACCTCGACAGCCAATATTCAAACGGTGTAATAGTTCAGCTTCCTCGTCTTACATCATATACGCCGGATATAGTAAATGCCGCACGTCTTGCGCTCCCTCACATCTACCGTCAGGGCTACGGCTACAAGGTAATAATGGTAACTCTGTTAGATATCATGCCAGCTCAATATCAAGGCTGGCTCTGGATAGATCCAAAGGAAGACATAAAAAAACGAAAGCTCATGGATGCAGTAGACAACATAACAAACACCTATGGCCGCCGCTCAATAACCCTCGCTAAATCCTGGACAGTAGACGGCTGGCAGATGAAAAGGGAATATTTGAGTCCGAATGTTACGACGGATATTGAGATGGTTCCCACTGTCCATTAAAATTTTAATAAATTGTAAAACTTGCAGTTTTCTCAACTCCATTACGCAAATATTTTAGCGTGACAGGACTTCCTGAAGTCAAATACATAGTTGCTAGATATACACTATTGGAGTCCAAAATTTGAGTTCCATTTATTATACAGATATCATCTTTGTTGTTTTTTAGATTTTCTTTTGTTTTCTGTAAATTTTATTCCAGTGACCATAGTAAAATAATTTGCTAATTCAGAAAGTGAAACAACTTTGTTTTGAGAAACACTTACCTGGCAACCATAATCAAGATTTACAGTTATTTTCTGTTGTCTCAGTTTGGATAGTAAAATATCTTTTGAAAGATTTATATTCAAATGCCCAATACAATGAACTATATTTTCGTTTTGCATTTTGTAACCAAAAGGACATATTTCGCAAATAGAAGATTTTACCTTTTCCATTTCTGCTCTCATATTTCTTACTACCAAATTCATAGGACAATCAGAAACAAAGCCATTATCAATATTCTTTTGCATGCCATTTTTATCAATAAATTGCTTTTTATCAGAAAGAATCCTTTCTGTAAAATATTCATCATAAACTGGACGGAGATTTTTTAAATCATAAATTGCATTTCTTACTTCTTCTTTTGTTTCGAAAATGAGTTCAGAAAGATTTATTTCAAAAGTCGTAAGTTTATGATTTTGTATTTTCATTAATTTTGCATCATCTACAGAATGAGAAACATAAATTTCTACAGCTATTGATTTTCCGTTGAATTCAGCATACAAATCAGGTTTAATATCACCTAGATTCTTTTCTTTCTCAATATTCTCAACACTTACAAACTCGATTTTTCCGTTTACAAATGCAGGAATCTTTTTTTCTTCCTTTATGATTTCTTTTGCTAGAAGATGTAATGCCGTTTGACTACATTTTATACTATCGTTTCCACTTTGATGTGCAAAATGATGAGCTTTTATGTTACCTTGTCTTGCAATCAAAGCACCTTTACATTCAGAACAAAAACATCCGCAATTTTTACCGTTTGGAACATCATCAATGAATACTGATTTTCCATTTGAATCTAAAGCTTGGAGAATATAATGTTTTATCATTATCGTCCTCCCATTTTATTAGCGTTCATCATGTCGATTAAGCTGCCATCACATTCTGGATAATGCTTGCAATAAACAAGAGGTTCTTCATCATCTGGAAACTGAACTACATTTGCTTCTTTATAAAGATATTCTTTTCCACAATGAATACAATGGACTTTTGTATCCATTGTAAAATCTGTTTTAAGAGCATTTATTCCTCTTTCAAGACCTGCAATTTTTGTTTGTCCGTACATAATTGTTGGTGACAAAACTTTGTAATCAAGATAGGTGCCTCTACAATTAGGATAGTTTTTACAAACAACCATTGTTTTTGATGTAGCAGTTTCCTTAATTACTTTAGATTGATTAAAATTAAAGGCTTTATTGCAATGAGTACAGAATACATAGGAATCTTTTCTTAATGTTCCATCTGGATTATTTTCAGCAGAGAAATTATTTAATTCTTCAGATTTTAATTTACCTGTTAGTATAGAAATTTTATCAGCTGGAAGATTAACAATTTCTTTTCTATCCCCAAGATCAAAGTATTGTCTTGCATAGTCTAAAACCGCTTCATCACCATACTGTAAAATGCCTGTATAATAAAGAGTCTCTTCCCAGTCTTGTACATCCTGTGCATTTTTAAATCTGCGAAGCAATAATTCAGAAAGTTCCAATCTGGCTTCTGAGGCATGGATAAGTTCATCCCATTTCTTAAAGCCAACCATTTTTGCAATGTAGTGTTGTGCACGTGCAAGTTTAATATCCTGTTCGTCTTTATCATCTAATTCATAATAAAAGAACAGGTCGCCTACGTCGTAGAACTTCCAATCATAGTGATAAGAAATATATCCGTCACTTTCAACTGTTTGGGTTTGTGTTTTCCAATCTTTCAAGAATTTCTTAGCTTCATTCTTGAAGAATTCTTCATGAGACATAATGATACTCCTTGAGCATCCTATTTATTGCGTTTGCTTTTTTTTGCTAGTACCTTTAAGCAGCAATAACCTGATGCTCGTAGGTAATCATTAAGTAATTAGAAATGGTATGATTTAATCTTCACACTAGCTGTTAGCTCTACCACGGAGCTAATTTTAAATATAATCAGGAGTATCAGAAAAGTCAATTAATAAAAAAATTAAGTAGCATGTAAAGAAAGCTTCCAAACTCTCTCCAATTTGCCAAGGGGTAAGCCCCTCGCTATCGGGGTAATCCTTTTGTAATAACCAATCAGCAATTTATAAATTAACCAATGATTTAATCCATACTAAAATATAAATACCAATCCAGATAGGCAGGTAGTGTTCAAGGTTTTCTGTAACTGCCGCTATCAATTACAGAAAACATAACATTCAAGGCTCACCAATTTCGGTGAGCTTTTTTTATTGACTTCTTACATATGCAATAATAATATATTAATTGGTAAGCAAAGGTAGAAGTCAATATAGGAGCGGACATAGGGTCTTCGGACATGCTACATGCAGTGTGGTTCAACTCCCACCGCCTTTGTTTGCCTTTATAAGGGCTTTTTCATATTGCAACATCAGCGGGCTGTCAGTTATCGCGGTTGCGTCCCTGAAAAAGCCTTTTTTATTTCATCGCCAACCATTCATTCTTAACCACAAGCCCGCACCAAAGCCTCTGCCCGTTAGTAATCACTCTTTTAAATCCTTTCTCACTCATTCTCATACCAAGCCACTTCTGACTCATAATACGTTCATTGTTTTTATTGCACCATTTAATATAAGTCTGATAAAGCAACGCAGTAGGAAGCCGCCATTTAAGGCTTGCGTCAATTTCAAGACAGTCAGTAACAAACATTCCTACGCTATCCATATCCATTCTGTATTCCTCGTTTGCTTCACGAACTGCATCCGGCTCGTCGGTCAGTCCTTCTTTTTTCCACATTGCATAGCCTTGAATCAGCCAGTTCAAGATTCCTGAATTTTCTGCAATCAGCTTTTCCGTAAGCTTCTTATCTCTCTGCTCCGGAGGAATAGTTACAGTAAAAGGAATCATTTTAATTCGTCTCCAGATTCCGTTGTCAGCTCCGCGGATTTTCGGTTTATGATTTGTCGCCATAAAAATTTTGAACGTAGGCTTAAATGAAAAATACTCACCGTACAGGAATCGTGCTGTAAGTTCGTCTTCACCGGTAATCTGTTTTATAAGGCTTTCGCTCATTTGCTTTCCCTGTTCAACTTCAGTAGTTGTAACAAGCCTCATTCCTTTTAGACGTGCCAGGTCGTTACTCTGTTCAGAAGTCTTTTTCATAAAAGTTTCTGTAGAAGCCGAACAAGAGTAATCTCCAAAAAGCTCCTGCAGAACATTTAAGAAAGTTGATTTACCGTTAGCACCTGTTCCCCACAAAATAAAAAGACACTGTTCACTTACATCGCCGCTCAAAGTGTAGCCCATTGCTTTTTGAATAAACTTAATCAGCTGAGTATCTTTATTAAAAATTTGCATCAGAAACATTTTCCACACAGGGCAGTCAGCAGCTTTGTCATAAATAAAATTGCTCTTCTTTGTAATCAGATGTTTTGTATTAGGCTCTCGGGCTTTTCCGGTTCTAAGATTCAGAGTCAGATTTTCTACATTAAAAAGATAGTTGTCGCTGTCCAGTTCCCAGTCTTCAACTTTTATTTCCTTGCTCATTTTAAGAATACCGGCAATTGCCTGGAGTCTTCTAAAACTTTCACTTTTTATAAGATGCTTTTCAAAAGATTCCTGCTGCAGTCTATCTTCAATATATCTTCTACTTCTGTAAATTTGATGAACAAAAATTGGTATCAGCTCTTCAACACGGCCGCGGTTATCAATCTCCCAGCAGGTGTCATTCCAGAATAAAAACTTATTCCATGTAATGCAGTATCTGATTATACTCCCGTAAGTCTTTATAAAATAAGTTGCATTGGTCAAATCAGTAAACTGCATTTCACCTTTTACATACTCATTTGTTTTCATGTCACGGCCAATTTGGATGGCAGCTTCGCGGGCCATACCCTCAAGTTGTCTTTCAGTCATTTATCATCCCGTTATCTTTTAAAATCTTGTATAATTGAACCAACGTATACTGCAGCTGTTCATATCCATTCATAACATCATCTTTTCCAATCTTTTTATAAATATTACTAAGGTTTTCATCAAGAAGTATTAATGAATGAGGATAATCCCTAAATTTTCCAAGTTCCCACCAGGCTATAAACTTGTCGGCTTCTTCACTCTGCTTTGAAGTTGGAAAGCTTCTGAATTGTTTGTATATGGTAATATCATCCTCAATCAGAAAGACAAAATTTTTAGCGTTTTTCCATATATCTTTAGGAATGTAATCATCATCCATTTTGATTTTTCGCTTTGTCATGTTCCGGCCTCATACACAAATGCTTTTTCTGCTTGTCCGACGTTTGTTCTGTCATCATCAAAAACAAACTCCGGCCATAGCGTCCAAAAGCCAACTTTATCAAAATCATTTTCAGACTGAACATCATAAAATATAATTCCAGACTCAGCATCCTTAACAACAGCAGGGAAAGTCACCTCTGTAATTCCGTCAGGCTTCCGGGCTTTTATGTTTACACTTGCATAACCTGTTAGGTCACATTTGCAATTAAACAGTACACGAAGTTTTGTTTGTCCTTTATAAATCCTATTCATATGTTTCCCATCTAAAATGATTTCCAGTTTCACAGGTGTAAAAAATGAAACAACATAATTTGCTTCCCGAATCTTTCCACGAAGCCAATCCCAAAAGTTCATAACAGTTGCAACAGCTCTGTAAAAGATTCTAGATGCAAATGGCTTTGCCTTAATTTCTGCTTCATCCTCAAAGCTCCTGAAGCTCTCACCGTATCTTGTAAGGCTTTCAGTATTGGTTGCAGTAGAATCTATTTCTTTTTTGTAGTCCGCAAGTCTTGTAGTACTGTCACTTAAAGCAGATCCAGAAAAACAAGAACGAAGTAAAAGAAGAAGCTTCTGCAAACTATCAGAAAAGCTAAGATTTTCATTTCTAAAAAACTTAAAGAATCCGATTCGATTTGTTAAACTTCCTAAACTACAGACAGCAGAGGACTTTCTAACAGCTTCAAGTTTTCTGTTATTAAAACGTGCTGCAGCTCCCACATTTCCAATCACAGCACGAGTATAGAAAAATCCATCCGGCTCATTCTCATACTGAAGGTAAATACACATTTCATAATCAGAGAAAATATTTCTCTGCTGGCTTATGAATTCTTGTGAACTTATATAAGAAATAGCAGATGCATAATCTCTTCTTTTTGCCCTGGTCCAGTAGAAGTAACACATAGTTGTATTTGCATCTTCAATTTCACCAGTTGCTACATAACCAAGTAAATCAGAATAAACTCCAAAGACAATCCGTTCGCCTTCAACAAGCTTTCTTTTCAAAGTTACATTTAGAGCTTTCCAACCGTTGGACTGTCCGGTAAGGTTTGTTTCAACGAAGGTAGCATTAAGACATTGAGTCAGATTCCAGTTTGCATCTGCTGAAAATACAACAGGAATTACCGGCTTATAATCAAGACCATAAGAATAATCCCAGTACCATTCCGTAACCGGAGCTGAATAATAATAGAAGATAGTTACTACATTTGAATTAGAGTTTTTTGGAACAATTCCTCGAAATCCAAAGACGTTCTCTTCATCAACCATTTCACCTTCCATATCCTCATATTCGTCTTCATCAATTTCAGTTTCAAACCAAGCAAGGAAATCTGTAGGTGTTCCATTGTTTCCGACAATCGAATTACTCATATCATGAACCGCTCACAGTAATCTGCCAGTCTATCTGCAAAGAGTCTGCACTAGTAACATTAACGCTTGGAGTAATCTGGGCATAAGCCAGGCACTTAGCAGCTGCCGTGTTTCCATTCATCAAAGCAACTTCGTTAATGCCGTTTGCATTCAAATCACCTGCAGCAAACGAAGCTCTGTACAAAACAACGTTTCCGTCAGTAGCTCCGAATGTTCCTTTAATCTTTGGATATCCTGTATCAAGTTTTTTGTAAGTTCCGGTTGCGGTATTTACCGATGTGTTATTCTTTGGAGTAGATCCAGTCCATCCGGTTCCAACAAGCATGTAGCCGTTTGTTGAATCCACCTTGTTCTGTGTCGGATTACTAATCATCATATCCGCAATCAGATTGTCGCCCAGAGTTGTGATCGTGTTATGATGTTTTGTAATCATTGGTCTTTGAGGCAGCCTTAAAAGACTTCTCCAGAATCCATTCTTGTAATACTTAATATGACCGTTACAATCGCGAACAGTAACAGTTACTAATCCCTTAAATTTTCCTTTACTTGTTATCATTTGCAAAACCCCATTACTAATCCAAATACAAGCGAAGTAACAATCACTCCGCCAGTTCCGCCAATCAAAGCTCCATAAAAAAATTGATTATTCTTTTTACTAAGCTCTTTTTTTAATTTCTGATTTTCCAATTCAAGATTAAGCTTTGCAGCTTCCATCTGGTCAGCTCTCTCTTTTTCAAAAGCAAGCTCGCCACCAACTTCCAGTAGAGCAGCCTTAACTGCCTCTTGAGCAGTACGTTCAATTTCTTCTTCTGCAATTTCCATAACTTCCTCAATTGTCAGCTCGCTTGCAGCGTTTTCTGAATCTTTCTTTTCCGTCGGCAATGGTGTCGCAGACTGAGCCGTAAGATTCGCACAAAGTACGAGCATCAGAATTAGAAATACGCTCAATCGCTTCTTCACGTTTTTTAGCAGCTTTTGCATTTATCTCCTCGCTGTCATCAATGACTTCTTTTTCCTCGTAGCGTTTCTTATCTCCAATGAACAGCACAAAGAACACTGCAGAAAGAATCGCACCCAACCATATAAAAACTTTCTTAATCACTTTCCAAAGCTTCTTCATCAGATACCTTCCTTGGAATTTTGAAATCCTTAAACTTCTGAATCTCTCTTCCTGCAATTACAGTAAGAGCCACAGTCAGCCATTCAGCTCCGCCAAGAACTCCACAGCAAAGAAGTACAGTCGCAACAATAAAGATTACAAACTTCACGCTAAGAAGCTTTTCAATTAATCTTTGAAATCTAAAACTAATCATCCGCGTACTCCGTCAATTGCTTCTCTAATCTGTTCAAACTGATAATCAGCTCCAAACAAATCCACGTTGTCATCACTTGCTTTCTGCAATGCCTCACGGTCCAATCCTCTAACAACAATTCTGTAATCGTTTGCCTGGTAATAAGGCTTCATATCAGAAAGACTTCTCAATTCTGAATAAGGCTCCACGCAGTTAAGCACAACATCCTTTCCGCAGACTCCGGCTACATGACAAACTTCATTTTCCTTATAAACTCTGTTTCCAAGTTTTCTGTCATAAAGGGTTATAAAGAAAGCTGCCTGAATATCGTTCTTGTCCGGATTCTTTTTTGTAAAATACTTACGGTAAAGGCTGTCTGCCGTAACACGAATTGCACAGCCTGTAGCCAAAAGTAAAGCAAGACAAACAGAACCCGAACAGTCCGAACTTGTCAGATTTTCTTTTCCGCTTTCATATTTCAAAAACTGCATACGTCCTAAGAAATATCTGTAGCGTTCAGTTTCTGTCAGTCCTTCAACAATTTCTTTTTCAGCTTCAAGCATCAATCTCATTCTTAAATTATGGTTATCCATCACATCCCCCGAACCACAAGTGTTATTACTGTAACCGCCACATTAAAGCAGGAAATCACACAGGCAATTACAGCCATGTTTCTTCCGGCTTTTCCGTTGTCTGCCTTTATGTGTTCCTCAAGCCGTCTAGCAGTCGCACACACATTCGGATTGTACTGACACGCCGTACTTCTCGTATCAAGACAATCCATCCTTTTTTCAACAGCTTTCTTAAATTCTTTCATTTCAGATCTGAATCCAGAAAGCTCAATCTGTAAGCCGTTCATAGACTTAACCAATAATTCAATGTTTTCTATTTCCCACACCCCCTAAACAGTTTTTACAAAGAACTCAGAGCTGAACGCTTCATCTTTTTTATAGCGGAATGTCAGCTGCTCAATTCTTACTTTTTTAATATTTCCATTTTCCTTTAATCGCATATCCATACAGGCATCCACCCTGGCATGAATCAAAGGAAGAAAGGTTGTAACGTAATAGCCCTTAGTGTCCTTCTTACTTTCTGCAAGATAATCTCGTGCTCTTCTTTCATAAAAAGGAAGTCCGTCAAACTCGTCATCACTCAAATATTTAGAAGTAACGTTTTTAGAAATCTGTCCGTGTTCAGCAATTTCATTTTCATCTTTTACAAATACACAGAAGTTTGTTTCACTGATAATTGCTTTACCGTAGATAGAGGCTTTATAAAGTCCAATCAGATTTTC
>DGWD01000027.1 GCA_002395155.1 Treponema sp. UBA4267
GTGTACACGCCGCGAAGATGGTACTTTAGTTCCACCTCCATTAGCATTCGACGTACTTGCTGAAATTGAAAAGAAGCTCCCAGGTTTCCCAATCGTACTCCACGGATCTTCTTCAGTTCCACAGATTTACGTTGCAGAAATCGAAAAATACGGCGGAAAGATTCCTAACTCTGTAGGTATTCCAGAAGAACAGCTCCGCAAGGCTGCTAAATCTGCAGTTTGCAAAATCAACGTTGACTCAGACGGACGTCTTGCTATGACAGCTGCTATCCGTAAGCACCTTGTTGAACATCCAGAAGACTTCGACCCACGTCAGTATCTTACAGATGCTCGTGCAGAACTCGTAAAGATGTATGCAGAAAAGAACAAGAACGTATTCGGTTCAGCAGGCCACGCTTTAGACTAGTAAGAGTAAATGCTAGTTTTGCGTAGCAAAACTAGTGAAGCAGCCGCAAGGCTGCGACTCATGCTTTAAACTAGTAAAAAGTCTATCGTCATATAAAAAAAAGCGAAACTTACTTTGAAAATCAATTCAAATAAGTTTCGCTTTTTTATTGAGGGTTTATTACAAAACCCTCAAAACGGCGAAGTCAAGGCTTTAAGCGTGAGCGTGCCTTGACTCGACGTATTTTTAACGACTTAAAAAATTAAAGCTTTATAACAGTAATCTTTTTTAAGAAGATAAAAGTAAAAGGTATTAAAATATAAACAGATCCGAATACAACTATTACAGAAGTATACATTTTAATTAAATACAATGATTCAAACATCGCTGGCAGACATATATAAATCAAAGAAATAATAGCCAGTAAAATTGAAAAAACAATTTTATTATTTTTCAATAATTTATAAAAATACCATACAGAAATAGCAGTTTGAACAAGCATAGCCCCGAACAAAACAGGTTTAACAAATAGTGCAAACCAAGAATAAAGGCCTTCCGAAGTTGTAATAATTATATATGGAAGGTAAATAGAGTAATACGATAAGTTTAATGGTAAAAACGAATCTATCTTAAACTGTACCTCATCTTTTGATACAAGAAAAAACACAAGATAAAGTATAAAAAGAGGCAGTATAGTCTGTCTAAACAGAAGATAAAGGTAATTATCAATAAAATTATATGGAATTACCCTGTGAGCAAAAGTAAAGAAAGCCTGACATGCACATACAATTATTCCAGCCAAAATTCCAATTGCAATTACAGGAACTATTTTATGACTCTTGTAAAAAAAACAAAACCAAGCAAGCAATAATGGAAGAAAAACAAAGGAAAAGACAAACATACTCTATCCTCTACTTTGCAATAATTTTCATTATTTTTGCCTGACCTTGAATAGTAACTTTTTCACCAGGAGCAACTGTATAAATTTCTTCAGCAGCAATTTCTGTTCCTGTAGAATCTGAATCAGAACGAATTACAGCCTTTTCTGCAGAAATAACAAAAAGTAACTGAGTATCTTTTGGTTCATTACCATTTGGAGCTGTTACAGACCAGTCTCCATTAACAGACACTTCTTCCAAATCAAAATATTTGCATTCAAAGTGACCTGGGAAAGGTGCTACAGGAATCATTTCTTCACGTTTAATTACAGCAAGACCTTTTTCAATATGAACTTCACGTCCTCTACCCCAGTCATAAAGTCTGTAAGTTAAATCACAAGACTGCTGAGTTTCCATCAAACGTAAACCGCCTCCAATTGCATGAACAGTTCCTGCAGGGATGAAAATAAAATCCCCTTTCTTCACAGGAATTAAATCAAGATAATCTTCAAGTCTATTTTCAGTAATTGCCTTTGCAAGAACTTCATTTGAATAGCCTTCTTTTATTCCGTATACAACTTTTGCATCAGGAGCTGCATCAAGTACATACCAGCATTCTGTTTTACCACGATTTCCCGGACCTTCAAGTTTTACAGCCCAGTCATCATCAGGATGAACCTGGATAGAAAGCACATCATTTGCCTGAATAACCTTTATCAAAAGTGGATAATCTCCACCAACACTCTTTTTAAAGTCTTCCTGACATCCATTTGGATGTGTAGAGGCAATCCAAAGTTCATAACCCCAGATTTTATCAGATTTTATAGCAGTAAGTTTTTTCATTTATTTATCCTAAATTGTATGATTAAGTTTTATATATATTACTATTTTTCCCAAAGTTTTTCAGGATAATAACCATCTTTAATTTTCTTGGCAATTTCATCCTTTACCATCTGACGATCCTGAGGATAAGTCATTCCAAACCATGTTTCCTGAGAATTAAAGAATTTAATCACCCCGTTATTATGTCTAATGATATCAGACGCAGCCACAGGAAGAAGAGCTTCAGCTTTTGGAGATTTACAACTTTCCTTCATAAAGTTATCCCAATAAACATGAAATTCTTCAAAAGCTTTTGGAGAAAAACCAAAAAGATTCATACTAACCCATTCTTTACCAGTCATTGAAACTTTTTTACCATCTGGCATTTCACTTATAATTTTATCATTATCATCATAGTAGATTTTTAAGTTTTCAACGATAGAATCAAGCATGTTATCTTTAACGGTACAAACACCACGACTTACAGATCCCGAATGACTCATTGTATTTCCCAATACATAACCAACCATTGCATGTTCTCTACAATCATTATCTATTGAAGATAAGTACTTACCCAAAACTTCGAAAGCCTGTCTTCCATAATAGTCATCTGAGTTAATAACTGCGAAAGGTGTTTTTATAGCCTTTTCTGCACACATAACGGCATGTTCTGTACCCCAAGGCTTTTCACGACCTTCAGAATCTTTTATCTGCTGAGGTGTTAATAAAGTTTCATGCTGCTGAAAAACATATTCTGCATCAAAATTACGGGCAATTCTGTCAAAAAGTCTTTCTCGAAAGGCTTCTTCTATATCTTTACGAATAATAAATACTACTTTTCCAAAGCCACACTTTTTTGCATCATAAGTTGCAAAATCAAGCAAACATTCATCATGAAGTCCTACTCCATCAATCTGCTTTACTCCACCATATCTAGAGCCCATACCTGCTGCTAAAACAACTAATGTAGGTTTCATTTAAAATTCCTCTTTTATTCACTAATAATAGTTTCTAAGGCCAATACCATCATATCTTTAAAGGTAAGCTGGCGTTCTTCTGCTGTAGTTGCCTGACCAGTTACAATATGATCACTTACAGTCAAAATTGCCAAGGCCTTTCTTTTAAATTCAGCTGCTAAAGTATAAAGTTCGGCTGCTTCCATTTCAATACCGGCTGCTCCATACTTTTTCCATAATTTCCAATTTGCATTAGGATCATAAAAACGATCACTAGAAACACAAGGTGCAACTACAGTTTTCAATCCAAGTTCTTTTGATTTATTATAAGCTGTATAAAGTAAATCAAAATCAGGAACAGGTGAATAATGCATACTTCCAAAACGTTGTGTTTGAAGTGCAGAATCTGTACATGCTCCATTTGCAAGAATAACATCTCTAAGATTTACATCTTCCCGAATAGAACCACAAGTTCCAATTCTAATTGCTTTTTTTACATTGTAAAACTGAAAAAGTTCTTGTACATAAATTGATAAAGATGGCTGGCCCATACCAGTTCCCTGAACAGAAACTCTATGACCTTTATAAATTCCAGTATATCCATACATACCGCGAACTTCGTTATAACATTTAGCATCCTCTAAGAAAGTTTCTGCAATAAATTTTGCTCTTAAAGGATCTCCTGGTAATAATACTGAATCAGCTATTGCTCCCTCTGGAGCATTAATATGTGTACTCATACTTTGATTATACAGTAAAATAAACCTATTTGATACAGTTTTTTTACACAAGAAAAATATTTAGCCTTATACTATAAAACATGAATGAATTTTTTATAAACTTTAGTTCCTGGATATGGCTAGGTATATTAATTGTCTGTATTGTAATTGAAGCTTTTACTATGGGGCTAACTACAATATGGGCAGGAATTGCAGCTATTCCACTGATTTTCATTGCAAGAACAGGACTTCCATTTAAATGGCAGCTATTAATTTTTGCATTAATCACAATACTTCTTATTGTTTTCACCAGACCTTTTGCGATAAAAAAACTACGCATTGGAAAAGACAAAACTAATGTGAATACGATGATTGGAGAGGAGGTTTTAATCACTAAATCCATCACAAAATTCCAAAAAGGCCAAGCAAAAGCAAAAAATGGAGTTATTTGGACTGCAAAGTCGGAGGATGAATCAGAAATTCTAGAAGGAAGTACCTGTATCATCACCGCTGTAGAAGGTAATACTATATCTGTAAAAAATAATATATAAAAAAAACGGAGGAAACAAAATTATGATTTATATAATCATTGCGTTAATCGTTATTCTTGCAATTTTAATTGTTGCAAATATCAGAATTGTTCCACAATCACAGGCTTATGTAATTGAAAGACTTGGTGGATATCACAGTACATGGAATGTAGGTCTGCATGTAAAAATGCCTTTCATTGATCGCATGGCAAATAAAATGTCTCTGAAGGAAAAAGTTTTTGACTTCCCTCCTCAGCCGGTTATTACAAAAGATAATGTAACTATGATGATTGATACTGTAGTTTACTTTCAGATTACAGATCCAAAATTATATACATACGGTGTTGAAAAACCAATTAACGCCCTGGAAAATCTTTCTGCAACAACTTTACGTAACATTATTGGTGAACTCGAACTTGATGAATCATTAACCAGCCGAGATGTTATAAATACTAAAATGCGTTCTATTCTTGATGAAGCAACCGATCCATGGGGAATAAAAGTTAATCGCGTAGAAGTTAAAAACATTGAACCTCCTCAGGCAATCCGTGAAGCCATGGAAAAACAGATGAAAGCAGAACGAGAACGCCGCGAACAGATTCTGATTGCAGAAGGACACAAACAATCTGCAATTCTTGAAGCTGAAGGTAAAAAACAGGCAATGATTCTTGAAGCTGAAGCACAAAAAGAAGCCGCAATCCAAAAAGCTAAAGGTGAAGCAGAAGCTATTAAAGAGGTTCAGGAAGCTAAAGCAGCCGGATTAAAAATGCTTAAAGACGCAGGTATGGATGATAAAGTCCTTAAACTTAGAAGCCTCGAAGCCTTTGAAGCTGCATCAAATGGTCAGGCAACAAAAATAATCATTCCTTCTGATATACAGAACATGGCAGGGCTCGTAACTGCAATATCAGAAGTTGCTAAAAAATAAGGCACTGCCAAAAAAATTATAAGTCCACTGTAACTTGAACACAGGTTCCGGTGGGCTTATTTTGTTTTATAATAAAACTTGCACCAATCTGGTTAGCCCTATACTCCATCGAATTTAAGCCAAGCCCAGAAGATGCTCCATTCTTATAATTAACAATTCCACATCCATTATCACAAATCTGAACCTGCAACTTTCTTGCCACAGACTGCACACTAACAGTTACGGAAGATGCCCTGGAATGCTTCATAACATTATGCAGAGCCTCCTGAATAATTCGGAAAATATTAAGCTTTTGCAAATTATTTAACTCTACCGATTTATCTACCTTCCATTCATAAAGACATTCAATTCCTGTCTGTGCTCTGAAAGAATTACAAAGATTGCTCAAACTATGATTCATTCCAAGACTTTCCAGTTCTACAGGATAAGAATTATGTGCGTACTGCCTTGTAGTCTGCAAAGTATCTCCAATTAGTTCAGCAAGTTCCACCATTTGACTCTTCTGTACCGGAGTGTCCTGATTAGAATAACTTCTACAAAGCATAGAGATTCCTGCAAGCCGCTGACATATATCATCATGTAAATCATTACTAAAACGCTGTCTTTCCAGTTCACTTATTTTTAAAACTTCCGCTTCAACTTCCATTCTTTTATTATTTGCTTCAATAAGTTCGTGGGTACGTTTTGTAACTTCTTTTTCAAGATATTCAGACCTCTTTTCTCTTTCTTCCATAGCCTTAATTCGGGTAAGTCCCTGGGCAATATTTACAGCAATAGAACTTAAATAAGGTAAAACATTTTTATTTGCCTCATACAAAACACAGCCAATAATTTCAGTTCCGGTAGTAAGATATTTAAACGCTAAAGATGTATGCTCTTCATCATCCATCTTCATAAAACGTTTATAAAATTGCCCAAGAGGAAGTTTTATTTCCTTGTAGAACTCATAACATTCAAGACCACTTCTGCGAACATACAAAGGATCCACCAGGATTTCTTTTTTTTCAGCAGATTTTTTTTCTGTATTTGAAAAACGAAGTATACAAAAATTACGCAAACCAAGCTGTTCAACATTCCTGTTAATTACATAATTAATTCCACTAATACTTTCTGCATAATTCATATCCTGACCAATATGAGTTACCAAACGCAACAAAGATTCAGATTGAACATAATTTGCCTGAATATGATTAAGGAAATCTTTTGTAGAAATATTTTCTTCCTCACTGGAATCACAACCGCAAGACTTTCTGTAAATAACTTTAGAAGGAATTACAAGTTCTTGAGGTACTTCTTTACCCTCAACCAAATCCTTCATAATATAAACAGCCTTTTCTCCCAATTCCTTCAAGGGCTGGCGAATAGTAGTTAGGGCTGGCAATTCATATTTAGCCTGGGGAATATCATCAAACCCTGTAACAGCACATTCTTGAATTGCAGGATTATCTCTATTCATCTTAAAAAATTTATAAACACCAATAGCCATATTATCATTTGCACAAACTACACAATCTGGATTTTCATTATTGTGGGACTCGTAATAATCCGACATGGCCTTTATAGCATAAGTTTCAGAAAAAGAAGCCCTCTGAACTGTATATTTCAAATCCGGAATCTTTTTTTGATATTCAGAAATTGTTTGAATAAATACATTTCCACGACTTATTGCATCTGGATGATTTTTCATTCCACTGATATAAAGGAAATTTCTATAATTATGTTTTAAGATAAGGTGTTCGACCAATTCCTTCATGGATAGCTCCCCTTCAACCAGCAAAGAGGGTACTCCATCAACTTTCTGACCTACAGAAATAACAGGAATATCTTTTCCCCAGATTTTTTCTATATTTTCCTTTTTATTTATTTCATAATTGTCAATTATTACTGTGGTTAAAAGAATAATTCCATCCAAATCGAAGTATTCTTTTTTGGGAAAAAACGAAATTAGTTCATCTGGAGAAAAGTGAGTATTCTCCTGCTGGAAACAAACTATTTCAATGCCTAATTCCTTTGCCTTTTTTACAATACCTGTATAAAGATAAATCTGATATTCTTCATCCAAAATATTTAAAACTAATCCTAAACGCATAAAGTAATTATACATTTAATTTACAAAATATGTTATTATAATACCCATGAATTGTTCAGTTATAATTATTGATGACCATCCTCTTTTTAGCAGAGGTTTAGCACAGCTTATTGAAACTCAAAAGGATTACAAGGTAATTGGAATGGCCAAGGATCGCAACGAAGCTCTTTCTCTTTTAGATAAAGAAACTCCAGACCTTGCAATTGTAGATTTAAATCTTGGTCAGGAAGATGGATTAGAGTTAATCAAAGACATACTCATTATCCACCCTCATACAAAAATTTTAGTACTTTCTATGCATGATGAACGTTTTTATGCAGAAAGAGCCCTGAAGGCCGGTGCAAAAGGTTACATCATGAAGGCTGAAGCTGAAACCCAGGTTATAAATGCGATTAAAACTGTAACAAGTGGTGAAATTTACCTTAGTGATGAAGAAAAGAAACGTATCAAAGAATTATCACGTGGTTCTTCAGAAACTGGAAACAAATTTGACACAATTACCACTTTGTCTGACCGTCAGTTGCAAATTTTCACTTTAATAGGAAAAGGCTTGGGAACTGTAGAAATTGCTTCTAAATTAAACCTGAGCATCAAAACAATTGATACCCATAAAGAAAATATTAAAGCAAAATTACACTGTGCATCTTCTGCAGAATTAAGACAGATGGCAATAGAATGGACTAACAGGGCTGTTTAAAACAACCCCTACACTCCTAATCTTTTTTAAAGATTTCGACCATATAAAGCTGCAAGGAATTTTAGTTCTTCTGCAGCTTTTGTTTTTAACTGACCAGTTTGCATTCTCCATGCCCAGTTGGCACCTGTTGTAGAAGGAGTATTCATTCTAGCTTCATTACCGAGGCCAATTATATCCTGCATAGGAATTACAGCAAAAACTGCAATCGAAGATAAAGCCGATTTAATAAAATCTTTACGAAGTTGGCCAGACTTTACCAAAGCCTTAGCCTTAACTGGCTCAATTTTTTTTCCTTCAAAGTATGATGCAATCATAGCAATCTGTTCATCGCCACAATTTTCCAACCATCCCTGTAAGGTATCATTATCATGAGTACCGGTATATACAACACAATTATTTGTATCATACATATGAGGCATAAAGTAATTAACCATACCATTTTGTTTTACTTCATCAACACTGTAAGCAAACTCAAGAACTTTCATGCCAGGTAAACCAGCCTTATCTCTTAGTTCTTTTACCTCATCTGTAATTACACCTAAATCCTCTGCAATAATTGGAAGGTCTCCCAGCTTTTTCTTAATAGCCTTAAACAAATCTATACCAGGTCCTTTTACCCACTTTCCGTTCATAGCAGTTTTTTCACCTGCAGGAACAGCCCAATAAGCTTCAAAACCCCTAAAATGGTCAATTCTTAAAATATCAGTTAATTCAAAAATTCGCTTAATTCTAGCAATCCACCAGGAATAACCGCTTTCTTTAAGAGAATCCCAATCATACAAAGGATTTCCCCAAAGCTGACCATCTGCACTAAAATAATCAGGAGGAACACCTGCAACACAAGATGGATGACCGTCTTTATCGAGCTGAAAAAACTTTTGATTAGACCACACATCTGCACTATCAGGGGCTACAAAAATTGGAATATCCCCAATAATCTTTATCCCTGCATCATTTGCATATTTTTTTAAAGCCTGCCACTGACTTTCAAAAAAGAATTGAATTACCTTGTAAACTTCAATTTCTTCATTATGTTCTTTTTTCCATTCTTCAAGCTCTTCTTTTTGACAACCAGCAAGCCCTTTTGGCCAATAGCAATACCAAATTGAATTTGCAGGCTTTTCCTGTTCGGCCTTTGCATCATAAAAGTTCTTTATACTCATAAAAATTGCAAACATATCCAGCCACGAAGACTTTTCCTTGCAAAAATCTTTATAAGACTTTTTATCTTCTTTATTCGCATTTTCCAAGAAATATAATGCCGCTTTTTTTAAAATAGGAGTTTTCCACCAAACAACAGCTCCAAAATCAACATTACCAGTCTTTTTTATATATTCAGCCGGAGCAATTGTTTTTTTATCACACCAACCTTTTTCTACCAGCAAATCCAGATCTATCAAAAGCGGATTTCCTGCAAAGGTCGAAAAAGATGCATATGGAGAATCTCCATAACCTGTAGGGCCAAGAGGTAAAATCTGCCATAATGATTGACCGGCATCCTTTAACCAATCCACAAATTGGTATGCAGCTTTACCAATAGTTCCAATACCATAAGTTCCTGGCAAAGAAGTAGGATGAAGTAAAACCCCAGATTTTCTTGAAATATTCATTTTAATCTCCAAACAATAAAAAAACATTTAATGGTCTTAATTTATTTATAGCACACAAAAGTTTTTTTTTCTATTTTTTAAATCAAGTATATACTAAAAGTATGAGAGTATATCTTTTTTCGCCGCAAAAAGGCATTGCAGAAATAATAGCAGATCATTTAAGAGCAGAAGATCATGATTGTCTTGTTATAAATAAGATTGAAGATGTTTTCCTTAGAATCTCCAATGAAATAAAGAAACCCGATCTGCTTGTTTTAGATTACCTTTCCTACAACCATGATACATTCAATATTATAAAAAATCTTAATGATTACAACGTTTATCTTCCAACTATTTTTTATAATGATCCTTGTCTAGTTCGCTCAAATAGAATCAGGCATTGGAGATCCCAAGTACAACTTCTTCAGTGTAAAGATGAAAGAAAAGATTTAGATTTTTTTGATAAAATATTTAAATCTATACAAGATTTTGTTGAATCTGAGGAAATGCGTCCATATATCTCTTTAATGCAAATTCCTAAAAAACTTCCAGACAGACTATTAAAACAGCAAATTACAATGGATACCATTAAGGATAATATTAGCGATGGAATACTTGCTTTTAAAAAGCGTTCAAAACTTTCTAACAGTCTATACTACCTGCTAGAAATATTTCAGAAAAATAAAAACTGTCTCATAAGCATAGGAGATATTTTAAAAGAATATAGCAGAGATGGTAAACAAATGACTCAAGATTCCTTACGAGTTCTTATATCAAAATTACGTAATGGAATAAGAAAAGATAAAGCATGTCCATTTATAATTGTAAAAGAAAAAGATTGCTACGAATTTATCACTTTTAAATAATTTTTGTTAAATAAAAAAAGGGTCTAGCTTTCTTTTTAGTATTCCATATTACTATTTAAGAATACCTTATTAAAAACAGACCCTTTTACTAGAAAAATTCTTCTAATTCAGCAAAATTTTATTAGTTATTAAAAACTATTGTAAAACTTTTGCAATGCGTTCAAGAACCTTTTTACGGTCAAGAGGTTTAATGATATAACTCTTAGCACCAGTCATTAAAGATTTCTTAACTAATTCTTCCTTACCAAGAGCAGAAACCATTACAACTCTTGCATTTTTATCAAAAGCCATAATCTGTTCAAGTGCTGTAATACCATCCATCTTAGGCATAGTAATATCCATAGTTACCAAGTCAACGTTTGGACACAATTCCTTGTATTTATCAACGCCTTCTTTACCATCAGCTGCAGTTGCAACTACTTCGTAACCTTCACTTGTAAGAATCTGTCCAAGCTGTTTTGCAACGAACATTGAATCATCAACGACTAATACTCTGAAGGATGTTCCATCATCTTTTCTACCCTCAGGTGGACGTTCATTGATTGTTGGATAATCTTGTGTTGTTTTCATTATATTTCTCCTTTAGAATATTTAAGCTCGTTCTCTGATAGAAACGTTTACTTCAATTTTACCACAATCAGAAAGCAAAGGAACGATGAGTGCTTCAACACTATCTGTAGTACCCCCCAATGCAGCAATTTCCATTTTCTGACCAACGAAAAGTGCAGGTGGAGTCAAGTCAAACCTAAATCCTAATTCGTGCAACTTTGTTACTGCCTGAGCAGTAATAAGGTTTGCTAATTCACTGATTGTAGCTTTTGCCAAATCATCAAATTCAGGTAAAGTTTCACCGTTCATTGCCGAAGCAATATTCAATGCTGTTTCCATAGTCATATCAAAAAGAACACGACCTTCAACATCACCTGCAAGTCCAACTAATGCAGCAACTCCCATTACAGGCATTGCAGTTGATTTAAGATACAAATCTCCACGTTTTACTTCTGCTCCTCCAAGAACCTCCTGAAGTACACGGAAAGAAGTTTCAACAAACGGATTAATATACTCTACTCGCATTTCATTCTCCTATTTTTAGTTTTATTTTTATACAAAATTAATCTTTACTATAAGCTACAATTGTACCTACTGTTTTTTCTGAAAAATTGAAAGAAGATGGCATTAATTCATTTTCTCCAATTATTGCAACAGCATTACCCTTCATTTTTTCAAGGAAATCCGATACAACAGCATCCTGTGCTTTTGGATCGAGCAATGAAAGAACATCTCTTGCAAAAATTACATCTACCATTGGAAGGGCATTAGTATTCTTACAATCGTGATATTCAAACATAATGCTATCTTTTATTTCCTGATTAAAAGTATAATCTCCATTTGCTTTTTTTGTCAAATAAGGACTATACCAATCTGAAGAAATATTTGCAGGAACAGTAATTAAAGCAGCATTTGATACGCTTAATAAATCAATGTCCTGAGCATATACTCTTACCTTTGCATCTGGATATTTTTTCTTTAATACACAAGCCAATGAATATGTTTCAATACCTTTACCACAACCAGGATTCCATACAACGATTTGCTTTGCACTGTTTTCTGGAAGTAGTTTTTCTATACTTTCTGCATATTCTTTTGTCCACCAGTTATTAGAACTAGGAGACCAGAATGGTTTAAGAAATTCTTCAGCATCTTCTTTTCTTTGAAGTTGAACATTTTTATCATTCTTTAATTTAGCCCATTCATTATATCTATGTTTTATCCAAGACTCATTTACAGAAGAAACGTTAAATCCTACATAGTTCTTTAAACTTTCAGAAATAAACTTTAAGTCGATATTTTCTGCAGGTGCAGGAGCAGCTTCTTTTGTAAGTCCCCTTGCTATATCACTAGGAGATTTTTCCATCTGCACATTTGAAGCTTTAATTGCAGGATTTGCAAAAGTATTTGCTGAAACTGGCTGAGGTCTAACAGCCTGTACGTTTTTCTCACCAGCTTCATAAGTTTCTTTTGAAGAAAAAATTCTAGTTACATCAAGTAAAACATATAATCGATTATTACTTTCTACGACACCATCAATGTATTTAATGTTGATATCGCCGAACAATGGATGAGGAGGCTGGATAGTACTTTTCTGAACACCAACAACCTTATCAATTTTATCTACAACAAGACCAAAAATCTGATCATCAACATTAAGAATGAGCATATTTTCGAGCTTGTTTTCTTCACGAGGAGGAACTTCTATATTGAAAAACAATCTTAAATCGAGGATTGGAATAATTTCACCACGAAGATTGTATACACCAAGAACAAATGGCAATGTATTTGGAACATAAGTAAAGCGACCTGCTTTAGCAATTTCCTTTACATGCATGATATCAATTGCGTAATCCTTTCCTGACAAAGAAAAGGTTACCATCTTAAAATCGATTACCCTTGCATTTTCCTGGTTTTCGTTTTCAATTTTTATTGTCTCTGTTGTTACAGCTTCTTTTACAGCTTCCATAAAAACACCTTACCTTAGTTCACTCTACTGGACGAACTGTTCCTGTTGTTGCGAAAGTAATTCCTGTTTAACGCCTAAATCAAGAAGTTGACTTACATCTATAATTAACGAAACAGAACCATCACCAAGAATAGAAGCTCCAGCAATACCTGGTGAATTTGTAAACTGATCTTTAAGAGGTTTAATTACAACATCTTCTTCACCAATCAAAGCATCAACCATTACACCAATCTTCTTTTCTTGAGATCCAACAATTACAATATAACACTGATCGCTTTGTTCTGTCTCTCTAATACCAAACAATCTAGACAATCTTAAAATACTGATAACTTCATTACGAACATTCATAATTTCATAATTATCAATATGATTAATTTCGCTAGCATTAATACACTGACTTTCAATTACGTTTGCAATTGGAATTGAGTA
>DGWD01000004.1:0-3141 GCA_002395155.1 Treponema sp. UBA4267
CCTTGATGGAAGAATAAACCGGAAGATAATCGCACAAAGGAGCTTCAGCCCAAGTAGGACTGAAGCTCATATTTTTATTCTGGAAGTCTTCCTTCATACATAATCTGAAGCTCACCATAGACTCTTCCCCAGTTTCTGATGGGCATCGTCCATTTCTTTATTATTTCAAAGGTTGATAGATAAAGAGCTTTCATCAGTGCCTGAGAACTTGGAAATACGCTTCTTTGCTTATTCAATCTGCGGAAGCATGAATTCAAACTTTCAATCGAATTAGTCGTGTAAAAGGCCGTTCTGACATCCATAGAAAACTTGAAAATAGGAGTAATGACGTCCCAGTTATCATTCCAACGGTTCATAGCGTGAGGATAAAGAGGCTCCCATTTCTTGGTCACTTCGTCCAAGCGCTTAAGAGCGGCTTTTTCATCAGTGGCAGTATAAATCGTCTTGATGTCTCTGGCAAAAGCTTTCATATCCTTATTAGCGACGTATTTGAGGGTATTTCTAACCATGTGTACTATGCAACGCTGATGTTCTGTATTAGGAAATGCAGCCTGAATAGCTTCTTTAAGCCCTGTAAGGCCATCAGAACAGAGGATAATCCTGAATATCTTCAGCTGACTAGATATCATACTCATCGAGTAATCCTTGAATTACTGCTTTCTTTCCTTCTGTCATCGGTTTGGGTCTGAAAACTTCCTTCTTTTTGTTTGCCATTATAAAAAGGCCTCCTTATGATAATTGATTTTATCATAGAAGACCCTTATAACTATGCTATTATCTAATTTACAGAGATTTTTTCAAACCCTCAAAAAATCCGACTAAACGGCATTTTCTTTTCTACTTGAAGCTGCCGTAATTTTCCACTGCCTGCTCAACAGTCATGTTCCCGGTCATAACCTGCTGAACGGCAGTGCGCATCTGGGCAATTGCACTGTCCATAAGTCCCAGCTCTCCAAGATATATTGGGGTAGACTTACTCAGCGTGGCATAAACTTCGTCAAAGGAATAATCTTTTGAAACAGTAATAAGACGCTTGATTTTTGCAAGATTGTTGAGTTCCTCTGTTCTTACAAGAAAACGCATGAATTCATCCGCCATATCAAGATTTTTAGAATTCCTGTTCACGGAAAATCCTACAGAAACATTGTTTACAAAATAACAGTTCTGATCTGTGGCTGGAAAAATGCGGAAGCTGTATTTAAAAGGATTATTTACAAAAGCCTGTGACTGAGCTTCCCTTTTTAAGGTTCCTGAAACTATGTCTGTATCACAGAGCATTATTGGAATGTTTCCTTCAAAAAAAGTCATGATTACTTCATTGTATTTATCTTTAAGGGTACGGCACTGGTCAAGGTCAATAAGTCCCTCTTCCATAAAGTTTTTTGCCCATTCCAGCGCTGGCTTTAAGTATTGTCCGGCCTCAGGGGTAAGCTGATTGAGCATTGCAACAGCATCAGGATTATTCTCAAGTGATTTACAGAAATAAGAATAAATCAGAGGAAGCCCCATAAACCTGTCTTCATATACCATAATGGGACTTTTGTAACCATCAACTTTCAGCTTGTTGCAGCAATCTACAAGTTCTGTATAGCTTTCTGGAATTTTAAGCCCTTTTTTTTTGAAAATATCTTCGTTTACCATCATGCCGTAGGAGCCGGAAAGAACTGGAACCATGGGAGTTCTGCCGTCTGCCGTGTGCTCAATAAGCTCACTTCTGATTGTGGAAAGATTAAAGCCCAGCTCTTTTTCATCAGACATATCCTGTGCAGAGGCAAAAAGCTCCTTGTACTCTGGTCTGTCCAGCATCCACTGAAAGGTCATGTAAATATCGGGAGCAGATTCTCCTGCCAATGCCGATTTTATAGTAGAATTGTAGCTGTCCAGAAATGAAAAGCTTAACTCAACATCCGGGTAAAATTCATTAAAACGGTCAAACTCTGCTTCCAGAGCCTCAAAATTTTTATAGTTTCCTGCAATGGTAATCTGGCACTTTGTGTCTGTGGCAAGGCGGGGCTTAAAAGATTTTTCTGCGGCCGTTTTTTTATTGCAAGAAAAAAAGAGACCTGTAAACAATGATAATGCTAAAATAGGAAGTGTTTTCTTTTTCATTTATTCATCCTTATAAAAATCAGGCTTGGACTCGTGTATTTTCTTGAGCTCTTTGATTACCTGCTTTATGTCAATTGGCTTTGCAATGTGGCCGTTCATTCCAGCTTCAAGACATTCTGCCACGTTTTCGGAAAAGGCGTCGGCTGTCATTGCAATAATCGGGATTCCGGCTGCATAAGGATTTTCAAGCATGCGGATCTGGCGGGTTGCATCCAGACCGTTCAGCTGAGGCATCTGAATATCCATAAATACAGCATCATACTGACTTGGCCCTATGTCGCGGAGCTTTTCTACAGCAACCTTTCCGTTTTCAGCACGGTCGCTCTTAATGCCGTACATCTCAAGCAAGGTATGAATGATTTCCCAGTTTACGTCCATGTCTTCTGCAACAAGTACATTCATTCCTGCAAGCTCTGAATTATTTTCCTCCTGGTCAGCTGCATCTTTTTCTATTCCAAGAACCTCAGAAATCTTTTTGAAAAGGGAAGAACGGAAGAGGGGCTTGCTTATAAAGCCGCTCACACCTGCATTTCTTGCATCATCTTCAATTTGAGTCCAGTCGTAGGCAGAAACAAGAAGAATGGGTATGTCTTTTCCTGCAATTTCGTGAATTTTTTTTGTGAGCTCAAGGCCCGAAATTCCAGGCATTTTCCAGTCTAGAATGATTACATCATAAAGCCTGCCTTTGTCTTTTTTTTCTCTTATTTTGGCAAGGGCTGTATTTCCTGAATCTGCAAGCTCTGCCTTTGTTCCAAGTGCTATCAGTGTATCGCTGGCAGTTTCAAGCAGAACTTCATCATCATCAACCACAAGAACGTCAAGAGGAGGCAGGTTCATTTCTTCTTCCGGTCTGTCGCTTATGTTTAATTCCAGAATTACAGTAAATGTTGTTCCTTTACCTTCCGTACTCTGACATTCAATTGTACCGCCCATTAGGTCTACCATTCTTTTTGTGATGGCAAGGCCCAGTCCCGTTCCCTGAATTTTATTGATGCGGCTGTCGGTCTGGCGGGTAAAAGGCGAATACATTTC
>DGWD01000004.1:3281-63357 GCA_002395155.1 Treponema sp. UBA4267
CTTTCCTCTTCCCACATATCTACATAAACGCTGTTTCCTTCGGGCGTATATTTCAGGGCATTGGAAAGAATGTTGATGAAAATCTGATTGATTCTAAGCTGGTCGGCATAAAGGTACTCATGCTTAATGTTTTTACAGCGGAAGCGGAAATCTATGTTTTTCTCGCGAACCATTGTCTGGGAAAGATTTACAAGATTTTCTGCTGAATCGACAATTGAAAATGTTACAGGTGAAAGATTAAGCTTGCCGCTTTCAACCTTAGATATGTCAAGAATATCGTTGATAAGGGTTAAAAGATGATTGCTGGCAAGGCGGATTTTCTTGAGGTTGTCTGTAACGGAAAATGGATCCCTTGCGTTTTTTTCTGCAATCGTTGTAAGGCCGATAATTGCATTCATAGGAGTACGGATATCGTGAGACATTGTAGAAAGGAAGTCTGTCTTGGCCTTGCTTGCAGATTCCGCTTCGGCCGCCGCAATTGTAAGCTTGACATTGAACCTCATAAAGACAATCAAATCAATTATCAGAAGCAGAAGTAGCCCGAAAGCAATTACGCTGATTAGAATCCAGTCTATCTCGTTTTCTTCAAAATATTTTGTAGGGATATAAGAAATGATTGACCAGTCAGACGCAGAATTTACAGGCACGTGAACAATAAGGCAGTCTTCTCCCTTTGAATTTTTCATTTTAAAACTTCCAACTGTATGAACCCTGCTTTTTAACTCTTCAATCCTGCTGAAATCTGCTGGATTATAGGATTTATAAAATTCAAAAAAGTTGGAGTTTTTAAATGACTTTCCTTTTATGATATAGTTGCCGTCAGAATCAATCATGGAAATTTGTGCATTCTCAAAGCGTTCTGTAGGGAAAGACCATTTTCCGGAGATGTTTTCAAGGGGAACAACCCTCATCAAAAGGGCTTTTTTTAAAGAACCGGCGGAATCTGTAAGATTAACTACATCACAAAAGGCAATTGATTGAACCCCATTCATAGGATTTGTATAAGAGCGGGTAACGTGCACGGCATCAAAATTATCTGTATACAAATAAGTGCGGTGCTCCGGCTTCAGCTCTGAACTTATATTTTTCAGGGAAGAAAGAATATCTATATTTTGATAGGAAACAGTATTGTCGTCCGTGTCGTCGGTTCTGGTTCTGTTGGAAAGGCCCGTAAGGCTGTCCAGATAAATTACATGGGCTGAATTTGTTTTTACTACCTGAACCTGCTTTAAGTAGTCAATAGCTTCATTAATGGTAAGATTGTTTGGACTGATGTATCTTGCCCAGGAATTACAAAGACGCTGCTCACCTTCAAGATAATAAGTCGTTACCCGCTCAAGGCCAATGCTCATGTTTACAAAATTTTCGGTATTTGCTGCAGACTGAATTTTTCCCTGCTGCCTTACATAAAGGGAAACAAAAACCATTATAAAGAAAATAATCAGGATATTTGCTATGAATATTGGAACTTTTCTCATTATAACTCCAGCATGAAAGATTACCCCTTACAGGGCGAGAAGTTTTTCCTGCATCGTCATAATCTGACTGTAAAGACCTGTGCAGTCTGTATCGGTTTTGGAGCGAAGCATTTCTGTAAGCTGGCAGATTAAATCATAAAGGGGAGTAAGGCTCAGGTTTCCTATTACGCCTTTAAGTGAATGGCAGAGATCAAAAGCCCTGTCAAAATCCTTTGCTTCAAGGGCAGGGCCCAGCAGCTGAAAATTCTGATTTGTCAGGCCCATGTTTACCATTTTAAGGTAAAAGTCTTCCTTGTTCAGGCAACGGGTCAGTCCTTCCTCTACATTTGCACCGGCGGCTTTAAGGGATTCTATAGTCATCATTTTGCCTCTCCCTTGTCATTGCCGGCATATTTTGAAAAATCCTCCGGCATCAAGGGCTTAGAAAAATAATAGCCCTGAATTATGTCGCAGCCGGCTTCCTTCAATAGCCTGCATTCTTCCTCAGTTTCCACACCTTCTGCAATTACCGGAACTCCGAGAGTCTGGGCAATTTTCAATACCAGATTTACCAGCTCCATTTCCTTATTGCCCGGCTGAATATTGCGGATAAAGGCCTTGTCCATTTTAAGTGCGTCTATCGGCATGGATGTGAGCATGTTAAGGGAAGAGTAGCCAGAGCCAAAATCATCCATTTCTATTTTGTGGCCAAGGGAGCGGAGCTTTTTTACAACCTCAATAATATTCTTTGAATCTTCTGTGTATGCAGACTCCGTAATTTCCAGCATGTAGTTTTTTGCTTCCAGTCCGTTTTCCTTTACAATCTTTGTGATAAAGTCGGTCATGTCTGGGGCAGCAATATCTATGCGGGAAACATTTACCGAAACTGGAATTGTCATACCCAGTTCTTTTTTCCAGAGGGCAATTTGTTTGGCAGATTCTTCCCAAACATAGCGGTCCAGTTTTGTAACAAGTCCATTTTCTTCAAAAAGAGGAATAAAAAGGTCTGGGCGTACAAAACCAAGCTCCGGGTGAATCCAGCGGACAAGAGCTTCTGCAGAGCACAGCCTTGGGGTGTCGCCTGTGATTTTGAACTTTGGCTGGTACTGAACCTTAAACTGCCTGTTTTCAATGGCGGCTTCAAAATCTTCCAGAAGATGGGCATTAAAGACTTCCTGCTCAGCCATCTGATTGTCATAAATGCAGATTTCTTCTCCGGCCTTATTGCGGATAGAATTGCAGGCCTGAATGGCATGATCAAAGCGGAGCAGGAGCGGAACTGATTTATCTGTATCCGTATAAACTCCAAGGCGAAGTCTTGTCTCCGAAGCCTTGAGCAGGGAAGAAAGCTTTTCGTTTATTTTTTCAATAAAGATTTTATAGTCATCAATATGAGGAATATAGGCAAAGAAGGTGTCTGCATCCTTGCGGCCAGCAATTCCGCCGGTCTTTAAAAGCGTACTGCGGATTCCGTCTGCCATTGCCGAAAGTATCTGGTCTCCAAACATACGACCTTTCAGCTCATTCAAAAGATGAAAACGGGTAAAGTTAATTACTACTGCATCCATTTTCTGCAAGGGATAACGCTGGTCAAACTGAGTTCCGTATTCAAAGAAAAACTCAGTACTGTAAAGGGTTGTAAGCTTGTCAAATTCTGTAGCATGAATGATTTTTGCATTCTCAAAAAGCTCAATGGAGTGGCGAACACGGGCAAGAATAACCTCCGGCCTGTCATAAGGCTTTGTAAGAAAATCCGCAGCCCCAAGCTTAAGGCTTTCAATTTCTGATGATTTTTCTGAAGTAAGGACAATTACAGGAATCTCAGTCAAAAGACCTTCATCCCTCATCTGACTAAGAACATCAAAACCTGACATTTTGGGCATCAGAATATCCAAAAGAATCAGGGATATATGTTCCTTTTCATCATGAAGCTTTGTCAACGCCTCTTTTCCATCAACAGCATAAACAACCTTGTATTCTGATTCTATTATATTTCCAAGTATCTCTCGATTAAGTTCTTCATCATCAACTACAAGAACCGTATGTTTAAATAATTCGTTTACAGTTTTCATCTAAATAAATTATAGTTCATTTTTGGTAAAATAGCGATTTTTTTGCAGAGTTTTAATTTTACTAAATTACTTTAATATTATTTAATTTTTCTGTTGAATTTTTACATTTTTTTTTATACTATAAGTTTGTCTTTTTATAATTAGAACGATTGCATTTTTGGAGTTGTATACATGATAGAATTAACATTATCCCAGCTTTTAAGACAGAAAACAAAAGAAAATCCTTCACAGGAATTCATGGTTTATGCAGACCGTGACCTTCGCTTTACTTACGCTCAGTTTGATAAACGCGTTGATGATATGGCTTGCGGACTATATGCAATCGGAGTAAGAAAGGGAGACAATGTCGGAATCTGGGCCACAAATGTGCCGGACTGGCTGACTTACATGTTTGCCTGTGCCCGCCTTGGTGCTGTTGCAGTTACTGTAAACACCTCATACAAACTTCACGAACTTGAATATCTTGTAAAACAGGCAGATTTAACAACCCTTTGTCTTACAGATGGAGTAAAAGATTCAAACTATGTTCATATGATAAAGGAACTTGTTCCTGAACTTGATGAATATGAACGAGGATGTTTGAAATCAAAAAGATTCCCATGCCTTAAAAATGTAGTTTTCATGGGACCTGAAAAATTCCGCGGACTTTATTCTACGCCGGAGCTTCTGCTTTTGGGCCAGCATGTTGATATAGAAATCATTCATAAAATAGAAGAAGAAGTTACAAACGAAGATGTTGTAAACATGCAGTACACCTCTGGAACAACCGGCTTTCCAAAAGGAGTTATGCTTACTAGCCGCAATATCATAAATGATGGTTTTATTATTGGCGAGCGAATGCGCTATACTGCCGCTGACCGAGTCTGCCTTCCAGTACCTCTTTTCCATTGTTTTGGAATAGTACTTGGTGTTATGGCTGTTCTTACTCATGGTGCAACTCATATCCTTCTTGAAAGTTTTGATCCGCTTGTAGCTCTTGCATCTATTCAGAAGGAAAAATGTACCGCAATTTACGGCGTTCCTACAATGTTTATCGCAGAGCTTAATCATCCTATGTTCAATATGTTTGATATGTCTTCTTTGCGTACTGGTATTATGGCTGGTTCTGGAGTTCCTGTAGAGCTGATGAAGACTGTAATAGAAAAAATGCATATGCCTGAAATTACTTCGGTTTACGGCCTTACAGAATCAAGCCCTGGAATGACCCAGAGCCACTGGAACGACAGCGTAGAAGTTAAAGCTACAACCGTTGGTGATGCATTCGAAGGAATTGATGTAAAAGTACTGGATCCTGAAACTGGAAAAGAATGTCCTGTAGGAGTGCAGGGTGAAATGTGCTGCAAGGGCTGGAACGTTATGAAGGGCTACTACAAAATGCCTGAAGCAACTGCCGAAACCATTGATAAAAACGGCTTCCTTCATTCGGGAGACCTTGGCGTAAAAGACGAAAACGGTAACTTCAAAATTACTGGCCGTATTAAAGATATGATTATCCGTGGTGGTGAAAACATTTACCCTCGCGAAATTGAAGAGTTCCTTATCCAGATGCCAGAAATTAAGGATATTCAGGTAGCGGCCGTAAAATCAGAAAGATATGGCGAAATTACTGGTGCCTTTATCATCCTGCATGAAGGAAAAACTCTTACAGAACAGGACGTAATTGAATTCTGCCGTGATAAACTGTCTAAATTCAAGTGGCCTCAGCTTGTTATGTTCATGGACGAATTCCCTATGACAGGCTCAGGAAAAATTCAGAAATTCAAACTTACAGAAATTGGAACAAAATACCGTCGCGAAGTTCTTAAAGTTCAGGATTAAAACATAAAGAATGAAACTTTAATTATACTAAATATTTTTAATATTTTTTAATTTTTCTATTGATTTTAAGCCTGTATTTGTGTAATATTAAACCAATGGGTGAGCGCTGGGAGCGGCGCCGCAGGCGGCCACCGCAAGGGAGCCGGCAGGCGGAGTGAGGAGGCTGAGCCTAGCGAACCGCGGACATAGCGACCCGAGCAAACGAAGTGAGCGAGGGGCACTCCCAAATCCCCATGATGAGGTGAAATATGAACGAGGAGATTAAAGCAGTAGCAGACCGATTGATTGGTCTGCGTGAAATTATGGATGTTTCGGTAGAAGAAGCAGCTGGTGTTTGCAATATTTCTGCTGACCAGTATAGGACTTACGAGTCAGGAAAAGTTGATATTCCAGTAGGAGTATTGCAATCTATGGCTCACAAATACGGAATTGACCTTGGAACTTTAATTTCGGGAAACGAACCTCACATGCATTCTTACAGTTTGACAAAAAAGGATAAGGGGCTTTCGGTTCAGCGTCGTTCTGACTATGAATATCAGGCACTTTCAACTGGCTTTCAAAACCGCAAGGCAGATCCTTTTATTGTTCAGATTACTCCGGAAAGAACAAAAGAAATTCACTTTAATTCCCATCCTGGGCATGAGTTTGAATATATGATAGAAGGTTCGATGAAGCTTGTCATTGACGGCAAGGAACTGATACTTGAAGAGGGAGATTCTGTTTATTTTGATGCGACTAAAAAACATGGTATGCAGGCCTTGAATGGTAAAAATGCCAAATTTTTAGCCGTCATCATCTAAGACAAAACATAAACCCCAACTTTTTTGAGAAGCTCAAATTAAAAGATGCTCAAACAGGTTTGCGTGACACTATTAAGGATTTTTAAATGCTAGAACAATTTTTGGAAAGAACAGAGTTTAAAGATTATAAAGATTTTTTTGAAAATTATAAAATCAAAGTACCTGAAAATTTCAACTTTGGTTACGATGTAGTTGACTATCTTGCAGAACACAATCCAGATGCAAAAGCAATGATCTGGTGTAATGACAACGGTGAAGAACTTACTCTTACTTTTAAGCAGGTAAAAGAACGTTCTGACAGAGCCGCAGCTTTTATGATGAAGCAGGGCATTAAACGTGGTGACTTTGTAATGCTCATTTTACAGAGACGTTATGAATTCTGGATTACAATTGTTGCCCTCCACAAAATTGGTGCTTCCGTAATTCCTGCAACCCACATGCTTACAACTGAAGATATTGTTTATCGTTGTAATGCAGCTGGAATTAAACATGTTTTTGCAGTTCATGACCGTGAAATTTTTAATTACATTGAAGAAGCTCAAAAAGAAGCACCAAGTCTTAAGAACTTGATTGGTGTAGCTCCATTTGGAATTGATAAAGGCCTTGATGATGATTTTCTTGCAACTCATCCAAAATGGAAGGATTTTACTCGCGGAGTTGCCTCTGTTACAGATGAAGATCTGGCTAAATTCCATGCATTAAAACGCGAAGATATCAGTAAAAATGATGATATCCTCCTTTCATACTTTACATCTGGAACTACAAGCCATCCAAAACTTGTTTCTCATAACTTCCTTTATCCTCTTGGACATATTGTTACAGCTTCTTACTGGCAGCAGGTTAAAAAGGGTGGACTCCATCTTACTGTAGCTGATACAGGCTGGGGTAAGGCTGTTTGGGGAAAACTTTATGGCCAGTGGATTGCTGAATGTTGTGTATTCATCTACGACTATCATGCAAAATTTAAGCCTGTAGATTTAATGGACCAGATACAGAAACATCATATTACATCTTTCTGTGCACCTCCAACAATTTACCGCTTCTTAATTCAGGAAGATTTGTCTAAGTATGATTTTTCTTCATGTGAACACTGGTCTACAGCTGGTGAACCACTTTCTGAAGAAGTATGGAACAAGTGGAAAGAAATTACTGGTAAAGAAATTCGAGAAGGATTTGGACAGACAGAAACAACACTTTCACTTTTCAACTACGGAAATGAAAAAATTAAACCTGGAAGTCTTGGAAAATCTGCTCCTTACTACAATGTAACTTTGCTTGATGAAGATGGAAACCAGGTTCAGGATGGTGAAATTGGTGAAATTGCAGTCGAACTGAAAGATGGAAAAACATTCCCAGGCCTTTTTATGACCTATTTTGGTGATCCAGAAAAAACAAAGAAAGTTATGCATGACGGTTACTATCACACTGGAGATAATGCATGGCGTGATGAAGATGGATATTTCTGGTTTACAGGACGTAATGATGATGTAATCAAATGTTCTGGATACAGAATTGGAACTTTCGAAGTTGAATCTGTTTTGATGGAACATCCTGCAGTAGTTGAATGTGCCGTAACAGGTGCTCCTGACCCAGTAAGAGGACAGGTTGTAAAAGCAACAATTGTACTTGCAAAAGGCTATACACCAAGTGATGAATTAATCAAAGATATTCAGACTTTCGTAAAGAAGACAACTGCTCCTTATAAATATCCTAGAGTAGTTGAATTTGTTGAAGAATTACCAAAAACAATTTCTGGAAAAATCAGAAGAAACGTAATTCGTGACGCAAGTCAGAAATAAATTCTTCACCGGTTCAAGATTAGTTTTATATAAAACTAATCTTGAACTAAATCATATTTTTCATTATTATAATATTAAACGCAATGATGAATACCACATCATTACCCTTGCTATATAATAGCAAAGCGAAAAATACAAAAGGAGTAATGATATGAGAAAAAATTCATCTATCATTCTTTCAATTCTTTGCGTCCTCTCAGCAGGACTTTTATTCACAAGTGCTAAAAAAGCAAAAGCTCCAGTAACAGTAGAAATCTGGCACACTTACAATGGTAAACAGGCTGCATGTCTTAATGATATTGCAGATCGTTTCAATGCTTCTCAAACTGAATATAAAGTTGAAGTAAAAAATCAGGATTATTCTGGTTTTGCTGATACTGTTTATAATGCAGTTGCAAATGGTATTGGACCAAGCATTATTTTCAATTATGGTACAACAGCAGTAGATTACGCTAACGAAGGCCTTGCTATCAATATCAAAAAATTTATTGATAAAGATACTAAAAAAGGCGATAAACAGATGAAAAATCTTATCGATTCACTTCCAGAAGCAATGAAAACAGATGTTCTTGGATTTGAAGACGGTGGAATTTATTATCTTCCAGGCTGTACAACAGGTCCTGTATTCTTCTACAATCAGACAATTTTTAAAGAACTTGGCTTAAAAGTACCTTCAAACTGGGAAGAACTTGCTCAGGTTTCAAAAACAATTTACGAAAAGAAAGGTATTCCAGGTTTCCATTCAGACGGTCTTGTAGACAATATCCAGGAACTGATTATGCACAATGGTCTTGGATATATTGATGTAGAAAACAAGAAAATAACTTTCGCTGGTGATAAACTTGCAGAAATTTATGACTGGTATGCTGATAACTGTAAAAAAGGATATTTCTCATTCAATACAATTGGACGTTATTCTTCAGAAGACCTTGCAAATGGTGATATCGCATCATTCTCTGGTTCTTGTGTAAATGATCAGTACATTCAGATGGTAGAAGGAAAAGGTAAACTTGGAATGGCAAAATGGATTGCCGGAGATTTCTACACAGCATGGAACCGTGGACCAATCTTCCTTCATAGAAATGATAAAGTTGATAAAGGAACTTACGAATTTACAAAGTTCTTCTTCCAGTCAGAAAATATCGTAAAATGGGCTGTTGCAAACTCTGCAATCTGTCCTTATGGAATTGCTGAAAATAACGAAGAATATAAGGCATATCTTGCAAATCTTCCAAGTACATCAGCTTTACCTTATGTACAGGCAAATCTTCCAGTTTCAGGTTCATTCCCAAATGTAACAGGAAGTGCTGCAGTTCGTAAGATTCTTGAAGAATACATGAACTATGTAGTTGATGGAAAAATGACATCTAAAGAAGCTGTTAAGGCAATCGAAAAGCAGTGTAACGATGCTTTGAATGGCCGTTAAAAATATTGTCATCCCGAACTTGTTTCGGGAGCTATAGCACAAATGAAAGTTCGAATTGATAACGTAACAAAAACTTTTGGTCAGACTACAGCAGTAAGTAATTTTTCTGCAGAACTGGAAGACGGGCATCTTATTTGTCTGCTTGGACCTTCTGGCTGCGGAAAATCAACCTTGCTTAATATGTTGTGTGGAATTATTCCAGTTAGTCAGGGCCAGATTTATTTTGATGATAAAGATGTAACAAAACTTCCTCCAGACCAGAGAAATATCGGAATGGTATTTCAAAACTACGCCCTTTATCCTCATATGACTGTTGCAGAAAACATTGCATTTCCTTTGGAAATTCAAAAAGTCAAAAGGGATGAACGCAAGGCAAGGGTAGAGGAAATTGCTAAACTTGTTCATGTTGATAATCTTTTACGACGTTATCCATCCGAACTGAGTGGTGGCCAGCAGCAGCGTGTGGCAATTGCCCGAGCGATGGTGAAAAAGCCTCAGCTGCTTTTGATGGATGAACCACTTTCAAATCTTGATGCCAGACTCCGCCTTGAAATGCGTGAAGAAATCCGCCGTATTCAGAAAGAGACTGGCATTACTACTGTATTTGTAACACATGATCAGGAAGAGGCAATGTCTATTTCTGATTCAATTCTTTTGATGAAGGACGGCGTTTTAATTCAAAGCGGTCTTTGTCAGGAATTATACATTAATCCAAACTGCCTTTTTGTTGCAGAATTTCTTGGAAATCCTCCCGCAAATAAAATTATTCAGGACGACAAAATCCTTGCCATTAGGCCGGAAGCCTTTTTTCTTGACCCAAATGGTACAGAAGAAGAGATTCAATTTATAAGCGAAATGGGTAAAGACCAGATTGTTACAATGACCTATCTTGGAAATACCGTTCGTGCAATTTTAAATCTGGAAGATTCTGCATTGTCTGCTGGTTCAAAAATCAAAGTCAGTGTAAAACAAAAAGGCCTTTTCACTTTTGATAAAGAAGGAAGGAGAATCTATTGAAGTTTTCTCAGAAGCGACACGACACTTTTTCCAAAATAGAGCCCTGGCTTTATCTTTCTCCTTTTTTAATTTTCATCATCATTTTTACTCTTTATCCTGTAATCAACGTTTTTACAATCTCTTTTAAGGAAAACTATTCTTATCTTAAAGGAACTTTTAAAGCCTTTAATTTTGAAAATTATAAATACGTTCTCACTGATGATAAATTTATTTCTGGCTTAAAAAACACAGCACTTTACGTTTTGTTTGTAGTTCCTTTAAGCACAGCAATAGCACTTTTCTTTGCAAATCTATTAAACAAAAAAGTAAAAGGAGCAGCATTTTTTCAGACTGCATTTTTCTTACCAATGGTCACTTCTGTAACTGCAGTTGGACTTATCTGGCGTCTTATGTATAACCAGCAGTATGGTATTATTAACTGGGTACTTTCTAAATTTGGAATAGAAAAAATCGGCTGGGTGACTGATTCAAAATGGTCGCTTCTTGCCTTAATCATATTTGGGACCTGGAATATTCTTCCTTTCACCATCATCATTTTGCTTTCTGGAATGCAAAATATAAATGAACTTTATTACACAGTGGCCCGTGTTGATGGTGCTAAGCCTGTAAGAATTTTCTTCCGCATAACAGTTCCTCTTTTATCACCAACAATTTTTCTGGTCTGCATTGTAAACACAATCAGCTGTTTTAAGGTCTTTAGTGAACTTTATCCTCTTTTTTATGGAAAACCAGGACCTTACTACAATTTATACACCGTTGTTTATTACATCCGCTATGCAATGATGGAAAAACGAAAATATGGATATGCCGCCGCCGCTGCAGTAATTCTTTTTATCTGTATTTTTATTGTAACCATGATTGAACTCTATATTAAAAAACGAATGGGTAGGAAAGGGCTTAAATGAAAAAAAACTCAGAACATTCATATCGTGAAATACTCAGTAAAATACCAGTTTATCTTTTTTTGATTTTGGGTTCACTTCTCATGCTTTTCCCTTTTGTCTGGATGATTTTGACCTCTTTCAAAACACATGCAGAAGCAATTATGTTTCCTCCAAAATTCCTGCCAAAATCATTTTCTTTTGTAAATTATAAACAGGCCTTTTCAATGGCTCCTTTTGGAAAATATTTTATAAATTCAGTGATTGTTATGATTCTTTCGGTTTTAACAACCACTACCACAACAATACTCGGAGCCTTTGCCTTTTCAAAAATGAAGTTTCCCGGTCGCAGTGTGATTTTTTCAATCCTTCTAAGCCTTATGATGATTCCTTTTGAAATGCTGATTATTACTAACTATACAACAATAGTAAAACTCAAGCTTTACAATACAATTCCTGCTCTTGTAATGCCTTTTGTATCAAGCATTTTTTACACTTATATTTTGAAAAACTTTTTTGACACAATTTCAGACAGTCTTTATTATTCTGCCCGAATTGATGGAGCCAGCAACTGGATTTATCTCTGGCGAATTATGGTTCCAATTGCAAAACCTTCGATTTTTACAATCATTCTTTTGAATGCACTTTCTTCCTGGAACTCTTTTATGTGGCCTCTTTACGTTACATCTGATGCAAGATCCAGAACTTTGCCATATGGACTTCAGGTTTTTACAACAGAAGCCGCAAGTTTTTCAGAATATTTAATGGCCGCCTCAACCATAGTCGTCCTGCCAATGATCATTCTTTTTATTTTTACAAGAAAGTATATTGTAAACGGTGTAAGTACAGGCGGTCTGAAAGGCTAGTTTATTCAAACTATTATTGCAGTTTTTCTTTAAGTTTTTTTATTTTTACAAAGCTCTTTATAAAAACATAAAAATAAAAAATAAACATTAATCCAAAGAAAACTGTAAATATACTGTCTCCGATTGTATTACCAAATTCCCCGCTAATTCTTGTTACAAAGTTTGGAAGAACAGCACAAAGAAAAATTGCCATAAGTGGCAGCAGTCTGCGCTGATGTATTTTCTGAAGCATCTGAAGTTTTGATGCATTGTCTGTAAAGATTTCGTTATTGTTCTTACTGTCTGATGCACCAACTTTTCTGAAGATTGAAAAACCGTTTACAGACCAGAGGAAGTCCCAGCCATTGTCTGCAAACATCTGACGGTATTCAGGATTCTTTGCTCCATTTTCGTTTGTAAAATCAATTCTATAAGTTACTTCTTCTGGATCGCATTTTTCAAATTTGTAAAAACCGGGGAGTTTATAGCCGGTAACCTTCCAGCCATTTTTATGCTGATTTTCAAGAAAAGCTTCTTCTTCCTCATATTCAAAAAGTGTAAAAAATCTGAAAAGAGTCTTTTTATTTTTCATAATTATTTTCTCCTGAGTGGAGGCACCCGGCAGGCGACTCCTTGATTAATCGAAAAGCGTTAAAAAAAATTGCAAACGCAATTTTTTAGCTTATCTATTTATATTTCTATAAAGTCTTTTGATTCTTGCAATTTCTAACTGCAGAACTTCCTGGCCAAGTGGTGTGATTTTATAAAGCTTTCGTTTTTCTTCTTCGCGAACAAACTCAATCAAACCATCCTTTTCCATTTTTCCTAATGTTCCATACATTGTACCCGGTCCAATCTCCACCTGTCCCTCAGTCATTTCTTTTACCTTTTGAGTTATATTGTAGCCATGCATTTCTTTTTGAAGGCAAAAGAGAATGTAAAAGCCAGTTTCTGTCATTGGAACATAAACGCGCTTTATTTTTGCATCCATTTCAACTCCTTAGCAGGTGGTCTAGTAAAGCCCGCTGAAGTATTGTAATACGATATATCGCACCTCGTTATAGCGAAGTTAGATATAATATATCGCAGTGTGATATATATGTCAAGTTTTTATTTTTTGAGTTATTATTGTGCTATAATATGAATATGAAAAATGTATTTTTATTATTGTTAAACCGCGTTTTTTCCAGCAATCCCGTCATCTGGATTTTTTCAATTCTTCTGATTTTTCTTGCAATTTTTCTGCGTAAGTTTTATAAGAAGCTGCTTCACACAGGTAAAAGTCTCAAGCTCTGGCGTCTTCTTTGCTTTATCCCGCTTATTCTGGCACTTTTTCATTTTGCCTTTTTCAGGATTAAGGGAAATCTTTGGAGCACCAGATATTATTTTTTATGGCTTTATATAGCATCTCTTGTGCTTGCATTACCGGCATTAACTTCACTCTGGCCCTGCATTAATAAAATCCTTCATCCTCTTATAATGACCTTCTGTATTCTTTGTGGACTTTATACACTTTACAAACCTCTGGTCTGGGATTCAGCAATGAGAAATCACACAAGACAGAGCTACGTTGAATCTTTTATTTCAACAACTAAAGATATGGAAAAATATTATTCTCTTAAAGACTGGAAACAAATTGATATTCCGGCCCTGAGGGAAAAGTTTCTGCCTGTAATTCAAAAGGCCCAGGATACAAAAAATCCAAAGCTTTTTGCAGCTGCTATCCAGGCCTATGCTTATTATTTTTATGACGGTCATGTTTTTCCCTATGTTTCTCAATGGGATGTCTGGGAGCCTTCTGTTTGTATGCTTGGTGGACATGATTATGGCATGAGTATGATCCGTCTTTCGGATGGAAGCGTTGTGGCTGTTTTTGTAGATGAAGAAGGCTCGGCTTATCAGAAAGGAATTCGTGAGTGGACAGTGATGACCAGCTGGAATGGAGTAGAAATTAATAAAGCAATTGATTCTGTAGAGTTTATTTATGGCAGGGAAAATTTTCCGGTAAAAGCTTCAGAAGAAATTTATAAACCATCCATGCTTGCAACAAAAGGACAGCGGGCAGACGGCCAGCCTGGTCAGTATGGTATTGTAGAAGAGCTTTTACAGATTGCTGATATCACAGAAGATTCCCAGAGGCCGACAGCTCTTGCAGGCTTTATGGATGAAAATGGAAAAGAGATTCAGGTTGAACTGACTGCAAAAGGAACCGGCACTTACAGAATGGAAAAAGCCTTTGTTCCTATAACCTGGCACAGCTATAAAAAATTCCCGGATTTGAAAAATCTTCATACAGTTATGATTAATGAGGATACCGCCTACATGGTTCGTTACAATGAACAGTTTGGCGAATTTTTTGATGTGCTTTCATATTTTACAAATCATAATCCACAGGTTCGCCGCCATCTTATAAATGAGCTCGACGCTCGCAAAGCAGAAGGAATGAAAAAGCTGATTATAGATGCCAGAAGTAATCAGGGAGGCTACTGGGCAGAAGGAGTTGAAACAGCAAGTCTTTTTACAAAGGAGCCTTTTGAAATTGCAAGGCGAGGCACCGAACTTTTTGAAAAGCCCCTGATGATTCACACCGTAACAGTCGAGGCAGACGGCCGCTTCAGCGATATTGAAGTTATTCTTCTGGTTGATATGTATTGCGTGAGTGCAGGGGATTCGCTTGTAAAGGTTTTATCACAATGCCCGAATGTTAGGGTTATGGGACTTATGCCTAGTAACTGTTCCTGCCAGGAAACCGGCGGAGTTTCTTTTCTTTCAGATGGAATCTGTTCAATTTATTATCCTGTAAACTGGCTTTACGAACTGGACGGCCGCCGATACATAGACACAGATGATAGCCGAGAATGTACACTGCCTTTGGATGTTAAGATTCCATTGACAAAGGAGCTTTTACATTCGCTTTACACAGAATACGAAACACGGGATGTTATTCTTGATTACGTGATTGATTATTTTGAAAAGGAATGATTTATGGTTGTTGTCGAATATAATAAAGAATGGCCTCAGGATTTTTTGAAGATAAAAGCTGAATTACTGAAAGCAATCACAGTTATGTCGAATATTCAGCATGTCGGCAGTACTTCAATTCCCGGAATGAAGGCTAAACCCATTATTGATATTGATGTTGGACTGGAAAATTGGTCTGATTTTGAAGCGGTAAAAACGGCCCTTGCAGAAATCGGCTATGAGCATGAAGGCGATAAAGGAATTACCGGTCGCGAGGCTTTTTGCAGAAATGGAAAAGTGCATAACGAAATTCTTGATAGCATAGACCATCATCTTTATGTGTGTTCTGTTGATAATGAAGAATACAAGCGGCATATTTTATTCCGCGATTATTTGAGAAAACATACCGAAGCAAGGGACAGATATAATCAAATCAAAGAAGAAATCCTATCAAAGGTTGGCACAGAAAACAGGGCAGGCTATGTTCAGATGAAAGAAGATGAATACGGGGATTTCTTTGAAGAGATTATTGAAAAAGCAAAACAATAATACCTCCCTGATAAAATTGAATATATTGAAGAAAAACACTATACTATTGTGATAAAATTACATTTTAAGATATCAAAAACTCTATTTTTTTTTAGTTATTGATATTGAATAAGGATTTACAATGAACAGACGACTTATCACAGCAGCTTTACCTTACGTTAATAACATTCCACATTTGGGAAATATAATTCAGTCGCTTTCGGGCGATGTTTTTGCACGTTTTTGCCGCAGCCGCGGTTACGACACTCTTTACATCTGCGGTGTAGATGAATACGGTACTGCAACCGAAACAAAGGCTCTTGAAGAAAAAACAGACCCTCGTTCTCTCTGCGACCACTACTATGGTGAGCACACAAAAATCTACGAATGGTTTAAAATTGATTTTGATAAATTCGGTCGTACTTCTAACGAACAGTGTACAGAAATTACACAGTCACTTTTCAACGATCTGGATAAGGCCGGACTCATTCACGAGCATGTAAACAAGCAGCTTTTCTGTCCTCACTGTAATATGTTCCTTGCAGACCGCTATGTTGATGGAACCTGTCCAAAGTGTGGTTACGAAAAGGCCCGCGGTGACCAGTGCGATAAGTGTGGTTCTCTGCTTGACCCGACTGAACTTAAAGAGCCTCGCTGCCATACCTGCGGCGGAACTCCAGAAATTCGCGAAACAAAACACCTTTATATTGACCTTCCTGCAATGAGCGGCAAGCTCAATGAATGGATGGAAAAGGCTAGTGTTGAAGGTCGCTGGGCTGATAACGCCATCAACATGACTAAGGCTTGGATCCGCGATGGTCTTCAGGAACGTGCAATTACCCGCGATCTTAAGTGGGGTATTCCTGTTCCAAAGCCTGGTTATGAAAACAAAGTATTCTATGTTTGGTTCAACGCACCAATCGGATATATTTCAATTACAAAGCAGCTGGCTGATGAACTTGTAAAGGCCGGCAAGCAGAGCTTTGACTGGAAAAGCTGGTGGATTCCAAGTGAATCAGAAGAAGCTAAGGGTAAGCCTAAGGTTGACCTCTTCCAGTTCATCGGTAAAGACAATATTCCTTTCCACACTGTAATTTTCCCTTCTACAATGCTTGGTTCTCCTCACGAGTGGACAAAGCTTCATCATATGTCTTCTACTGAGTTCTTAAACTACGAAGACGGAAAGTTCTCTAAGAGTCTTGGAGTTGGTGTATTTGGAAGTGACGCAATTGAGAGTGGAATCCCTGCTGATGCATGGCGTTTCTACATCTTCTATAACCGCCCTGAAAAGCAGGACTATCAGTTCACATGGAAAGACTTTATGGAAAAGCTTAACGGCGAGCTGATTGGTAACCTGGGAAACCTTGTAAACCGTACACTTTTATTTGTAAATAAATATTATGATGGAAAAATTCCTGCAGCTGCAGAAGATACAGAACTCTGGACTCAAGTTCGTGCACTCGAAAAAAAAGCTACAGATTATCTTGAATGGGCAGATTTGAAAGATGCTTTCCACACAATGTTTGAAATTTCTGATATCTGTAACAAAAAGTTCCAGGCAACTGAGCCTTGGAAGGCACGTACAGAAAATCCGGCTGTAGCTGAAAGCCTGATTCACAACCTCTGCTATGTAATTAAGGATTTGATGATTATGATGAATCCTTATATGCCACAGTACACTCAGAAAATCATGAGCTACTTTGGAAAGTCTATTCAGGTGAAGAAGGTTGGAATGGAAACTCAGCCTGGCTACACCTGGGAAGACCTTGGAAAGCTTGAAGGCCTTACTACTGTTGGACCTACTGAAGTTTACTTCAAACCAATGGATCAGAAGACTATGCTTGCCTTCCGCGAAAAGTTTGCAGGAAAGCAGAATAAGAATTCAAACAAAGATAAACAGGATAAAAAAGATAAAAAAGCACAGAAGAAAGCAGAACCTGTTGTACTTCCTTTAGACCAGCAGGCTGATTTCTTCAACAAAAATATTGAACTCACTGTAGCAAAAATTATTGACGTAAAGCCAAACCCAGAAGGTGAAAAACTTTATATCGAAACTCTTGATGATGGAAGCGGAACTCCTCGTACAATTCAGTCTGGACTCCGCATGTATCTCAAAGAATCAGACCTTCTTGGAAAGCATGTAATTATTGCAAGCAATCTTGCACCTCGTACAATGCGTGGGGTTGAAAGCCGCGGTATGCTTCTGGCAGGCGATTATAAAGATGCTGAAGGTAAGGATTGTGTAGAAGTTCTTGATGCATCATGGGCAGCTCCAGGAACAAAGGTAGTTCTTGAAGGTGCTGATGTAAATGCCGCAAAGAAAGAACAAATTACTGGTGATGAATTCTTTGCAGTTCAGATAAACGCTGTAAATGGTCTTGTAGAAATTGCCGGCAAAAAATTACTTGCAGACGGAAAAGAAATCAAAACTACAAAGGCATTAAATTCAGAAATAGGCTAAAAACAGACTTTTTATGTATAAAATTGAAATTAATCAGATTACAGAATCAAAACACCAGAATGACGGAACTTTTTTACAAACTCCATTCTGGTGCCAATTTAAGAGTCGTCATGGCTGGACTTACAGACGTTTTAATGTAAATTATACATTACCAGCCGAACAAGATGATAACGAATGTACTAAATCACAGGCAAAACAGGATCTTAATAAATCTTTTGAATTAGCAGTTTTAAATCGCAGTTTTGCAAAAGGTCTTTTTAGCATTGCCTATATCCCTTTAATGCCAGAACTACCTTTTGAATGTACTCCACAAAAAATTATTGATCAGGCACTTGATGTTTCAGATAATGAAGAAAACTACACACTTGTAAATCAAAATCTTGTAACACCAGAAACCCAAACAATTGAAATGGCCGCCTTGTTATCTGAACTTGGAAATGCCCTAAAATCTTATTTACCTAAAAATACAATTGCTATCCGTTTTGACCCAAATATAACTTTCACAGATATAGAAAGCCGCGATACATTCAACTACGGAATGAAAATTGTTTCTTACGCAGATCATCTTAAGTTAAAAAAGAACAAGGTAGATATTCAACCTCCTGATTCAACACTTGTAGACCTTACCGCAGACGAAGAGCAAATTCTTGCGAAAATGCATGCAAAATGGCGTTACAATATCCGTCTAAGTGAAAAAAAGGGTGTAAAAATCCATAAATACCTGGGAAATGATATTAATTTGTCTGAAAAACTAGACAAATTTTACCAATTGACTAAAGAAACCAATGCCAGAGACGGCAATTCCAGCCATGCAAAATCTTACTACGAAGATTTAATCAGATCATCATCTCAGGCAATCGACGCTGGTCAGGACGTTCCCCTTATCAGCCTTTATATTGCTGAACACGAAGGAGATGAAATTGCCAGCATAATGACTCTTTTTAGCCATGATGAAGCAATTTATTTATACGGAGCATCAAGCAACCTTAAACGTAATCTGATGCCTAATCATCTTTTACAGTGGACAGCTATGAAAGATGCAAAAGCTTACGGTAGCAAATATTATGATATGTATGGCATGCCACCTGAAGGCAAAGATGAAAATCACCCAATGCATGGGCTTTATATGTTTAAGGCAAACTTTGGTGGACAAATTATCCACCGAACAGGTTCATGGGATTTACCTTTAAAAGCAATTTACAAACCTTATTCACTGGCCGAAAAACTTAGAGCCTTTTGGTATAAAAAAGTAATTAAAAAACTCAAAGGAAGATAACATTTTGGAAAACTCAGAATTAAATATATACGATAAAACTATTCCATCTTTTGGTGTTGCAGGTAACTTTACAGGACACTTGGAACAGGCTGGAGAAGCCCGCGATTTTGTGAACATGAAGACAAAGGATGTAAATGCCCCTAAGGCCATTTTTCCTACCTATCTTCCAAAAGGCCAGAGCTCAAAAAATACTCCGGAATTTTTACACACATTCCCATTTGATTCAAAAAAAATTATCTTTCCAAAAGTGGAAGAAAAACTTCAGATTGAGCCGGAATGTGCCATAATCTGCCAGGCCCTCTGGGAGCAAGATAAACTTATAAACCTAAAGCCTTTGGTTTTCGCTGCTTCTAATGACTGTTCAATTCGTAAAGAAGGAGCAAAAAAAATCTCCGAAAAGAAGAACTGGGGACCTTCATCAAAGGGGCTTTCTACAACTTTAATTCCTCTGGACGGCTTTGAAGAAGGTTGTATTCTTGACGATTACAGAATTGCAAGTTTTTTAATTCGCGATAAGATAGTTTATGAATACGGAGAGGATTCTGCTGTCAGAAATTATTCCTACATCTACAATAATTTAATTGAATGGATGTTGGATAAGTTCAACAATCAGGAAGATATGGGACCTGCTCAGAATATACATTCCTTTTTACTAGAATCCAATAAACCTGAAAAAATAATGATTTCTATTGGGGCAACCCGTTATAGTAAATGGGGCCAGGAAAACTTCCTTCAAAAAGGTGATCAGGCTCTTGTAATTCTTTATCCTCAATCCCTCTACACAGCAAAAGACATTTCAAAAGCCCTTGAGGAAAACAAACTGGATTTACCAGCTACTTCAATATTGTCTCAGACTGTTGAATTGTAGCAAGCTCTGGAAATTCTTTTTTCAATTCTTCCAGACTAGATTTAATTTCTTCCAGGCTGGAAGAAGTAATAATACATTCACAAAAGCCTTTTTCTCTTTCCTGCTTAGCGGCCAGATCATTTATCTGGTTCAGAAGAACAACTCCATTTATTGCAGAAACCTTCTTCATCTCTTCATCATTTAGTATTGGAAGTTTTAAAGAAAGAGCCTTGTTTACAGGAGGAAGAGGGGATATTTCTATACAAGTTTTGTACATTAATTCAAAAACAGAAAGCCCCATAGACTTGGCATACAAATATGTCATTCCGCTTAAACGTGGATTAATTTCTATTACGAACCATTTACCGTCTTTGTAAATTAAGTCAACCTGGGCTAGACCTTTCAAATGCAAACATTCTGCAAGTTTTAACATTATTTTGTTCAGTTCTGGACTTAAAGATTCTGGACCTGCTTTTGCACTTTGTTTTGGGCTAGTTATACCATATTGATTCAGACTGAAACGGAAAGGAGGCATAACAGTATAATTTCCAGGCTGACCGTAAATTTCCAGACCATATTGCTGACCATCCAAATATTCTTCTACAATTCTGTTTGAATTATTTCTTTTTGAGTTTAAATAACCTATTGCTTCACCATAAGTATGAACAACAGTCATTCCATAAGAAGACAAGCCAACTGTATCTTTTATGATTAAGGGCAGATTAAGTTTTTCCAATTGACTTCGAATACTAGCTTTATAAACATTTGAAATTACATTTTTATGACTTCCTGCACAAAAGTACAAATCATGATCTACAAAAATGCCTTTTGCAATATTGAAATCTTCCTGCAAAAGCTTTTGTTGGGTTCTATACTTATCAAAACAGGTTAGAGCAGTTTCCAAAGAATGATAAAGACACTTAATTCCTTTTTTTTCAAGGTATTGTCCAACCAGAGCATCATTTACTGAAAGCCAGTCAAAAGGCTCTACCCAAAAACTCATTGGAATAGCCATATCAGGATTTAATTTTTCAAGTTCCTGGGCAAAATCTTTAGCGTCCAGGTTTTTATCTAACAAAATAGTAGATTCCTCCGGCATAAAAGAAGCGGGAAATTGACTTACACAAATAAAAGAGTGCTCCGGATGAGCCTTCTGAAAATCCTTAAACTGTTCTTCATTCGAAGGTTTAACCTTTAATTTATATGTAGAAGGATCAAATAGATTTGAATTTGTTGAATAAAATACAATTTTCATTTTTTTGCACCGGAAGATAAAATTAAATCAATTGCATTATTATACAGATTTTCTTCTTCCTTGCTCAGTAATTCTTTATCATAAAGAGCCTTTTCAAAAAGCCAGCCACAGTTTTTAGCTTCTTGAACAAGACTTTTATCTGTAAAATCTGCAAGATATGTTTCCAAAAGTTTTGTATATTCTGCAGGAGCAAGATTTGATTTGTAATTAATTTCCCTTTTGGCTCCCCATTCAATCAAGGTTATAAAACGTTTTGTAAGTCGGTCAACTTCGGCAACTTTATCTTTAGATTTTTTAGAACGCTTAAGAAACTTTTCTATTTCTTTTTTAAATGAATCACTTTCTACTTTTACATAGTCAGAGGAATCTTTTTTATTACTAAAAAATAGAGAAAACAAATCCCTTAATCCGTCAAAAATTCTTTTCATAAATTTAACCATTTTTCTTTCACGCCAGTAATTTTTCCAGTCTTCAGAAAAGAAAGGCTTGATAAGGAATACTAAAAGAAAAACAGAACAGATAACTAGGGCTATAATTTTTATAATCTTGAAAATTAATTCAAAAGGAATTTTTGAAGGCTTAGGATCTTGAATAAATGCAGAAAAATCTGGCATATCAAAAGAAAAATCCATATACTCTGGTTCTTGTGGAAGCTGACTTGGAGTCTGATATTGGATTTTTTCTAATTTTTCAGCCAGATAATCAACCTTAATCAAGGCCTTATTTGAAGAAAGTGCAAAAGCAAAAATTCCTGCAAAAAGAAATATAATCAAACAGTACTTAAAATTAAGTTTTAAATCCTTGGAAATGTCATTAAAGCCCAAAAATGCATAAAAGGATTCGCGATTGAAAAATCCCAAAATCCAAAATGAGATAAAAAGGAAAAAATAGAAAATCAGAGTAAAAATAGCTGTAAATAAGGTTATTCCACCTGCAAGAATAAAGCCCAGAACTATAAAAACCAGCATAAGGGCACCTAAGGTAAACAAATAGCCCTGAACTTTTTTTCTTTTAGCGGCAAAGTCGGCAGCAACAAAACGATTATGAAAAAGATACTCAATCAATTCTTTACCTTTTCTCTTGTCATTTTCATAAAGGAAATAATCGTGAAATACAAAAACTTCGTTCATAAAAGCTTCAAGAAGATAATGAACAATTGTTACTGGAATTAAAACATAAGGAGCATTATAGGCCCCGCACAAAAAACAAAGTATAAGTTCAAAAATTAAATAAAATACCAGAAAAATAACATGAACACCGCTCTTTGTCTTTTCAGTTACAAAGATTTGAAGGACTAAAACATATATCAGACCAGAAAAAAGGGTCATACCATAAGTAAAAATATCAATATAGTTATCTTCAATTTTACTGTTAGCTTCGATTATTGCACTTATAATCATCATTGAAGCAAGAACAAATGAACTAATTGTAAAAAATACGACAATTCTTTCCAGTACTTTCTGAGCATTTTCTTTCATTTATTTTTTTAAAACCCCCAGATTGCTTGTGTTTATATCTTCCTTGTTAGCTTCAAGCTTTGCAAAATAATACTCAACTTCTTCAGGACCAACCTGGTAAAAAAGGCAGCCATTTGGCAACTGATGTTTAAACTTAAGTTTAGGATTATAATCCAGTTTTCCTTCTTCAATTTTTATGACAGAAAGTAAATCTAAAATATAATCCCATTGATTCTGCTTTGGTGGAAGGAATGGAAAATTACTTCCATAAGCCGCAAAACCACAAGCCTGCTTTATACTTCTGGCATATTCAACAATATTTGCAGCAATTTCTATTGCCTTTTCTGAATAATACCCCCTGTTTCTAATTGAATAATCATCTTCTGCAAGATTAAGAAAAACAAAAAGAGGCACATCGTATGAATCTTCATATTGATTTGTATAAAGCTTTTCAAAACGAGCCGAAGCCCTCCAGTTTATTCGTTTTACTTCATCACCATATTTATATTCCCTTACAGAACGACGCATTGTTACATCTTCATAAATAGGATTTCGAATTTTTCTGCTTCCTTGTGGAATACCTGGAAAAACCTGAGTCTGTAGTTTTAGTCTTGCAGGTCTTACAGTAACTTCAAGATCAGCAGGAATTTCTAATTCAAGATTAAATAAACCAAAAGGATCCGTAGTTCTAAGTTTTACTGGCCCAATATGATAAAGACCTCTCTCCTGTGCCGATACCTTATAACAAATCTGCTTAACTTCCCTTGGGCGGAGAGAAATCATATCCTGGTTTTTATCCTTATAGATAAAGAAGAAGGGGGCATCATCAAAATAATAACAGCAAAATACATGCATTCTTGAATAGTTTTTTATGGTAAAAGTAATATCTGATTGTTCCTGACATGAAAGTTTTAGTTTTTTTAGACGCCTTTCTACTTTTATACTTCTTTCAAGCAGTTTTACATAAAGGAAAGAGATTAAAACAATCAGCAAAAAGCCAATACAAATCATTTGAACAAGCCAATAAGGAATTATTAGCAGGAAAACGAGACTAAATATACTTGCAATTGGAATATAAGGGGCTGACTTAATCATACTTTTTATACTGTTTTATTAACTATTATAAATGAGCCTTAAAACTTGGAAGAGGAGTGGATTCAATCAATTCTTCCAGAATATGATCAGCAGAATAGCCTTTTATATTCGATTCGGATGTCAAAATAATTCTTTTACGGAATACAGGCAAAGCAAGATGTTTTATATCTTCTGGAGTAACAAAACTACGTCCGTTTACAGCAGCATAAGCCTGACTAGCCTTGTATAAAGCAATAGAACCACGTGGAGAAACTCCTGCTGCAATTCTAAGATCATCGCGAGTCTTTTTAGATAAAGTGATTAAGTAGGCTAGAAGATTTTCATCAACATGAATTTGAGAAGCTTCTTCCATACATTCAAGTACTTCTTCCTTATTTGTTACAGCAGAAAGTCCTTCTACCGGATGCTGCATGCTTCTTTGAGCTGTAATAATCTGGGCTTCTTCATCAGCAGAAGGATAACCAAGAGAAAGACACATCATAAAACGGTCCTTCTGAGCTTCTGGTAAAGGGAATGTTCCTTCCGACTCAACAGGGTTTTCTGTAGCTATAACAAAGAAAGGCTTTTCCAGACTATGTTTTTGGCCATCAACACTGATCTGACCTTCGGCCATACATTCCAACAAAGCAGACTGAGTTCTTGGAGTAGCACGGTTTAATTCATCTACCAGAAGGATAGAAGTAATTACAGGCCCCGGACGGTATTCAAACTTTTGTGATGATGGAATCCATACAGAAGAACCAGTTACATCAGAAGGCATAAGATCTGGTGTACATTGCACACGAGAAAAATCTAGTCCAGAAGTTTTGGCAAGTGCCTTTGCAAGAACAGTTTTACCAGTTCCCGGCACATCTTCCAAGAGCACATGCCCCCCCGCAAAAAGAGAGGCCAAAATCATATTTAATATATCAGGATTACCTTTAAAAACCTGTCCAACAGAATCTTTTACTTTTTTAGAAATTTCTTCAATTTTTTTCATAAAAATAATTATAACACACTATATGCTAAGGAAAAACAATTCAATAAAATATAATTAATGACAAAAGAAGAATTTTATTTTTTAGTAGAAACTCGTAAATCCTTTGAATTTAACTACAAGGGAAAAACCTATAATATGACTTTTGAAAAAGGAAGCGGCGGAGATACAAAAATCTTTTTTGGCCAGCTTTACGAAGAAAAGTCTTACGATTCAATTGGTGAATTTTTGAATACCGCTAAAGTCGAAAATCATTTTTTTAAGGATATGATGGATACAATCTAATGGCACGTTCAAATCAAATAAATATGACCGAAGGACCAATTTTCTTAAAACTCCTTCAATTTTCAATTCCATTAATTTTTTCAAGCCTTTTACAATTGCTTTTTAATGCGGCAGATATAGTTGTTGTAGGCCGTTTTGCCGGAGACAATTCCCTGGCTGCTGTTGGTTCAACCGGCTCCTTAATCAACCTGCTTATAAATCTTTTTACAGGACTTTCAATTGGAACTAATGTATTAGCGGCAAATTATTTTGGAGCAGGAAAAAGCAGGGAATTAAAAGCTACTGTACATACTTCCATACTGCTTTCAATTTTAAGTGGAATTCTTTTAACCGGAGTAGGAATTGTCGGCTCAAAATATATTTTGATTTTAATGCAGGCTCCTCACGAAGTTTTAAAACTTGCTACACTTTACTTAAGAATCTATTTTGCCGGAATTACTTCTACCATGGTCTACAATTTTGGTTCTGCCTTATTGAGGGCCAAGGGTGACACACAAAGACCACTTTACATTCTCTTTTTAGCAGGAATTCTAAATGTCATTCTAAACCTGATATTTGTAATCTGCTTTAAGATGGGGGTAGCGGGAGTTGCCTGGGCTACAGTTATTTCACAAACCTTATCGGCAATTCTTGTTATTATACTTTTGGTAAAAGAAAAAGATGATTTTCACCTGGACTTCAAAAAACTCAAAATCAGCATGCCAATTTTCACAAACATAGTAAAAATTGGCCTTCCAGCAGGCTTCCAGGGAATTATGTTTTCTTTTTCAAATGTAATAATCCAGTCTTCAATTAACTCTTTTGGAGCCATAATGATTGCAGGAAACTCGGCTGCAGTAAATCTTGAAGGATTTGTTTATACTTCAATGAACGGCTTTTCCCAGGGCTCTTTAACCTTCTGTTCACAAAACCTTGGAGCCCGCAAAATTGACCGTATAAAAAAATTAGTCTGGATTTCTCAGTTTTCCATAATTGTAATTGGGGCTCTTTTAAGCGGAATTTTCCTCCTTTTTGGACCTCAACTACTGGGCTTTTACACAAAAAATCCTCTTGTAATTGAAAAAGGCATGAGCCGTTTATGGGTAATTTTTACAACCTATTACTTATGCGGAATGATGGATGGGTTAGCTAACTCTATTCGTGGTATAGGCCATTCTCTTATGCCAGTAATTTCTTCTTTATTGGGTGCCTGTATATTCAGAATAATATGGCTTTCTACCATTTTCCAGATTCCTAAATTCCATCAGCCATTTACCATTTTTCTTTCTTACCCAATCAGCTGGATTTTGACCTTTATTGCAAATGTCATTTTTTATAACATTTATGTTAATCAGTTGGAAAATGAAAATAAACTTTTGAAAAAATCGAACTAAGAAAATCTTTTTAAGAATATCTTTTTTCAATCTATCTTTTTCAACCTATATTTAAACTTTCCACCTTTTCTGTTATATTCAACTTACTATGAATATGGAAGCTTTTATTTTAGGTTGTGGTGGAATGATGCCATTACCTTACCGACACCTTACTTCGGTTTTACTTAGACGTGACGGCGATTTGTTTTTATTTGATGGCGGAGAAGGTACACAGGTAAGCTTACGCAGACTAAACCTTAAATGGAAAAAGATTTCCGCAATCTTTATTTCCCATACTCATGCAGACCATATTACAGGACTTCCAGGCATTTTAATGCTTTCATCCCAGGTAGACCGTACAGAACCCCTTTATATTTATGGACCTCCAAAAATCAAGGAATACATTGAAACTAGCAGAAGGGTTCTTGATATGTATATTAATTACCCAATTATTGTAAAAGAAATAGAAGCCCCTTGTGTCGTTCATACAGGAAAAGACTACACCGTCCGAGCCTTTCCTTTAGATCATACAAAAACCTGCGTAGGTTATACACTTGAAGAAATGGATAGACCTGGAGAATTCAATCCAGAAAAGGCCAGGGAATTAAAGGTTCCTGTAGGACCACTTTGGGCTCAGTTACAAAATGGTTCCGAAGTCAAAAATGAAGATGGACAAACCGTAAAACCTGAACAAGTACTTGGTAAAAAAAGAAGCGGAAGAAAGTTTTCTTTTGTAACCGATACACTTTTCAAACCTTCTATTATTGATGAAGTTCGCGGATCGGACTTACTGGTATGTGAAGGCATGTTTGAAGAAGCTTTAATTGACCAGGCTAAAGAAAAAAAGCACATGACCGCAAAACAGGCTGCTACAATTGCAAAAGAAGCGGATGTTAGACGAATGACAATGATTCATTATAGTCCTCGTTATACAGATAAAGAATTGCATGTGCTTTTGGAAGAAGCCCAGTCTATCTGGCCAAAAACAGAACTTTCACACGACCGAATGCATATAGAAATTCCTTACATCGATTAGGAATAAACAATTTATATAAAGTCAGGGCATTATATATAAATGATTGAGTTACAGGCATTTTCAAAAAGCTATTCCTCCAAAAAGGATGATTTTTCTGTAAAAAATATCTCTTTAACAATTCCTACTGCCACTATTACAGGCTTAATAGGTCCAAACGGTTCTGGAAAAACTACAATTATGAAGGCAATTTGCGGCTTTCATCATGCATCCAATGGGAAAATCCTTATTACAGATTCTGCAAACATTCCAACCGATATTGAAGAAAATCCCCAGCAGGCTATGAACTTAATTGGTTATGTCCCAGAAATACCATGCCTGCCCCCAGAAATGAAAGTTTTTGATTTTTTAAAATATGCCGCTGCAAGTCACGGAATAAAAGCCTCTTCTTTAGAAGAAAAAATAGAAAATGTAAGTAAGGAATGTTCCATCGAAAAGTTTTTATATAAAAAGATAAAGACACTTTCAAAAGGACAAAAACAGAGAGTATCCTTTGCTCAGGCCCTAATTTTTGATCCACCTAATCTTATTTTAGATGAACCAGTAAGCGGTTTAGACCCTGCTCAAATTATGCATATGCGAAAGCTTATTCAAAAACTATCTAAAACAAAGGCAATTTTAATGTCTACCCATATTCTTCAGGAAGTTTATTCACTTTGCACAAAGCTTTACATCATAAATGAAGGTCAGTTGGTTGCAGAGGGAAGTGAAGAAGAAATTATAAAAAATACAAAATCTAAAAATCTGGAAGATGCCTTTATAAAGCTTACTTCCACAAGTGACAATTAAATATGACATTTATGAATGATAATAAAAAATCATACTTAAAATACAACTTACTCAACAGTCTTAAAGGTCCATCCTTCTACCTCCTTGCCCTTATGTACACCATATTTTTAGGCACAAATTTCTACATAAGACAGCAGTTTTTTGGTGGAAACGGCTCTTCAGATTTACTTCTATTTTTTTCAGCATTTCCATACATCTCAATTATAGGAATACCAGTACTTTCGTACAAACATTCATTTTCTATTTACGATCCCTTTATCCCTATAAAAAATTCAGAAAAAATCCTCCTCCAGCTTTTAGTAAAATTTATACTTTATTCAATAATTTTACTTTTGCAACTTCCAGCCTGCTTACTGGTAAACCTTTTTGGTACCATAGATCCAGGCCAGCTTTTTACATCAATAATTTGTCTCTTGTTTTATGGAGCAGCAATTCTTTCTCTCTCATGCTTTATAGAAAAACTTATAAATAAACCAGTTTTAAGTCTTTTGATTTCGTCACTTATTCTGGCACTTTTTAATTCAGCCCACATTTTTGCACTTTATGTACAAATGCCAGCTGTTTTTGTTGCCTTCTTTAAGCAAATAAGTTTTGCCTGGCACTTTGACGCAGCAGGAAAGGGGATTATGGATACCAGAGATTTAATATACCTTGCTTCCATAAGCCTGCTCTTTATCATTCTGGCAAATTTTACAGTTGAAAAAAAAGCCGGTAAAATTTTTACAAAACACTTAAAATTACGTTTTACAGGTCAGATTTTATTTACACTTTTGTTACTTCTAAACGGAAAACGTTGGTATAAACGAATAGATTTTTCGCAAAACAAGACTTATTCAATATCAGCATATACAAAAAACCTTTTAAAAGGCCTGGACCAAAGTTTGCAGATTACTTATTACCGTTCTTCATCACTTTCAAGGCTTTATCCGCAAATTAGAGATGTAAGTGATTTTCTAACAGAATATTCAGCACAGAACAAAAATCTTTCTTTGCTTATTAAAGATCCAGATAAAGATGCGGCTGTAAAAACTCTTTTAGAAAACTATGGAATTCAAAGTCAGCAGATGAAGAGTGTAAAAAGCAATTCCACCGAATACACAAATGTTTATTCTGCTATTGTACTTGAATATCAGGGGAATGCAGAAACAATTCCTTTTACAATGGCCGCAAACAGTCTGGAGTATGATTTAGACGGCAGAATTAAACACCTGCTTACAGGACAAAGCCGAAATGTAAACATAATTATTGGAAATGGCATGTCACTGACAGAAGATTATTCCTATTTAATTCCATGGCTTAATTCACAAGGCTTTATAGTAAATCCTTTGTATATTGAAGATCCGGCTTTTGTAAGTGCCTTAGGAGCTTCTTCTGGACCACTATTAGTAATAGGTGATGAAGAAATTAAAATTGAACAGGCTATTGCCATAGAAAATTACCTGCTTTCTAATAAGGGAAACGGCTTTTTTTGTATAAGTCCTTTTACTGTAAATATTGAAGATGACTGGAAGCTTAGGGCAAATACTTCTACAAATGTAGTAGAAATGCTGGAAAACTGGGGCTTACGCTTTACAGATAAAATTGCGGGCGATATTTCAAATGCCAGAATCACCATGTATAGCGAAGATCAAACTCAAACTCAGGTAATCAATTATCCATTATGGATAAGCCTATTGCCTCAGGAAAACACAAAAGAGGGCATTACAATTTTCTGGCCATGCCCTCTGGAACTTTCAACAGCCTCTTCCTATCTGTCATCATCACCTATGTCTTTTGCACTTAATATTGATAAAGACAGCCCCGAAAAACTAATTGAAACTAATCCATTTATTTTGGAAAGCCTGAATATTTCTAACCTTGAAAAATCAACACAGGTGCTTGGTGCCCAAATTACCGGCTCCCTACAAGGCTATTACAACGTACTTACAAGCCAGAATTCAAACATAATAGTAATTCCTGACCAGTACTTTTTATCATCACTTATGACAGGTTATATTGGAGGTCAATACGGAGATTACAGAAACTTTGATTTTTTGGCCACATCCTTACTGCGTTTAAACGGCGAAGAAGAACTTGCCCAATTGAAAAGTAAATCAAACCGGGATTCCAGCCTTTACAAAATAAATGAAATAGATCTCTTTGTAAAATATCAGCTTATTACATATTTTGTTTTGTTTATTTTACTTCCTTTATTAATCATACTTTCGGGAGTCATTTTTAATGTTAGCAAAAAAAGATAAAGTACTATATTTAGCAGTTATAACCCTGGCTCTTCTGTTAGGCCTTTCATACATCAAAGCCTGCTCTTCATCAGATAAGAGGGAAAGCATTAAATCTTCTTTGGTAAATGCAAAATATCAGTCCTCTATAAATCAAATTGATTTGTACAATACAAATGGTCTTTTAAGTCTTAAAAAAATAAGTAATAAAGCCTTTTCATTTTGGGTTCTTGCAGATAAAGATGGTAGCTACTTAAGCCCAGCAGATTCTCAAAAAGTAGAAAATATGATTTTAGAACTTACAAAAGTTCGAAATATATATAAATTATCAGACAAAATTAATATTAATTCCTCATTTGGCCTTACAGATTCATCTGCTTTCCACATAAAATACTATTATTCAGAAGGCTTTCATGATCTTACTTTTGGAAACCAGGATTTTTCACTTTCTGGCCGCTATTTAATGACTGATAAAAATACAAATGTATATGAAATCAATTCTGACCTGGACTCCTATCTTTCAACAAGTTTGCAAAGCTGGTCAGAACCTTTTATAATTTCCCAGCAAGTTTTAGGAAAACTCTCGGTAAATGATATACAATCTTGCAAAACTCTTTATCAAAATAAAACTTCAAAAATTGATGACATACAAAAGCTTTTGGATTTAAGAAAAGGGGGCATTCCAAGTCAAAATATCACTTTAGCCCCTGAAAAACTTGACTTCCAAATCTGGCTGGAAATTGGAAATAAATCACAAATAGAAATGCAAATTTACAAAACAGATGATGAATCTCAATTTATAATAAAAACTATTTATATAAATTCAGATAAGAGTAAAACAGAATATAATTCCTATATCAGCCTTTGGACCTATAACAAAATCAAAGAAATAACGTTATAGATAAAGTGGGCTATAAAACCTGTCCATATAGAACCAGATTTTTTATAACAAACTCTTAAGATAATGTGACCAAAAAGGGCATTTAAAACTGAAAAAATGCCTAAATAAAAATGTGCAAAAGCAAATGCCAGGCAGGCAATAGCTTCACAAATAATCCACAAATATTTCCATTTAATTTTATAAGCTAAAAGAGATTGTAACTTATCTGCAAAGTAAAAACGGTATAAAACTTCTTCATAAAAGGCCGCAAATGCAAAGTTTAAAAGGCAGAAAATCCATGTTTTAGGGGAATCTGGTAAAACAATTTGTAAATCTTCTGAAATATTATTTGTAACAAAAAGGACTGAAAAGAATTTTATAAATAAAGCAACACAGAAGAGCATACTTGTTGTCATTATAATCGGAAAGAAGGGCAATTTTTTTTCTTGCTTATCATAGTAAAAAAAATATAAAACTGAGGCCATAATTGAAAAAATAAACTGATTAAATGGGAAGTTCCATGCCGAAAATAAAGGAGAGGATGTAGAGATTTTTGCAGTGAAAAACGGTGGAATTATAAAAAGTAAAAAAATAAAAGAAAATATAACTAAATCACCAAGTAAACTATATTTTTTCATTGTAGAATATGATAAACTTATTATATTAAAAAAGAGGTAAACTTGTACACTCTATTAGCCGTAATTATTATAATTTTAGTACTCATTGGACTTGCAAGCTTATATTCAATCTTTAAGTCAAAAATACAATTTTTCATTTCCGGTCTTGATGCAGGATTCAACATTGCTGATTTAATTTTACTTTGGAATGTTTCTCAAATTTGTGAATTAGAACAACCGACATCCTTATTTTATTCACTTCCAGCCCTTACTAAATGTATGTCTCAAATTACAAATCAAGCAGCATCAGAAGGTACAGATAAATCACCACGTATTCAGCTAATTCTTTCAAAACTTTTTGATTATAGAACTAAAATTCAAAATGAATCGGATGATAAAAAAGGCCTCCAAACATCACATTCACTCGAAAAAGGCCAAAAACTTCGTGTAATCCTTCCAGGAAAAGGAGTTTTTGCTTCTGAAATTGTAAACAATGGAAACTTGCTGGTTATCTCCATCCCTAAACAAAAAAATTTAATTCCAATTCCTGGAGACCAATGGGTAGGAAAAACAATCAGTGTTTATTTATGGAGAAAAGGTGATGCCCGTTATGTTTTTGATACTGTAGTTACTCAGCAGGGACTATTCCTGGGAAAATCTGCTCTTTATCTTAAGCACTCTTCAAATCTTATAAGAACTCAAAAAAGAAAGGCTGTTCGCATTAAGTGTGAAATTTACGGAAATCTTTATTTTATAAAAAAGGGTGAAAACGACAATCCACAGACTATTGAAACAAAAAATGGTTACCGCTGTCTTATTGAAGATATTTCAGAATCTGGTGCCTTAATCAGAATTGGCGGCAAAGGCGTTGCAAACGTAAAAATTAAGCTTCAATTCCCTATAAATAACAAACTCATAATTATGATTGGCGTTATAAAAAATGTTGATTACAACGAAGCACAAAAGCAATCCCTTTTACACTTTGAATGTAATCATATAGACCCTATAATGCGTAATGATGTTTTGAGCTTTGTTTATAATATGCTTCCACAAAATGAAAAAGAGGTATTGGAAGCTCTTGAACAAACAGAAGAAGAAAACGAAAACGAAAGCAAAAATAAAGAAGCCGATTCTTCTGAACAAAAAACTTCAGAAAATTCTGAAAGAGGTGTAGAAAATAAAGAAAAAAAGACAGATGAAACAGGGCCTTCCGAAGCCAAAAATGTAGTTACAGATTCAGAAAATAAGGAAACTGATTCATTAAATATAAATTTTGAAGAAAATGTTAACCAAATCTGATAAAATCTTGATATATTAAATATGAGGTTTGTATGTTCAAGAAAAGCTTTTTATTAATTCTTTTTGTTTTATTTTCAATTTCTTTATATGCTCAAAACAATTCTTATACCATCCAATATCTCAAAGGAAATATTACAGATAAAACCAGAGCCATAAAAGAGTCTACTGGAAGCGAATCTGACTATCTGGTAAACAGAGCAATTGAATATGCCTTAGAAAACAAAGAACTACTTGGAACAGATCGCGATTTAGATGCTCTTGTTGTTGCAGCAGTTCTTTCAATTTCTGATGATTATCTTAAAAACATAAATGATGAAGAAAAAGTAAAATTTAGCGAAAAACTATACAATCTTTATTCAAACTTCGAAGATTCAAATACTGTAGAAATTGCAATTTTAACAAAACTTGAATCTATAAAAGATTTACTTCCTATAGACAAATTTGTAAATAATTTAAATAACAAACTTAAAAATGAAAATATGAATGATATGGATCCAAGTTTCCTTAAAACAACTTTAAGTAGTCTTGAAAAAATTGGAAACACAGAATCCTTTATCATCCTTTATTATTTTTACTCAGCAGATAAGTATCCTAAGTTTGAAGAAGAAATTGAAAAAACACTTATAACTTTGAGTCCAAATGCAATGAACGAAATTTTGGGCTTTATAAAAGAAGCAGACTCCAATCAACTTAAAAGAATTTACTCTTTAACCACAAAAACTCAAAAATTATCTAAAAATAATGTATGTATCATTGCAGAAAATCTACTAAATAGATCTATATTACTAATGGGAGATTCTTCAAAGATTTTGCCAGAGAATATAGACTTGCAGATTACATGTCTTAAAATTTTAGCAGATAATAAATGGACCAGAGCATCTGACATTGTACTTTCGTACTTTCAGATTACAAAAAGTCTATACAAAATTAATTCAATTAAAGATGAAGATTTTACTTTTGTAATTTCATCTTTAAGCAGCATTACACCATTAAAAGCAGTAAGTCCTCTGACAAGCTATCTTGAAGAATTGAACGGGCGTAAAGAAAACGGTGAAGAAGTTTCTTCATCTGTAATTCTGTCCCTAATCAATACTTTAGGTGCTATTGGCGACAAGGCTGCTTTTGATTCTTTACTTGCAGTAACTTATTTGAGCTATGAAGAAGCAATTCTGTCAGCTGCCCGCCAGGCACTGTCAGGATTAAGATGGCAATAAAATATTTTACAAAACCAGTTTTTCTAGCAAGTTTAATTTGTATTTTCTTTTTTTATTCAGGACTTTTTAGAATTCCTCAAAAAAGAACCTTAAATTCCTTATTAAAAAACTCGCAGGTTACCAGCCTTTCTGGAAGTATGCAGTCAACACCTGTAAAAATTTCGTCTGGAAAATACTATAGTGCAAATTTAAGTGTAAATAAACTTTATTCCCAAACCTCTAATTCATCAGCGTTTGGAACCATAAAAGTTTATATTCCAACCGAAATGGTCGAGTCCTATTTTCCAGGCAAACTATTTTCTCTTGCAAAAAATAAGGGGGCCTTTATTTACGAAGCAGGAGCTTCTTACACATTCCAGGGCAAATTTTCTAAAGATGGTTTTTACGTAAAGGAATGTTCTTCCTGTAGCTGGCCTACAAATCTTTTTGGTAAAATTGATTACTTCCGTGCACTTTGCAGACTTCATTTTAAAAGGCTTATGTATAAATGGGGCCAGGGAGGAGGTTTACTACTGGCCTTATTATCAGGTTCCAAAGAATATACCGAAACTACAACATCTGACGCCTTTAAGAATGCAGGTTTATCACATATTCTGGCACTTTCTGGCATGCACCTTTCAATGTTTTCTGCAATTTCCTTGTTTTTAGGAAATATAATTGGAAGAAAAAAATTAACTTACATCATCAGAATTATCGCTTTGATTTTTTTTGTTTGGTTTGCAGGCTTTTCTCCATCCTTACTCAGGGCTTTTATTTGTGCCATATTATCATTATTGTCTACAATGTATGGAAGTAAGAAAACAGACCTTTTATTAATTTTGTGTTTTTCCTTCCTTTTTCAAAGTATTATTTCTCCATCAGATATCTATAATATTGGTTTTATAATGTCCTATGGTGCTTTAGTAGGAATTATAATTTCATCATCATTTTTTAGATTTTTCTACTCAAAAGTATTCCCCAATTTTATATCTAATTCCCTGGCAGCTTCCAGTGGAGCCCAAATCATAACAGCTCCAATTTCCTTAAAAGTTTTTGGCTCATTTGCACCAATAGGAATTATTGCCACAAGTATTGTATCCCCCTTAATCACTATTTTTATTTATTCTGGTCTTGCACTGATTATCTTAAGCCTCTTAATTCCTATACTTGAAGGCCCTAGTGGAATTTTTATCAATTTTCAGTATAATATCATTAAATATCTGGTTTTAATTTTTTCCAGAGTTCCCAAATGGAGTGTAAATTGAAACATCCTGACTATAATTCACCGGCAGAATTAAAACAAATCCTTGATTTAAACGGTTTTTCTATGCAAAAAAAATTCGGCCAGAATTTTTTAATAAATGAAGATGCAAGAAAAAGACTTATAGATGCCCTTGATATAAACGAAAATTCAACTGTATGGGAAGTAGGACCAGGCCTTGGTGCAATGACCAGCGAAATTTTGGAAAGAGGAGCAGACCTTAGTGTTTTTGAAATTGACAGGGGTTTTGCCAGTTTAATTTCGCAATTTTTTAAGGAATATGCTGATAAAGATCACTTTCATTTGATTGAAGGGGATGTACTTAAAAATTGGAAAAAACAGCTTAATGATGTAAATAAAGGGAAACTTCCAGATAGATTCTTTGGAAATCTTCCTTACAACATTGCCGCAACTTTAATTGCAGATACAATCGAAAATAATGTTCGTTTTGAAAAATGCGTTTTTACAGTTCAAAAGGAAGTTGCAATCAGAATGGCCGCTAAACCTGGTTCAGAAGACTATTCATCTTTTTCGGTTCTCTGCCAATGGGCCTATGATGTAAAACCTTTAATGGATTTAGGTGGAGGAAACTTCTGGCCAAGACCAAATGTTGATTCAAGAGCCGTTTTGATGACAAAAAAAGAAGATTTTCCACGCTGCAAAAATCCTCAGTTATTCGTAAAAGTACAGAGAGCCTTATTTTCTTCCAGAAGAAAAAACGTTAGAAATAATTTGAGCAACTACTTAAAAAATAATGATAAGGCTTTAGAATACCTTAATACTGCAAATATTGATTTTACAAAAAGAGCTGAGGTTCTTTCAATCGAAGAATTAATCAGACTTGCAGATGTAATGGATAAAGATAAACGATAGGCTTATATAATGATAAGGGACAATCTTTTATTAATACAAGAAAAAATCAGACTCGCTGAAATTAAAGCTGGAAGAAAAGCTGATTCAGTAAAACTTATGGCTGTAAGTAAATTTCATCCTATAAATGAAATTCAAGAAGCTATAGCTTCAGGACAAACTCTTTTTGGCGAAAACCGTGTTCAGGAAGCAAAAGAAAAATTTACAAGTTTATTCGACACAAATCCATCTATTCAGTTACATATAATTGGTCAATTACAAAGCAACAAGGTAAAAAATGCCGTTTCTCTTGCATCATGTATACAATCACTTGATAGACTTGACTTATTAAAAGAGATTGAAAAACAGGCTTCCAAAATTAATAAGCAGATTGAAGTTTTATTTGAATTACATACAGGCGAAGAATCTAAATCTGGTTATGAAACTTTAGAAGAATTAGAAGAAAGCCTTGAATATTGTGCATCCGGACAAACTCCCCATGTAATTCCTAAAGGTTTTATGACAATGGCTCCTTTCACCAGCGATGAAAGTTTAATTCGTAAATCCTTTATCACACTTAGGGAAGCTTCTGAAAAAATGAAAAAAAATTTTCCTCAGTTTTCTTTAGATGAATTGTCTATGGGTATGTCTGGGGATTTTGAAATTGCAATTGAAGAAGGTTCAACATTGGTTAGGGTAGGAACTGCAATTTTTGGAGAGAGAGACTATTCAAAAAAATGAGAAAATCTAAATTAATTTTAAAAATTGTATTGTTTTCACTTTTTATAAATATTGCAACCCCTCTTTTTGCAGAAGACACCACAGCAGAACCTTATAAAAAAGACGAATTTCCCCAGGGCTTAAAAGATTTGCGTCGTTTTGAAATAGTTTCCTTAGGTTCTTTGCCTTTTGTAACCATTAATACAAGTCTTGTATATTCAACCATACGTTACGGTAAACATGGATTTAGTCAGGAATATGCACCAAATCCCTTTGCAGTTTCTACCTATACAGCGGAAGAACAAAGAGAAATTTTACTGACATCGCTTGGAATTTCTATTGGAATTGGACTAACAGATTATATAATCCAGCTAATAAAAAGAAGCAAAAAAAACAAACAGAAGGAATTGGAAAGAGAAGATTTATACGTCATTCCTCTTTCAGAAGACCCAAATGCCAGTTTAATAGATTTTTCAAAAGCCGTTGAAAAAAACTCTAATTCTGAATCAGAAATCGAAACTAACCAAGATACTAATTTCGATGAAGTACCAGAGGTCGAAGAATAATGCCTTTTTTTAGTGCAAAGGTTCCTGCAGATTACCAGGGGCAGGAAAGACTAGACAAGTTTATTGCATCGCTTCCAAACGGAATGAACCGTTCTAAACTTAAGAGCGGAGTTAATGAAATTCTTGTAAATGGCAAAAAAGTTAAAATTTCGCAAAAAGTAAAAGCCGGAGATCAGATTGACATTCAATGGGAAGACAACATTCCTGACAATATTGAACCACAAAATATCCCACTTGATATTATTTATGAAGACGATAATGTTACAGTTGTAAATAAAGCTCAGGGAATGGTTACACACCCTGCCTGTGGAAACTGGGATGGAACACTTGTTAATGCTCTTTTGTATCACTGGGGCAGACAGGCCATTAGTCAGCTGAAGGAAGGTTCTAGTGCAGAAATTCTTGAAAGACGAAGACCAGGTATTGTTCACCGCCTTGATAAGGAAACTTCCGGCATCATAATCACAGCCAAAAATCGTGATACAGAGGAATATTTACAAAAACAGTTCAAAGATAAAACTCTCCAAAAAGAATATATCTGTATCTGTTGTGGAAAGCCACCAAAACGAACTGGAGATATAAAAACACAAATTATAAGAGACCCAAAAAACAGACATCGTTTTAAGGCTGTAATTGATACAGAAGAGGGTAAATATGCCCGAACCCTTTATCATTGTATTGCAACCTATGGAAATTATTCTCTTATGAGAGTTCGTTTAAAAACTGGCCGAACTCACCAGATTAGAGTTCATATGAAATACCTGGGGTGTCCAATTTTGGGAGATTCCATTTACAACAAGAGCGATTCTAATTTCCCAGATGCAACTCTAATGCTTCATTCAGTACAGCTTAAAATTAAACTGCCAGGACAAAATGATTTTACATGTTTTAGAACTAAAACTCCCGAGCGATTTAAAAAGGTTCAAAAAAAGCTTAAGGCTAAATACCCAAAAAGCCTTATCTGATAAACTTTATCTTCAAAATATTTTATCATTTTGAACAATGTGAATAATGCAATGAATAAAATTGAAATTATAAAAGAATCATCCCCAGATAAACCTTTCCTCATCATCTATAAACCTAAAGGTTTAGCTTCTGCTCCTTTATCTGCAGATGATAAAGACAACGCTCTTGCCCAAGCCCTAGAATTATTTCCCCAAATAAAAAATGTAAAAGGTAAAAAAGATATAGAATACGGACTTTTACACCGCCTGGACACAGTTACAGACGGCCTTATGATTATTGCTGCAACTCAGGAATGCTATGATTTTTTAATGGAAGAACAGGCCTTGGGTAAAATTACAAAATATTACCATGCCCTCTGTAATTTTAATCCGGAAAATACAAAAGAACTTTCAGGCTTTCCTCCATCATCTGTAAATTTACGTAAAATCGAAAAAGGCCAAATTATAACTTTAGAATCCTATTTCAGACCATTTGGAAAGGGCAATAAAGAAGTTAGACCTGTTACACCACAATCAAATAAAGCTGCTTTAGATAAAGTTGGAAAGAAAAAGTTATACCAAACCCAAGTAAAAATTTTAAGCAATACTGATAAAGGTGTAAAAGTTGAATGTAAGATTAGTCAGGGCTTTCGACATCAGGTAAGATGTCATTTGGCCTGGGCCGGACTTCCCATCCAAAATGACCCGCTTTACAATTTAGACAAAAAAAATGCAGAAGAACCTATTAAGTTTTCTGCAACCAAAATTGAATTTGAATACCCGAGAGGAGACTTGAACTCCTATGACCGTAAGGACACTTGGACCTGAACCAAGCGCGTCTACCAATTCCGCCACCCGGGCTAAAAATGTATTAAAATATTAACGAAAAAGCTTATCTTAGTCAATTAGACTTAAAACCTTAAAACCATAACAAAACTAAGGCATTTTAAAGACAAGAATATAAAAGTGCTACAAGTATAATTAATACTACAACAGTTGAAATATAAATCCAGATTGGAAGTCCAGATTCAACATAGCCTGTTTTTTTCTTATTTTTTGAGTAGAAGGCATTTCTAAAGTCTGAAACAGAATTTGAATGTTTATAATTTATATTTGAATGACCTGGTTGAAATGCAGCCGAAGAACCAGCTAAATCAGGATTAACGGCATAACCGCAACTTGGACATCCTTTTTTAAAATCATCATTTGTACCTGTTTTTCCACATTGAGGACAACGAACTGACGCAAAAAATTTTCCACAAGTAGGGCAAACTCTTGAATTACGAGGAACTTCTGAACCGCAGCTTTCACAAAAGAATTTTGCTTCTTTAGAATTTTTAGATTTCTTGGCCATAATATTTACTTGCTTTTAATATAAGTTTTTGATTTTCTGGAGAATTTTGAATTATATTCGCAGAAAAAGACTTAATTTCGTTATCAACTTTATCTAAAACCGAAACATATTTTATTGTTTGATTTGCAGCTAAATCTTCAAGATTTAATTTACACTCATAATCATCTTTATCAGAATTATAAATTGCACTTGCAAAAACAAACTTTCCGGTAAGTGGATGGGTTAGAATTAATTCATAATCAACATATTTATTTGAATCTTCATTTGAAACAAAACTTACCTCATCATCCTTATCTTCTTTATTTTTTTTGTCATTTGTATTGATAGAATTATCATTTAGGCCTGTATTAATTTTATTTGAACCAATTTTTCTCAATTCTAAATCTGAAAGATTATTAATTAATGCCTGAACACCTAATTCATGGGCTTTTTTTACTTCCTCTTCAGATAAAGGAACTGGATCATAAAGAAACAATTTAATATTATTTCCGCCAATTCCACTTTTTACAAATGAAGCTAAAGTTTTCCAATGGCGAGGATATTCAGAAGCACTTACAAAAATAATATCAGGATGAATTTCTTCAATATTATCTAAGGCTTTTAATAACCAACGGTAAATAATTATATCAAAATTATTTTCCTTAAGATAACTTTGAAGAGTATCTACAATTTCCTGCTTATCTGAAATAACTAAAGCCTTCATCTTTTACTCTGTTCCTAAATTAACAACATTGTAATCGTAAATCTGCCAGATTCCTTCACGCTGACGCATCTTGTAGGTATATCGTTTCTTTTCGCTGAAATTAGGATATTTAAACCATTCGATTACACTTACAGAACCTTCTGTAGGAGAGTAGGTTGTTTTTTCAATCTGGAATGATTCTGGAATTGCTATAATGTCATTATCAATTCTTGCCTGCATAAGATCAGCCTTAAAAGACTGGAGCATTCTTTCTCTTTCTTCTGCCGAAACTTTTATGTACTTTTTCTTCAAGGAAGGATTTCTCTGCAACATTGCTTCAACATCCATATAAAGGAAGTACTGATCCCAAAGAGATTTTTGACGTGCAATAATAGTTTGTTCAACAACTTTATCTGGAGAAAGATCCAAAGGTTTTAATATTTCCACAGAATTATCTTTTACTGGAATATAGATTGATGAAGCTGCAGATGTTGATGGTTTTATTTCCAATGTCAATCTGTTAGATTTCAAAGTCAAATATTTTGATTTATATAATTCGGGATAAAAGAATAATTCAAGATAATAAACCGAAGATTCTTCTATTTTTAAGTAGTCTTTTACATTTTCAACAAAAGAATATTCTTCGCCTTGTTCAAGGGCAATTTCTCTAAAATAAACTGTCTGATTTGTTGTTCTTTTTTCAATTATATTTGCAGTCTGCTCCAAAGAATCATTTCTTACGGTGTAGGCATTAAAATCCAAAGAAAAAGCACGTTCATCGGCAAGCTTAAATCTGAGTGTATCAGTTCCATTGTTTTTTATAGTAATGTGAACCATAATTGGATTAACTTCTGCATCACCTGGATAATAAATTGATTTATTAAAGTATTTAATCGATACAGAGGCCTTACTATAATTTTCGCTAAGATCATCTGCAAAAATAGATAACTGTGCAAAAACAAAAGAAATTGATATAATTGATAATAATTTACGAATATTCAAGGTATTCTCCTAAATTTTTCTTTTACTTTTTAATCATCGGTATAAAAAATGAAATCATTAACTAGTATCAACGAAATATTACATAATTGGCCTCAAATTAAAGATTCAACAAGTTCTTTCTTTGACTCAAACACAAATTTCCCTCTGCACATTTCAGGCATTCAGGGCTCTTTATTTACTTTTTTTACCTCTGAAATTTGTAAGCAAAACCACTTTAAAGCAATACAAAGCAGACAGTATTCTGCATCAAGCAAATCTTCACCTCAGTATGCATTATATTCATCAGATATTTTTATTGTTGCTCCAACAGAATCTGAAGCCTTGGAAATTTACAACGATTTTTTAACACTTTATCCAGAAGCTCAAGTTTATCTTTTTCCAAGCTGGGGAAATGTACCTTACAGACCTGCAACAAAAGGTTCTATTACATTTGGAAAAAGAGCTGGTGTTTTATCTAAAATTTTAGACAGGGCAAATACCATAAACTTCCATGATAAACCTAGAGTTTTTATTTTAACTCAAAGAATCTTTTTATCAAAACTTCCAGCCCCCCAATATCTTCAAAGCCTATCCTTTAAGCTTAGAAAAGGGGACTCTCTTGATACCTCAAAAATTGCAGAAAAACTAAATAAACTTGGATATACAAGAGTTCCAAAAGTAAATGTACGCGGAGAATTTTCACTACGTGGAGAAGTTCTTGATATTTTCCTTCCTTGCGACGAATATGCCAGCCGTGTAATTTTTGATTTTGATGAAATTGAAGGCTTTAAGGAATTTGATACAGACAACCAGGTTACTGTGGGTAGTAAAGAAGATTTATTTATTTACCCAATGAAGGAAATTGTCTGGACCGAGGAATTAATTAAACTTGCAGATAAAAAACTCCAGGCCTACCAGGAATCTGCAATTTCCAGTGATAAAACTTCAAATCAATCACAAGTTGCCGATGCCTTGCAAAATCTTTATTCAATACACCTTCCATTTACAGAAGAAGCTCTTAAATTTAAGGATAACCTTCTTACAGAACTTTCAGTTAGTGGTGAAGGGGAAGGAGAGGAATTCCTTTATCCTTTACTTTGGGATAAAGAATACAGCCTTTTAGATTACATTGATCCAAGTTCCTTTATCCTTTTTTATAATTATGACAAACAAGAAAACGCAGAACTTATAATCAAAAGGGAATACACAAAATTTTACAGAACAAGCCGAGAAAGCATGCCAGTTTTACCACCAGACCAAATGCTTTTAGACTTTAAAAAAGAAATTTCCAATGTTTCAAAACCAATTCTTTTTAGAAGTCTATTAAAAGAAGATGAAAAAGAACTGGTTACTATAAACATCCCTTCCGAACCCGCCCGTTCCTTCTTTGGAAATTTAAATTACATGAAGGAAGAATTAAGCCGTCTTCAGGAAGATAATTGGCGAATCTTTATCTACACAGACAATGAAAATCAGCAGCTCAGAATCCACGAAATTTTCAAGGATTTTATTGATATAGATGATTCAAATGTAAATCCTGTATGCCTTATACCAAGTCCTATATCAGCAGGCTTTAGTATTCCAGACACAAAACTCCTGGTAATTCAGGAAAATGAAATTTTTGGCCGTAGAAAATATGTTCCTAAATCTGTAAACAAGGCTAAGTCAAAAGCGATCGATACTTTTGTTGAATTAAATCCAGGTGACTATGTTGTACATGTTAACTGGGGTATTGGACTTTTCCATGGAATTGAACGAGTAAAGGCCATGGGAAATGAACGTGACTATATCAAACTTGAATATGCTGATAATGAGATTGCCTTTGTTCCTATTGAACAGGTTAACCTGGTTCAGCGTTATATTGGAAACGAAGGTGAAAAGCCTCGCCTGGACAGAATTGGCAGTAAATCCTGGGAAAATCGAAAAAGTAAAGTAAAACAGGCGGTAGAAGATCTGGCCCAGAAACTGATTGACCTTTATTCCCGTCGTCAGGCCTCTGTTGGTTTTGCATACCCAAAGGAAACGGAATGGCAGGCCGCCTTTGAAGCAGCATTCCCATATGAAGATACTCCTGATCAAATTACAGTAACTCAGGAAATTAAAGAGGATATGGAAAGGCCAGTTCCAATGGATCGTCTTGTTTGTGGTGATGTAGGATATGGAAAAACTGAAATTGCCATGAGAGCCGCCTTTAAGGCCGTTATGGGGGGGAAACAGGTAGCTTTTCTGGCTCCAACAACAATTCTTGCAGAACAGCATTACGAAACTTGTAAGGAACGATTTAAGAACTTCCCTGTTAAAATTGAACGAATGTCACGGTTTATTTCTCCTGCCGAACAGAAAAAAATTCTGGAAAGACTGGAAAAAGGTGATGTAGACCTTCTTATTGGTACCCATAGGATTATCCAGAAAGATGTAAAATTCAAAAATCTGGGCTTAATGATTATTGATGAAGAGCAGCGTTTTGGGGTAAAAGACAAGGAAAAACTCAAAACCATGAAGACAAACATTGACTGTCTTACCATGTCTGCAACTCCAATTCCAAGAACTTTGCACATGAGTTTGCTCAAAATCCGCGATATGAGTCTTTTGACAACGCCTCCACAGAACCGGCAGGCTGTAGAAACTGTTGTAGATGAATACACAGATGACAGAATTGCAAAGGCTATTCGCCAGGAAATAGAACGAGGAGGGCAGGTTTTCTATTTGCACAATAGGGTAGAATCACTGCAAGAAGTTCGTCATAGAGTTGAAAAAATTGTTCCAGAAGTATTGGTCGATGTTGCCCATGGCCAGATGACCGCTACCGAACTTGAAGAAATTTTCCAGCGTTTTAAGATGGGAGGCTTCCAGGTTCTTATTGCTACAACAATCATTGAAAACGGAATTGATATTCCAAACGTAAATACCATTATCATAGACCGTGCCGATATGTACGGTGTTTCTCAATTGTATCAGCTTCGTGGACGTGTTGGTCGTTCTGATCGAAAAGCCTATGCTTATCTTCTTTATCCAGAAAATAAAGCTCTGTCCGAAGTTGCCATGAAACGATTACAGGTAATCAGCGATTTTACTGAACTTGGAAGTGGTTTTAAAATTGCCATGAAGGATATGGAAATTCGAGGGGCTGGAAACCTTCTTGGACGTGACCAGTCTGGCGATGTTTATTCAGTCGGTTTTGATATGTATGTAAGACTTTTAAATGATGCCGTAAATCGTCTTACAGCCCAGAAGGACTACCAGGAAGTTACAGAAACTCTTATGGAACTTGAATACACCGGCTTTATCCCAGATTCCTATATCACAAATCCTCAGATAAAGATGGAGATTTACAAGAAAATTGCATCTGTTACAAATGACGCAGAATTTGATGCAGTCCTTGGCGAAATGGCAGACCGCTTTGGACCAATTCCAGATGAAGTTTCAAGCCTTCTGGCTCTGGCAGAAATCCGTATTATCTGTAAGAAACTTGCAATTTCTTCAATTCGCGAAAGACAAGGTGAAGTTAAAGTTGAATTTAAGCAGTTCTCAAATCTTTCTATCGATAAGATTTTAAAATTGATAAAGGACAATCCAGGAACTATAAGATTAAATCCACAGTTACCAAATGCACTCTTTATCAAACTTGGAAAAATTGGGCTCAAAGAAAAGTCGGAGTTTATACGAGAAAAGCTGTCTAAGTTACAGTAGGAATGCTTAGCCTTTCATGAAGAGGGTATCTGTACCTGGAAAAATGACGCGTAGGAGGTTAAAAATTGACGCTAAACCTATTTTATATTAATACTGGTCGACAGAAGATGCATTATAAACAGCAAAGTCTTTTATTATTTCAAGTCAGATTTACGATAGTTTACATTCATTACAAGACCAATGGCTGTCATAGCGGTAAGCAAAGATGATCCGCCATATGACAAAAATTGCAATGGAATACCAGTAATTGGCATTATTCCCATAACCATTCCAACATTAATGAAGAAATGGAATGCAAACATACCAAGAATACCTGCACAAATGTATGTTCCATAAGCATTTATACATTTTCTAATTATATAAAGAATCTTTATAAAAATAATAAAATACAAAACAAATACTACAAGACCACCAATAAAACCAAATTCTTCAGATAGAATACTAAAGATAAAGTCAGTAGATTGCTGAGGAAGAAATCGATAATGACTCTGAGTTCCCATCAGATAACCTTGCCCCATAATGCCACCAGCACCTATAGCAACTTTTGACTGAATAATATTCCAGCCGGCACCCAAAGGATCTTTATTTGGATTCATAAAGATAATCAGACGTTTAATCTGGTAATCTTTAAGGAATTTACCAAGTAAAAAAGAAAATATTAAAGCTAAGGTTAATATAGATGCAATATAAGTAATCCAATAAATATATTTCGGACCATGTAAATATCTACGAATAACATATCCTAATAAAGTGATTAATAAAACAGCAATTATAAGCAAAGCACGAAGTCTCATAGTTGTTAAAATAGAAATAACAGCATGAGGATTAGTTGCAATTTCATTATTCCAAACAGGTAAAATTGCTAAAAAGATGGTCAAAATACCAAAACTTAAAATATATAAAATATATACTAAAGGAATACCTGCTATAAAACACATTACAAGAAAAATTGGAACATAAACGCTGGAAGTTCCTAAATCAGGCTGCAATAAAATTAAACCCATAGGAAGTAATAAAATTCCAATAGCTCCTGCAAATCTCTTTAAAGGATTCATATTAACAGATTGATTTAAATATCTTGCTAAAAATAAGATAAAGAATATTTTTCCAAATTCAGATGGCTGAATCCCAAATTCACCAATTCCAATCCAGCTTTTAGCACCATTAACATAACGGCCAAATAATCTTGTATATATTAAAAGTAAAATTAAAAATATATATAAATAAATTGCTAGAGATTCTGTACGTCTATAATCATACAGAGTTACTAAAACCATTATTACAAGTCCAATTGAAGCCCAAATAATCTGTTTTATATATTCATTTGTTACAGAAATGCCTTCAGAATTGATACTTGAAGAATAAATAAACATAACTCCTAGAGAAACAAGAACTAAGACAACTAAAATTAAAACATAGTCGAATTTAGCAAAAACTTTACTTTTCATTGTCCCCTCTCCTATTCCTGTCTTGTTCTATTTCTTCGGTTATTCATAAGATATGTAAAGCCCAATTCCTGGGTTGCTTCTTCACAAGTTTGATGTGCAAAAATTCCCTGAATAATAATATTTGTAGCGTAAGGTGCCCACCATTCCCATATATTCTGGGCTTCTACGATTGTTGCAACACAAACACGTTCCTCTGGAGGAGCATCATAAGGAGCATAAGCAACAAGCCATGAATGCCAGCTCTGATTTTCCTTTCTACTACTATAAGGTTCAACTTCTGCAGTACCAGTTTTACATGCAATTTGAACAATTTTATTATGCATAGGATACTGAGGTGTACCATCTGTAACCGTATAGCGAAGAGCTTCCTGTAATTCTTTCCATACAGAATTATTAATTGTTGATTGAGTTAAGATTGAAGGTTTTACCTCTTCAATTACTTCGTTAGTAACAGGATCTCTAACTTCTTTCAACAAATGAGGCTTATAAATTGTACCCTCGTTAGAAACCATTGCAATCATATTTGCCAATTGCAGTGGAGTTGCCTCCATATAGCCCTGTCCAATAGAACAAGACATTGTATCTCCACCCAACCATTTTTCGTGATACTTTTTCTGTTTCCACTCAGCTGTAGGAACAAGACCCGAAACCTGACTTGGCAAATCAATTTGAGCACTTTTACCAAAACCAAATTCTCGTGCATAAGATGCAATTTTTTCAATACCAAGATAATCACGACCAACAGTCCAATAATAAACATCACAAGACTGGGCCATTGCATTCTTCATATCCAGCCAACCATGACCAGGTTCATGAACGTGACAATGGAAAATACGTCCACCATAGACCATACGACCTTTACATTCAATTTTTTTAGCCGATGGAAAAGCATTTTCCTGTAACATGGCCGCAGACATTACAATTTTAAAAGTTGAAGCCGGAGGATAAGAGAGTTGAACAGCACGATTAATTAAAGGCTTGGTAGGATCTTTTAATAATTTACTATACTCAACTGCAGAATCATCAGAATTAAAAATATTTGAATCATAATAAGGATAAGAAACCATTGCCAGCACTTCGCCAGTTGCAGGTTTTAATACAACTGCAGCACCTACTCTGTTTCCCAGAGCTTCTTCTGCAAGCTTTTGAATATCAGAATCTATAGTTAAAACAAGATTTTTTCCCATTTGAGGAGGTTCAACAGTTGGTGTTTCAGAAATAATACGACCATGAACATCTACAGTGGACATTTCTCGACCAGGTTTACCCTGCAAAAGTGAATCATACTGCTTTTCAATTCCGGTTTTACCAACAATACTTTTATTTGTGTATCCCTTGTTATAAAGAACCGTAATTTCATCCTGATTAATATCACCTACATATCCAACTATGTGTGATAAAGAACCTGTATGCAAATAGTTACGGATTGGCTTAGAAACCCAAGAAACTCCAGGTAAATCTGTTTTATTTTCCGCAATATTAGATATGATTGAAAAACTTACATTTGATTTTACAGTAACCGTAGTATAAGATCTTCTTATATTTTTTGGAATTTTCTTATCAATTTCGGTTTTACTTATACCCAAAAACTGTGCAAGCTTCAAAATTACAGTATCATAACGGTTTGAAGGTATTTCGCCAGGAGTTACTTCGACCGCAAAAGAATCTGTATTAATTACCATTGGAAGGTTTGCATTTCTATCAAAAATTTCCCCTCGCTGAGCAGAAATTACTGTAATCTGGCTAGAAATTTTCTGAGATTGAGAACGATAGTGTTCACCTTGAACAATCTGCATCGAAAACAATTTATAAATATAAATCAAAAACAAACTAAGTAAGATAACGAGGAGAATTGTTACTTTTGAAACTTTAGAAATATTATCTTCAGTACGTTTATACATTGTCTACCTTATCTTGAGTTGACTTTAACATTAAAGCTTTTTTGAAGAATCCTAAGAATTTAAAAACAAAAGGAGCAAGAATAACATTTTCAATAAATTCAAACAAAAATTCGTAAGAAATCAAGCCAGTAACATAAACATTTGTATTTGGGAAGAAAATTGAAATTAGTTTTATCAAAAGAGCCTTTACAATTGTAGCAGCTCCGACCCCAAGCATAGGTATAAAAATACCATTTATGATGATGATGTTTGAAAAAATACCTGCAATATAACCAATTATTGTTCTATAAAGACAGTTAAAACCAAAAGGAATACCAGTTATAAAGTCCAGAAAAAGTCCAGAAATAAAACCTGTTGTCTCCCCTACCAGCTTTCCGTTTAACATAGAAAAATAAATAGAACAAATTAAAACTAGATCAGGAACTACATACAAAAAACTTATATTTGAAAGAATTGAGGATTCAATAATTGTTACACAGAGCATTATAAAAGCACTTATCAAAATCGATTTTGTCACAATCTCCCCCTTATTCCTTTGTTTGTTTTCTATCGTTAAGTTCTTTTTGATTTACAACAATTACAGTTTCTAGTCTAGAAAAATCTATAATTGGAGTTAATTCAATATTCAATGAGGAGTTGTAATCCAAAACAGTAATTTTTGAAATTGAACCAATAGGAATATCTCTCATATAATTATCATTTTCACCAGATGTAACAACAATATCACCATAACTTAATTCTTCAAGAACTCTTTTACGAATGTATTGCATTAACAAAGGTTGATCCTGACTTCCAAGTCCATTTACCAATCCTAAATCACGGGTATTTTGAATACGTGCAGAAACAATATTATTAGTGTTGTAAATAGGCATAATCTGGCTTGTAAAAGTACCAACTTGAATAACTTTACCGACCAAGCCCTGGTTTCCGTTTTGGTATGCAATAACTGGCATATTTTTCTTAATACCGTTAACACTACCTTTATCAATTGTTAAATATGAAAAAGCATTGTCCAAATCTCTTGAAATTATCTGTGCCGGAATATTTTTTTCATCTAATGATACAGAAAAATCTAACTGCTCTTTAAGACGGCTATTTTCCTTAGTAATGTCTGCATTAGAACGCTGCATTTGTTCATAATGCTCTAATTTTATTACAAGCTCATTATAGTCTTTCTTTAGCTTTCTAAGTTCACTTACAGCATTAACAGTATTACCTACGCCATCAACTACTGTATGAACACCTTTTTCAAAAGTTGAAAGTACAGAAAATCCTATTTGCTTGAAATTCAGTACAAACTTACCAGACGAAAATGCAAGTAAAAAAGAGGAAAGTAGAATAAGTCCAATCAGCAAAAATTCAGAGAATCTAAAACGGAAGCTAGTCTTATTTTTAGTTGCCATGAGATACTTAGTCGTTCAAACTTTCGTAAACAGAACGTTCTGAATACATATCTTTAAACAAGTTGAAAGCTTTTCCAGCTCCAATTGCAACACATTCCAAAGGTTTTTCAACCAAAATAACAGGAACACCAGTTTCTTTTGAAATAAGTTTTGGTAATTCTCGTAACATAGAACCACCACCTGTCATTACAATACCACGTTCAATAATATCAGATGCAAGCTCTGGAGGAGTTTCACTTAATACAGATTTAATTTCTTCTACAATCTTTGTTACAGGCTCTTTCAAAGCTTCACGTACTTCTACACTATCAATTTCAAGACGGCGTGGAAGACCTGTAATAGCATCAGTTCCTTTTAATTCCATTTTTTCAATAGTCTTTTCAGGAGCTGCATTACCAATCTGAATCTTAAGACGTTCAGCAGCAGGCTGACCAATAATCAGGTTATGAACAGATTTTACGTGCTTTACAATAGCTTCATCAAATTTATCACCACCAACACGGATAGAGTGTGTAACAACCATACCGCCAAGAGAAATAACTGAAATTTCAGCAGTACCACCACCAATATCACAAACCATATGTCCTGCTGGTTCAAAAATTGGGATATCGGCACCAATTGCAGCAGCACGACTCTCTTCAATAACTTCAACTTCCTTTGCACCTGCTTTTAATGCAGCTTCAATTACAGCACGTCTTTCAACATCTGTAATACAAGAAGGAATACCAATTTTCATACGAACTGATTTAAAAATCTGATGTCGAGGAATAATTTTACTGATGAAGTACTTAATCATTTTTTCTGTACTATCAATATCAGCTATAACACCATCAGCCAAAGGTCTAATTGCCATAATGTTTCCAGGAGTTTTATCAAGCATTCTTTTAGCTTGTGCACCTACAGCAACAATTCTTTTTGTTCCTTTTTCTACAGCAATTACAGAAGGTTCATCTATTACAATACCTTTATCTCTAACATATATAAGGGTGTTACAGGTTCCTAAATCAATACCAATATCTGTTGAAAATTTATCAAAGAAAGCCATCCAATCCTCCCAGCTTTTTTTTAATTATTTGACATTTTTTGCAGAGCCCCAGGGTGATTAACCTGAATTTTTAAAGCAGTTCTCCATTCAGCCCGAGCCTTAACTATATTCCCCTGCATTTCATATATTACACCAATTCCATAATGTGCGTCAGCAGAATTTTCATTTTTTTTCAAAACATTATCAAATTCTTTCAATGCTTCATCATATTCTCCATTATCAATATAAATATTTCCAAGAAGAATCTGACTTTTTAGAACAATTTCTTCATTCTTACTATTTTTTATAATTCTAAAAAGATATTGTTCTGCGGCTTCGTACTCTTCTGCCTTGTAATACTGTTCAGCAATTGACAACAAAAGTGTGTCAGATTCTCTTACCAGTAAAGCTTCTGTAAAAGCAGAAATACTTTCCATTGTCATCCCCAGGGAAGCATAACTTAATCCCAAGTATTCAGCTATATCATTTGATTCATAACCATTTTTCTGAGCAAGCAAAAGATACTTTACAGCTAAATCTGCGTAATAATGAGTTGTAATAGTATTTTTATAAAAATAAGCACTACCAAGCATATATTGCAGCTGAGGAGTTAATTTATCATTTGATGAATACAAAGCAATTCGTAAATTATTAATACATTCATCAAGATAAGTTTGTGCCTGCAATGTATCGGTTTGTGCCTGACTTAAATAAAAACATGCATAAGAATAATAAGTGATTGCGGTATTATTGTAAGGATTTTCATCCAAAAAGGCCTTAGAAAGTTCATAAACCTTCTGATAATCATAAGTAGACCAGGCATTTTTTATAGATTTAATTGTTACTTTATTTTGATTATGTTTATATACAAAGAAAAAAATAACAAAAGCAATAAGACACAAAGCTAGGGCTATACTAATAATACGAATAAGCTTTGAAAGAATATGACTCTTTTTTTTTGCGACACTATTATTTTCTAAATTATATAAACTCTTCATTTTTTTATACAATAAAAAAAACAGATGGAATAATAAGCCGGGTTCTGTCTGCTATTAAACAGAAAATCTGTAAAATAGTAATAACCATCTATCCGCATCAAATATTGCTATTTGACTCTAGCGATCTACCCGCAGTATTGTTCGGAAAGACATAACTGCTACTTAATCTTGCTCCAAATGAGGTTTACCTGCCATAAATGTTACCACTTATGCGGTGGTCTCTTACACCACCATTTCACCCTTACCTGTTTCCAGGCGGTATACTTTCTGTTGCACTATCTGTCACATTTTGGGCTATGTATACAAATACAGCTACCAATTTGTGCCCGGTTATTACCCGGCATTTTTTCCGAAGGAGCCCGGACTTTCTCTCATCCCTGAAAACTATCATCAGAATGCAGGAAAGCGGTTATATTCCATCTGCTAAATTACTAAAAAAATGGTGCAGATTTTATAACCTGCACCCTAAAAACTCAAGTTAGAAACTACTCTTCATCAGAGTCTTCATCACCATCGTCATCTTCGTCATCGTTCTGATTTTCATCATCGTCATCTGAACCATCATCTGACAAATCATCATCATAAAGATTGTCGTCGTAATCTTTTTCTTCATCAGAATCTTCATCTTCACCGAAGGTTTCATCATCAAAATCTGCAAGACTTCCTACAGAATCGAGGCTGAAGTAATCTTCAGTATCTTCAGAACTCTGTTCATCGTATTCAAGAACACGGCTACAATATGGACAGAACTTAATTCCATCACCCTGACGAACTTCATTTGCAAAGTCAGCAGGAAGAATCATGTGACAACCAGAACAAACACCATTCTTTACAGTTACGATACCTTCTGAGTTTCTCTGAATAATTCTTTCGAACTTAAACAAAATTTCTTCATTATTAAGTTCTTTTGTAATCTCTTCTACTTCTTTTTCAAGCTGGTTTAATTCAGCTGTATATTCGTCAGTTTTCTTATTAATAGAATTCTGAGCTGATTCAAGTTCACTCTTCTGGAAAGTAATCAACTCATTTGAATTCTTAAGTTTTTCGTCTAATTCAGCAAGATCACGTTCTTCTTTCTGAAGTTCTTTTCTTACTTCTTCTTCCTTATTCTTAGCTTCAAGAATCTGCTTTTCCAAAGCTTCGTATTCACGGTGAGTAGTAGAATTTGCAACTCCCTTTTCACCTTCTTCACGAGTTTTTACAGCTTCTTCAAGATCTTCTTTTAATTTAGAAACCTTTTCTTTAATTGAATCATACTGTGTCTGTTCTTCAATAAATTCTTTCTGAGTTTTTTCAAGCAAATCTTTCTGGTTGCTCAACTGTTTTGGAGCTTCATCTCTTTTTGCTTCCAAATCGTATTTTTTTACAAGAATATCCTGTAACTTTTTAAGAATTTCAATAACGTCCTGTGTTACCATTTAAGGGTTCCTCATTTAAAATATCTACAAATATATATTAATTATAATTTTTAGTCTAGAAGTCCAACAAATTAGGTTTCGATATAATCACGAAGTCCATTTGCTCTTCTAGGATGTCTAAGTCTTCTTAATGCCTTAGCTTCAATCTGACGAATACGTTCACGTGTTACATCAAAATAAAGACCAACTTCTTCCAATGTAAGTGAATAACCATCTTCAAGACCAAAACGCATTTTAAGAACTTCCTGTTCACGAGGAGGCAATGTATTTAATACAGAACGCAACTGTTCCTGTAATAAAGTAAATGCTGTCTGTGTAGCTGGATTTTCAACTTCCTTATCTTCAATAAAGTCTCCAAGGATTGAGTCTTCCTCTTCTCCAATTGGAGTTTCAAGAGAGATTGGTTCACGTGCAACATTTTTAACCTGTTTTACACGAGACAAAGCCCAACCAAGCTGCTGTGCAATTTCATCATCTGTTGGTTCACGACCAAGCTTTTGCATAAGCTGACGACTTTCACGCACAACCTTATTAATCTGTTCAATCATATGAACTGGAACACGAATTGTACGAGCCTGATCTGAAATAGAACGTGTAATAGCCTGACGAATCCACCATGTAGCATATGTAGAAAACTTAAATCCTTTACGGTATTCAAATTTTTCAACAGCCTTAATCAAACCAATATTTCCTTCCTGAATCAAATCAAAGAAGTGCAATCCGCGGTTTGTATATTTTTTTGCAATAGAAACAACCAAACGGAGGTTGGCATTAATAAGACGATTTTTTGCTTTCTCCATCATCTGGCGTCCATATTCAATATCTTTAGCCATCTTCTGGATATCATCTACGCTATTTTCAAATTCATATTCAAGTTTGTGAAGTTTACGGTCAATTTTCTGAATCTGTGTATAAATTTCACGGATTTCATCAGCAGTCATATTCAAATCTTTTTCAAGTTTTACTGCCTGAGATTTGATTGAGATTTTACGTCCAAGATTACGCAACTCAGAAGTGTTAGAAACACGAAGTTCCTTCATCTTCTTTTCCTGTTTCAAGTGGTAATCTTCAATTTTGATTGTTGCTTCACGGTATTTCTGAGTGAATTTATCCAATTCTTCTGTTTGAATATCAACCTTCTGCAATTCTGGCAAAATTTTTGCCCTAAGAGTCACCAGCTGAGGATTTTCAAAAATCTCACTAGACTGTTCAACTTCAAAAAGCTGTTTTTTAATTGCCATATACTGTTTCATTTCTGAAAGAACAGGTTTGATATTTTCACCATAGAATGACTTTAAACGACGTTTATCAGCCATTTCTTCATTTATTTCTTTACGAGTTTTTCCTGGTTCGTGAACATCAATTCGAGTAAACGCTTTCTGTGCTATTGCAAAAAATTCAGGAATCATAATACCTGAGTTTTTTATAACATCTTTAATGATGTTATTTCCCTGCTCCATAGTTTTAGAAAGTTCAACTTCCTGTTCTGCAGTAAGAAGGTTTTCTTTTCCGATTTCTCTTAGATAGAGTCTGATTGGATCATCAACACTAGAATCCTTGTCACTATTTACAAGTCTATTTCTAGAAGCTTTTTCAGCTTTTTCAATTTCAGAAACTGTTTCATCTTCTTCAACAACATCATCGTCATCCTGATCAAGAATCATGCTGTCATCATCTTCATCATCTTCCATCTCATCTTGATCATCATCCTGACCAATGATTCCAGTTTCAACAGGTTCTTTATTAATATCTTTTAATAATTTTAAGACAGGTTCCATTAATTCATCTTGATTAACAAAGTCCTGTCCCAAGTATTCAATTACATCATCCCATGTAATTATTTTTTTTGTTTTTGCAAACTCAAGGAGTTTCTCAACAGCTGGATTAGTAGCCAAAGCCAAAGCAGAATTGCTTGTTTCGTCCATAACAGTATTCACCTACTTTTGTCCTAACGCTTGAACTTTTTTATCTAGTTCAAGTTTTTCTGTTAGAAGATTGTTCAATTGCTTTTGATCATCTTCCGTTATAACCTTATATTCCTTGATTCTTTGTAACAACTTATCTCTCTGAGCAAAAAGCCTATTTTTCTTTAGGTATTTAATTGTGTCCTCTACAATGACACCGACTTGTCCGCTTTTATAAACTCCAGAAGAAATTGAACCAGTTATAAGCTGCATCAATTGTTCATCGTCACAATGGCTCAATATATCGTTTATAGTGAAATGTTGACCATTAAAACAAACTTCTAATATTTTAAATAACTTTTTAGCTGATTGATTTTGGAAATCGTCTTCAATGACATTCGAATGCAGTACTTTGAACTGGTCTAAATCGGCGATAACAGCTATTAAACCTCGCAATTCGGCATCGAGTTTAATCTGTTTTACTTCTTCTTTTTGATTATTATTTGACCGGATATTTGTACGCGCTCGGGCTTGATCACGATTGTTAAAATCTCTTTTTACAGCCTCCGGTTTTAGATTAAATGTCTGACACAACAGTTCCAGACATGACTCCTTTTGTATACTAGATTGAAGCACGTCTATATACAAAAAGTATTCCAACGCAGCTTTTCGCTTACCCTCAGGAGTATCCAAAGGGTATTTTTCACCTAGTCTAAGTAAAAGATAGTCGCTATCTAATATAGCATTATTTACCTGTGCCGTCAAGTTTTCAGCCCCGTATTTAAGCATAATTTCGGCAGGATCCTTTCCACCCTGTAAACGTATAATCTTTACAGTCAAATCATGCTCTCTACAAAGCTTTATAGCCTTCCATGTGGCGGCCTGACCTGCACCATCAGAGTCAAAAGAAAGATATACAGCTCCATCAGCAACAAAGCCCTGCAACATTTTTACATGTTCTTCTGTAAAAGCCGTTCCAAGAGTTGCAACCGCATAATCAAGACCACACTGATGATAGGCAATTACATCCATATTTCCTTCACAAAGGATTACTTTCTTTTCCCTTCTAATTGCATCTTTAGCAAAATTAAAACCAAACAAAGTCTCCTTTTTCTTAAACTGAATAAGTTCTCCAGAGTTTAAATACTTTCTCTGGCTTTCATCAGCAGGAGGAATTACACGGCCTCCAAAAGCAACAACCTGGCCCCTTCTATTAAAAATAGGAAACATTAATCTGTCAGAAAAAAATGAATAATCTGGATATTTAGAACTAAACAAACCGCTTTTATTTAAAAAATCATCACTGTAGTTTTTCTTTCGTAAAAAAACCTTCAACCACTTTCGATCTGCAGGAGCATAACCTAATTTAAATTTTTCAATAGTTTCTCTGGTTAAACCACGTTTTATAACATAATCAAGAGCTTTTTTACCTTGTTCTGTTTCCAGCAAAAAATAATGAAACATAGAAGCTGTTCTTTCATATAGATCTATATTTTGCTCAATTTCATCATTTTTCTTAAAATTTTCATCAGGCTTAAAACCATCTTTATATTTGATTGGGATACCATTTTTTTTGGCAAGAGCAACAAGAGTATCGGCATAGGAAAGTTTTTCCATTTCCATAATAAAATTGATTATGTTTCCGCTCTTCTTACAACCAAAACAGTAAAAAAACTTTTTATCTCCATCAACATGAAAGGAAGCGGTCTTTTCTCCATGAAAAGGACAACACCCCCACCAGTCATTTCCACTTCGACGTTCAAGTCTGGTATATTCCCCGACAGTAGAAACTATATCTGCAGTATTGAGAATATCATTTATTGTTTCTTCAGAAATATAACCAGCCACCTATTATTTTGCCCTCTTAGTAACAGTTAGATGATTTTCAACATGATCCTCAAAACTAGATGTAAAAACATGTCGTCCCTGTTCTGCATCAACAACCTGAAAAAAGTAATAATTTGTTTTTGGAGTATTTGTAGCTGCATCCAAAGCAATCAAACCTGGATTAGAAATTGCTCCAGGAGGTAATCCAGCCCATTTATATGTATTATAAGGATTATCTATTTTTGTATCCTCTATCAAAATTCTATCAGGATGAGGCCTACCTTCAATTTCTGTAAGAATATAAACAATAGTTGCACATGAATACAAACCGATATTTCTTCTAAGTCTGTTTTTAAAAACACTGGCAATTATAGGAGCTTCATCGGCAACCGCATACTCTTTTTCAACAACAGAAGCAAGTCTGACTGTATAAAACAAATCCTCATCATTCATTTCCGAAAGATTAGGTACACTTTTTATCTTTTCGAAAAAATTATTAATCATAATAATGGCGACACTTTCAGCATTCATTCCGGCGGTTAAAAAATATGTATCAGGGAAAAGATAACCTTCACAAGAATCTCCTGGAATATTATATTGCAGACACATTTTACCAGACTTACAAATCTGTATGAAATCCAAAGCAGAACAAATCTTATTTTCTTCCAGTACATATGCTATCTGAGAAATAGTATAACCTTCCGGAATAGAAACCCTTATATATTCCTGTTGTCCAGAAGAAAGATTCTTTTGAATTTGGACAATATTCATATTATTCTGAATATGATAGATTCCGCTTCTCAAAGTGAATGTAAATTCCTCTTCATCTGGAAAGAATATTTTATTAATTTGAGGAAAACGGGCTGAATAATAAAAAAGCTTATCACTTCTTATCAAACCTTCCTGTTTCAAAAGTTTAGAAACCTTACTCACTGACATTCCACTAGGAATTTCAACACGAACATCTATAACATTTTGATCCGAAGAAATTGGTTTAGAAAGATTTTTTATATAAAAATAAAAAGAGATTACCCCTGCTAAAAGCAAAAATAAGATAATCAAGAGAATTGTTCTTAATTTTTTCATGAATAAAAACGCTTTACCTCTTCAATTGACATTGAATTATAAATTGAATCTTCCAGAGTCTTACAAAAAGTTTCAAGCCCCTGAGGCAACTCTTCCTGCTTTTGCCGTAAATACTTTGCAAGTATAAACAACTCTTTTTTAGAAAAGGCATACTCAAGAACTGTTATGTCTTCGTTATCTAAAAGCATAGGCAATCTCTATAATTCAAATTCCATATCTTCTTTAGCCAGCTCAATTTTTATATCAGAATGATTGATATACTGGGCATACCATCGAGCAGCCTGAAGAATTGAATTTAACTTTTTATCATCATAAGCAGGTTCATGATGAAAAAGATAAACCTTCTTTATATTCCAATAAACTGCAAAATCTATTGCATAACAGAAAGCAGAATGCCCCCAATTTTCCTTACGATAAACTTCTTCTACAGTATATTGAGAATCAATCACAATAACATCAGCATCCCTAAAGACCGACTGACCTTCATTTGTGGTTTTATTAAAATCTGAACTTTTTAACTCAACATCTGTTGCATAAACAAATTTTTTTCCGTTTTTCTCAAAAGAAAAAGAATAAGAATCTCCTGGATGTCTCATTTTATGGGAATTAATTTTAATATCATCAATAAAAAAATCTGTATCTGCTTCCAGAGTATGAAAATCTATATTCTTTGAAATTGATTTTCCAACAGAAGGTGGACTAAATGGCTCTTTCATCTGCTCCCAAAACAACTCTCTTGCTTCAGGCCAATGAGAATAAAATTCAAACTTTACTTTTGGATTGTATGCGTGATCAAAAAAAGGAAAACCATTTATATGATCCCAATGAAAATGGGAAATAATCAGATGATATTTTGAAGGACATTTTTTTTCTTTTCCAAGAGCCCTGATTCCTGAACCTGCATCAAGAATTATATGTGTATCACCATCTTCAATTTCTACACAAGCTGTATTACCACCTGCAGTTCCAAAAATCCAAGAAGGTAGACTTGATACAAATTTTGCACGTGTTTCTGCAGACTGTAAATCGGCAGGTGTTACACGCTGTATTGCAGCCATAATTTTTGATTGAACCTGTTTTGGTGAAATTGGAGTTGGTAAAGACCCTCTTACACCCCAAAAATGTATTTTCAATTTTCCCCTCTTTAGTAATAGTGATAATTTAAACTATCAAAAAAAATTTGTCTACACAGTACAAAAGGATTATAACAAGAAATGATTTATGGCAAAAAAAAAGAGCTAGTTTTTAACTAACTCTTGTTCTTCCTAATGGGGAGTAGAGGACTCGAACCTCTGGAGGCGTGAGCCGAGGGATTTACAGTCCCTTGCAATTGCCGCTATGCGAACTCCCCTACTAAATAAGCTGCCTGTAGGATTTGGACC
>DGWD01000004.1:63455-105462 GCA_002395155.1 Treponema sp. UBA4267
CTCTACCAGCTGAGCTAAGGCAGCAAATTGGTTGTTCGTTTTGTGTGTCGAACATGAACTACACTATACTTTTGAAATAAAAGAGTCAATAGCAATTTTATCTTTTTTTCAAAATTTCTTTAAAATATTTTAAATATTTTTTTTCAATTACTTTTGACCAGACATACTCCTTATGAACATAGTTTGATGCAAACATTATCATCTTATTAATCTTAGAAGGTTTCTTTTCTAAAGCTTTATTTAAACAAGAAGCTAAAGCTTGACTCGTATTATTTTTATATAAAAAACCACTTTTATTATTTAAGATTTTGTTTAAGCCACCAGTTTTATGAGCTACCGGTAAAGTAGCAAAAGTTTGGGCAATAAAATCTTCTAATCCACATGGTTCAAAATAACTTGGCAAGGCAATAAAATCACAGGCTGCAATTGCCATTCTAACAACAGCCTGGTTATAGCCATGCAAGTAAACAATTTTACCTGGAAAAACCTTTGTAAGCTCTTCAATTTCATTTTCCAGTCTTGGTTCTCCCTGTCCGGCTATAACAAACCTAACAGAATCATTCTGTTTGATTAGGGTTGGAATTGCCTCATTTAAAATGCTTATTCCCTTCTGACTGGTAATTCTTCCATGATAGGCAATATAACGTTCCTTTCCTCCATTATTGATAGATAAAGAGCCGTATTTCTTTATACCGTCGCATGGAAAATTTTCGCTATTAATTACATTATCTATAAAAAATTGACGAATTTTATACTTACCGTCTAAATCACCTGTTTCTGGATTAAATGCAAAAGGAAGTTTTGAAAAACTTGTATCACTTGGATTATAGCGTTCAAAATCAAAACCATTTGTAATACCTTTTATCTTTATGTGTTTTTTATTAAAAAGCTTTGAAAGACCATCTGTATTTTCCACATTGGATGAATCTTTTAATTCTTTTGCATAATCTTTTGAAACTGTTAGAAGATTAGCCCCTGAATTTGCCGCAATCAAAAAAGGTTCAACGCGTTTTCCATTCATAGATTCCATTAAAATCGAATCAGGCAAATCTGTATAGAATTTTGCATCTTCTAAACTTGCATATTCATGATGATAATAAGGACCCGCATTATGAATTGTAACCGCAATCTTTATCTTATCTGCATATTTTGTTTGTGCAATAAAAGCAGGTAAAACTGCAGTTGAAGCATCCTGACAATTTATTATTTGAGGAATATCTTTATCATTTGTAAAAGAAAGATAAGAACAAACTGCTTTCTGAAACAAGGTATCTTTTAAAAGAAAATCTTCGTGACCTTCCCCTCTTTTATGTTTTGGATTTAATTTTTCTTCATTTGCAGTATAAGTATAAACAGCTTCCTTTTCTGAAAAAACTGGATGATTTACAAGAACGACTTCAAATCCACAATCTTTATAAATAGCTTTTGTATAAGAAAGGCTTTCTTTTTTATTGCAAATATCAATTTGAGTTTTAAAACAATCCTTTTGTACATCAGAAAGTTTATCCCAGGAATTACATTTAAAAACAGGAATAAAAAGGCTTACCTTGTGACCTAAAAGTGCAAATTCCTTACAGAGAGAAAAAGTGACATTTTTTACACCCCCCGCCTCTGCAATATTGGCACATTCCATACTAACAAACCAAAGAGTCATTTCTACACCTTTATTTAATCATTTTCATAATTATCTGCATTATTTTTTGTAAGATTTCCTGCAGATTCTTCATTTTCAAGACTATTACTCTCTTCAAAAACACTTCCCTGATTATTTATATATGACCCCTGAAGTTTTCGATAAAGCATATAATCAGGAACTTTGGACTCTTTTAAGGCAAAACTCAACAAATCAACTTCGGGACAATCCTGATAGAGTTTTACATTTCTTAAAATATCTTCTCGCCTTACAGATTCCAAAACAAAAGAAGGATTTGTCTGCAACTTCTGTAAATAAAAATTACTTGCAAGTTGAGCCAAAGTATCTGCAGCTCCAGATAAATACAGTTCTAAATCTTCCTGGTTAGTAATTTTATTTTCCCTATAAAGACTTACAAGATTTTCTGGCGATACAGAAAGTGTAATTGAAAAAGTAAAATTATAATCAAAGGAATCTGCATTCGTAAACATAGATGTATAAATTTGACCTGAAGGCAGAGAACCTTTTACAGTTTTTTCGCAAGATAAAGGATTAAGTTCAAAGCACTTCAATTTTGCGTTACTTGGCAGTAGGAATTGCCAGTACCAGCTGTACTGACCATTAAGCACAGGATTTTCGTCTACTCCATCAGTCTTAGAAACAACAATTCCAACCTGACCTGGCTTTACCTTAAATTGAGTCCACCCCAAATAAAAAACAACAGCGAAGAAAATAACAAGAATGAAAATGCTTATAAAAAATTTCTTCATGGACTTTAACCCGATAATTCAATAAAATTAAAATAAGTATAGCAATAGATTCAAAAATACTTCAAGTAAATGATGAAAAAAATAAAACCAAAGTACAGTCAGAAATTTTTCTCCAACGCGTTTATATATCGTTTTTTCATGACTCTTGATTTTACCTTTACAGCTTTCTGCCTTATACTTTCAATTCTTTACATAATAGGAAACTACCAGTCTTTCCAGGATTCAAGTCAAAAGCTAATTATTACAATTGCATCTTTTTCATCAACCTTTAATCTCTTACTCTCCGTCATTTTGATTATTGAAACCATATTTAAAGTTTTTACAGAAAATCATAAAATAAAAAGTATATTACGTATCTTATTTCTCTTACTTACAATAATTCTATGTTTCGTATGTATGGAGTTATCAAGTATAATCTCTTATCTTTCTGCAGGTATAAAATAAGCAGATATAATAACAGGTTTAAAATAAATTGATGATAGATTCTAAAAAAACAATTACTATTCCAAAACTCTTAAAAGACTTTTACAAGGTTTTTCAGGAAAACGGTTTTAAAGCCTACCTGGTTGGAGGTGCAGTCCGCGATCTATTTCTAAATAAGGAAGCCCACGATTGGGACATTACAACTAATGCAACCCCTCAGGATGTTATGAAAATATTCCCATTTGTAGTACCAACAGGTTTTGAACACGGAACCGTAACAGTTCATTTTCATAAACACGAAATAGAAGTTACCACTTTTAGAACAGAAAGCGGTTATTCCGATGGCCGCCACCCTGACTCAATTAATTACGCCGCAACCATAGAAGAAGATTTGGCCCGCCGCGATTTTACTATGAATGCCATTGCTGTAGATCTGAAGGACGGGGCGATTGTAGACCCTTATCAAGGCCGTTCAGACATAAAAAATAAGACCATCAGGACTGTAAGAAATGCTTACGACCGCTTTATGGAAGACGGATTAAGACCTGTCAGAGCCCTCCGCTTTTCAAGTCAACTTGGATTCATGATTGAAAAAGAAACTTATCAGGCCATTGCTAATCCTGATGTACAAAAAAAAGTTGCTTCAATTTCAATGGAACGCTTTCGTGACGAGTTTGTAAAAATGATGTCTTCTCCCAAACCTAGCATTGGCTTAAAAATGATGGAAGAATGCGGCATTTTAGATATTTTTATTCCAGAATTAAAACCTTGTCGAAACTGTATTCAGTCAGATGACAGAGGCTATCATAATTTTGATGTAATGGACCACAATCTTTATGCCTGCGATGGAGCCCCAAAAGAAAAGCCTTTAGTAAGAATTGCAGCCCTATTTCATGATATTGGAAAACCAAAAAGTAAAACCCAGACAGTTGAAAACGGACTTACAATTTTCCATTTCTTTAATCACGAAAAATATTCTGCAGAAATTGCCAGAACCATTATGACTCGTCTTAAATTCAGTAACAAAGAAATTGACCATGTTTGCCATTTGATACTTAATCATATGTTCTATTACGAACCAAACTGGACTAATGCTGCCGTAAGACGATTTTTAGTAAAAGTTGGTTCTGAAAACCTTGAAGATTTAATCGATTTACGACTGGCAGATATGTATGGAAAATACAACGAACCTGTTCGTATACATGATACAAAATCTTGTGACCTTTTAATTGAACTTCAGGAAAGAATTAAAGAAATTGAAAATGAAAAAAATGCTTTATCTCTGAAAGACCTTGCCGTAAACGGAAAAGATCTTATACAAGCAGGAATTCCAGCCGGTAAAAAACTTGGAATCATCTTAAATCAACTTTTTGACTGCGTATTGGAAGACCCCGCTATTAATGATAAAGAAAAACTTTTGAAAGTTGCATTGAATTTAAAATAAAAAACCGGACTTTCTACAAGTCCGGTCCTCGTTTATCTTTTTTTTATATACACATATTCATTCGTTCGCGAACTTCTGCAAGTGTCTGCTGAGCAATTTCGCGAGCCTTAGCAGAACCTTCAAGTAACACCTTACGAATGTAGTCAGGATTCTTTTCAAGTTCAGCACGTTTTGCACGTAAAGGACGAAGAGTTTCGTTCAATGCTTCAGTCAAAGTGTTCTTGAGCATTCCTCCTCCACCTTCGCCAATCCTTGAAGCAATAGCGGCAGGTTCTTCACCAGTACACAGAGAAATCAGCATTAAAAGATTAGCAACTTCAGGACGATTTACAGGATCATAAGTAATCAATCTTTCCTGATCAGTTTTAGCTTTCTTAATCAGTTTTGCTGTTTCATCTTCTGTAGCAGAAAGCATAATTGTGTTATTGCGTGATTTTGACATTTTCTGAGAACCATCAAGTCCCATAATCATTGGAGTTTTTGACAGTAAAACTTCTGGCAATGGGAAAATTGGCTCTTTACCAACATCTGTACAGAATTTTTTATTAAAACGGCTTGCAATTGTACGTGTCATTTCAATATGTGGAAGCTGGTCTTTTCCGGCTGGAACAACATTTCCCTTACAGAAAAGAATATCTACAGCCTGGTGTACAGGATAAGTATACATTCCGGCATTTACGTTTGTAAGACCGGCAGACTGAATTTCTTCTTTTACAGTTGGGTTACGGCTCAATTCAGCATTTGAAACCAAAGTAAGGAAAGGAATCATAAGCTGATTTGCTTCAGGAACATATGAATGAGGATAAATGATTACGTCCTGCTTTTCAGGATCAATTCCCGCTGCAAGATAATCTATTACAAGTTCTTTTGTATTCTGTGAAATTTTATCAAAAGCATCATGATCTGTTAAAACCTGGTAGTCTGCAATCAAAATCATTGTTGGAACACCCAAATTTGCAAGGCGAACACGATTCTGCAAAGAACCAAAATAATGTCCAATGTGAAGACGGCCTGTTGGTCTATCACCAGTTAGAACTCTGTATTTTTTAGGATTTTTGATTAAATCTTCTTCAAGTTTTTTACTGCGTTCAACAGCAGCCTCATAACTTTTGTTAATATCAGTATACTGAATTTCTTGACTCATGAATTTTATCCTTACTAAAAAACCTTATCTTTTTTATATTCTTTTTGTTATTATATAAAGAAACATACAGTCTTTCAAGAAATACCTTTGAGATTGATGTTATTTTCCTAATGACAGCATTTTCTATAATGTTTATAATAAAAGATTATGAAAGCTATTGATGTATTTCAAGATTGGCTAGATGATTACTTAAATTTTGAACGCAACCCCAAAAAAGAAATTTTTTGGCTAGATACAATTGATTTTTTGTGCAAACGCTTTGACAATCCCCAGGACTTTGCCCCATGTGTTCATGTTGCCGGCTCTAAAGGTAAAGGTTCAGTATCAAGAATGATCGCCTGCATTTTGGAAGAAGCAGGTTACAAAGTTGGTTTATATTCTTCACCACATATTTCTGATTTTAGGGAAAGAATCGCTAGTCCAAGTTCATTTTTACCAGAAGAAATTTACGAAAAAACTATAAAGGAAATGCAGCCGGCCATAGACTCTATCATTCCAGAAAATCTACCTGCAGGCCGTCCCCTAACCTGGTTTGAATTAGTTACCCTCTATGCATTCTTATGTTTTAGAAATGCAAAGGTTGACTGGTCAGTTTATGAAGTTGGAATGGGTGGACGTCTTGATGCAACTAATGTATTACGTCCAAAAATCTGCTGTATTACACCGATTGAATTGGAACATACTGAATTTCTTGGCGATACAATTGAAAAAATTGCTGCCGAAAAAGCTGGCATTATTAAAAACTGCACACCAGTAGTAATTGCTCCACAGCTAAAGGAATCTGTAAAAATTGTTTTAAGGGAAAAAGCAATTACCCGCCATGCACCTTTTTATTTTGTTGAAGATATAATCAGCCATTCCTTCTACAAGTTTAACGAAAAAAACAAAAAGATGACCATTCATCTTGAGAGCGAAATTTTTAACAGGCCTTTGGAAACTCAAATGCACCTTCTTGGAAAAATGCAGGCCCAGAACGCCGCCCAAGCCGCAATCACTGTTAAAAAGATTTTTCCTAATCTTGATGAAGAAATAATTGAAAGAGGACTTGCAAAAGCCCGTTTACCAGGTCGTTTTGAAATAATAGAAAAACTTCCAGGTTACCAGGGACTTCCTGCTGTAATTTTAGATGGAGCCCACACCTTAAACAGTGTAAAACTTACAATCGACACTTTTAATAAACTCTACGGCGAAAAAAAGGTAAACCTGCTCTTTGCCTGTGCTGCAGATAAAGATGTAGAAGATATGGCCAAAATATTTAAATATCGTTTTGAACATATTTACATTACCAGACCTGGAGAAAAAAAAGAGTCTAATCTTGAAAAGGAAATTCAAGCTTTTAAAGATGCAGAACTAAAATTTACAGCTGATCCAGACTTTAAAAAGATGATAAAGACCGCTTTCGAAGATTCTGCCAAAAACGCTTCCTTGTTACTTATAACAGGTTCATTCTATCTGGTAGCAGAAGCAAAATCTTTTATCGACAAACTTTCTGAATAACTGGGAATTAACCTTGCCGCATAAAACGACAAGGCCCAGTTAAATCTATTTTATAATTTTTTCTACACGCTTAAGCGAAGTTAATACTTCGTAAGATATTGTCTTACCAAGCTTTGCCAGATCATCGGCTGTATTAATAGCACCACTTTCTTTTGGTCCAAAAATAACTACACGATCCCAAAGCTTTACATCAGGATTATCTTTTCCAATATCGACCATACACTGGTCCATACAAATACGGCCAACAACAGGGTAATTTTTGCCATTGATTGTTACTTTAAGACCTGGAGAAAAACGTCTCAAAAGTCCGTCTGCATACCCAATTGGAAGAACTGCTATATCAGTTTCTTTTTTACAAGTCCATGTACGTCCATATGAAGCAGATTTACCAGCAGGAAATCGTCTTATGGCAACAACTTTTGTTTCCAAAGAAAGGCATGGCTTCAAATCAATATTAAAACCCTTCGACTGTAAGTAATCTTTAGTAATCTGATCAGGATAATAACCATATGCAATTATTCCGGGACGAACCATTCCCATTTGAACTTCCGGATTATTAAGAAGTCCTGCACTAGCTTCACAAGAACAGATTCCAGGATCAATTCCCTCTGCTTTTACATTTTCTACAGCTTCCTTAAAGGCCTTAAACTGTTCATAAGTGTATTTTTGATCTTCATCACTTATAGAATCAGAAACAGCAAGATGTGTACACATACCGGCCAGTCTTAAATGCTTCGACGCCTGAATCAATTTTGCTTCTTTACCCGCATCACTTGGATAAGTTCCAATTCGCCCCATTCCAGTATCAACAGCAAGAAATACATCGAATTTTTCATCGCCAGAATAATAGACATCAGCTTCATCACTTAAACACTTAATATATTCTTCTGAAAATACAAGTGGTGTAATATGGTATTTAAAGAAATCTGTCATTTCTTCTGGAGTTGCAAGACTAAGCATTAATATATTTGCTTTTGAAATATTATTTTCTCTAAGTTCAATTCCTTCATCAACAGAAGCAACGGCCAGATATTCATAGCCCAGTTCTTCTGCAATTCTGGAAGTTAAAACTGCATTATGACCGTAAGCATCAGCTTTTACAGCTAAACAGAGTTTCACATTTGGATTAACGTAATTTCTAATTTGTTCAAGATTGTATTTTAAATTGTCTTTATATAAAAAGGCTTTTGTGCATCTATTCATTATTTGCCCCACCCTTTAAAAATCGTAAAAGAGTTTAACACTTATAACCTTTTTTTCGCAATATCCCATTGTAAAAAGTCCTTATATTGAATAAAATAGCTTTACAGTGGGATTTATTTATGAAAGTAACTAAACTTATTTTTTCATGTATTATTTTATCAACTTTTTTAATTTCTTGTGCAAGCACTAATTCAAATCAAGAAAATTCTAAAACACAAGCTCCAGACATTTCTTCCGAAAGAGAAGAAAAATCAAATAGCAGACAAGATTCTGAATCAGATAAATTTATTAAGAGTTTAGAAGGAATTAATATTAGTTTTACAAAAAGCCCTAAAGCTACAAATATTAACAAAAATTTTAACAGCTCTTTTGATTTTACAGTCAAAGATAAATCTGGAAATACTCTTGCAAATTACCCTTTAACTATTTCATACCCTTCTTCAAAAGAAAATGGCGAAATTCTTTATAACGAAATTGACATAAAAACTGATGCAAACGGAACTTATTCATACACTGCAGAAACTCCTAAATTTTCTGCAAATACAACACTTGCCGTTTACCCAACACCAATTGATTATTCAGATAAAGTAATTGATGCAGCCGTAAGTTACAGAGCTGAAGCTGAATGGAAAGTTAAATCTGACATAATCACAAAAGGTGCCGTTTTATTCATCTGGGACTTTAATGAAAAAAATAAACCAATAAATAACTCATATGATATTCTTTCTGAATTTAGAACTAGAGGAATGTCCATGGTTGGTAATGCTCCAATTAATGAAACTTCTTACATTGGAAAACCTCTATCAACCTTATACAAAGAAAATTACGAAATTATTGAAACAGCATATGGTTATTTAATTGTTGGAACAGTAAAATTTGCAAAACCTGTTGCCCCTGTTGACGATCAGTACTCTTGTACATTAATTGCCGACATTCAGGCAGTAGATATGAAAAATGGCAAACTTATTTATTCTTCAACTTTCGAACACGAAGCAAGAGGTAAAAACTGGAATGCATGTGTTTCTAAAGCTAAAGAAGAATTAGCAACTACAGTAGTAGACGCCCTTGTTTATGGGCTTTAATTCATACTTTTAGGAGTTTATATGATTTACACAGATACAAGAGATAGCAGTATCAAGGCTGATTTTAAGACTGCTGTTATGGGCGGAATGAACCAGAAGACTGGAGGTTTATACATTCCTGTAGAATTTCCAAAACTTGATAAATCATTATTAAATAAAGATCCAGCTCCATCATTTAGAGATGTAGCTTTTAATATGGCAAAACCTTATGTTGAAGGTGAAATTCCAGATGGAGATTTGGCTGCAATTATTCAGGATGCATATCCATTCCAGCCAAAAATTGTTCCATTAGATTCAGTTTCATATGTAATGGAACTTTTCCACGGTCCAACTTGTGCCTTCAAAGATTTTGGAGCACGTTTTATGGCTCGTGTAATGTCTTATTTCAATAGAAACGAAGATACTCCACTCCACATTTTAGTTGCAACTTCAGGAGATACAGGATCTGCTGTAGGAAGTGCCTTCCATGGTGTTTCAGGACTTGATGTTACAATTTTGTACCCAGATGGAAAAATCAGTCCATTACAGGAAAAACAACTTTCTACATTTACAGGAAATGTCAGAGCACTTAAGGTAAAAGGAACTTTTGATGACTGTCAGAAGCTTGTAAAAACAGCCTTTACAGATACAGAACTTCGTGGAAAACTCCGTCTTTCATCTGCAAACTCAATCAACATTGCTCGTCTTCTTCCTCAGTCTTTCTACTATATGTACACTGCTCTTACAGTAAAAAATCGCTGTAAGATTGACAATAAGATTTTAGACCCTGCAATTATTATGGTCGTTCCTTCTGGAAATTTCGGAAACCTTACTTCTGGTTTAATCGCTAGAGAAATGGGTGCTCCAATCGAAGGTTTTACAGCCGCAACAAATACAAACAAAACAATTCCAGACTGGATTGCAAGTGGTGAATATAATGCCCGTCCATCTGTAGAAACATATGCAAATGCAATGGATGTAGGTGCTCCAAGTAATTACGAAAGAATCAAGGCTATGTACTCTCTTGAAGAAGTTCGCCATCTTTTTGCTTCATACTGGCAGGATAATGATGGAATTATCAAAGCAATTCAGGAATGTAAAGATAAAACTGGCTATACAATTGATCCTCATGGAGCTATTGGATTTGCAGCTTGGGAAAACATCAAAAACGGTGGTATGGAAGCTCTTGTAAATGGTCAGAAAAATGATCCTAACAAACCAGGACTTACTCCAAGCATTCCTGACTGGGCTAACAAAGTTATTAATAAAGAAGCTGTTGGCGTTATTCTTGAAACTGCATCTCCTGCAAAATTTGGAAAGATTGTTACAGATGCAACTGGACACGAACCACCAATGCCTGCACGTCTTGAAGAAGTTATGAGACTTCCAGACAGAGCAATTCCTATGGAAAATGATTACAATCAGTTTAAGGACTGGTTACTTGCAAATCTCTAGGAGCTCTTAGCACCAGGACTTGTATATGGGAAAAGTTAATAAAGTATTACTTATAATTTTAATTTCATTAATTACTTTATTTCTTCTTTGCGTACTTGGACTTCGTTTATATTTTAGAATGCCAGTTCGCTCTTTTTATAAAGTAAGTGATAAAGAATTTGTAATACCTGGAACTAACAAAGGCTTTGTAGCACAAGGCCTTACCTATTCGGAAAATGATAAAAACTTTTATATGACCGGATATATGAAAGATAATTCTGCAAGTCCTATCTATATCATAAATAAAGATTCTAAAAAGCTTATTAAAAAGGTTTTGATTTCAAATCCTGATGGATCAGCTTTTACAGATCATTGTGGCGGCTTTACCATTTACCACAATAAAATTTATCTTGCAGGTGGTGAAGACTGCTGTCTTTATGTAATTGATAAAAACAATATTGATAAGGCTGAAAACGCTTCTTTTATTGCTTACGAAGATATTATTTCCTTAAAAACAGAAAATGATTACATAGGTGTTGCTTTTGTTAATACCTATGATGATTTACTCATTGCGGGAGAATTTTACCGAGAACCTCAATATCCAACACTGCAAGGACACGAAATAACTTGTGCAGATGGTAAAAACAAAGCTTTTGCACTGGCTTTTAAGTTAGATGAAAACAAGGCTATACCAGAAAAAGTTTATTCAATTCCAGGAAATGTTCAGGGAATGGAAATAACTCAGGATAAAATTTATCTTTCTACTTCATGGGGAACTTCTATTTCTCATATTTATATTTATGATTCTTCAAAAGTAAAATCCAACTCAAATTACAATGTTTTAGGCACAGAAGTTCCCTTATACATTCTTGACTCAACAAATCTTGAAAATGATATAAAGACTCCACCTATGTCAGAAGAAATAGTTCTTATTGACGGTAAACTTTATCAAGCTAATGAATCTGCTTCAAACAAGTATGTATTTGGCAAGTTTACAGGCGGAAAATATCTTTATTCATCATCATTCTAAAAAAAAACTCAAAAGACTTTTTACATCTTTTGAGTTTTTTTTGTTTATAGATTTTTTTCTTTATAAAGTAATAAGCCCTTTTTCTACCAGTTTATCCAGAATTATATTTACAATTTCTTCCGGAGTTTTATCATTTACATCTATAATAATATCAACAAAATTGTAGTCGTTATTGTCTATTCCATAAAAAGCCTTGTAACGACCAGTATCTTCGCGGTCTCTCATTGCAGTAAAATCTTTTATAGCCTGTAAATCTCCACCTTCACGGTTATAAACTCGTCTAGCCCGGGTTTCATCTGAAGCATAGAGATAAACTTTCAAATCGGCCTCTTTAAGCATCCAAATGGCAAGACGACTACCTAGAACACATGGTTCAGCGAGAGCAAGTTCTACCTGATGTTTATCAACATACTTATCGTAAGAATCATCATTTTTTGCAGCTTCAATTACCTGAGCAAGTGTCATATTTTTTTCAGCCGCAAGCTGACGGAAGGTATAATTTATAAGTTTTACTCCAAGTTTTTGTGAAAGCAAAGTTGAAACAGTTGTATTTCCACAACCAGACTTACCACTAATTGCTACACGAATCTCTTTATTTAAAGTCATACAAACTCCTTTTATAGCTTACTCTACATTTTTAGCCTGTTCTCTTATATTTTCCAGGCTGTCTTTGGCGGTAATAACCATTGCACCAACTTCGGCAAATTGATTTTTACTGCCAATAGTATTAATTTCACGATTCATTTCCTGACATATAAAATCTAACTTTTTACCAGGAACAGGATTATTTTCTAATTCATTTTTCATTGCCGAAATATGACTATTCAAACGTACAATTTCTTCATTAATTGTATATTTTACCAGCATGGCGGCAGTTTCTGTCATAATTCTGTTTTCATCGGCATGTTCACCCAAAAGTTCTTTAAACTTGCTTGTAATCTGTTCCTTAAAAATTTCTTCCATCTTCGGCTGCCACTCTACAAAGAACTTAGCACATTCTTCCAGTTTTGAAAGTTTTGCAAGCAAATCCTTTTTCATATTTTCCCCTTCACGGGTACGATCAGAAACAAAAGTTTTGAGAGCTGAATCAAAAAGAGGATCTATAAGGCCTTTGTACTTTTCTACATCATAAGATTTATTTGAATTCAAAACTCCAGGCTGACTTATAATCAAACTCAAAGGAATCTCTGTAGAATAACCGGTAGCCTGAGCAACTTTTTTAATTGCTTCCAGATAAGATTTTGCAACTCCTGTATCTGCAGAAATTTCTGTATCAGATTCAAGTTCTTTTACACGAATGTAAACATCAACCTTTCCGCGCAAAACTTTTTCAGAAATCTTATTACGATAGTAACTTTCAAGTTGATTTAAATATGGAGGAAGATTGATTGTTAAATCTAAAAATCTTGAATTAACTGATTTAATTTCTACAGAAACAACTGCAGTATCTCCAGATTTTTCTTCATAGGCATAGCCGGTCATTGATGTCATTTTTATTTACCCTCTTTTTCAAGCATATTTTTACAGTTTGCCAGATTTTCTTTTTGTTCTTTAGAAATTTCTGGATATTTTGGATCAATATCCTTCATTACATCCAGAATGACTTCTGACACAAGATATCTTGCAAACCATTTTTGATCTGCTGGTATTACATACCAAGGACAATCTTTTGTTGAAGTATTATTAATTGCTGCTTCAAAAGCTTCCTGGTATTTTTCAAAGAACTGACGTTCCTTAATATCATTTTCACTAAATTTCCAGTTTTTTTCAGGTCGATTTATTCTGTCCAAAAAGCGTTTTTTCTGTTCATCTTTAGAAAGATTAAGGAAAAATTTAATTACACGAATTGAATTTGCATGCAAATATTTTTCAAAACCTTTTATATCTGAATATTTCTGATCTATGTAATCTACTTTCTTTAAACGTTTTGGTAAATCATAATCCTTAAAAAATTCATGTACTTTTACAACCAGAACTTCTTCATAGTAAGAACGATTAAAAACCGCAATCTTACCCTTCATTGGCATATTTTTATGATAACGCCACAAAAAGTCATGACTTGCTTCATCGGCACTTGGACCTTTATAACTATAAACATCAATTCCAAGAGGATTAACCCCAGTCAGAACGTGTGATATAGTTGAATCCTTTCCACCAGCGTCGAGGGCCTGAAAACAAATTAAAACAGCTTCCTTATGTTCTGCATAAAGAGCACTTTGAAGCTGGGCAATTTTCTCTGAGTTTTTATGAGTCTTTTCTACAAGTTCTGCCTTATATTCTTCAAGACCATTAGAATCTGTTGGAGTTTTCTTTATCTTAAACTCTTTTGATCCGTCTACACGATAATTTGAAATCTTAATATCCATGATAAAACTCCTTTCTTCGTAATTTCAGAATAATTTTATCATAGATTTATTTATTCTCAAGAATTGCCTTACCAAGCTTCCAGTTATCTCCAGCTCCCATGGTAACAAAAAGATAGCCATCAGGATATTGTGATGAAAGAGGTTTGTTTAAAAGTTCTTCTGCCAAAGTTTTAGCATCAAGAATTTCTTCAAAATAGTACAAATTATCCTTATTTCCATTTTTGTACATTACAACTTCATCATACAAAGTCTTACCTGTAATTGAAAAATCAGCAGGATTTTCGCGGGCCGAAGAATAAATTTTATGAAGAATAACAATATCCGCAGAATCAAAACAAGCTGCAAATTCCTTGAGTAAGGCCTGAGTTCTGGAGTAAGTATGACTCATAAAATCAACAATAATTTTGCGTCCCTTATAAAAATCTCTGTAACCTTCAAGGGTAGTTTTTACAGCTGTAGGATGATGTCCATAATCATCTATAACTAAAACAGAATTTCCGTTTTTATTCTTAAACTGCCCTACAATTTCGCTGCGTCTTTTACCACCAGAAAACTTTGCCAGACCAAGACCAATTTCTTTTTCATAATCAAGAGGATTTTTACCGTATTCCTTCAAAAGCTGGCATACCAAAGCAAGTGCGGCAAGAGCATCCATAACCTCATGTTTTCCAGGCATTTTAAGATACATTTCCTTATTAAAAAGGCCTGCCTTAAAGCGGTTTTCCTCATTTTCAACCTTACCAAAAGTAAGTTTATAATCTCCATCAGCCTTAGTTCCATAAGGAATTAGATTGATATCGGATCGTTTAGTTTTTACGATTTCTGCTACCTCGCATGCACCTTTATCGTCAGCACAGTAAATTAAATCTCCGTCCTGAGGAAGTTTACATACATAATCAACAAAAGCATCTCTAATATCATTGTAAGTTGGATAATAATCTTCATGATCTGATTCTACAGAAGTTAAAATAATTTTTTGAGGACAGAAAGACATAAAATGCCTCTGGTACTCACAAGTTTCAGCAACAAAAATAGATTTTTCTGAATTTTTAATTAACGGAGATGTATAAGTACAAGTTCCTCCAAAAGAATTAATAATAGAACCTGCCAAAACCTGACTTGGTAAATCAATTTCTTTTAAGATTGTACCAACAAGACCTGTGGTAGAAGTTTTTCCATGAACTCCGCAAACTCCGCAGGAATATGCTCTTGAACTGTAGGAACCAAGAGCCTGGGTATATAAAAGACAAGGAATGCCTCTTTTTTGAGCTTCAATTAAATCTGGATTTTTATCATGTTTATAAGCTGAAGAATAAATTACATAATCAACTTTATCATTAATGTTATTTGCTGAAAAAGGAAGAGCCTTTAAGCCAAGTTTTTCTATAATTTCATCGGTGTAAAAACGTTCAGAAACATCAGAACCTGTAATTATAGCCCCTTTATGATAAAGAATTTCTACAAGGGCAGCCATTCCTGTTCCCTTGATTCCAACAAAATGAATATGAAGGCCAGACAAATTTTCTGGCAAAGAAGTAGTATTTTCCATAATATACGAATGCCTTTCATAAATTATAACGAATATATAAAAAAAAATCACTGAGAAGCAACGCATCCCAGTGACTGATGATGTAAACTATTATAAACAGGAGGAAACCTGATTTATACCAAACTTAAATAAATCTGATCTGCAAGACCAAAACCTGCATTTTTTGTCATTGAAGTAGCATATTCATCATAGAGCATATCTTCATAGGTCTGTTTTGCAAAATCAGATTCCTGACTTTTCATTACTGTTTTACGCATTGCCGAAAGCATTTGCTTAACAAAGTAACTTTCTAATTCCATTGATTTTTCATACAATTCTGAGGTGCGGTCAATTGTTTTCTGATGAACATGTGGATTAGACTGATTGATAGCGGCACCAACAGGAGCAGAAACTTTATCTTTTGAAGATGTATAAGTTCCACTAAAACCTGAAGAATAATCTCCGTTTAAGCGTCCATTTTCTGCAATCTGTTCAGAAGAAACAGTTCCCCTTCCGTCATTCTGAGACTGCATTCTTTTTATCAAATCTGAAAACTTTGTAGAATCAGCATTATTTTTTGCAGAAGCAAGAGCCCCCTGCCCATTTGTAATTTCACTAAATGTATTTGAAACTAATCCAACGTTCATACTAAATTCCCCTAAAACCTATCACCCAACACCTAAAACCTAGCACCTAGCACCTAGCACCTAGCACCTAAAACCTAGCACCTAGCACCTAAAACCTATCACCTAGTACCTAGCACCTAGAACCTAGAACCTATCACCTAGCGTTTCAGGCTTACCGCTGTCTGCAGCATTGAATCTGATGTCTGAATTGCCTTACTATTGAATTCATAGGCACGCTGAGCTACAATCATCTGTACCATTTCATTAACGACAGAAACGTTAGACATTTCAAGGAATTTATGTCTTGTATCACCAAATCCATCATATCCAGGGCGACCTGCAATTGCTTCACCACTTGCTGAAGTTACCTTAAAAAGATTGTCACCTTCGGCCTGTAAACCAACTGCATTTGGGAATCTGTACAATTCCAGCTGACCAACTTCAACAGGATCATTTCCACCATTTACTTTTACAGAAACTAAACCTGTCTGAGTAATATTCAAAGTAGAAACATCGTATCCTTCTGGAAGAATAATTTCAGGAATTACACGAAGACCATTATTTGTTACAAGCTGACCATTTGAATCAACTTTGAAAGAACCATCTCTTGTATATGCATAAGATCCGTCGTATTTTTGAACGCGGAAGTAACCTTCACCAACGATAGCAACATCTGTATCAACACCAGTATTCTGCAAAGAACCCTGAGTCATAATTCTCTGTGTTGCACCAATTTTTACACCAGTACCCTGCTGAATTCCAACTGGAGTAACAGTATCTTCTGTAGCAGGAGTTCCTGCCAGTTTTACATTCTGATAAACTAAATCTTCAAATTCTACACGCTGCTGTTTATAACCAGTTGTATTTACATTTGAAAGGTTGTTTGAAATTGCGTCAATGTTTGACTGCTGTCCGTTCATGCCTGTTGCGGCTGTCCAAAGTGATCTAACCATTTTTTACCTGCTCCTATGAAAGCTGTGCTACTTTCTGCCAGAGAGTAGACATCATTGAATCTTCAGAAGTGATTGTTTTCTGATTTGCTTCATAAGCACGGTTTACTTCAATCATCTGAACCATTTCATTTACTACATTAACATTTGAAGTTTCTGAATAGCCCTGTAAAAACTTAGGTCGTTCATTTCCTTCTGCAATGTGAGCAGGACCAGCAATATCATTTGTAGAATAGAAACTTTCTCCCATTTTTTTGAGGTAACGTTCATTATCAAAACGAACTACCTTAAAACGGTCAATTTCTGTTCCATCTTCTGATTTAGAAATAATTCCATCTTCATTGATTGTAAATTTATCATCATCAACAAAGATATAACCATTTTCTCCAAGAACCGGATATCCATCTTTTGTTTCAAGAATTCCTTCTTTTCCAATAAGAAAGTTTCCGTTTCTGGTGTAACGTTCACCAGCTGGAGTGTCTATAACGTAAAAACCTTTACCACTTAAAGCAGCATCAGTTTTTGTATTTGTAATTTTGAAAGAGCCCTGGGCAAAATCAATATAATTTTCATTTGTTTCTACACCAAGACCAAGTTTACCAATAACAGGAGCTGCTTCTGCAGAACCTTCATTAGTATGGTAAACACCATCTAAATTTGTTCTACGAATTAAAAGTTCTGGAAAAGACTTTGAAACTGTAATATCTCTTTTATAACCGGCTGTATCAACATTTGCCAGATTATTTGCAATAGCATCAAGTCTGTTCTGCTGGGCATTCATTCCAGATGCACCAGTGTACCAACCACGAATCATTTTTTCCTCCATTAATTAATTTGTTTACATCTATTTTAATAATCGGAAAGCCAAAAAATTTGTTTAGAAAAAAGATTTGATTATGATTAAATCTTATGATATTCTATTGATAGTTAATCTATCACCCTAACTGTACAACTATCACATTTATTTTCAAAGAGGCCTTTTTATGAATTACATTCAAAGAATACCTTACCTTAAGCTTGCAGTACTATTTACAATTTCACTCACTCTATTCACAACTTCCTGCAAAAACGAAACAGAAGATGCAAAAATCGATTTAACAAAAAACTGGACTTATACAACAAAAAAAAATGCACTTCCAGATGATTTCCAATCTTTTGATGATAAACTTTTAGCAAATCTTGAAAACTTAGTTCCAGACCAGTACGGTTACATCTGGCTGAAAAAAACTTTTACGATTCCAGACAAACTAAAAGATCAGAACCTTGGAGCCTACCTTGGACGAATCAGTCTGGCAGATGAAACCTACATAAACGGAGCTTACATTGGTGGTAAAGGCCATTTTCCAGATCACGAATTCAGTGCCTGGAATACAGCCCGTTTCTACACCATCCCAAAGAAAATTCTCAGAGATGGTGAAAATGAAATCTTTATAAAAATCTGGGTAAATGGTGAAGGTTCAATTGTTTCAAATCCATTTATAAGCACAGTAAAAACTGCAGAAAAAGCTGCCGCAAAAGAAGATTTCTGGAACAGTAAAATCAACCTCATTTTCTCTTTTGCCATGCTCATAATTGCCGCCTACCACCTGATGCTTTATTTCAAGAACAAAGAAGTAAAAGACAATCTGGTTTTCGCCCTTCTGAACATTTTTTCAGCCCTTTACCTGTGTGTTTTCTTTTACGACAATCTCCCACTGGATTTTGGTGAAAAAGTATCTTTCCTGATTTTCCAGAAAATCTTTTCAAATTCCATGCCATTCTTCCTTGTCTACATGATTACAAGTTTCATATCAAGCTTTGTCCACGCAAAAGAATATAAAGCCATAAAAATTATAAGAAGGATTCTTTTGATTGCTCCTGTTGTAATCATTCTTTTTGCTCCAAATTACAGAAGTCTCCGCTCAATGAAGTGGACATTTATGATGATTATTCCTCAAATGATTTACATTTTATTCATCATAATAAAGGCCTTTATACGAAAAGAAAAAGATGCAGCTATCCTGCTTTTAGGATTTTCACCACTCTTTGCTACATTCTTAATTGATATCATTGTGCACAACATATTAAAGAATTACAATTTTCCATACATTATTTCGATTGGCTGGCAGATTGTAATTATCAGTCTTCTCTTTATTCTTGCAAACAGATTTGTAAATTCTAAAAAACAGGTTGAATACTTAAACAAAAATCTTGAAAACAAGGTTGAAGAAAGAACAAAAGCACTCTCAGAATCTAATGCCAAACTTTCAGAAACAAACAGCAAACTTGAATCAACAAACAATCAGCTTACAGAAGCAAAAAGAAAGGCTGATAGAGACATGAAACTTGCCATGAATGTTCAGAACGCCTTTTTTAATCCATCTTTACCTCATTTTAAGAATTGGGATTTAGTTTACACTTTTAAACCGGCTGCAGGCGTTTCCGGAGATCTTTACGACTTTTTCCACGATTCAAAAGATTTACAGGGCTTAGGATTATTTGATGTTTCTGGCCACGGAATTGCATCAGGACTTGTAACTATGCTTGCAAAAACTGTAATTGATAAAAAATTCCGCGAAGGCAACAATCAGTCTCTTTCAAAAGTCATGTCTGAAATAGACAAGCAGATAAAAGAAGATAAGGGTGATATTGAAAACTACCTGACAGGAATTCTTTTAAGAATTAATGATAATAAAATCGAATTTATCAATGCAGGCCATCCAACAGCCTATATCAGAACTGCCAGAAACGGTAAATGTCATCCTATTGAAGTAAAAGATTACTCAAAAAGAAATTCAATAATTGGTGTAAACACACTGGATAAAGATTTTACAACCCTTAAATTTTCAATGCAAAAAGGAGACTGTTTAATTTTATACACCGACTGTCTGAATGAATCTGTAAATAAAAACGGAGAAGCTTTTGGCGAAGAAAGAATTATCCAGGCTTTTGAAAATTCAGGAATTGGTAGTGCAAAAAGTAAACTCGATTACATTCTTTCAAGATTTTACAAGTTTACAGAAGGAACTGAAATTAAAGATGATCTTACAGTCATAGTTTTACAGTACGTTCCTTAAGCATTTTACAAAATATACGGAATTTTCTAAAAAACTTTGCAAATACATGTTTTCGGACTTATAATCATTTGTATAGCAAAATTTTTATTGCAAAAAAAATGTATCATCTAAAGGAGTTTTTCTATGGCAAATACAGAACCAAGAGTCCTGGCTATCATCTTAGGCGGTGGTAAAGGAACCAGACTTTATCCTCTTACAAAGGAACGCTCAAAACCGGCCGTTTCTTTTGGTGGAAAATACAGAATCGTTGATATTCCAATTTCAAACTGTATCAACTCAGGTTATAAAAAGATTTATCTGTTAACTCAGTTCAATTCAGCTTCTTTACACTTACACATCACAAATTCATACAACTTTGACCGTTTCTCAGGTGGTTTCGTAGAGATTCTTGCCGCAGAACAAACTTTGGAACATTCAGGATGGTATGAAGGAACAGCAGATGCAGTTCGTAAAAACTTCATCCACTTTAAGACACAGAAACCAACCCATTACATCATTCTTTCAGGTGACCAGCTTTATAAGATGGACCTCAGAGACTTTATGAACAAACATATTGAATCAGGAGCTCAGATTACAATCGCAACAACTGCAGTAAATCGCCGCGATGCTTCAGGCTTTGGAATCATGAAGATTGATGAAAAGAACAATGTAAAAGCATTTATGGAAAAACCAAAGCCAGATTTAAATATTGACGACTGGAAAATTCCTGCAGACGCAAGAGGCGATCTTCCACCAGAAAAAGAATTCCTTGCTTCAATGGGTATTTACATTTTTAATGCCGAAACATTGGAAGAAATGCTGGGCGGAGAAAACGAAAAATACACAGACTTTGGTAAAGAAATTCTCCCTCTCGCAATTGGCAAAAAGAAGATTAATTCTTACATCTTCAATGGTTATTGGGAAGATATCGGAACTATCCGCAGTTTCTATGAAGCTAACATTGCCCTTACAGAAGGCTATCCAGAATTCGATTTCTACGGCAACACAGCTCCAATTTACACTCACATGAGAAACTTACCTCCTTCAAAGATTAATTCTGCAACTATCAACAGTTCTTTAACTTCAGAAGGATGTATCATCACAGGATGTAATTTAAATCATTCTGTAATTGGTGTACGTTCTATTATTGAAAACGGAACTGAACTTGACGGTGTAATTATGATGGGTGCCGACTATTATGATGATGAAGCCGAAAAAATTGAAAACCGCAAAAAAGGCATTCCATGCACCGGAATTGGAGAAAACTGCAAGATTGCAAAAACAATTATCGATAAAAATGCAAAAATCGGTAACAACTGTAAAATCGGCGTAAGTGGAAAGAAATACGAAGATGGAGACCACGGTTCATTCTACAGTGCAGACGGAATCATTGTTATTCGCAAAAATGCAGTAATTCCTTCTGGAACAGAAATTTAGTCTTAGGAATAATAAATGCCTGACATGTATGATAAATTAGGAGATTTACTTAATGAAGCATTAGATTCAGGCTATATTCCACAAGAAAATAAAGAAAAAAAAGAAGACTGGAAACAAGAAGATTTAGATTCAAGAAAAACTAAATCTTTCGATTCCAGTCTTTTTTCTTTTAACTTTTTTGAAAATCAGGTTAAAAACGAAAAAAATAAAGTCGAAACAGACAATAATAACCAGGAAAATCAGAAAAAATCAGAAAAAATAAAAGTAAAAATCTTAAAAAAAGAGCAAATTTCTAATGCTCAGGTAATAAAAATGCATAATTATACAAATTTTATGCAATTTCCACCCTATATTCAAAAAGCTCTAACCACACTAGATATAGCGTACCCTGTAAACAAAGAAATAATCAAACAGAAATACAGGTTTTTACTAAAGAAGAACCATCCCGACACAAAAACTACTATACAAACCTCAGATAATGTCAACTTTTCTAGACGCTTATCAATAGATCAGATAAAAGAGGCTTATAAAATCCTTTGTACTTACTTTGAAATTGAATAAAAGTATTATTTTGTATACATCTTAATACATTGTATAAAATTTTATACTAAGCTTTATTTTCCCATTCTTCAATTTTTCTGTGTAGAGTCTTTCTTCCAATTCCTAAAATATCAGCTGTCTTAGATTTATTATTATTGTTAGCCGCAAGATTTTCTTGAATGATAATTTTTTCAGCCTCTTCCATTGTAATACCTATTGGAATTGAAATAGTTTTTTCTTCACTCTGTGCTCTGATTGAAGAAGGTAAATCTTCCATTTTAATTTCATCCCCAGTGCACATTACAACTGCACTTTCAATACAGTTTTTTAGTTCTCGAATATTTCCAGGCCAATTGTATTTTATAAGAGCTGATTTTGAACGATTGTCAAAGCCCTTTATATTTTTTTCATTTTCAATATTAAACTCTCTAAGGAAGGAATGCATAAGCAAAGGAATGTCATCCTTACGTTCCCTCAAAGAAGGCATTTCGATTCTTACTACATTCAGACGGTAATACAGATCTTCCCTAAAACGACCTGCCTTAACTTCATCTTCCAAATTTCTATTTGTAGCAGCAACTACTCTTACATCAACCGAAATTGTTTTTTCGCCACCAACTCTTTCGAATTTTTTTTCCTGAAGAACCCTTAAAAGTTTTACCTGAGTTGCCTGATTAATTTCTCCAATTTCATCAAGAAAAATAGTACCGCCATTGGCCAGTTCAAAACGCCCCTTATGCTGAGCTTCTGCACCTGTAAACGCACCTTTTTCAAAACCAAATAATTCACTCTCTAAAAGACTTTCAGATAAGGCTGCACAATGAACAATTACAAATGGAGCCGAAGCTCTTGAAGACTGTTTGTGAATTGCATTAGCTACAAGTTCTTTACCAACCCCCGATTCACCTGTAATTAAGACATTAGCTTTTGTAGGAGCCGCTTTCTCTATCATTGTTCTAACTCTATTGAGTTCAGAACTTTTTCCAATCATTTCCAGAGAATTATTTTGGTTAAGAAGTTTTTCTTTTAACTCTTTATTTTGTTGGGCAAGTTCCTTTCCTCTAAGTGCATTTTTTACAACAATATTCAGATGATCCAAATCTAAAGGTTTTGTCAAAAAATCAAATGCACCGGCTTTAATTGCTTCAGTTGCATCATCAATGCTTCCATGCCCTGTAAGAACGATGATAGGTATACCAGGATATTTTGTAGTTACCTGTCTTACAACTTCCTGACCAGACATTCCGTCCATTTTTAAATCAGTAATTACAAGATCTATACTTTCATTTTCAATAATTTCAAGACCTTCTTTTCCACTGCCGGCGGCTTTTACATTGTAGCCTTCTAGTTCAAAGTTATCAGCAAGTCCATTACGAATGTTTTCTTCATCATCAATTGTGAGTATTGTTAAATTTGACATAAAATCTCCTGACCGTAAAATAGCCTAGTTCTAGGATTAGTTATATTCTTAATGTCTGATCAGTCCTACCTTAGGCTAAAAGCTTTGTATCCTTCTGAGGTATTGGGAAGGATAATGTGAAAGTTGTACCTACATTTTCTGTTGAATCAACAAGAATATCTCCAGAAAACTCCTTAACAATTTTATAAACCATAGTCATACCAAGCCCTGTTCCGTTTGCCTTAGTTGTGTAATAAGGTTCAAATATTTTTGAAAGAGTTTCTTCCGACATCCCGCATCCATTATCAGAAATCTTTATTACAATTTTATTATCTTCAAGACTACTTTGTATAGAAAACATAGGTTCAACATTTTCATTAATACATGAATTTTCCTTACACTCTGGGTATTTAGCCTTTATAGCCGCAAGAGAATTTTGTGAAAGATTGATAAAGACTTCCCTAAAAAGTTTTTCATCCAGCATGATTCTTTGCGATTTTCCAGAAGGATCAAAATTCATTTTTATACCAGATTTATTGAACTCAGGTTTAAGAAATACTACCAGATCAGAAAGAATCTTATCAGGATCTTTTAATTCAAGTGTAGCTTTTACGGGCCTTACCGCAGTTAAAAAATCCATTACCAGCTTATTCAAATGTTCTATTTCTTCGTTTACTACATCAATATGATCTTCTACAAACTTTTTACCAGGCAAAACATCCTGATTTTCCCTAGCCTTTTTTATAGCCTTTTGAATAAGCTGAATATGAATAGAAATTGCACCTAATGGATTTTTTATTTCATGGGCCATTCCTGCCGCAAGATTCGTAAGATTTGCCAGATTTTCCATTCTATGCATCAAGACTTCCTGATTTTTCTTTTCAGTTATATCACGAATAATGATGATGGAGCCGTTGAATTTATATTCATGCACCAGAGGCGAAATAGTTATTGAAACAAAACGAATGGATCCTCCGGAAGTAATTGTAGAAAATTCCTCCGAAGAATTAGTTATCTGCTTTTTGGCACAATTTTCCAGAAAAGAAGCAATATCTTCATCATCAATATAGGTCCAAATAGGATATTCAGACTTTTTTGCATCTGCTAAACGCCCCTTAAAAGGCAATCTGCTTTCTGCAATTGTATTGTTTCTTTGCAAAATGAACTTGTTATCAAGAATCAGAATACCAGAAGATAAAGAATCTATAATTGACTTATAACTTTTATTTTCATCAATTACATCATCAAAAAGTTCCAGAATTTGTTCTTTTGAAAGTTTATCAACCTTTTGAGAAATTCTTTTTACGTAATTATTCATTTTACCTGAAATACTCCTTCATTAAGGATATTTATGTGAGACATGTCCCTTAATAAAATTTCAAAAGCAGCCTGAGGTTTTTGATTATACAAAGTGATATTGTCCCAGCATTCTCTTAATAATGTCATGCATTTAGCACTTGCTTCCGAACCTTTCTGACTATAAAGCAAGGGTCTTTGAAGTTCCGTTAAATTCATCAAAAATATTTTTAATACAATTCTTGGGTAAAAATCTTCACAATTTTTAACCATTTTGCTTAAATCTGGGATTTTTCTATTACAAATTGCATTATAAAAATTCTTTGCTTCTTCTTTTATTGTTTGAGGAGAAACTGTTAGATATGATAAAAGGAAATCCTGGATATTACTTTGCAAGTTCTCTTTATGAAATACGCGACTTATAACTTCATTCTGTTGTTCAATATTTCTTGAAGCAAAAGTATAAGTTCTTACCCTCGACAAAATTGTCTGCATAATTGCATTTCTATTAGAAGTTAAAAGTATAAATTCACAATCAGCAGGAGGCTCTTCCAGTATTTTCAAAAGGGCATTTCTAACCGAAGAAGCCATTCTATCTGCATTTTCAATTATTACAGTTTTTTTGCCCTCTTCCGATTTTATATGAGCCCAATTTTCCATATTTCTTATTTGATTTACAGGAATTGAGTCATAAAGAAAGTCATTTTCAAGTTTTATACTTTGTTTTACAAGATCGTCACAAATAGTTTCCAGTTTATTAGCATCTGGCAAATCTCTTGGAAAATCTAAAATTTCTAAATCTTCATTAATTAAATCAATTAAACTTCCAATTTTTGAAAAATCTTTTTCACCCTGCCAGATAATTGGATTAAATCTAAGAGTTAATTTACGTATACTTCTTAAAAAAAGATAACGGGTAGCATCTAAAAAAGAATCATTATTTTTATAAGCATGTAAAAAAGTATCTTTTGCCGCTAAAATTTCTAAAGAGCAATCTCTTGGTCCCATAAGCATTAAATTAGAACAACTCAAAGCCTTATGTTGCAGACAGGAAGGACATTGGCAGGTCCATTTTCCCTGAGGATGGATATGGCAAGAAAGAATTCTAGCAGTTTCAAGTGCCGCACTCAACTTTCCACAAGCTTCTGGTCCTGCGTATAAAATTGCACCTGGCAAATTATTATTTTTAATATCTGAGATAATTGATTTTTTAATTTCCTGATGAACTAAATTTTCAAACATTTGAAACTATTCCTTTTTGAGTATGAATTAAAATCTTTCCTAACAAAGAATAGAAAAAACTTCCTTCAAAAAGCTTTTCCATAGGAAAAAATGGTTGTATAGATAATAGAAAAAGAATCAAACAAACAATTGCAAGACCTTCTAAAGCACCAAAAAAGAATCCCAGGGTTCGGTCCAAACTCTTTAATATGTTCCATTCAAAAATCTTAGAAATTACCATCTGTATTAATTTTATAATTAAAAAAACAACTACAAATATCAATATAAATGAAATAACATTTCTTAAAGCTATACTTTCTATTGAACTAAGGCACAAATTACCTATTTTGTCATAAAACATATAGGCAAGCAAAATTCCCAATATTACAGCAACTTTGCCCATCACATTATTTACAAAACCTTTTGTTAATCCAATTAAGGCAAAAATGATGATGATGATGGCACAAATCCAGTCAATAATCGTAAAAGTCATTTTTCTCCCCTATATTTTTTATATTTCTTCAAAAATTATTTGAGCAATATATTCAGCAGGTTTTCTACCATTGACCAATGCCTTTACAGCTTCAGAATAAGATTTACGATTTTCTTCAATTAATAAGTAATTCAAAGCTTCAATCAAATGTTCTTTATCAGCTTCTTTACCAAGTAAAACTTTAGCCGCATTCTCTTGAGCAAAAAACTCAGCATTATCAACCTGGTCCCCGCGAGTTCCACTTCCACACAAAGGAATTAGAATCATAGGTTTATAAAGCACAGCTGCTTCCCAAATTGAATTTGCCCCTGCTCTACTTAAAATTATATCAGCAGCCGCAAGAACATCTGGCATTTGATCATAAATAAAATTGTAAGGTTTGTAATCTTCAGGATATTTTTTTACAAGTTCTTCAGCCACATTTTCGTTTGAATTAACAAGACCTGTCTGATGAACTACAATAAAGTTCTTACACAAGTAATCAATATTTTCAAAAATAAGTTCATTTACCTGTCTTGCCCCAGAACTTCCTCCCAGAACAAGTAAAACAGGTTTCTTTTTGTTTTCTTTTTGAATGCCTAAGAAATCATATCCTTTATCAACATTAGTATTATAAAAAACTGGTCTTACAGGATTTCCGGTAACAATAACTCTATTTTGATCGCCTGTACTCAATCTTTTTTTAGTTTCTTCATAAGAAACAAACATTTTTTTAGCAGATTTAAAATTAATTCTGTTTGCTAAACCCAATGTAAAATCACATTCATGAGTAAAAACAGGAATTTTTAATAAACGAGCAGCCAGACAAGGTGGTACACTTACAAATCCACCTTTAGAAAAAAGCAGACATGGTTTATATTTTTTAAGAAGATAAAAGGCTTTAAAAAATCCAGCCATAATTCTAAATAAATCAGAAAAATTCTTCATGGAAAAATATCTTCTAAGCTTTCCAGAAGGTATTCCAAAAAATTTATCGGCAGAAGGCATTCCGTCTGGACCAATAGCTTTTTCTACAATCTTCTGGTCCATTCCTTTTGAACAACCAATCCAAAACACCTTAAGTTCTTTATTATTTTTTTTAGCAATAGATTTAAGCTCATCAACGACGGCAAGTCCAGGATAAATATGCCCACCGGTACCTCCACCAGTAAAGCAAACTAAGTCATTATTCAATTTCATATTGTGTCATTTTAACACACTTAAAGATAATTTTAAATATATGTCAGTAGAAATAACTCCATAAAGAAAACTTTACCCCATAAAATACCTATGATAAAATAATAGAATGTTATATAGAGAAAATACGCTTTACGGACGTAAAGTTTTTTTTGTAATCCCTCTATATTTATTGAAAATATAAACGCTTTATCACCAATAATTATCTTAGTAAGGCTGTTGATTGAATTTAAAAAAGGAGCATCTTTTGATTTATAACATTAATTATGATATTGCAGCAATTTTTATATATACATTTATTCTGATTGTATTTTTTCTAAAAAAAGAACTTAATCGTACTTGTAATAAATTATTCCTTATTCTATCAGTTTTGGGCATAATTGGTTCCACTTCCGATGTTATAAGTTCAATAGGTAATTCTTACGTTCAAGAATGGTCATATCTGTCTAGAGATATATGGAATTACATTTACCTGACTACCCACAATACTGCCTCAATGATATTTACATTTTATGTAATTTTCTTAATTGGCATTAACAGAAAAATGAAGCCAATCCATTATCTTTTTATTTTATTACCATATTTTGCAGTTTTAATCGGACTTATTCTTAATCCATTTTTTAATTGGGTTTTTTATTATGATGAAAACAAGATATATAAACACGGAAGTTATATGCCCCTGCTATATGTCATTTCTTTGCTATATTTACTCGCAACTATTTTATTCATCATACGATATTTTAAGGCCTTAAACCGAACTAAACAGGTAGCATTCGCAGCATTCATTATCTTCAGTATTATTCCAATTGTTATTCAAATATTTTTTGAACATCTTCTTATTAGCATCTTCTGCCAGTCATTAGGAATTTTGGGAGTTTTGCTTTCAATTGATAATGAAAATGAACTTAGAAATCGAATAACAGGCATATACAATCGCTACTGCTTTATCCAAGATACAGAAACAAATATAAAAACCAATCAAAAAGTTCATTTTACAATTATAAAACTTGCAGAACTAGATTATTATAATTCCACCTTTGGACTTAAATTTGTTATTAATTTACAAAAAAATACTGTAGAAAGATTACAAAATATCGATAAAAACGCTACTTGTTATGATTGTGACAGCGGCCACTTTGTTCTCGTTCGCTATAATACCGACGAAAAATCAAATAAAAAATACATAGATGATATAAGTAAAAAACTTGAACAGGAGCTTTCTGTAAACGGTTTACAAACAACCGTACATGCACAAATTTCTTTAATCTCTGTTCCAAAAGAAAAAATGACTTTAGATCAAATTTTAATGAATATCGATATTCCAATTGCTCGTACAATTCATAAAACTTCCTTAATCCAAAATGAAACTTATAGACTTTATCACCGTGAAATGCTTATTGAAAATCTTATAAGAAACTCTCTGGAAAATAAAAGTCTGATTGTAGTGTATCAGCCAATTTATGACACTCATAAAAAAAAGATAAAGTCGGCAGAAGCTCTGGTACGACTTAGAGATTCAGAACTAGGAAACATTTCTCCAGAAGAATTTATTCCTATATGCGAAAAAAACGGTCTTATTATTCAAATAGGAGAATTTGTCTTTGAAACAGTCTGTCGTGACTATATGAATTCAAAATTTACAAACTACGGAATTGATTATATAGAAGTAAATCTTTCCGTTGTTCAATGTATGAATAATGAACTTATAGAATCTTTTGATAGAATTATTAAAAAATACGGTATTGAAAGCTCTCATATCAATCTGGAAATAACAGAATCTGCTGCTGTTTCAAATCAGAAAATTTTATCACGCTCTATAAACAGTCTGGAAAACATGGGCTTTACATTTTCACTTGATGATTATGGTACTGGCTATTCAAATTACTCCTACATGTATTCACTTCCTTTCAGCATTATAAAATTGGATAAGAGTATTCTCTGGCAGGCTAATGAAAACAAAAATAATTATATTCTATTACAAAGCACAATCGAAATGTTACACAAGATGAATTATCACATTGTATGCGAAGGTGTTGAAACATCAGAACAAAAAGCCTTACTTGAAAAATTAAATTGTGACTATTTACAAGGATTTTTCTTTTCTAAGCCAATTCCAACTGTAGAATTCCTTGAATATATCAAAGGTTATAATAAAAATTATTTAAACGTTAGCAGGATTTTTGGATAATACAACATTCCTCAAAGGCCAGAGGTTTCAAAACAGCAACTTTAAAAGTCCTTAGTTATTTTTTTTACTCATAATCATTATAAAAAAAAGGCGAGGAAGACCTCGCCAATAAATGGACCCGTGTATTTCAACCAGCCCTGATAATAATTGTCAAATTGATTATGCCAGAACAGCAACTCTTTCTTTAATTGCTTTTAACTGTTTTGTAGTAAGTTTGAACATTTCTGTAAGTTCTTCTTCTGTCATTTTTCCGCTTTCAAGAATTTTTGCTGCCATTTCAAGTCTTTCTTCGAGTCTTTCCTCCTTGGCCATTTCTTCCATAATTCATAATAAAAAGTGCGGCACGGTTCCAGGGCAAAGAGGGGGTAGTAATATCCCAGCCAGTTACATATGAAGCTTCATTTTCTTTTACATCAAATCTAAAATAAAATGATTCTTTGTTTTCTGCTCTAAGTTCAAATTCTTTTACAGATATATTTTTATAAATAAGTTTTTCACAAACTCTATCTACAAGAATATCAAACTTAGAATCAAAATAAAAAAGCAAAAGGAACAGAGCAAGAATATTATTATATTCAAGTCTTGTAACCACGCAGCCGGTAATGGCTTTGCCGGTTTCAACAATCTTCTCTCTGTTCCTAATGCCGATGACGCCTGGCAGAGCGTAGCCTTTTGACGCTTGTCGTACAGTTTCCTCGCTGTATGGTAGTGGATAATAGTAACCGTCTTTTGCCACAGTCAGTGTGCAGCTCTTTCCCTGAATCATCATAGGGATAGTGTAAGACGGTTTGTGTTCTAAAGATTTCGTGAAAATTTCGGGATTTCCGAATTTATCAAATTAAAGTTAGAATATAAAAAAACTGCTACGAGTTGTAGCAGTTTTAAATTGAAAGTATGTGAGTCCCTAATTATTATACTCAGCTGGCATCATATCAAGTAAGTTGCCATCACAATTTGGAAAATGTTTACAATAAATTAATGGTTCATCCTTATCTGGGAATTGAACAGCATTAGCTTCTTTGTATAAAAAATCTTTTCCACAGTGTATACAATGAACTTTTGTATCCATTGTATAATCAGTCCTAAATTCACTTATTCCACGTTCAAGAGCAGCGAGCCTGGTTTGTCCAAACATAATAGTTGGACTCAAAACTTGATAATCTAAATAAGTTCCTTTACATGTTGGATAGTTTTTACAAACTACCAAAGTTTGTTTTTTATTATTGTCTCTGATTACTTTAGATTGGCTAAAATTGAAATCCTTATTACAAACTGTACAGTGAACTGTAGAATCTTTTCTAAGCATTCCTTCTGGATTATTCTCTGCAGAAAAGTTATTAAATTCAGCAAGTTTGAATTTTCCAGAAAGAATTGTAATTTTGTTTGTTGGAAGCTTTACAATTTCTTTACGGTTACCAAGTTCAAAGTATTGTTTTGCGTAATCAAGCACGGCTTCAACACCATACTCACCAATATTGGTGTATTCTAATGTTTGCACCCAATCAATAAGTGCTTCTGAATTCTTGCAATGTCTTAGCATTAGTTCAGCCAATTCTTGTTCAGTTTCTGACGAATTAATTAATTCATTCCAATTTTTATAACCTGCAATTTTAGCAAGAAGATGTTGTGCACGGGCAAGAATTTGTTCCTGTCTGTCCTTATCATCCCATTCAAAAAATCGGAATAAGCTATCTACATCGTAGAACTTTGAATCATAGTGATAAGAAATTTTTCCATCACTTCCAGTTGTAATTGATTGTGTTTGCCAATCTTTAAAAAGATTTTTGGCTTCTTTCTTGAAGAATTCAAGATGAGGCATAATGATACTCCTTAAGCATCTTTTGTTTGTGTTTGCTTTTTTTGTCAGTACCATAAAGCAGCAATAACCTGATGCTTCAAGGTAATCATTAATTGTTAGAAATGGTATGATAAAAATCTTCGCACTGACCGCTAGCTCTACCACGGAACTAATTTAAATATAATAAGGAATATTAATTAAGTCAAACTATTTATTTTTTATTTTTCTTTTATATAAAGCAAACATTTGTGCAAACTGTTCATAATTACAATAAAAGCCTTTGTTTTTATCAACAAGCCATGGTTTATCTTCACAAACACCATCTCCATGACCACAATAATCCCAAAAAGGACACATAACAGCTTTTGATTCAAAAAGAAAATCATACATCCTATACAAATTGAACCAATAAAACCCATATTCCTTTTGTGTTTGTGTAATATTTCCAAATGCTCCAAATTTAATTTCATTATTTACAATAAAAGGAGAACTTTTTCTGTTAGTTAAATTTCTCATTTCTTGTAAAGCTTGTTTCTGAGGTAAAGTCATAATTTTACTTAAAAATGAAAAATCATTTAATCGTAGATTTTTATAATCTTCAATTATATCAATTATCCAATCTCTCGCTTGATAATATTCAGGTCTTGGCGCATTTACCATATTATTGATTGCAGATTTAGCATTATTTACGTTTTCTATAAAAAAATCTTTCACATTTTTATTATCTGGTTTCAAATAATTAAAACAATACTCATATATTTCATTTAAATTATTATATGAAAATTCTTCTCTTTTCATTTTCCTCAATGTTTTTATAAAAATTTCTGCACTGTTATAGTACATTAAAGAAGCATCACAAAGTGCTACTAAAAAAGCATTATCATTTTCCATATCCGGATAAATTGATTTTATTACTGCTTTTGGTAAATCATAAGGTGCAAAGTTACATGATTTTGGAACAGATGGTGGGTAAAGTTTATCTTCAATTGCAGCAGCCATCCCTTCCATAATTGCATGTGATCCAAAATTATATAATCTTTTAACAGGTGATTTAGACATCCAAATTGTAATAAAAAATGTTAAAACAGTATGATAAAAATCTTTTATTTTTCCTTTTTTCGAAGTTATTTTTACATTTATATTATTTATAGGAAATTCAGGTTTAATTAAAGGTTCTTTAGGTGGAGTAGATATATCAATTTTAGTCCTATTAAAATACTTTTTAAACAAACGTCTATTAATTAATTCATTTCTAACATTACCAATAAATTGATAAGGTAATTTTATTTCTTTGTCTGGGATATTATAAAAGTTGAATGCTCTAGCATATGTTGCTGAAATATTCGTTAAACCATAACATGTGCTCGTGTCTTGTATAAAATGTACAAATTCATGAACAATGGTATGTGTAAGATTATTTTTGTTAAATTGAAGTGGGTCAATATTTGTATCTAGTTGAATTATAAAAAAACTTGGAAGATAATGACCATCTACTCCATCTAAAATATTTGAAAAACTTTTTAAATTACTCATATATCTCCTTTTACAATTTAATAATTCTCTTTTATAAAGTTTTACAAATAGAAAATATATTTTCCCAAATATTCCGAATACCAGTCCAATCGTAATTATTTATAAAGTTGGGATTTTTTTTACATTCAATTAATTTTTGTTTAAAAAGTTTTTGGATATCTTCTTTATCGTCAATAATTCCTTGATATGAATTAACTTCTTTTATAAATCCATTCCAATGTATGGGATACTTCTTTTCCTGCTTCTTCAAAATATCATCACCTAAATATAATTCAATACTTGCAGCTTTTTTATTAATATCTAAATTTTGTTCACCGCCTGGTCCAAAAGTTGGGTAATCACAAAAATAATTTCTGTCTGGGTAAGTCATAAATTTTATATTATTTTCTAGTTTTGTACTTATATCATTTAATAATCGTATGGTATTCAAGCCTGCAGCGTCATTATCTAGAATTGCAATTATTTTATCTTGCATTTTTGCTCCAGAAAAAGCTTTTATATACGCTAGAATATTACTAACTCCACCCGGTACTTTTAAATTATCAAATTCTAAAAAAGTAAAATACTTTTCTAAATCCGGATATAATAAATGTAATGTTTCTTTTAAGACAAAAACATCAAAAACACCTTCAGTAAAAAGAATAATATTTTGTTGATTTTTTGATTCTGTTCGTATTTCTTTTATAGAATAGTTAATGAAATCAAAGTTTTCCTCATAATATCCAGCATCAATTAGCGAAGAAACATCAAGTTCGACTTCTGTTTCGTCAGAATATAAATTTAAAATAGAAAATAAAGTTTCTCTAATATCTTCAGTTGGATAACATAATGGATAATCATTAGATTCTAAAAAAATAGATTCCACTTCGGTTCTGTCTTCAAAATAATTATTTTTAAATTTTTCAGCTATTAATTTATATTGTCTACACCAATCTTTATATGAAAATTCTTTAATTAGTTTATTACCAAAATATTCATCATCATTTGTATTTTCACTTATATATTTATCTTTACAAGTATTATAATGTTTTTCAAGTTCGTTTTCATTGATTCCTAATATTTCAAGTCTCTTCTTAATTTTTCTGCAATTACTTGTAAAAACTCCATCTTTATATTCGGTTTTGTCGAATAATATAACTGTTGTAGGTTCTATAAATGTTTTACCACATAAGATTTCAAAATTATTAACTGTTAAACCCCAATAACTTCCCATATTATTTACCTTTTTTATAATTTTTTTTCCAATTTAATTCTATTTTTTATTAATATACTCCATAGGAATAATATTTAAAATATAAATCAGTCAGATACTTTTTATCAGCATATTTACAGTTATTCTCTTGCAAGGTTTTTGAAATTGCTTTATTTATAACTTTTCTTGTATTTTCATTCTTTGAAAAATAATCATGAACTATTGAAGATTGGTTATAAATCCATTTAATATTAAATTGTTCAAAAGGAAAGGATTCTGGACTAATTAAGAAATCAAACAATGGTGTATATCCTAAATAGATTTTATAATCTTCTTTATTTAGATCTCCTTTAAAACATAAAAATCCAATTTCAATTAGATTATTTTCAGATTTTTTATCGATAAATTCCTTTTTTGTTTTTAATATTTTATCTTCAAGATATTCATGTATTATTGTAATTTCGGATTTTTTTAATTTTTCCCCCATATGAATTAAGTTTATTATTATTCCAATATTAAAATTGCTGCTTTGTATTTTTTGTGTTGCTAAATTCCTTATATCGAGTTTATTCTGTTTGTTTACAATATTATAATACAATATTAATTCCTTTATAGGATAATTTGGACAATCTCTTAAAACTTTCTGTATTAATTCATTAAATGTTTTTATAACAGTCAGATTTGTATTTGTAATAAATTCTGATAATACAGAAAAATCACAATCATTAGGGGGATATTCAATTTTTTTAGTCTTTAATATTTCTATTCTTTCTTCAATTTTTTTAATTAAATACTTTACAATAATTGTTTGAGTTTTGAAGTTTACGCAACTATTTTCATTTTGAAAATTTAAAAAAGACCATCGTAATTGGTTTGGAATATCTACAAATGAATTATTTAAGATTATGTTTGAAATATATTCTACTGTAGTAGGATACAGAACTATGTGTGTTAGAATTTCTAAACAAACAGAAAGTTTTTTTGAAAAATAATGAATTAAGTTTGAATTTCCTGAAGATATTACCGTTTCAATATAATAATTAAAAAGATTTTTAGCAGCTTGGTTTATAAATTTTTCATTTCTTATAAGTAGTTTTTTTATATCATATTTATAAAATATTTGCTGAATTTCGTTTTTAGTGAAATATTTTATAAAACAATAAAAATCAATTTCATCAAAATAAATATTTTCGTTTTCATCAAACCTATGGAATGGATTTTCAGAAAATGTGTGTTTACACATTTCAGTTGATTTGAACAATTGTTGTTCCATTATTACTTTAATTGATGTTTTAAACTCATTGAATTCATCAGTTAATAAATAGTTTCCAAGAACAAAATGAAGTGAATTTAAAATAAAATAAGTTCCTTTCCAAAAGGATGTTAAACCAATTTCAATAGTATTTGATGTATTAGTGTTTTCTATCTTATCAGCTATATTTTGTGCATTATATTTATTTTGATATAAATGACTTAATGAATACATGTTTCGAAAGATATTATATTTAATTTTAAAATCTCTTGGTAATTCATCGAAAATATCTTCCTCATTTTTGGGTATTCTGGAAATTTCAGTAAAATTATATAAATATGAATTTGAATTTTTCATTTCATGAAGATTAAAAATGTTTTTTTGAGATAAATAATATAACAAATATTTTTTTGAATTAAATGTTTCAAAGGCAATTTGTTGATATAATTTATATGCTTCGTCAAACCTTCCTAAAGTAAATAAATAATATGCCTTTTTATAATTATTAAAATCGTTTTTATAATTTTTATTTACATACTGTAATATTTTCTTATAGTCAAATAATATTAAGTTTCTATCTGCAACAAAATCTTTTTCAAAAATGATTTTTTGTCTATCTCTAATAGTATAAAAGATTCCAGCTTTTTTAAAAACACTTAATATCGTAGTATATTTATATAGATCCTCTTTAGGTATTTTTTTATTATTATTTCGTTTTTTACAATAATCTAGAAATAATTTTAAGATATCTGGTTGTGATGGTATGGTAATAATTTCACCATAAGAAGGTATGTCAACATAATATTTTAAAGTCTTTATTATATCTTCATGTCTTAAAGCAAAAAAAGAATCCAAAGGTTCTAATTTTTTATATAATAAATTAAAATTAAATTTATGATTTGTTTTTGAAAAATTATTATCTTGTTTTGAAATTAAGAAGTTTAAAATTGTTTTATATCGTTGAATAAACTTTGTTTTCTTTTGTTGATTGGCAGGAAAAAAATCATGCCAATCAACAATTCTTAATCCTCTAGATTCTTGATATTCAATATCTGATTTTATTAATTTAGCATCATCAGTATATATAAAAACAGGCTTGAATTTTTCTTTTAAACAATTGTGAACCCAATTTAATATATATCTAATTGTGAAATCCTGAAGACTATAACCAACAAAAATAACAAGATTTGATGCAAAAACAGATTTTATTAAAGTATCTACTAATTTATGGTCGGTAGAATAATTCATATAATCTGAATCCTTAAACACAATATTTTTGCTTTTATAATCTCCATGTGCTTTTATTATATAGTGTTCTCCATGTACTGAAGTAATTTCATCTTCTTTAGAAACACTTATATATGTTTTAAAATTTTTTATTGCTGCTTTTTCAATTAAATCATCAAAGTTTGTAGTAATAAAATTTACAGGGGAAAAATCAAAAAAAATATCATGTATTTCATTTGGTTTTAATATATTCTCAGAAAAGTTATCTTTTAGAAATTGATTATATTCATCTTCTGAATTATGAAAAAATGCTTCTGCAATACTTAAATAGTCATCTGTAGAATAATATTTCCTTTTTTTGCTGTTTAATTTCAAATCTAATTCTTGTATTAATTGGTTCCATCCTTTCATTCCAGAACATCTTGATACGCCTGCACCCACAAAGAATGTTAAATTATTATGCTTTGAAGCGAAAGATATATTTTCGATTATCTTTGAATAATCATTTTTCATTTTATTTCTGTCCTATGTAATTTACGCCACACGCGCATTCTCATTCACACTACGAATAATCGCAATCAACCTGTTCTGCGCCTTAGAATTAAACAGGCTAAAGAACTTGCCAGGTCTGTCAAACGGAGGCTTACCATCGCCAAGGCGTTCAAGATTAATCTCGCCTTGTTCAATGATGTTCTCAATAATCACTTTTACAAATTCAATCTGCTTAATGTTTAGATTGAACTCAGAAATAAAATCTGCAAAAAGCTCATTTACTTTCTGGCGGTCCATCTTAGCAATAGAACGAACAAAAACGCCTAACGGTTTACCTTCGCTTATCTTCTCAAACTGTTCTGTGGTTCCAAGTTCTTTAGTGAATACATCGTTCAGTTTATCAAAATCTGACTGGCTCAAACGAACATTATTTCGAAGTTTAATAATAGCTTCGTCATCTAAGTGTTCTGTAATGTAAGAGTTAACTTTCTTCTGATATGCTTCAAAATTGTTTGCAGTATATACTGGGGTTCCTTCCCTTATAGTAAGGGTTTTATCAATATAATCTACATATCTAACAGGTTTCTTTTTGCTTTCAACAAGAAACTTAATCAGTTCACGAACTTTTACTCTCATATCTTCCAAATCGAGGAGTGTTGCAGATGGGTAATATGAATCATCAACAATTCTAGTAAGAAGTGGTATTTGAGCTTTTACTTGTTCAATGTTTGCTTTCTTTTTCAAAAGAATATTTGCATCGTTTACAATCTGTTCCTGTTGCTTCGAATAGTTCTTTTTCTGGCATTTTAATACTTCAATACCATAAACAAGATTATCGAATCCTTTTGCATAAACATCAAACTCAACCATATAAACAAGTTGAGCTACATGCTTTTTTAGATTCTCAACATCTTCATCTTCAAGATTCTTAAATGCATTAATATCCTGAAACTTCAGAACATGTTTTTTATGCAGATGAACAGCTGTAAGGTTCAAGTTTAATTCTCGAATTTGTCTGTTTACAATACAAACAAGTTCATGTCTGTATTTCTCATACTCAGGAGTCTGATATTCTGCAGCCTGTAATTCCTTAATAATTTCCACGCGGCGGTTAAAAATACTTTCAGTAAGACTTACAGTTTCGCTGCCTTTTACACCGTCCTTGTTTACACGGAAGAACTCAAAGTTTCTAAGCCAGTCAAAAATGTAAAAATATTTCTTGCCTTCATAAATGCCGTTCTTTCCGTCACAACAAGAAAGTTCCGGACAAAGACGTGTACCACGGCCAATCATCTGATTAAACTTAATCTTGCTCATTACTTTCTTAAAGAAAACAAGATTAACAACTTCCGGCACGTCCACACCAGTATCAAGCATATCAACACTTACAGCAATAAATGGATTTTGATCCGGCTTTTCAAAATCTGCAATTGTTTGTTCAACTTTACTGTCATCACAAACAATTCTTGCACAGAATCCGCCTTTCAATTGCGGGTACATTTCATCAAAAGTATCAACAATAAACTGAGCATGCTTTTTGTTATATGCAAAAATAATTGTCTTACCAAGCTTATCACCGGCATCAGTTTTAATGCCGTTTTCCATAAGCTCTTCAATAACTTTCTTTACAGTGTCTTTGTTGAAAACAAATTTATTGATGTCACTTGGTGGAGCTTCTTCAAAATCAGAAGCTCCTTCTTCTTTGTACTGGTCTTCAATTGCCTTACGGTCTTCTTCACTCAAATCATCAAAGTGAATACCCTTATCAATAAAGGTTGTAGAGTTTTCAACAGGATAATAATCAACTAAATAACCGGCTTTTATAGCTTCTTCGTAAGTGTAGTTATAAGTCGGGTTTCCGTGTTCCAGTTCAAAAAAGTCGAATGTACTTCGTTCAACTTCTTCTCGTGGAGTAGCGGTCAGTCCTACAAGGTATGCATCAAAATAATCAAAGATAGCGCGGTACTTTTTAAAAATACTTCTGTGTGCTTCATCAATGATTATCAAGTCAAAATGAGCTGGAGTATAGAGTCTTTCTCCGTCTTCAGTTTTATCAGTATCAATAGCATTAAGAATTGTCGGGTAAGTTGAAAATACAATTCTTGCATTCTTGTCATTTTGTCTAGATTTATAATCCAGCATATTACAAAGCGACATTGATTTAAGATGCTCTTTGTAATTTGAATAAGCCTGTTTTACAAGCTGAATGCGGTCGGTCAAAAAGAGGATGTTGGTTGCATAATTTGCACGTGCAAAAACATCTGTAAGACTGATTACAGTTCTTGTCTTTCCGGTTCCTGTTGCCATTACCAGAAGGAACTTTCTGAATCCTTCATTTGCAGATTTTACAACAGCCTTAATAGCTGCCATCTGATAATCACGGCCGGTAATTTCTTTATTAATCTGGATAGCGTTTATATCTTCTTTAAGGGAACGACGATCTACAAGCTTCTGCAAATCTCCCTGGCTGAATACCATACTTACACGGCGTGGAGCTGCCTGTAAATCATCCCAGAAATTGCAGTCAAATCCATTAGTATAGAAAATGAAAGGTCTCTGTCCATATTCACGTTCAAGACAGTCTGCATAATCTTTAGCCTGCTGCTTTCCAATGTTAGGATCTTTACTTGTTTTTTTAGCTTCAACAACAGCAAGAGGTTTATGGTCTTTTCCAAAAAGAACATAATCAACAAAGCCGTCTGAATGTTTATCGCCCATGTCATGAACAGGATACTCTTCCTGAACCATAACACCATCAAATTGCCAGCCAAGTTTTTTCAAATCCTCATCAATGAACAGCTTACGAGTAGTCTTTTCATCAATAGTTTCATAATTGATTTTACTGTCGTCTTTAGGTTTTGATTTATTACTTGTTAATGCTTTCTGTAAATCGGCAAGCTGCTTTTTGAGGTCTGCAATCGACTGTTCTTTTTCATCAAGCTCACTACGGTACTTATCGATTTCTTCCTGATTCTTTTTTACAATAATGGTCGCTTTGTTTGCCGGAATAAGAGTTTCATCAAATGTGCGACTTTCATATGTACTGCTGTAAGTAAAAACAATCCAGTTTAAGAAATTAAAAAGAGCCTTAAGGGAAAGAAGAGCGCGAGCTTTATCAATTTCTGTATTTGAGTGAACAGCCTGATTACCAACTTTAATTACAATCTGTAAATCTTTCTGAATATTTCCAGGAACAATATTTACAAAGCTTTTGTCATGAACAAGAACCTGAATGCTGTCGTCATAAGGCATGTACAAATCATCATCAACACTGTACATCCAGTTCACAGCCTGTTCCACACACTTACGAGCAGAAATACCGCAGAACATTGTAGATTTATTGTATTGTTTTTCGGCTTCGTTTGCTAAAGAAGCAAATGCGGAGAATTCTTTATAGGCTAGCAAGTATTCAAAGTTTGACATTTTACAATTCCCTTATTTCTAGGCTAAATATTCTTTTCTTAAACTTTCAAATTTATCAAAAAGTTCTTCTTTGTTTTCAACCTCTATTCCGTTTTCATCATAAAAGCTAAATAAATCTTTTAGAAGAATAGGAAGCTGGTTGGAATCCGAACAATCTATTACATTTTTTGTTTTTTGAAGTGCCTGAATTTTTACACCATCATCAAGATTATCTTCTGGAATAGATTCAATTGCTTCAATACTATTGTTAAGTATTTCTATGATACATGAATGATAAGTGCATTTATGCATCAAAAGTTCTTTAATTCAGACAAAATGCTATTCGCATTAAACTTATTACAATTTGCTATCGAATTAATATAATTATTAAGAGTTTGGATTAAATCATTATTTAATAATTTTCTATTTTCATTTATATAATTGGAAATTGTCTAAGTTACTCCTGCTTTCATTTTATTAAGTTCACGTTCATTTGCTTTCTCCCATGCGTAATCAGCATAAAGAAAACCAGCACCTAAACCAAACTTATCGGAAATAGTCCAAGTTGAAAATAAATCTAAAATTCCGCGGAATAATCCCATTTTCTTTCTCCAGATTTGATAATTATACCACAACTTTTCATATATAGCCATTTCAAATTTTGATTTGTCGATTTGCTGGACGAAAGAAATAAAATCATTTTGTCTATTAAGCGGAGGATTTATAATTCGAAGTGATTTTATTGCATCAAAATTCAATCCTGCTTTTACAGCATTTTGATTCTTCTTTGAAAACTGGATTTTTCCACCTTCTGTTTCAAGGAAATATGAAACAAATAATGGATTTATTTTAGATGTATCAAGTCTTACAAGTGATAAATGCTGGTTAATGTATGCTCCATAAGCAGCAATGTCTTTTGAAATAACGCCGGTTCTTCCTAAATCCGCTGTAATACTTATTAACAAATCATTTTCTTTTACTTTTGTTCTTTCAGCTTCTTTATTTTCCGGAGCTTTTACGTGTTGTACATCATCAATATTGATTTTGCTATTTTTAACATTTTTTATAGTTAGAAATAATTCGCCATCTTTTGAAAAATATTCAGACCACCCCCTAGATCCAGATGTTAGAAAAGTAATGTAATCTGATAATTGATTTATCTTCCAGCCTAGAGGATTTTGAATAGGATCTCCAAACATCTCGATAAATCGGGATTT
>DGWD01000040.1:0-101413 GCA_002395155.1 Treponema sp. UBA4267
GGTCCTGTAATGGTATTCAACTATCCAAAAGAAATTAAATCTTTCTATATGAAGCAGAATGATGATGGAAAGACTGTAAAAGCCGTTGACGTACTTGTTCCTGGAATCGGCGAGCTTATCGGCGGTTCTGAACGCGAAGAAGACTACGGCAAACTTAAGGCAGAAATTGAACGCCGTGGAATGGACGAGTCAATTTACGACTGGTACCTGGATCTCCGCAAGTTCGGAACAGTTCCACACTCAGGATTTGGTTTGGGATTCGAACGTCTGCTCCGTTATGTAACAGGTATGGAAAATATCCGTGATGTTATTCCATATCCACGTGCTCCAAAGCTGGCAGATTTTTAGTGGAGTAGGTTATAGGTGCTAGGTGTTAGGTGCTAGCGAGGTAGATATTTCTAAATCCTAGAACCTATCACCTAAAACCTAGAACCTATCACATCCCCCGCTTTCCAAAATTCTTTTTCAACATTAAAATACAAGATATGTCAAACCTAAAGGCCTATTGCAAGAAAATACTATCCCGCTTTGGACAATTTCTTTATCTTACAATTTCAAATTTTACAAAGAACAATCTCTGGGAATCGGCTTCTGCCTGTGCCTTTGGTTTTATCTTTTCCTTCATTCCTATTATGCTAATAATTTTTACAGTTCTGGCTGGTATTTTGCGTGTAAATCCTAATATCTACAATTTTGTATTATCATTTACCCAGGAACTGGAAAATTTTGTAGATATAAAGCCTGCCATTGATGCCATGGCAAATATGACATCTTTTAAGGCCGTAAACATCTTTCTTGGTATTTGGGTCGTATGGATGGCTCGAAAACTCTTTAACTCAATCATTATTGCAATGAAAAAGGTTTTCCGTTCCGTTTCAAAACGAAAAACATGGATTGATCAAATTGTAAGTTTCATTTTGGAGTTTATTTTTGTATTTGTAATTGCACTTGTCACTATCATCATCTTTATTTTCAGCAAGATACTTGAACTGGATTTCTTTCAGAATATTTTTTCTTTATTCCCAAAAATCTTTACACCAACCACACATAATTTAATGGTTCTTTTGATTTATTTGGTTTTATTTTTTATCACTGTAATTGCATATCGTTTTGTTTCGGGTTCAAAACCTTTGCTTAGACGTTGTATTTTTTACGCTGCCCTAAGTACTGGAGTATTTTTTCTGGTGTCCTTCTTCATCAACATGTTTATGAACACCACAAATTACAATGCAATTTACGGAACAATCTCTTCTTTAGTTTTATTGATGATTAAGGTTTACTTTTTCTTTGTAATTTTCCTTTTTGGAGCTCAGATGATTTATGTTTCTCAATTTTTCGAGATTCTTCTGCGTTCCGAGATTTATCTTTTGCCTCCAAACGAAGCTAAGGATTGGTGGAGTCTTTTCCGCCGCTTCCTCTTTATCAAACCTTCTCTTATTCAAACAAAGGAAAACACCGTTTATTTTAATGCAGGTGAAATTATTTATGAAGAAGGTTCAAAAATTGACGAGGTTTATTTTATAAAAGAAGGAAATATCTGCGAAAACACAAGCAAGGGGCAAATCAAATTTAGTAAAGGTGCATTTTTGGGCGATGTAGAATGTCTTATAAACCAAAACCACACAGGAAGTGCCATTGCTACAAGTGACTGCGAGTTAATCCGTTTCAGTAACCAGGAATTCCAGTCCATCTTAAATAAAAGCCACCACGCCGCCCGTAAAGCACTTTCTAAAATTTCAGAATACACTTCTAATTTTTATGATGAAGAATGAAGAAATAACAAGTTTGTTAAAAATATTGAAACAATGGCTTTTTTTTGTGTATAGTTAACTTACATCTATGTAGTACAACTAGCAGGGCTATTTATTGGAGTTTTTACAGGAGGTTTTCTATGAAAAAACTCAGTTTTATTTTCGTAATCTTTAGTTTGATATTTACAATTCTTTCATGTCAGCCTACAACAACCGTAATAGTTATAGATTCAAGTGCAAGCCAGGATACAAGTGAAAGTGTAAATGAAATATCCCTGTCTGACGGAAACTGGCAATATACACAAAATGTTACATTAGCAGAACAAGAAGTTACAAACAGAAAATATAAATACACAAGTACTAGAGCAACTGTTCTTAATTTTACAGTTAAATCAGGCGCAATAAAATCTATTGAATCAGGTAGCGTAAACCAAGTTGGTTTAATAACTGGAAATATTGAAAATGCAAAAGCCGATTTTAAAACAACTGATAGAATTACAGGCAGTTCAACAGCAGTTAATAATAACGGGTATTTTACAAGTTCTCTTGAAGTTCCAGAATCTGGAAATGCCTTGTATATTGTGCTTTTGAATTCATATTTACCATCATCTTCTACATCATCTACAACAAGTACAAGTAATACTGCAGCCGCAAGCACACCAAGTGTTACCGATACTTATGATATAAAAACTAACAGCAATAAAACAAAATATAGACTAAGCTACAAAACTCTGCCAGAAAACTACACAAGTGCAGAAATTACTTTTGTAAAGCAATAGTTTTTATTGACATTTGGAAGTTACATTTTTGTTATCTCAAAAGCATGCGTGCAGATGAATATGGACGTATGGCACGTTCAAAGATTGTAGTTTTAGATTTTGGAAGCCAGTACGCACACCTTACAATTCAGAAATCTTAAATTTTGATATTCCAAACCTCGGTCTTTGTTATGGTCACTACATTGTTCAGCTTTGTTATAATGGAAGTTATTATTATAAAGAAGTTACCACTTCAGAATCTGACTTGGCACAAGTGTATGTCAATCCATCCTTAGTTCCTAATTCTCAAACTACAATTAAAAGAAATGCTCAAAATACAAAATACCTAGTAATTACAACAACTCAATATTCTAATGGCTCTACATATAAATCTTATCAATACTACATCAAACAATAATCTTCCTTAATAAAAGAGTCTGCTCCAGAGTTTTATTCATCTCACTGGAGCAGACTGTTTTTTATGTAGTTGAAAAATGAATTGTGTAGTATACTTTTTCTATGCCTACGGTATTCAATGAAAAAGGATACAAGTTTTTCTTTTTCTCTAATGAAGGAAATCCTTTGGAACCCTGCCATATTCATGTAAGAAAAAATGAATCTCTTGCAAAATTCTGGATTTCTGATAAATGTTCATTAGCTGAAAATTATGGTTTTACAGCAAAACAATTAAATGAAATTGCAGAAATTATAAATTTAAACAATAAAAAGATTAAGGAGGCCTGGAATGGATTTTTCTTTGAATAATGCAAAAGCTCAGAAAGTTTGGTTTGACGACGAAAACTTATGGTTATTATTAATTGATGGACGCCAGCTTTCGCTTCCTCTTATATACTTTCCAACTCTTTTTAATGCAAAGCCAGAAGAACGTAATACGTGTGAATTAAGTGGTGGTGGCATTGGTATTCATTGGGATAATCTTGATGAAGATTTATATGTACCAAATTTACTTATGGGCATAACAGATATTAACAGAAAAAATAAAACTGCCTAATTTCTCCACCACAAGATTCAAAAACCTGACTTTCCTTCTCTATTCCCCATTCCCAGAATTTTCACTATAATCCTTATATGGCACGTTCAAAGATTGTAGTTTTAGATTTTGGAAGCCAGTACGCACACCTTATTGCAAAACGCTTCCGTATGTTAGGTTATTATTCAGAAATTGCCCTTCCTTCTACAGATTTATCTGCTTTTGAAAATTGTAAGGGTATAGTTTTTTCCGGCGGACCTTCATCTGTATACGATGAAAAAGTTCCGGAATTCAATTCAGAAATCTTAAATCTTGATATTCCAATTCTGGGCCTTTGTTACGGTCACTACATTGTTCAGCTTGGTTACAATGGTAAAGTTGGCAAGGCTGATGTAGGTGAATTTGGTTTTGCCCAGTTAAATTTTGCTGATGGTATGAATGGTACTTCTGCCAAGTGTCCACTTTTCAAAGGTGTTGAAGGTAGTCAGCAGGTTTGGATGAGTCACCAGGATGGAGTTCTAAAACTTGGAGAAGGATTTGAAGTTGTAGGTTCAACAAAAGACTGTCCTTTTGCTGCAACTCAGAATCTTTCTAAAAAACGCTTTAGTCTTCAGTTCCACTGCGAAGTAAAAGACACTCCTTGTGGAAATCAAATTTTCCAGAACTTTGCAGACTATTGTGGAATGGAGAAGAACTGGGATCAGGATACCGTATTAAATATCATTCTTGAAAATATTAAAAAAGAAGCTGGTGATAAAAACGTTCTGCTCTTCCTTTCTGGCGGTGTAGATTCAACTATTGCTTTTGCACTTTTGAACAAAGCCCTTGGTCAGGATAGAGTTCTTGGTCTTCACATTGATAACGGTTTCATGCGTAAAAATGAATCTGCCCAGGTTGCAGAAGCCTACCACAAGTTCGGTTTCAACAACTTTATTGTAGAAGATGCATCTGAAAGTTTCTTAAAAGCAATTTCAGGCCTTACAGACCCTCAGAAAAAACGTATGGCTGTTGGAGAAAACTTCATCACTGTTCGTAACGAAGTAGTTGCAAAACAGCATCTTGATGATAATAAATGGCTTTTGGCCCAGGGTACTCTTTATCCTGATATTATTGAATCTGGTGGAACAAAAAATTCTAACACAATTAAAACTCATCATAACCGCGTTTCAGGCATTCAGGAACTTATTGCAAAAGGTCTGATTATTGAACCAATCCGCGATCTTTATAAAGATGAAGTTCGTTCCATCGGTAAAAAACTTGGACTTTCTGACCAGCTTGTAATGCGTCATCCTTTCCCAGGTCCTGGTCTTTCTATAAATGTACTTTGTAATGATGGAAAAGCAAATCCAAAGGATGAAGAAGAACTGCTTCTTGCTCAGAAGGAACTGGATGCTATTAAATTAGACATGTTCTGCAAGCATTGCACTGCCGATTTGAAACGAAGCATTTTACCAGTTCGTTCTGTTGGTGTTCAGGGCGATTTCCGTACTTACCGCTTCCCTGCTCTTCTTACTTTTGCTGATGAAGGAAACGGCTTCTACCACTTCCCAGGCAAACGTGAAAAGATTGAAGCATGTTCATCAACAATCACAAATGCTGCAAAATATATTAACAGAACTTGTATCAAACTTTATCAAAATCCAGAAATTAAAAATGAAGATTTGAAACTTCAGGAAGGATATTGTGATAAGGCAAGACTGGACCAGTTGCGTGAAGTTGACAACATTGTACTGACAGAACTTCACAAATCTGGCTGGTATGACAAAATCTTCCAGCACCTTACAATTGATTTACCATATGCAAGCTGCAAAGATCATGCATCTTTTGTATTAAGACCAGTTATTTCAGAAGATGTTATGACTGCAAGATTTGCAATGCTGCCAAAAGAAGTGATGGAAAACATAGTCCACCAGATTGCAGAATTGCCATTTGTAGATGCACTATATTTTGATGCTACAAATAAGCCACCTGCTACTTTTGGATGGGAGTAACTTGTTTTTGCGTCCTGCAAAAACAAGTTTACGAGTTTGATATGTTTATTAAATAAACATATCAAACTCGACAATCATTCTACTAAATACCAGAAGGCGACATCCTTGTCGCCTCCACCGCGGCATCCTGCAAAAAACATTCTCCTGCGACTAAATCTTTAACTTTACAAACCTTCTTGTTAAATGAAAAAAAAGGCGATTTATTTTGTCGCCTCTCCATGTGACATTGATAGAAACTTCTACCACTTGCTATTCAAACACAATCTGGTATTCGAATTCTGCACTGGTTGATTGTAGCTGGGCAGTAGATTCCTTTGGCAGGTCGTTTTTATTTTCGAAGTAGATTTTTGCATCTGGTTTAAGGACACTAATTTCCAGCTCTAGTTTTGAAAAATCGATATCTGTGTTTAAGAAGCGTTTTAGACCAATCTCCCAATCGTAGCCTGAGCCTAAGTAAAAGTTATCTAAAAGTAGAGTTCTTTTTCCATCTTTTACAGAATAAAGTCGGGCTGATTCTCCACAATATGAAATTTTCAAAAAACAATCTATTGCATTATTTTGTTTTTCTTCTGCAAATCTTTTCATCAAACTAGAAACATCCAGCTGATACAAGGAAAGACCTTCATTATCTTTAAAATCCTTTATCAACTTATAGCCAACAGCATCTTTGATTTTGCCGGCAGAAGCTTTAAACTCGTAAGTGGTAAAATTATAAGATGGAAGATCCTGGGCAATATTTTTGTTTACTAAAGATGATGTTTTTATGCCTTCTGGAACTTTTTTTAAAGCGGGATAGGCGTAAAACTTTTCGTTTGAGCGAAGGGTCAAAGTCTGATTAAGATTCTGTCTGGTGTAGAAAACTCCTTTTGTTATAACAAGACCGCCGTCCTTTGTCTTCCAGGCATTTAATGCATCTTCTCTGGAAAGCAGCAAGAATTTTGGAAGAGCCTTTTCTTTATCTTTATCATTATTTTCAAACTGGAAATAATCTTTATTTTTATTGTCCTGGTTTGTATAAAAAACGAAGGTTCCATCTGCAAGATGGCAGAAAGGACTTGCCTCTGCAGTTTTCACCTTACAATTTCCGTACTCCATATTAAATGGCCAGAAGAAATAGTCCCCGGATTTTATGTCCACCGTAGGAAAAGATGTTCCTTCTGGAGTTTTTAATGTACGGTTTGGAAAATCAGGCATTTTTTTGAGTCTTACATAATTATTTACAAAGAGGTAACCTTTTTTTCCATCGCTTCGGTAGGAATATCTCAGCTCGCTTAAATTATCTGGTTTAAGAGGATTGTCCTCTGGAATGATGGCAGGCAATTCGCAAAGTTCAGAACCAAAATCTGCAACAAAATATGAGTAAAGTTTTAATTCTCTCAGGCTGTCCGAAACCTGTCCAAACTCACGGATTGGAGCCCTAAAATCATAGGATTTTTCTGGCAAATCATTTGGATAGCCTGTAGCACGACTTTCCTGCAGACTGGTCAATTTTCCCTCTGGATTTGTGCCACCATGGTACATGTAATAGCCCAAAAGATTTACACCACTACCCAGTTTTACCAGAGTCATTGCCCCAATATCCTGAGCTTTTGCAACAGTTCTTCTGTGCTGAGTTACCTGCAAACCGCCCCCCAGTTCTGCTGTAAGATAAGGGAACTTGTTTACATCAAACATAACTCCGTGACCAAAGCCATAATCTGAACCAATATTGTGGTCATTTCTTTCCAGAGTAAAAATATAGTTTCCGCTTGGTTCAATTTCAACCGTTCTCTGGTCCCATGGAGCATCACAATAGCCGCCCATTACTGGAAGAAGGCCTCCTGTTCTTGCCCCACCCCATCCTGTTGCGGTGTATAAATCAACCTTAAAACCAATTTCTCTTGCAAGTTTATAAAGGCGTTTCATATGGTCTTCACCAGATTCATCATAAAGTCCGCCACAATGACCAAATTCATTTTCAATCTGAACACCAACAATCGGATTATCTGGAGAGGCAAAAAAATCAGCTACTTCCTGATAAATTCTTTTGTACCATTTTTCTACAGCCGCAAAATATTTTTCATCATTAGTGCGAACCTGGAAATCCTTTTTTAAGAGCCAGTCTGGAAAACCTCCATTGCGAACTTCCCCATGAATCCAGGGACCAATTCGCAGCATAAGTTTCATCTTACAATCCTTACAGGCCTGCACAAAAGCGTGCAAATCTCTATCACCAGAAAAATCATACTTACCTTCAATTTCTTCATGATGAATCCAGATGACATAAGCAGAGGCAATAGTAACACCGCCAGCCTTCATCTTACACAGCGATTCTTTCCAAAATTCTTTTGGATAACGTGAATAATGTATTTCTCCCATAACTGGAAAACATCTTATTCCATCTTTCAGGAGACTCTTATTATCAAATGTGTACATAAAATCCTCTAAATTATTATTCTTTTACACCAGCAGAACCAAAACTTGTAATCAGAGTTTTTTGAGTTACAAGGAAAAAGATTACAAAAGGAATAACAACAATCAAAGAACCAGCACAGAAAGTTGTAAATTCGTTTTTCTTATCAGACACAAAGGTAAAAAGTCCAAGAGCCAGAGTCTGTTTTGATGATGAACGAAGAACCATTTTTGGGAAGATAAAATCCATCCAGGGACCTGTAAAACTTGTTATAGACAAAAAAGTGATGATAGGTTTGGCGATTGGAAGATTTATCTGGAAAAAAGTTCTGAAATGACTTGCTCCATCAATTCTTGCGGCTTCATCCAAACTCTTACTAATTGTGTCCATGTAGTTTTTTACAAGCCAGGTGTTGTAAGGAATGTTTCCGGCTGTATAAACCAGAACAAGTCCCCATAGTGTATCAAGTCCACCAAGGCGATAAAGTATTACATAAATTGCGACCATTCCAACAAAAGAAGGAAAAATCTGCAAAATCAAAAGTGACATAAGAAAGGGCTTTTTAAAAGTAAAGTTGAACCTTGAAAATACATAAGCACTAAGAGATGATGTAATTACGGTCAAAGCCATAGTTGCTGTAGAAATTTTCAGAGTATTGAAAAACCAGTGGCCATAATCCGTCTTTGTAAAAAGTTTTACAAAATGCTTTACAGTAAAACCATCTGCAAAAGGAACTATATTTAAGCCTGCAATATTGTTTGATGGAGAAAATGCCGCACTAACAATATAAACCAGAGGATAAATTACAAAAAAAGCGATTATAAAAAATATTAAATAAATTACTGAACGATTTATTGCTGAACCAGTAGTTTTTTCCTGCATCATACTTCACCCTCCTTATAGGCTTTTGTCTGTCTGAACTGGAAAATTGCAAATGGAGCCAGAACTATGAAAATCATTACGGCAATTACAGATGCATAGTTATACTTCATAAGTGTAATTGTGAGCTTGTAAATCCAGGTTACAAGAATATCAGTTCCGCCTGCCAGAGTTGTTGTAGAATCTGCAACAACTGGCGAACCTCCAGTAAGGAAGAAAATTGCACCAAAGTTGTTAATATTGTGGGCAAAACTCATAATAATCAAAGGCATAGTCTGATAAAGAACCAGAGGAAGAGTTATTTTTCCTAAAATCTGAACCTTGTTTGCTCCATCAATTTTTGCCGCTTCGTACATATCCTGAGGAATAGCAGTCATTGTACCCATTGAAAGCAGCATAAAATATCCAAAACCGGCCCACAGGTTGATTATGACACAGGTAAACTGGGCCATAAGTGAAGTTCCAAGCCAAGGAATAGGATTCTGAATAAGTCCAAAGTGCATAAGTGTTCTGTTTACAACACCAAAAGAACCATTCAAAAGGTTTTTCCAGACCAGCATACTCACAACAGAAGGAACTGCATAAGGCAGGATAAAGATAAAGCGGAAAACTGGTGCAATTCTTACATTAATTTCCTGAAGCTGAACTGCAACAATTAATCCACCAAAGTAACAGGTAAAGGTAGAAAGAACAGCCCAAACTAAAGTCCAGAGTGCTACTCTACCAAATCCCGCAGACCAGTTGTTATGGCCTCCCATCAATTCCTTGAAATTCTGGAAACCAACCCAGTCTACTGTATTGTTAGGAGGAATGTGACCTGGATCTGAATAATTTGTAAAAGCTACACAGATTGAAAAAATAAGTGGAACTACTACAAAAATAATTATCATTATAAAAGCTGGAGCCAGTCCAAAAATTGGGAAAGACTTGCCAAGCGCTGTATTCAAATGTTCTTTTTGTTTACCAAAGTAACCCTTGCGGCAGTAATCCTTATATTCTTTGCCGGCACTTTTTACAGAAAGTACATAAACAACTACAAAAATTACAATCAGAGACAAAACAAGAATGCCGTCTATCAGCATAAAAATGGAATTGTCTCTCTGTTTTATAGGAAGCTCTGGATGTGGAGAACCGAGTGTAATTAATCCTACAAGCTTATTAAAAATCTTAGGCAAAAATACAATAAAAATGACTTCACATAAAGAAAAGAAAATGCCTTTTATATAATCATGCAGATAAAGTAAATGAGAAAGGCCCATAAAAGCAGAGGCCGTAACCTTTATCTTTTTTTCTGCACTACCGTCATTTGGAAGAGTTTTCATAAAAACCTCGTCTAAAAAAATGGGAAAGGTGAGGAAGAACAATGCCTGTATGATTCAGACAAAGTCTTCCCCATCATCTAAATATCTAAAGCTAAAGTTCTAAATTATTTACCAAGGATTGTAGCGTTACATGCATCAAGTTCAGTTTTTACGTCAGCTCCATCCCAAATATTTTTAGAAGCATTGTTCATAGCTTCCCAGTACATACCCATTTCTGGAATAGATGGCATTGGGAAAGCATAATCCAGCTGAGCCATAAAGCCTGCAAGATATGGTGAAGAAACTTTAACATTGATAGAAGGAACTGTTCCTGTCAAATCGAAGCGGAGTTTCTGCATTTCTGCTGAAAGAAGGAATTCTCCAAATTCGTTTGCTTCTTCTGGGTGTTCTGAATAAGCTGAAACGAACATAGCACGAGTTCCAGAGAATGATGCCGCTGGGCTTGTATTTCCTGGAAGTGAAGGAAGAGTTGTTACACCAAAGTTGATTCCTGCATTTTCAAATGGAACAACATTCCAAAGTCCTGTGATATGCATAGCGGCATTTCCAGACTGGAATGCGGCATCGGCAGTAGAAGTGTCAAGGTCAGCAGCAGGAACATCAAGTGCAGAACGGAGTGTTTTGAAGAAGGTCATACCTTTTACAGATTCGTCAGAATTGATGTTTGTATTTGTTGTGTCAGTTCCACTTTCGCCAAAAAGTCTGTTTCCGTTTGAAGTTGTAAAGATGATTGTGTAGTAGCCATTTCCAACATCCATTACAAAACCAAATTTTCCAGGATTTTTAGCATTAAAATCTTTTGCCCATTTTGCAAGATCTTCCCAGGTTTTTGGAACGTCATTTTCAGAAATCAAATCCTTGTTATAGAAAAGGGCATAAGTTTCTGCAGATACTGGATAACCATACATTGTTCCGTCATATGTAAGAGCAGTTGAACAAGCTCCAAGAACTTCTGCTTTTACTTTGTTTGGATTTGCAGTTGGAAGAACGTGTCCACCACTAACCAGAGAACCAAGTCTATCATGAGGAGCGGCGAACAAATCTGGACCTACTCCAGCTGGACCATCAAGGGCAATCTGAGTAATTGCATCTCCAAGTTCAACGTTTACATATTCAATTGTTACATTTGGGTGAGTTTTTGTAAAAGCCTGACCTGCCTGCTTAATAAATTCATCAGGACCATCAGCCGATTCCCAAACTTTAAGAACAACCTTTTGGCCAGATTTTGAACTCTTAGCACCGTCTTTTTTTGAACATCCAGCTAAAGCCAACATACCAATTGCAGCAATAGCAACAGTTTTTATTAATTTTTTGTTCATTGTAACCTCCTAAGAACAAATAAATTTAACAAGATTTTCTTTCTACAATTTCAGATGGAAGTGTGATGTTTATGGCATCATCATTTTGTCCAACCTGATTTTGTATTATCATTTCGACAGCCTTATGACCCATTAGTTTTTTCTGCACATTCATAGTTGTCAAAGGTGGATTTGTAAAAGCTGACATTTCAATATTATCTATACTCACAAGAGCAACTTTTTCTGGAACTGGAATTGAAGCTTCGTTCAGATAATGCAAAATACCAATTGCAACTTCATCTGAACCGCAAACTATTGCCTGAGGAAGTTTCCCTTTTTCTGCAATTTTGACAATTTCTTCATAAGCCGAAGGAGCATCCGACGCATTTGCAAGATAAAAATCTTTAAGAACTGCATTCAAGTTTTTTCGTAAAAGAGCATGCTGAACACCAAAAACTCGTTCGTCATCCTGGCCAATATAGGCAATATCTGTATAACCTTTTTTGATTAAGAATTCTGTGGCATTTTTTGCAGTTTCCTGGCGGTCAAACAAAATGCTGGTAAGTCCTTCGTGTTTCCATTCTAGACAAAGTGTTTTATTTATTTTTGATTTAATTTTTTTGATGATTTCTTCATCTTCATCATCTTTAATTGCCCGGTTATTTGCCAGCAAAATTACAGACCCAATTGATTCAGGGTGGATTAAATCATTAAACAAAAGAGGATTTTTAAGTTCATTAAAAAAGCGGATAAATTTTACATTGTAATTATTTTCGTGAGCGGCTGAATAAATGCCAGAAATAATTTCTGTATAAAAAGGACGGAGAAAATCGCTTTCGTTACTCAGAACAATTCCAATATTTTTTGAAGCAAAGGCCTTGTCTCCCAACTGTAAAGCCTGGGCAGCCTTGTTTGGACGATAGCCCAATTCCTCTATAACCTTAAGAATCCTTTGCCGTGTTTCTGGTGCTACCGAACGTTCTGTGTTCCCGCTGATGACATAACTAACCATACTACGGGTAACACCTGCTGCTTTGGCAACATCATTTTGAGTAACATTTGTTTTAGATTCCTTTTTAGAACTCATACTATCAACCTTTGTCGTCAACACGTGTTGATTACATTTTTATTCTATAACAGAATCTTTAATTGTCAAATTTAAATTTTGTTATTTCTGATAATTTGTAACAGCTTCTGTAATTAATGGAATCAGCTGTTTTTTTCTAGAAACAACGCCCTGAAGGTAGAATACGTTATCCTCCATCTTTGGCCAGCTTATAAATGGCTCAAATTTCGAATCGTAATCTATCAAAAGGAGACTAGAAAGTTTTGTAATATCTGTAACAAGCAGACAAGAGAAGAGAGCCTTGTGAGCACGACGTTCAAGAGCAAGCTCCTTCATAAAGTCGGCCTTGCGGTCCATAACTTCCTTAGGATTTCCAACTTCAATCTGACTGGCTGTATATGAAACCTTACCTTCAACATATTCCTTCATATCCTGGTGGATTAAATCTGAAGCTTCACGTCCCTTGATATTACTTCCTGCAATCAGAATTTCATTTCCCAACTGCTTGTAGTCTAAATCTGTAATTCCAGAAAGATATTCCACCATATCCCGATCTACATCTGTTGTTGTGGCAGACTGCAAAATCAAAGTATCAGACAAAATTCCGCAGAGTAAAAGTGGAGCAATGTCTTTTGGAATTGGAATTTTGTATTCTTTATAAAGACCTGCAATCTGAGTAGCTGTAGAACCAACTGGACGATTGATAAAGGTAATTGGATTTTTTGTTGGAATAGCACCAATTCTGTGGTGGTCAATTACTTCCTGAATCACATAATGCTCAATTCCTTCCACCGCCTGAGTAATTTCATTGTGGTCCACAAGAATAACTTCGATATTTGGTTCCTTCATCAAATCATGTTCAGAAATAATACCGATTACCTTGTTTTCCTCATCCACCACCGGAAGGTACTTACAATGAGCATCTTTAAGAATATCCTTAATTTTTGCAACCGAATCGTTTATTGCAACAGTTTTAATTTCTGCATCACCCATAACACTTACAGGCATAGAATAAGCAATAAGCATAGATGTAGGTGATGTAGAATAAGGGCTGACAATTACAGAAACTCCATTTTTTTCTGCAAGCTCCCTCAATTCTTTATCAATAACACATCCACTGGTTGTAATAAGAAGTTTTACTTTATGTTCAATACAAAGCTTGTGAATATCATTTCTATCTGAAGCAATAACAATAATATTTTCAGAAGAGTGAGCTTCCAGTCTTTTTACAAAAGTCTCAACTGATGATGAACCAACATGAATTGAAGCCTTAAAAGTCTTATCTCCATCATTTACAATAAGAGGCTGAGCATTTAAAGTTTTCAAAATCAGATTGATAGATGTTGTGAAGGAATGCTTTTTTTCAGGATTAAGGATTGTAAGAACCCCTTTTGCGAATCCAGAGTAATGCAAAAGTGAAAGATATTTTCCGTTCTTATCAACAACTGGCATAACTCTGATTTCTGTATTTTCCATTCGTCCAATGGCTTCCCAGACAGAAACATCTTCCTGTACGGTTTCAACATTATCCTGCATAAAATATTTTACCTTTGGAATAAGGTCTGGAATATATTCTGGTTTTGGAAGTCCAAATTTTTCAAAAATATAACGGGTCTGAGGATTCAAATGACCTGCACGGGCAGCAATGTATTCTGGATGACCCAGCAAATTCTTTAATCTTGCATAACCAACAGCTGAAACAACAGCATCTGTGTCGGGATTTTTGTGTCCAATAATATAAACTGTCTTTTTCATATACTTAATTTTACCTTTTCACTTGGAATTGTTCAACAAAAGTTCTATACTCGGCCTTAAAAGCTTATTTAAGGGATTTTTATGATAGAGAAAACAACAGTAACACCAGAACTTTTAAAAGAAAACTTTATTAAAATTTACGGACCAGGAGAGGGAATCAGAATGTTCGCATCTCCTGCCAGAATTAACATTATCGGAGAACATATCGATTACAATGGTGGAAAAGTTTTTCCTGCCGCAATTGATAAATATCTTTACTGTGCAATAAGAAAAAGAGCTGACTCAAAAATTATTTACAACGATCTTTTCTTCCCTGGAACTTTTGAATTTACAACAGATACAGATTTTAAATTTGATAAAGCAAATGATTATGCAAACTTTTTAAACGGCATTCTTTCCTGCATGAAAAAACGCGGTCTTAAGTTTAACACAGGCTTTGACTGTCTGATTGCAAGTAACGTTCCTTCTGCTGGTGGAATTTCCTCTTCATCAGCTTTGGAATGCGGATTTGCCTGGGCTGTAAGCGAAACTTACGGATTCAATATTTCACGCAAGGACATTGCTTTGATGGGCCAGCAGTCTGAACATGAGTTTATGAACGTAAACTGCGGAATTATGGACCAGTACATTATTGCAACAGGAAAAAAAGATACTGCAGAAGTTCTGGACTGTGCAAAAATTGAACACGAATACGTACCATTAAATCTTGGTGATTATCGTTTTGTTGTAATGAACACCAAGAAACAGAGAAAACTTGCTGATTCAAAATACAACGAAAGAAGAGCTCAGTGCGAAGAAGGACTTGCAATTCTTAATAAGGCTGGTGTTAATATTCCAGATCTTTGTAGTCTTTCAGTTGCAGAATTCGAAAAAGTTGGGTCTGCTATAAAAGATGATGTAATTTACCGCCGCGTAAGACACTGTGTAACAGAAATGGACAGAGTTCTTAAAGCTGTAGATGCCCTTAAAGCCGATAATCTCAAAGAACTTGGTCAGCTTTTATACGCTTCTCACAAATCTTTGAAGGAAGATTATGAAGTAACAGGTCTTGAACTTGATACTTTGGTTGATTTGGCTTCAAAAAAAGAAGGTTGTATCGGAGCCAGAATGACTGGAGCCGGCTTTGGTGGATGTGCAATTGCTCTTGTTCACAAAGACCATGTTGAAAACTTTATTCAAAACGTTGGCCAGGGCTACAAAGAAGTTGTAGGTTACGAAGGAGCCTTCTTTGGATGTTCTTCCGGCGACGGTGTAAGAGAAATTAAATAGGATAAAATCCCCCAAAAAAAGGACTGTCCTGGAAGTTAGTTTCATCAAAACTTCACCCGGGACAGTCCTTTTTAGTTTAACCTGAAATTAATTCAGGATTATTGTAATGTTGGATAACGATTGAAGTAATCCTTTGTTTCTTTAGCTGCTACACCAGAAAGTACAATCAAAGAAATACAGTTAGGAATTGCCATCAAACCGTTTGTAATATCTGCAATTGTCCAAACCTGTTTGATTGTAAAGTAAGGTCCAATAAATACAGCTGCAATGTAAAGCCAGCGGAAAATCTTAACAATTGTCATATTTCCTTTTGACAAGTATTCAAGACAACGTTCTGAGTAGTAGTCCCAGCCAAGAATTGTTGTAAATGCAAAGAATACAAGACAAAGCATAAGAAGGAACTGTACAGAACGACCGTCACCACCAAGAACTTTACTGAAAGCGGCAGAAGTCAAAGCAATACCTTCTAAATCACCAGCACCTGTAGCATCTGCACCTGTGTAGAAAGCAATAACAATTGCAAGTCCAGTCATTGTACAAATGATGATTGTATCAATGAAAGTTCCGAGCATTGAAATAATACCCTGAGCTACTGGTTCTTCTGTCTGAGCGGCAGCAGCAGCGATTGGGGCAGAACCGAGACCTGCTTCGTTAGAGAAAATACCACGAGCAACACCTTTCTGCATTGAATCTGTAACCTGCTTAAAGAGCCATCCTGTAGCACCACCAGCAAGAGCCTTGAAACCAAATGCATTTTTAAAGATTACAGCAAAAGCAGCTGGAATCCTTGTAGCATTCATAATCAAAATTGAAAGACCAAGGAATACATATACTACAGCCATTGCAGGAACAACTTTTTCTGCAACCTTAGAAATTCTCTTTAATCCACCAATAATTACAAGTGCAACACCAAATGTTACAAGAAGACCTGCAATTACTACAGACCATGTATAATTATTTTCAAACAATGTGAAAGCAACATGTTTCATATCTGGGTCAATTGCGTTCTGAACAGCAGTTGTAATACCAGAAATCTGTGTAAATGTACCAATACCAAAAAGACCTACACAAACACCAAAAATAGCAAACAATACTGCAAGCCATTTCCAGCTAAAACCAGTTTTTTCTTTCATACCTTTTTCAATTGTGTAGAAAGGTCCACCAAGAACGTGTCCATCAGCAGCGTGTTCACGGTATTTTACAGCAAGCATACATTCGGCATACTTTGTTGCAGTTCCAACCAAAGCAGCAAGCCACATCCAGAAAAGAGCACCAGGTCCACCACCAGCAATAGCAGTTGCTACTCCGACAATGTTACCAGTACCAATTGTAGCAGAAAGTGCTGTACAAAGAGCCTGGAAAGAAGAAACCTCTCCCTTTCCATCACTTTTCTTAAACATTGATTTGAAACCGCGTCCAAGCTTTGTAAACTGAACACCACGCAAACGGATTGTCAACAGGATTCCTGTTGCAAGGATAAGGATGATTGTTGGAACTCCCCAAACAAAATCATCGATTTTAGTAATAATTTCTGTAAACATATTACCAGCATCCTTTAAAAAAAATAAGAGCCAGCCAAACTTAATTGAACCAGCTCTCCAAAGAGTGATAATGGGACATTTTTTATACTCTGTCCACTTTGCCTGAGATATCAGCTTTAATAGCCTTAACCCTTCGGCGCTTCATAAGGATTTATGAAGACTCTCCAGAGAATTACATGTACAAAACACGTTGTAAATGCAACAGTAAAAAAATATCAAAAATTTGAATTGTTATCAAGACAATACGTCGAGTCAAGGCACGCTCACGCTTAAAGCCTTGACTTCGCCGTTTTGAGGGTTTTGTAATAAACCCTCAATTAAACAATGCTGCTAAGCAAAAAGTGTGCAAAAAAAAAAGAACTCTTCCAGATGAAAGAGTTCTTTTTAAGGAGTGGATAGGAGTCGAACCTACCAATGATGGTTTTGCAGACCAGTCCCTTACCGCTTGGGTACCACTCCAAAAGGTTGTTCAAATATAACAAATACCACGTTTTATGTCAATAAGACAAATATATTCCTATGGCATTTTTCTATTTTTATAACTATACTAAAAGAACAAACAGCGGGGTTCTTTGGAATACCTGCCTGTTTTTCCATCCCGTCGAAGCTAAGCTCCGGGGTGTTTTTATATATCTGGCTGATTAGGAACTTTCTTAATCAGCTTTTTTTATTGCTCCTGGGCAGGCTCTTCATCATATTCATTAGTTTTGGAAAGAAAGTAACGGTTGGTAATTTCTACCGCAAGCAGAGCACAACCAGAAAAAACAATATTTCCAACAAGACCAAATTCACGGAAACAGGCAACCACAAGAAGCCCCAGTGACATAGCATAAATTACAATTTTTCTTACAATAATTCCCTTTGTAATAGCAGCAGGGTCTCTAAAGCCGTTTTTTTTGCCACGAATTACAAACCAAATCATATCAAGGACAATCAAAACTGCAACTACAAGGGCAACAATTCTATTTGTATACATAAAAACCTCTCAAAAGTTATAAACTTGTCTGAACAAATTTTCTGAGTGTCAGTCTGGCACTTTCAAAAGCTAAAGGCAGATTTTCTACATCATCTAAAGTAGCAACCCTATGGGACTGAAAACCAAGAACTTCACTTTCCTGAGCTTTAAGGCTGGAAATAAAAGCTGCTATATTTTCATATTTTTCTGGTAAGGATGCTGTAAAAAATATATCACAAGTTTTATAAACTATATTTTTATACTCATATGTATTTGGATTTGTGCACAAAATTTTTACCTGGTCAGAATCAAGATCAACACCAATTTCTTCTCTGCATTCACGAACAATGGCTGATTCTGCACTTTCATCAAAATCGACAAATCCTCCAGGCACTGCAATAAACCCCTTTCTTGGCTCCTTGGCCCTTACTTCGAACAGAACATTCTTATCTTTATCATAAATAATAATTCCAACGGCAGCTGCAACATTGTTATAAAGGTCAAAACCACAATCCTTGCAAATCCACTTACGCATTCCAGGATTTTCTATATTTTTTGAGCCGCACATTGGACACATATTAAAAGCGTTATTTATTTTTTCTGTCATCTAAAACACCTCATTGTAATTGCATCAGCAAGTAATTCGGATTTTTTAATTGATTGTATGATAAGAGGTACAAACAAGGGAATTATTGCCTTAAGTTTTGCCATTTTTCCAGAAACCTTTCCAAGACCACCTCGTATTATCTGAGTTTTGATGATGGAAGACGCTTCATCTACCAGGACTGGAATAAATCTAAAAATAATTTCGATTACTAAGATCAGGTAGCGGACCGGTATCTTTATCAGGCTAAGTGGAAATAAAAGAATTTTTAAGCCATCGATTAAATCGTACTCAGGTGTTGAAACAAAGAAGGCAGAAATACAGGCCAAAGATGAATAGGTTCTTAAAATTGAATTTAAGCAGAACCAGAGTTTTGATGGAGTAATAGTTAGATATTTCCAGTTTGTAAAATGAACTTCGCCGCTTTGAGGTGCGTGGAAAATCAACTGGAAGACTGTAAATATGAGTAGGAATGGCAGAATTTTAAGCCAGGCCTTACACAACTTAGAAAACTTGAAACCGCTTAAAAGACAATAGATTACCGAAATGGCCAAAAAGCCTGCTGTCATATAAATCTTTCTTAAAAGAAGGGAAAAAACAAATAAAACAAGGAAAAGTATAATTCTGAGAGCTGGAGGGATTTTTTCCACAGGAGATTTTTTTTCTCGTCTGGCACCAGAAAGACTTGCCGAAGTATTTCTAAGCATAGACAAAAGTCCCACCGATGAAGAAACTTCTACATTTTTCAAATCCTGCTTGTTTTGATTAGAATCCATTGCACAGCTATCTTCTATGATTTTACCATTTTGTATTTTAATTTCGCGGTCGGCAAAATCGGCTTCATCCCTTTTGTGGGTAGAAAACAAAACTGTCTTACCCTGATCTGCAAGCTTTTTAAAAAGATTCAAAACTTCATTTCTAGCCCTGCTATCCAAACCGGCAGTTGGTTCATCAAAGAAAACAATTTCTGAATCCAAGGCAAGTATACCTGCAATTGAAAGGCGTCTTTGTTCCCCTCCAGAAAGAGCAAAAGTTTTTCGTTCGCCAAAAGTACTAAATGGTAAAGCCGCATTATCCATTGATTTTTTTACAAGTTCTTTAAGTTCTGAACCAGATTTCCCCTGGTTTCTAGGACCAAAGGCAACATCATCTGCGGCAAAAGCTTCAAAAAGAGCTGCTTTGGCATTTTGCAGGGCTAAAGTTGGATGATCTTGGGATGAAATTATTGTTTCTGGATTTTTGTCTGGGGTTAGAAGGCCTGAGCAAAGTTCAAGAATTGTTGATTTTCCTGAACCAGAAGGCCCTGTCAAGGCTGTAACAGTCCCCTTGTAAAGATCAAAATTTATATCGCTGACTCCATGAGACTTTGTTACTTTTTCAGCTTTATCATAAGAAAAACTAAGATTTCGAACTCTAAGACTTACAACTTTTTCTGTAGATTCAGCAAGAATTTTTTTGTCAATTACCGGAAGAGGCTGTCCCTCCAGCCTTTTTACATTTTCTGGATCTTTAATAAAGGAATTTTTTGTTCCGTAGAAGAATATTTTTCCATCTTCCATTCCAATTACAGTATCTGCATCCTTTAGAACTTCAAGATCATGGGTAATTTGGATAATGGTATTTCCACATTTGTGCCAGTATCTTACAAAATCAAGAATATCTGAACGAGACTGAGGATCCAACATGGAAATTGCTTCATCAAGAATTAAGATTTCGGGTCTAAGGGCAAGAACACCGCTCAGAGCAATTTTTTGAGTTTGTCCCAAAGAAAGTGCAGATGTAGAAGACCCCGCCCTATCCAGCATATCTACAATATTCAAAGATTCAATTGTACGCAGTTCAACTTCACTATTAGAAAGTCCCAGATTTTGAGGACCAAAGGCTGTATCCCGGGAAACAAGGCCACTCACCAGCTGATCTTTAGGATGTTGAAATACGATTCCAATCTGCTGATTTTCTTTTATTTCTACAGTGCCCGATTCAGGATTTTCCAAACCACACAAAAGTCTTGCCAGGGTAGATTTTCCACTTCCATTGTAGCCAACAATTGCTGTATAAGAGCCTCTTTCAATTACAAAAGAAAGATTATCCACGACATTTTTATTACTTTCGGGATATTTATATACCAGGTTTTTAACAGAAATTACACTCAATTTTCCAGCTCATTACATATAAGATTCTGAAAGGCCTTAAAACAGCTTTTTCATAGCGACATTTTAATCAACATTTTGACAGTTGTCTACTTTAGACATTATACTTATTCAGATGATAACTCTAAAAGAAATTGCTGCTCAGTGTAACGTTTCAATTGCAACCGTATCCAATATTTTAAACGGAAAAGATAAGGTCTCAAAAGAAACAAAAGAAAAAGTTTTAAATTTAATAAAGGCAACCGGTTACAAACCAAATTATATGGCCAGAGGTTTAAGAGCCAGTAAGACTCGAACCATAGGCCTCTTAATAGATGACCTAACCGAATTCTCTTCTCCTCTTATTGTAGACGGAATTATGACTTATCTGGAAGAAATCAATTATAAGTCTATTCTTGAAAACCTCCGTTTCTATTCAAAATGGGGATATGACTGGCACCAGAACAAAGCTTACAAAAAGGCTGTTTATGATGCTTTTCAGGAATTTTCTGCCATAAAGGTAGACGGCATTATTTACGTTTCTGGTCACGAAAGAAATATTAATATTATTCCAGAGGATTTTTCCATTCCGACTATAATCAGCTATGCCTTTTCGGACAGCCCAAATATATCCTCAGTTATGATTGATGATGTTGATGCTGCATACAAACTAACAGAACACCTTATAAAAAATGGTCATAAAAGAATTGCAGTTATAAAAGGCGAAAATGGAAATATTCATACAGAAAAACGTCTTGAAGGTTATAAAAAAGCCCTGAAAGATTATGGAATTGACCTGGACCCAAGCCTTATTTGTGACGGAAACTGGCGTTCTAAATCTGGCTATGACGTCTGTAAAAAAATACTTCAATCTAAAAAAGACGTTTCCGCCATCTTCTGCTTTAATGACCTTATGGCTGCGGGGGCCTACAAGTGCATGGCAGAAAATAATTTAATAGTTGGAAAAGACCTTTCTGTTGTTGGCTTTGATAACAGAACCATTTCTCAGGAACTTATTCCACCTCTTACAACAATGGAAATTCCACTTGCCGAAATTGGAAAAGCAACCGCACAAGAACTAATTAAGCAAATTACAACCGAAGAAGATTTCAAAAAACAGGAACTTTTTATAAAATGTAACTTGATTGAACGAAATTCGGTTTCAAAAAAATAAAAAATCGAAGGAGAAATTTATGAATGAAACATTAATCGTTGATTACAAAAATTTTTTGAACAACGGAAAAACAGAACGCGAATGTGTTGCTCAAATAATCAAATCAGCCGAAAAAAAAGGCTATAAGGATATTTCAAAGTTCAAAAAGCTTAAGCCTGGCGATAAAGTTTATATTACCAAAATGAACAAGGCAATTGCCCTCTTCCATATTGGACTTGAACCTATTGATAAGGGACTTAACATTCTTGGAGCCCATATCGATTCCCCTCGCCTGGATGCAAAACAAAATCCACTTTACGAAAAAGACAATATCACTTATCTCAATACTCACTACTACGGTGGAATTAAAAAGTACCAGTGGACAACAACTCCTCTGGCAATTCACGGAATCATATGTAAAAAGGACGGAAAAACTGTAAACGTTGTAATTGGCGAAAACAATGATGAACCAGTTTTCTGTATCTCTGATATTCTTCCTCACCTTGCTCAGGACCAAATGAAAGATAAAGCCAGTGATTTTATAAAAGGTGAAGATCTAGATGTTTTAATGGGTTCAGTTGGTCCTCAAAAGCCAGGCGATGATAAAGATAAAAAGGCTGATAAAGAAAAGAGCAAAAAAGTTATCCTTGGTCTCTTAAAAGAAATGTACGGGGTAGAAGAAGAGGATCTTCAGTCTGCTGAACTTGAAATTGTACCAGCCGGAAAAGCCCGCGACATGGGTCTGGACCGCTCAATGATTTTAGGTTATGGCCAGGATGACCGTTCTTGTGCCTTTTCTTCAGTAGCTGCTATGCTGGAAGTAAATGCTGGAGCTAGAACTACCTGCTGTCTTTGTGTTGATAAAGAAGAAATTGGTTCTGTTGGTGCTACAGGTATGGCTTCAAACCTTTTTGAAAACATGGTTTCTGAAATAATTCTAAGAGCAAACGACAGTTATAGTGATATTGATTTACGCCGCTGCCTTGCAAATTCTTATATGCTTTCTTCAGATGTAAATGCCGCTTACGACCCATTAAATGCCGGACTTTATGATAAAGATAATGCAAGCTTCCTGGGTGGTGGAGTTACTTTCCAGAAATACACAGGAAGTCGTGGAAAATCTGGTGCTTCAGATGCAAATCCAGAATTTGTTGCAAAAGTTAGAGCTGCCATGTACGATGCAAATGTAAACTACCAGATGGCAGAACTTGGAAAAGTGGATCAGGGTGGTGGAGGAACAATTGCTTACCATGCCGCTCGCTACGGAATGAATGTTCTTGATGCAGGAGTTGCAGTTTTAAGCATGCATGCTCCATGGGAAATTACCAGCAAGGAAGACATTTGCCAGATGTTCGAATGCTGCAAGGCATTTTTAATTATTAAATAAACAAAAAAAGGGATTTTGAAGACTGCTTCAAAATCCCTTTTTTCTTGCTATAAGAAAAACTTATTTTTTAGACATCAAAACATCGTAAATACGGTCAAAATCTTTTCTTGTATCAAAACCAATTACAATCGAACCCTTATTTATATCGCCTTTAAGATTTACAGAACGGGTTCCAAAAATATTTCTAAGCTCCTGTTCAAACTTCAAAACATCAGCATCCTTTTTTTCTACAGCTTTTTCAGTTTTATTCTTTTTAGCAGCTCGACCACCGCCGTTGTATTCATCTGCCATAGCCTCTGCTTCGCGAACAGAAAGACCATTTCCTATAATTTTGCCGTACATAACGCGCATATCTGCATCATTCTTAACCATAAGAAGGGCACGGGCATGCCCAGAAGTAATTTGACCAGATGAAAGTGAACGCTGAATATCTTCTGGAAGTTTTAACAAACGAATTGAATTGGCAACTGTAGCACGAGCTTTTCCAACTCTTTTAGCAACTTCTTCCTGAGTCAAATCACCCATCTGAATTAAATTATAATAAGCAGTAGCTTCTTCTATAGGATTTAAGTCGGCACGCTGAATATTTTCTATAAGAGCCATTTCAAGTTTCTGCTGTTCATCAAACTTTCTAAGCTGAACAGGAACCTGAGTAAGGCCAGCCATTTTTGCAGCACGAGTACGACGTTCACCTGCAATAATGTAGAAGGTACCATCTCCGGCATCTTCAATAATAATTGGCTGAAGAATTCCGTTCATCTTAATAGAATCGCAAAGTTCTTCAAGCCTTTTAGGATCAAACTCTATACGAGGTTGTTTTGGATTAGGACGTAAAAGAGCTGGATCTATCCACAAACTACCGTCTGCTTCAGAAGTAATTGCAGAAGGTAAATCTCTAGTATCCTGTTTTGTTGCCCCTGTAACTATTGCAACTTCTTCTGCAGCTTTGGAATTATCACCTAATAAAGCACCAAGGCCTTTTCCTAATGCATTTTTAGCCACGACGAATCACCTCTTCTGCTAATTTTGCATAACTACGGGCACCTACACATGCTGGATCATACTTACAAATTGGGAGTCCGTGAGATGGAGCTTCAGAAAGTCTAACATTTCTTGGGATAATTGTATTGAAAACTACATCTTTGAAATAAGATTTAACCTGCATAACAACATCTTGGGCAAGACGAGTGCGGGAATCATACATTGTAAAGAAAATTCCACCAATCTTAAGATCAGGATTAATCCCCTTCTGCACCTTCTGCACAGTCTGGAGCAAAAGAGTAATTCCTTCAAGAGCGAAATATTCACACTGCATAGGAACAAGAACTGAATCTGCAGCAGCAAGTCCATTCAAGGTAAGAATACCAAGTGATGGTGGACAGTCTATTAAAATATAGTCATATTTAGATTTAAGTGGTTCAAGTGCATTTTTTAGATAAAATTCACGATCTTCCTGATCTGCAAGTTCGATTGAAACACCAGACAAATCAATGGAAGCAGAAATTGCATCTAAATTATCAACAGGAGTATGCTTAACACATTTTTCAGCTTCAATCTGACCTGCAAGTAATTCATAAACTGTAGGCTTATCTTTAGAAACACCCACACCAGAAGACATATTTCCCTGTGAGTCAAAATCTACTAAAAGAACTTTTTTACCAGCGAGAGCGATGTAAGCTCCAATATTAATGGCAGAAGTGGTTTTTCCAACTCCACCTTTCTGATTAACAAATACAATACACTTTCCCATATCTTCTAATATATCATTTTTAAGGAAAATAGTATACTCTGAGAAAGGTGGTCCTATGTTAATTTCTGTTACACTTTCTAAACCAAATTCAAATGTTGAAGAAGAACTCGGAAAAGCTTTTGAAAAAATAAAGATTAAGATAGAGAATTCTGCCCAGGGAACTGGCTATTTTGCAGAAATGTTCACAAAAACCCAGGTTTTTCACCAGCATTTCACAGAAGCTCAACTCCAGGATTTTCTTGAAAAACACGCCGGAAAGACTTTTAAAAATTGTGTAGAAAGAAGTGACTCCAGCGAAATTACAATAATGGCCAACAAAAAAGGAAAAATCACCAGACTTGAAAGGCCTTTACCTAAAAATCAAAAAAGCTCTGCATCTTCGAACAACTTAAAAATTCTGCCTGCTGCTAAAAAGAAAAATTATCTTTTGCCAGAAGGAAATCCTGTTCCATTTTTAGTTTTACTAGGCCTTATGACCAGCGACGGAAAGGTTATTAAATCAAAATATGATAAATTCCGCCAGATAAACCGTTTTTTGGAATTTGTGGACGATATTATAGAGCCAGTTTTACAGCTTAAGAAGAAGGATGGAGAAGCTCCAAACTCCCCTATCAGAATTGCAGATTTTGGATGTGGAAAATCATATCTTACTTTTGCAGTTCATTATTTTCTTACTCAAATAAGGGGGATAGCCTGCCAGATAGAGGGACTGGACTTAAAAGAAGATGTAATTAAATACTGCAATGATATTACAAACAAACTTGAACTTAAAAACTTAATTTTCCATACAGGAAATATTTCTGACTATTCTGGAAAAGATAATCCTGATATCGTTATCACTCTACACGCATGCGACACAGCCACCGATTTTGCCTTGCAATATGCCGTAGAAAGAGGGGCCAAGGCTATTTTGAGTGTTCCATGCTGCCAGCACCAGGTAAATCAGGAACTTGGCAAACAAAAAACAGATAATCTGCCACAGGCCTTTGAGCCACTTTTAAAATGGGGAATTATAAGGGAAAAATTTTCTTCTCTGGTAACAGATGCTCTTAGGGGCCAATGGCTTGAAAATCAAGGCTATAAAGTTCAGATGCTGGAATTCATTGATATGGAGCATACTCCTAAAAACATTTTAATAAGAGCAATAAAAAGTGATGGAGAAAAGAAAAAGATGCAGGATCTGGAAAAACCTGAACTTTTACAGGCCCTAAATATTAATCCTCAGATTTGGAAGTAGGAAGTTCTAAAAGTTTTATTCAGCTTTTTTCCAGGCGTCTATAAACTCAATCATAAACTGCTGAACATCACCAAACCATTTCTGCTGGAACCTAACTGCTTCAAGACCAATGTAACGGAAATGCCAGCTTTCCCAACGGTAACCAGTAACATCTTCATAACCATGAGGGAAACTTAAAGACCAGCCATATTTTGCCGCATTTTGGTAAACCCACTTGCCAGCTTTAGTATCAGCAAAGGCATCGTCAACTGGAGCAAAGTCTAAAGCCATTCCAAGCTGATGTTGACTTGTTCCAGGCCGAGCACTTTCTCTTTCTGCTTCTTCAAGTCCATCTACCTTTACCCAGTAATTAAAAAGATTATCCTGATACTCGTAAGAACGATAAGTTGAACTGACAGTTAGTGTTACTCCATCAGCTTTTGCAGCAGCTCCAAGCTCTTTCAAAGCTTCAAAGGCTTCTGGACGCAGACTTAAATTATTTTTATTAATTGCAAAATAATCATTTTTTTCAAGATGAATAAGATTTTTAGGTTCATAAGATGAAGAAACCTTGTGAGTTTTGTCGATTAAGAAAAACGGACTTAAATCTTCGGAAGAAAAATCCTTTTCTGTATCCAAAACCCTATGAAGATCTGCCAAAAATTCTTCAGGATCGCCGTTTGGAATTGCCTGCTTACATCGCTCTGACATTTGAACTAAAACTTTATTCAATTTTAAAATTTCTGGATTTACAGGTTTTGATTCAGAAGTCTTTTTTGAAGGTTTAGCACAAGCTGTTAATGATAAAAATATAAATGCTGCCGAAGTTAAAACGATTTTTTTTAAGATAACTTTCATAATCCCCTCTTTAATATTCCCTATTTTGTATTTTATTTTTTTATTACAACAAGATTTCTCTGACTATCCTCAAGGCCTGGAACAAAAAGCTCCTGAACCTTATATTCAGGAACAAGATTCTTTATCCCCTGCATTTCTTCTGTAATACTGTCCATTTTAGCCTTATAAGCACACAGGTAAGCTCCATCCTTGACCATTTTAAGCAGAGTTTTAGTCATAGCCTGATCCAAAGGACGGAAGGCACGGAAGGTAATAAGGTCATATTTTTTTTCAGGAACTTTTTCTGCTTCTGAACAAATGACTTCTACATTTTTTAAGCCTAAAATTGCAGCACAGTTTTCCAAAAATGCACAACGCTTACTCATTCTTTCTACCAGATTAAATTTATACTGGGGAAAGGCTGCCGCAAGTGGAATGCCTGGTAAACCGCCGCCAGATCCTATATCAGCAATAAGCAAGTCTGATGAAGATGTTTGATCCTCCAATTCCTGCAGCAATGCTTTAATTGGACCATAAGCCGCAAGGGAGTCTAAAATATGGCGGACAACCAGTTCGTCATGGTCACTTGTATTAGTAAGATTATAGGCTGAATTAAAAAGAATGATTTCGTTGATGTAGGAATCCATTTTTCCTTCAAGAGTTGAAATTACATCCGAAGCAAGACCGCATTTTTCCAATCCCATAGAAAGTAAAGACATGATCTACCTCTTATCAATATCCAAAAGCATATCTGCAGTTAGATTATCGTCATTAACATGCATTACAACAAGATTTCCTGTTTTTTCGGCAGTCAAATCATGCTTGGACATAAGTTTATAAACAAAGGAATTTTCGTTTTTGCTGCTCTGAACAATTGAAGGCTGAACCTTGTAAGAAACAGAAGATCCCGCAGAAGAAACTGTCTTAAAAAGCATATAAAAAGTTTCTGTCATTAACTTTTGATTAAGATAGTATTTTCGGTCGCCTGTAAGAAGAAAACTTCCATCAGCTTCTGGCTCAGAAAAGAAAACTTCAACCAGGGAATCTGCAATATTGTAGCCGTTTACCTTAAAACGCAGAATGGCAGGTTCTCTCTGTTTAAAAGTCTTAGAATCAGTTTTTACATCCGAAAGGGCTTCTTTTTCGGCAACAGAAGTTTTTTTCTGATCTTCTTTTAAATCGTTCAGGCTATTTAAAACCTGCTGGAGTAAAACATTTGTCGAAGTTGAAGTTATATAGTTAGAAAGACTTGATGAAGTATTCAAACCTGAAATCGAAGAAAACAAACCTGAATCATAAAGAGAAGAAATATCTGAGGCAGTCAAAGTTGAAGTATCTGTACCCAAAAGAGCCGAAACAACATCTTCTGATGAAGTTGCATCTGACAGCAGAACTTCTTTTGTATCACCGGTAGTTTCTTTTTTATTGCTTGTAACTTTTCTACTTAATGATGTATTTGGAAAGCTTGGTGTATAAAAAGAAGAATCTGTAGAAATTGTCGGCATTGAAGGCATTTCTGGCATAGATGGCATTGACAGTGACTGTGCAGTTAGCTGGAATGCCAGGAAAGCGGAAAGTGAAATTAGGGCTGTTGAGATAATTTTCTTACTACAAGCTGGCAAGACTTTCCTCCACATATTCAAGACGCTGGGTCAACTGTGCGATTGTTTTTTCAAGTCTGGATTTTTCTTTTTCCAATTTTGTTTTCGGATCCTGACCACGAGATTCTGCTGACTTTTGCTTCATCATTTCGCGCACTGTAGAAGGACTTTTTCCACCCTGCAAAAACTCCTGTTCAATCTGAGCTCTATCATCCTTCTTTTTTACAGATGCCACAACTTTCATATTTTCAAAACCAATTGCAGGATTTACATCAATTGCAGCAACCTTACGAATATCTTTTGCAGTATTTCTTGGTAAACACAAAACACGATCTATATAATCTTCATAACGGATATCTGCTTCTCTACAAAGGTCAAAAGCTCTTGCAAGTTTTTTTCCAAATTCCTGCATAAGCTGTCCGTTTTTGGCAAGATAATTGGTTTTTATATCTTCTGTAAGTTCTTTAAGTTCGGCATTGTTTTCCCAACCAATTGAATAATAGCCTTTTTCTTCTGCTATTTTTAGAAGACCACCAAATCTAGCCCAAAATTCCTGGGTATGAACTTTACAGGCACGTCCATAAGAAGGATCGTTTTCCTGTTTTTCAATTGTAACAAGGTGGTGGGTATATTCATGAATAGCTGTATAAATCAACATATTATCAGTTTTTAAATTAAGATTATGGATAAAAATTTCATGAGTATCAGGTTTATAAAAACCGTTTACCCTCTTACTTTCTTTTCCTGTCTGAGTAACTGTAAAATCTATTTCACAAGATTCCAAATCAAGCAGAATCTCTTTAATTCTTTCATTTGTCATTTATATAACCTCATTCTAATCCAAATAACCAAGTTTATTTAAGATGATGGAACCAGCTACCGTAGCAGCAGTTTCTGTTCTCATAATTCTAGAGCCCATTCCGCAACGAATAAACCCGTAATCTTCCAACATTTTCCTTTCTTTATCGGTCCAGCCCCTTTCACTACCAATTGCAGCATAAACTGGTTTTTCCTTGCAAGATGATGAAGAATCGCAAGTCTGAGTCAGAGCATTTTGTAAACTTGCCTTAGGATTTATATTATCCAAAGCAAATTTTACAGAATCTTCATTCTGGCACTGACAGGCCTCCAAACACTCTTTAAGTGTTTTATGCAAAAAGAGTTGAGGAATATGGGTCGACCCCGCCTGAACACTTCCATCTAGCAGCATTTTATAGGCAGACCCCTTTTCTACCAAATTAGACTGCATATAAGATTTTTCGCCAAGTTCTGTTCCTGTAAGATGAACCTGCGAAACTCCAAGGGCTGCAATATCTCTTAGTAATCTTTTTAACTGTATTGGACGGGGAAAGCCAATAATCATTCTAAGGCAGGTTAAAGGTTTTCCTTCTCCATCAGCATTAAAAACAAAGGTAATTGTTGAATCATCAATTGATGTAATTTTTGCAAGACCACTTTTACCATCTATAATTCCAGCGGTAAAGGAATCTCCAACTTTTTTATGAAGGACTTTTATTATATGCTGACCTCTTTCATCTTTTATAGAAAGAGGCTGATTTATTTCTTCCTGAGAAAAAAGGCAAATATTCATATATTTAATTGAACATATTAATCTTTTTAAGAATTTTTACAAGTTCGTCCTTTTCGATTAAGTCAATTGGGCGACCTTCTGTATATTTATGGGCACTTTCGGAGAAGGAACCCATAGTTACACAACAGCCCTGGTCACATTTTGCATCACGGATTTTTCCATGGAATTCACGAATGTAGATATCACCAATAACATTTTGTGTACGGTAGAATCTGAACAACTGCTTTGATTCCCACTTTGGATTTTCAATTGCACAGACAATTTCTACAGTTTCAGAAGAAACCTGAACATCTTCAACTTTTACAAAGGAATCCTTGTAATAAGTAGCAATAAATTTTCTACAAAGAGCAACAAAGTCTGAAGTTCCAGACATAAGATAAATCTGAAGGTTTTTATTCTGATTAAGTTCTGAATAGCGTGCAACCAGCTGATCTGTATCTTTATATCCTGATTTTATAGCTTGAACCTGTTTTAGATATATAAGAGCCTTGGAAATATCATTTAACTGAATCCAGGTGTTTCCAAGACGATACTTTATCTGCAACATAATCTGGTCAGGTACATTCTGAAGTTTAAGAGCAATTTCGTAATCTTTTACAGCTTCCTGAAAGTTCTTATTTCTTTCGTGCATTTTACCGGCTTCAAGACAAGACTGGGCCCCGAACTGAGGATCTGGACGAAGATGCATAAAAACTTTAATAGCCTTATCACCCATTCCAACTTCAGACATTGCAACAGCCATATCATAAAGAACTTCTTTGTTATCAGGACGTTCATCCAAAACCCTTTTTAAGAATGGAAGACAATCGCGAAATTTCTGAGCCTTAAACAAACACTGGCCTAAAAGAGCATTTACTTCGATATTTTCTGGTTGAACAATTCTAGCCTTTTTTAAACAGTAGATTGCCTTATCATATGTACCGGCATTGTAAAGTGCCTGCCCAAGATAAAAATTACAGTCAAAGTTTTCAGGATCCTTTTTTAATGAAGTCATAAGGGAAGCAATTGCATCTTCCATTTTTTGTAAATAAAAGGCTGCAATTCCCATACGAAGAGTACATTTTGCAACATTAATTTCTACATGGGCAGTTGAAATATCAAAAAGAGTTTTATAAACGTTCCAAACTTTTTCCCAGTTTTTTTCACTGTAATAGATATCGCCAATTGTTTCTAATGCATTAACATTATGAGGATCGTGGGCAAGTTTCTTTTCCATTTCTTTTAAAATTGCAGACTTTCCTTTTTTTTGTATACGTTGGTTCACATCCTGATCCAAGGTCTTTCTTTTAGTACCTCTTACCAGGATAATAACAACAACGAGCACCGCAGCAACAATTACAGCAATTAAAACCGAAAAAATCATTTACAAAAATCCCTTATAAATTTATTTAGAAGTTTTTTCTTTTACCATATCAGCAATACGTTCCATTGCTATCTTTATTTTATTTAAATCTGTAGCATAACAACAGCGGATAAAGCCTTCTCCTCCAGCACCAAAACAGGTTCCTGGAACAACTGCAACATTATGCTTTTGAATAAGTTCTGTAGCGAAATCTTCACAGGTCATACCTGTTGGACGAATATCTGGGAACATGTAGAAAGCACCCTCTGGTTCAATACAAGGAAGTCCCATATCTGTAAAGGCCTTATACATAACATTACGTCTCTGCTGATAGCTGATACGCATTTTTTCTACATCAGCCCATGCATTTTTTAAGCCTTCGCAAGCTGCATACTGACTAAAAATTGGTGGACAGATTGATGTATATGCATGAAGTTTACAACACTGAACAAGTAAATCATGAGGAGCGGCAATATAACCAATACGCCATCCTGTCATAGCAAAAGACTTAGAAAAACCATTAAAAATGATTGCGTAATCTTTCATTCCAGGGAAAGAACCAATTGAAACGTGCTTATGGCCATCATAAAGGAGTTCACAATAGATTTCATCACTCAAACACCAGATTTGATGCTTTTTTACAACTTCTGCAATTTTTTTAAGTTCTTCAGCAGGAATAATTCGGCCTGTAGGATTACTTGGAGAACAGAACATAACAGCCTTTGTTTTTGGAGTACAAGCTGCCTCAATCTGTTCTGCAGTTGGATAAAATCCATTTTTACTTGTATCAAGGTGAATAACCTTAGTCTGACAAAGAGCCGACAGTGGCTGATAAGAAACATAACAAGGTTCACAAATGATGATTTCATCACCAGGATTCAAAATTGAACGGAGAACAAGATCCAAACCTTCAGAAGCACCTACAGTTGGCAAAATTTCTGTTTTTGGATCGTAGTCCATGTTATAACGTGTAAGATATTTTGCAATTTCTTCACGAAGTTCTATTAAACCCCAGTTTGAAGTATATGATGTGTGACCTTTTTCTAAATGATAGAAGGCTTCTTCGCGAATTACCCATGGAGTTGGAAAATCTGGTTCGCCGACACCAAGGGAAATAATATCATCATGTCCAATACACAATTCAAAAAATTTACGAATTCCTGATGGTGGAATTTCCATCATCAAAGAAGAAAATTTATCTTTACGATTATTCATTTTATACCTCTATAATAAAACTGGAGGGCTAAATTAAGCCTGAACTCCTTCACGACGATCGCATTCGTCTTCTACATAAACAATGTCGTTCTCTTTATAAGTTTTCAAAACGAAATTTGTTTTAGTAGAACGAACACCTTCCAAAGTTGAAAGTTTTTCACTAACAAAAAGTGCAACATCTTTTAAATTGTCACCTTCAATCAAAACTTTCAAATCATAACCACCACTCATAAGATAAAGAGACTTTACCTGTGGGAAACGGTAGATTCTGTCAGCAATAGCATCAAATCCATGTTCTCTCTGAGGCTGAACCTGAATCTGAATTTCCGCTACAACTTTGTCCCGCGCGACCGCATCTTTCTCTGGATTAACAACCGCTATATACTTGAGAATAACTCCATCATCTTCAAGCTTTTTAATAATTGCCTGAACTTCTGCTACGCTTTTTTTTGTCATTGCAGCAATATCTTCTGCAGACAGGCGAGCATTCTGACGTAATAAATCAAGTATTTCTTCCATAATTGCTAATCCTCCATGCAAATTTTATAGAAATTACATTCTACTATCATTCAGACTTTTTTACAATGAGCCGATTTTTACCATATTTTGATTTAGAAAAAATATTTCTTCACAAAGATAAAATACTCCCCTATAATTCACCTATGACAAATCTTGTAGGTCTTCAAAAATGCCAGGATTATGACTTTGAAAAGGTCTACCAGGCTATAAAAAAGCTTTTTGAGCTTGTTCCTCCCCCAGATGTAAAGGATAAAGTTGTCCTTCTTAAGCCAAATATTCTTTATCCTAAAAAACCTGAACTTGCCGTTTGCACTCATCCTGTTCTTGTTGGTGCGTCTGTAAAAGCTTTTGTTGAACTTGGGGCAAAAAAAGTTTACGCGGGAGAATCACCTGCCATTGCGGGTTCAACCAGTGCCGCAAAATTCACTGGAATTTACGATCAGGTTGTAAATAACGGCGGTGAATGGATTGATTTTAAAGATGCAGAACTTGTTGAATGCCCTGAAGGAAAGACTGTTAAACAACTGAATTTTACAACTGCCTTCCGCAAAGCAGATGTAGTTGTTTCTCTTTCAAAATTGAAGAGCCATCAGCTTATGGCTTACACCGGTGCCATGAAAAATCTTTTTGGGCTGGTAATTGGACTTGAAAAATCACAGACCCACTACAGATTCCCTAACAAGAGTGATTTTGCTTCTTACATTACAGATTTGAATATTGCCGCAAACCCTCAGTATGCAATTATGGACGCTATAGTTGGAATGGAGGGACCAGGAGGACCGGGCGGTGGGGACCCTATTCACCTGGGATTTATTGCCGCTTCAGACAACATTTTAGCCCTGGACTGGAAGTGTTCTTCTCTGGTTGGTTATAATCCGCATGAAATTACAAATCTGGAAGATGCCTTAAAGCGCAGAATCTGGCTCAAATCTGAAAAAGACATTCAGGTTGTGGGAGAAAAAGAAGAAGATTGCCGCTCAAGGACTTTCAAAATTGTAAAAGACACTGCCCCTACCCTCCAAAAGATGATGCCGGCGGTGGTGAATGTTCTGGCAACTTATTTCTTTGTAAAAACGCCTCATTTTAACAGCAAAAAATGCGTAAAGTGCGGAAAGTGTATGCAGATCTGCCCTCCAAAAGTTATCCAGATGAAGGGCAAAAACGGTACAGCGACATTAACGGATAAAAAGAAGTGCCAGCATTGTTTTTGTTGCCATGAGATTTGCCCAAATTCAGCAATCAAACTTCGCAAGTTTTAGCCTAATCAAACTTCGCAGGTTTTAGGTAGCTAGATTTTCATTCTATAAAAAAAGACTTTTTGCCTTTTTATAATCTTCTCTCTTCATTAATATTATACTTAGTTAATCATGTTTAAAACTTATTTTTTACAGAGGTTTAAAATGAAAAAGACTTTAGATTGGAAACAATACGAAGAAAAGGCTCGTCAGGCCATTGCAGAAGGCTGCGTTCTTTTAAAAAACGATAATCAAACTTTACCTTTAAAAAAGGACTGCACCGTTTCAATTTTTGGACGTATTCAATCATCATATTATAAAAGTGGTACAGGTTCTGGAGGAATGGTAAACGTTTCGAAAGTTTACAACCTGGTAGAAGGCCTGGAAGAATCTGGGTGGGTAAAAATTAATAAAGATTTACAGAAAATTTATGCCGACTGGGAAGAAAAAAATCCTTTTGATGAAGGACTTGGATGGGGTCATGACCGCTGGAGCCAGGACGAAATGCCTCTTACCGATCAGACCATTAGTCAGGCCGCAGCTCAAAGTGATGTTGCCATTATCATTATTGGTCGTACTGCCGGTGAAGACAAGGATAACAAGGATGAAGAAGGTGCTTACCGCCTTACAAAAATAGAAGAAGAGATGATGGATAAGGTTCGCAAGGGCTTTAAAAAAGTTCTGGTACTTTTGAATGTCGGAAACATCATCGATATGTCTTTTGTAAAAAAATACCAGCCTGATGCAGTAATGTACGTTTGGCAGGGTGGAATGCTTGGCGGCTTAGGCACTGCAGATGTTCTTACAGGAAAAGTTTCGCCTTGTGGTAAACTGCCTGATACAATTGCCCAGGATATTTCTGATTATCCTTCTGATAAAAACTTTGGAAACCCAGAACAAAATATTTACCAGGAAGATATTTTTGTAGGCTACCGTTACTTTGAAAGCTTTGCCAGGGACAAGGTTCTTTATCCATTTGGTTTTGGTCTTTCTTATTCTGATTTTGAAATTACATGTAAAAATGCGGTAAATTCTTTGGAAAAACAAAAAATTGACTGTCAAATTTTGGTAAAAAATACAGGCAAATCAGAAGGCAAGGAAGTTGTTCAGCTTTATATTCAGGCACCTGATGGAAAACTTGGCAAGGCTGATAGAGTACTGGTCGATTTTGAAAAAACTCAAACCTTATCTCCATCACAAGAAGAAAAGCTGGAATTTTCTATTCCTTATTACAATTTTGCCTCTTATGATGATTCAGGAGCAAGCGGTCATAAATCTGCATGGATTTTGGAAACAGGAACTTACAACTTGTATGCAGGCTCTGATGTCCGTTCTGCCCAGAAAATCCTTGAATTCAGTTTAAATCAGAATCTTGTAATTAAAGAATGCGAAGAGGCTCTGGCTCCTGTTCAGTCTTTTGAACGCTGGCATAAGGCCGGTAACTCCATCATCATGGAAAAAACTCCTCTTAGAAGCAAGGCAATGGCCGACCGCCGTTCAGAAAATCTGCCTCAGGAAATTAAACAGACTGGCAAGGTACTCTACAAACTTGAAGATGTTGTAAACGGTAAAGTTTCTCTGGAAGATTTTACAGCCCAGTTAGATGATGAAGATTTAGCATGCCTGGTTCGCGGAGAAGGAATGGGCTCAAGTCTTGTAACTCCTGGAACTGCCTCGGCTTATGGTGGAGTTTCTCCTAGACTTAAAAATGATTTTGGAATTGCAACTGCTTGTTGTGATGATGGTCCTTCTGGAATGCGTCTTGATTCTGGTGCAAAGGCCTTCTCCCTTCCAAACGGAACTTCTCTTGCCTGTACATTCAACCGCCAGCTTGTAAAAGAACTCTACTCTTTTACCGGCCTTGAAATGCAGTATAATAAGGTTGATAACCTGCTTGGACCTGGAATGAATATACACCGTCATCCTTTGAATGGCCGTAACTTTGAATATTTTTCGGAAGATCCATATTTGACTGGAGAAATGGCTACTGCCATGCTGCAAGGACTTTGGTCACAAGGTGTTACAGGAACTATTAAGCACTTCTGTGGAAATAACCAGGAAACAAACCGTCGAAATCACAATTCTGTAATTTCTGAAAGAGCCCTTCGCGAAATCTATCTAAAGGGTTTTGAAATTGCCGTCGCAAATGGGGCCGATTCTGTTATGACCACTTATGGACTTGTTAACGGAGTTTACACCGCTGGTTCTTATGATTTGAATACAACAATACTTCGTAAAGAATGGGGATTTAAGGGAATTGTAATGACAGACTGGTGGGCTAACATCAGTGAAGAAAAGATCCAGCCTAATCCTCATAATTTTGCAGGAATGATTAAGGCTCAAAATGACCTTTACATGTGCTGTTCTTCAGGTGCAACTAATAAGGATGGAGACAATACTATTGAAGCCCTTAAGGATGGTCGTCTGACCCGTGGTGAATTACAGCGTTCGGCTATGAATGTTTGTGGTCAGGTTATGAAAATGCCTGCTATGAAACGTCTGATGGGTTGTGCGGATGTAGTAGAAATTATCAACAGACCAAAGAGTCCAGATGACATAAATATGGATGATATAGAATTTAAGGTTCTTTCTAAAGATAAGGAACTTGAATTAGATTTAACCTACCAGGAATCCAAGGCCAAAACAAATTATACACTTGCCTTTGATGTTTCCGATTTAGGAACTTATGAAGTTTCTCTTACTGGTTCTTCTGATTTAGGTCCACTTGCCCAAATCCCTCTGACAATTTTCTTCCAGGGATTCCCAGTTGCAAGCTTTACCTTTAATGGAACCGAGGGAAAAGATGTAACTCTAACAAAGAAACTTATTTTCCCAACAAGATTCTGCGTAAACCGCCTTTATGTTGCTTCAAATGGAGTAAAACTAAAGTCGCTTAAACTTAAGTACATTTCATCAAAAGCAGATTACGCAGATATAGGATTTGATAACTAGATTATTTCTTCCATTTCATTTTGTCAGCAAGGGTGATGCTTTCTGAGCGTTTACCCTCGCTTTCAAAAATGATAATTTCGTTCTTGCCAGAATGTAAAAGAGGCCCTGGTATATAAAGACTGTACTGGGGTCCAATTTCCCAGAAACGTCCAATATTAAACCCGTTTACCCAAACACAACCTTTTCCCCAGCCGGCAAAGTCTAAATAAGTGTCACCGTAGGCATTTTCTGGAGTTTCAAGTTCAAATTCAAACTTGAAGAAGGCAGGATTTGAATCACCTTCTTTTTTCCAGTTGGCCTTTTCCTGCAAAAGCTGCATTTGCTCTTCATCCATAGGAAGATTAAAGATTTCCCAGTTATAGTGAGCATGGGTATTAATCAAAACTTCTTCGCTAATTCCTTTTTTCTGGTCTTCAAGTTTATGGCCAAAATTTACACGTCCCATATTTTCTACCAGAAAGTCTAAACAAGAGCCTTCTTTACTGGAGATTTTCCATTCCTTGCCTTCCTTAAAAGTCAAAGGCCAGTGTCCTTTCTGTTCAGAACAGATTTCTTTATCAAAAGCTGTAAACACTTTTTTCTGATCTGCAAAGGCCTGAACTCTATCAGCACATTTTTTGAAAACCAGGGAATCGGCAGAAACGTTATCCTTCATCTTACTTCTATATAAAATATAACCGGTAGACTGACCAGCTTCCTCCATAGACAGAGGCAAAACAGACTGTTTAGGTTGAGCAATTTTTTCAAGATTTTCAAATAAGTCTGCACGGCTGGTCCACTTTATCTTGCCATAAGCTTTTTTCTCAATCTTTGTAGAAAATTCAATATCTGGCACAAATGAAGAACCGAGACGATTTTTGATTATTTCTCTAAAGGCATAATATTTTTGTGTCATCTGGCCATCTTCGGAAAGTGGAGCATCGTAATCATAGGATGTAGTATCTGGAGTAAGTTTTCCGTAATAGTTCGAACCATTCATAAAGCCAAAGTTCGTACCGCCATGGAACATATAGATGTTGATATTGTGTCCATTTTTTACAACGTAATCGTAGTCCAATTTATTTACTGCGAGTTTTGAACTACTTTTCTTTTTGTTACCCCAGGCATCAAACCAACCAGCCCAGAATTCCATGTTCATTAAAGGTTTGTTTTCTGGCATCATCTTTTTCATCTGGCTAAACTGCCACTGACATGCTGAACCAAAATTTCCTGTTGGAAGAACATCTGGAATTTGACCGGCAGTAAATACGTTCTTTGACCATGGCCCGTCAGAAGTAACAAAAGGAACTGTTACTCCCAAATCTCTCATCAAGTCAGCTATATATTGAAGATAGGCTGTATCATCACCGTAGTAGCCGTATTCGTTTTCAATCTGCATAAGAATTACTTTGCCACCATTATCAATTTGATAAGGGGTAAGTTTTGGAATTAAGACCTGGTAATAATCCTTGATATGATTTAGATATGGTTGGTAAGAACAACGGAGTTTCATTCCAGGTTCTGCAAGCAGCCAGGCAGGAAGCCCTCCCCATTCCCATTCTGCACAAATATATGGAGATGGACGGATGATGATGTAGAGTCCAAGTTCCTGGGCAATTTCAATGAATTTGCAGATATTGTAGATACCTTCCCATTCAAAACGGCCTTTTTTTGGCTCGTGAAAATTCCATGGGATATATGTTTCAACAGTGTTACATCCCATGTTCTTTAATTTTTCAAGACGATCCCGCCAGTATTCTGGAACTACGCGGAAATAATGGATTGAGCCCGAGAGGATTTGCAGGGGCTGATTGTCGATATAAAATTTATCTTTTATTTGGCATTTGCTCATGGTGACTCCTATTGATAGTAATACTATCACATCATATTAGTTTTGAATATCCTGCTTTGCCCATATTTACACGGACTCACAAGCTATAAAACAAAAAAACGCTAGTCACAGACCAGCGTTTTTTTTAGTTTTCTTTATTCAAGATTTTACTCAGGAATGAACTTATCTTTATCAGCACCACATTCTGGGCACTTAAAAGTAGAAGGGACATCTTTCCATGCTGTTCCAGGAGCTACGTTGTTTTTTGCATCTCCTTCATCTTTATCGTAAACATGTCCACAATTATCACACTGCATTCTTTCTACCATGGTTCACCTCGTAGTCATTAATATAGAACTATTATAACACGTAAAACACAATAAACAAGAAGAAATTAATCTTGTCGCATAGAAGCAAATGGATCTACCGTTCTGTACATTTCACGCAACTTTGGTTTTTCAATTTTTCCAGTTGGATTTCTTGGAACCGACGCAAAAATAATCTTCTTAGGTCGTTTATATTTTGGCAATTCCAAACAGAACTCATTTACATCCTCTTCTGTACAAGTTTCGCCAGGTTTAAGCTCAATGATGGCAGCAGCAATTTCTCCAAGTCTCTGATCAGCAAGCCCTATGACAGCAACATCTTTAATCTGAGGCATTTTACTTAAGAAGTCTTCAATCTGAACTGGATAAAGGTTTTCACCACCAGTAATAATTACATCCTTCTTGCGGTCTACCAGATAAATAAATCCATCTGAATCCTGCATAGCCATATCGCCAGTATAGAGCCAGCCTTCCTTATCAAGAACTTCTGCAGTTGCATCAGGATTTTTATAGTATTCAACCATAACGCCTGGACCTTTTACAGCAAGCTCTCCAACATCACCTTGTTTAACAATTTGACGTTTTTCATCAACAATGCGAACTTCCCAGCCAAACCCAGGAATACCAATTGCACCAATTTTATTGTCATGACCAACGCCAAGGTGAACACAACCAGGTCCAATAGATTCAGAAAGTCCATAGTTTGTATCATAATCGTGATGAGGGAAGTACTTTTTCCAGTCTTCAATAAGTTTCTTAGGAACAGGCTGAGCACCAATATGCATTAAACGCCACTGATCCAGTTTGTAAGCCTTCAAATCTACATCACCACGTTCAATTGCAACCAGAATATCCTGAGCCCAAGGTACAAGCAGCCAGACGATAGTACATTTTTCATCACTAACGGCCTTAAGAATGATTTCAGGTTTTGTTCCGCGGAGTAAAACAGCCTTTCCACCACTAATTAAAGAACCAAACCAGTGCATTTTAGCTCCAGTATGATAAAGTGGAGGAATACACAGGAATACATCATCTTTTGTCTGCCCATGATGATTTTGTTCTACAGCGGCAGAATGCATCAAAGCCTTATGCTTGTGCAAAATTGCCTTTGGAAAACCTGTTGTTCCGGAAGAAAAATAAATTGCCCCGTAATCTTCATCTGAAATTTCTATATTTGGATTTTCAGAGGAATAATTCATTACAGACATTACATAACTTTCAGAAAAAGATGGCTGCAACCCTTCACCAACGTAAATTAAAAGGCGGTGAGCCATAATTTTTTCAGAAATTGTTTCCAGACGACCAATAAATTCTGGTCCAAAGAAAAGAACATCAATATCTGCAAGATTAAGACAATATTCAATTTCATCAGAAGCATAGCGGAAGTTTAATGGAACGGCCAAAGCACCTGTCTTTAAAATTCCAAAATAAATTGGAAGCCATTCAAGACAGTTCATCATTAAAATTCCAACTTTATCACCCTTGCGAACTCCACGTTCCAGAAGGAAATGAGCACAGCGGTTAGCCTTTTCGTTAAAAATTCTCCAGCTTATTTCACGACGGTATGGAAGATTAGGTTCCGGCTGAGTTAAATCAAACTCTTTCCAGGTAATACGACGGTTATCTCTAACTTCAGGATTCAATTCGACAAGAGCACAATCGTTTCCAAATTCTACAGCATTACGCTCCAGGTATTTTGTAATAGGCATAAGACAAGTTCCTTTATTTTTTATATTAAAGAAAATTATAAGCCTATTTCTGTATTTTTGAAAGTTTAAGCATCAATCTTTTTGAGGCTCTCGTGATATTTCTTCCACCACTCAAGTTCTTCTGCATTTGTGTTAGCTTCTGCAGTTTTGAAATCATTATCAATAAGAGTGATAAGAGGTCTACAATTGATAACGGCCTGGGCAATACAAGGTTCAAAATGAATACCTGAAGATTTTCTGAAAACTTCAATTGCTTCATCAACAGACATTGGGTCTTTATAAAGACGTTGACTTGTCAAGGCATCAAGAACATCGGCAGCAGCCATGATGCGGGCACAAAGAGGAATATCTGTTCCTGCTAAACCGTTTGGATAGCCTGTTCCGTCCCATTTTTCATGGTGACAGTAACACATATCAACGGCAATTTTATTAAAAGCTCCACCTTCAATCGGAGGTAAATATCCAAGAAGCTTTTTTCCTTCTGTAGGATGACTCTTCATTATTTCAAATTCTGCTGGAGTAAATTTTCCAATCTTGTTTAATACACCTTCTGGAACGTGAATTTTTCCAATGTCGTGGAGGAATGCAGCAGCCTGAAAGAGACGGATATTTTCATCTGTTAATTCTTCCACATAATATCCATCATCTCTAAGCTCTTTTGCTATTACTTCAACATACTTTTGAGTATGAATAACATGCCTTCCGGTAAACAAATCGTGGGAACCAAGACACTTAGCTACAAACTGAATAATTTTATACTGAGTTTCAGCCAGTTCCTTATTCTTTAGCTCCATTTCTTTGTTAATCTTTACAATATATTTATTCTTTTCCTGCTGCTGTTCATAAGCAAAATTCAATTCTTGTTTAGATCTAACCAAATTAGAAAGTGTTTTCCAAGATTTTTTAGCAATTTCATTTGAAATTAAAAACAAGAAAATACCTTCAATCGAAAAGCCAATCATACTGCGAATAAAATAAAGTTGTCTGCTGACTACTCCATGAGTTACTACTTCTGAATGTTCAGATCCAATATATAAAACTCCAATAATAAAGATAAAGTTTGCAATATTGGCAATTTTTGTAAGTCTTTTATTGTAATAAAGACAAGAAAGCATAGGTGCAAAAGCGTAAGAAATATAAAGGTTAATTACACCAAAAGCCCCCATCAATCCTACAAACAAGGCAGAAGCAATAATGGAAAAATACATGATAAAGAGCTGGAATTTTCCAAGTCTGTTACAAATAAAACAAATGATAAAAGCAAGAAAGCTTTCAATTAAAAGAATTATTGAATCTAAATGGGGAATTGTCCAAACCCCAGCAAAAGTGAGTACACAAAAAACCACAGGAATAAACATTGTACCAAAAAGAACTTTTTCAACCATGCGGTTTATTTTTACAACGTTTTCTCTAAAGAATTCTTCATCTAAACTTATCAAACCCCAAACCTCTCATTCAAAAAATTCGAAACTTTTTTGTAGATGAATTTCCTAATTTGACTTTTAATTTTTTGCTGGGGCAAGTATAACACAGTTTTAATATAATGCATAGTAAAAGCTTTAACTTTCTTGAACTATTAGTATTTCCTCTATATAATTGTTTCAAATAAAAGTATTCACCTGCGTCTAACTTTCGATGTCGGTGATAGATGGAGAAAAAAATGGAAAAATTGAAAATCTTATTAGCAAAAGGCAGAATTTACGAATCGGTTTACGAATTATTGAGCGATGTAGGTATTTCAATCCATCTACCTGACAGACAGTATTTTCCTACAACAAACCAGAAAGATCTTGCTTTCCAGGTAGTAAAACCTCAGATTACAAGTTTCCTGCTTGCAAACAACAAAGCTGATGTAGGCTTTAGCGGAAAAGACTGGGTTTACGAAAACGGAGTAGAAAACGAAGTTGTAGAAATTATGGATTTAGGTTTTGATCCAGTTCGCATTGTTGCAGCAATTCCTGAAGCCCGTGATTTTAATAAATTACTTTCTGGCAAGGTAACAATTGCTACAGAATACCAGAACTTAAGCAAAAAATGGGTTGAAAACAAGAAGATTGATGGAACCATTTTTAGAACCTGGGGAACTTCAGAAGGTTTCGTTCAGGATACAGATGACTCAATCGCCCAAATTTTAATTGATAATACTTCTACTGGTTCTTCGTTAAAGGCAAACCGCCTTAAGATTGTTGATACCCTTATGGAATCTTCTACAAGAATGTACGCTTCTAAAGAAGCTATGAATGATCCTGAAAAAAAGCAGAAGATTATGGAATTGAAGATGCTTTTTGAAACAGTTCTAAATGCCCGCGACAGAGTTATGCTCGAAATGAACTGTGCAGAAAAAGATTTCGATGCTTTAATCAAGGGAATTCCAAGTATGAAGAGCCCTACTGTTTCTACACTTTTTGGTGGAAACGGCTATGCTGTAAAAATTGCTGTAAAAAAATCTGAAGTACCAACTCTGTTACCAAAATTACAGAGTCTTGGGGCAACAGATATCGTAGAATACGAACTTCGTAAAGTTATGTTATAAAATTGGAGAAAAAAAGTGGCTAGAATTGCAACTGTAAAAAGAACAACTGGGGAAACTCAGATTGAACTTACCTTAAATCTTGATGGAAGCGGAAAATGTACAGTAGAAAATCCAATTGGATTTTTTGACCATATGCTTAAATCCTTTTGTAAACACGGACTTTTTGACTTGTCTGGAACTATAAAAGGTGATTTAGAAGTAGACCAGCATCACACTATTGAAGATACTGGAATTGTACTTGGACAGTGTTTCCAGAAGGCCTTAGGAAATTGTGCAGGAATTTACAGAAGCGGTTTCTTTATCTACCCTATGGATGAAACTCTAGCCCAGGCTGCCGTTGATTTTGGTGGAAGACCTTACCTTGTTTGTAATTCAAATATAACAGGAATGCCCCTAGTTTCTGTAAGCGGCGGAAAAGAAGCTTCTTTCCAGACAGACTGTTTTGAAGACTTTTGGCAGGGCTTTACAAGTAATGCCTTGTGTAATTTACACATCGATGTAATTCGAGGCCGCAGCGACCACCACAAAATTGAAGCTTGTTTCAAAGCAGTTTCAAGAGCTATAAGAAATGCCATTGAAATTGACCCTAGAAGAGAAGGTACAATTCCAAGTACAAAAGGTGTTTTAGTATAAAATGAAAATTACAGTCTTTGGCGATTCTGTTTTAAAAGGAGTTATTACAACTCCACAGACAACTAGCCTTTTTGATGTTACAGAAAAAAATTCACTTGCACTTGCACAAAAGGAATTAGGTTTTGAACTGGATAATCGTTCAATTTATGGAAACATAATCACAAAAGGCCAGTTAAAATTTAATAAATGGTTGGAAAAAGGTGGTAGTGCTGATATCTGTATCATCGAATTTGGTGATAATGACAGCGATTACGACTGGCCACCAATCAGTCAAAATCCTGACGGCGAATACGATTATAAAACACCCTTGCAGGATTATCTTCGCATTTTAAAAGAAATGACAGATAGCTGTAAGAAAAACAAGATTCTTCCAATTTTGGCCTCTGTTCCAGCCTTAATTCCTGAACGCTGGATAAATTCAATTTCAAAAGGCCTGAACAAGGAAAACATCATTAAGTTCCTGGGCGGAGATATAAATAAACTTTCTCAAAACCAGGAACTTTACTACAAGGCAATGCAGACTTTTGCCAGCGAAAACAAGATAAAACTTGTTGATATGAGACAGGCCCTTATTAATGAAGATAATTATGCTGATTTAATCTGTATGGACGGTATTCATCCTAGCGAGGCCGGATATAAACTTATGTCCCAAGTTTGGATTAAAGAATTGCCAGAAATTTTTAAGGAAATTCAGTAATCAATTTTAAGGATTAAGATGGACGAAATTATTATTTATACAGATGGCGGATGTAGTGGAAACCCTGGTCCAGGCGGCTGGGGAATTGTTGTAATTGCAGACGGAATTGCAAAACAACTTTCTGGTGGCGAAAAACTTACCACTAACAACAGAATGGAGCTTACAGCCGCAATAACAGCCCTTCAGGTAATTCGCAACACACCAGGTTTTGCACAAAGGCCTGTAAAATTCCACATAGACAGCCAGTACGTTAAAAATGGAATTACTACATGGATTAAAGGCTGGAAGGCTAAGGGATGGAAAACTGCCGATAAAAAACCTGTAAAAAATCAAGATCTGTGGGTTCAACTGGATGCCTTGAATGAAGGGCTTAATATTGACTGGATTTGGGTAAAAGGACACGCAGGAATTGAATACAATGAAATTTGCGACCAGCTTTGTAAGGCTGAAATGGACAAATTTAAATAATTTTTAATTTTTTTCTATTTTGATTTCCTAAAATCGTCAAAATCGGACTATTTATATAGTATGAAAAAGCTATCATTAATATGTCCGATTTTTTTATGTCTTCTTATTCTTTCTGCCTGCAGCCAAAGTGTATGCCTTAATCAGTCAGAAGAACTTATTTTTAGTCTGCCCGAATGGCCGCCTAAAAACGCAGGAAGTAATCCCTACCCAAAACTTTACACTTGGAAAATTGAAATAAACCAGGTCGGAAAAGTCCTTAGTTTTTATCAAAAGGAAGGGGATTTTTGTGTAAGCTTTTATAAAAATCAACCTGCAAGCATTACAGCCCTTCCCCTTACCCTGCTAGATGATGGAGAAAAGACCTCCTATTTTTATCCGGCAGGTTTTCTTTATCCTTCTAGTTATCAGGCAGGAAAAAATACGCTTACATGGGAAGAAGGATTTTCTGCACAACTTATACATAAAATTGTAAGCAGCCAGGAAGAAACAGGAATTTCGCCTAATCGTTTACTTAAGTTTTTACTATCGTTCAATTGGAAAAAACTTCAAGAAAACATTAATTCTAAAATCGAAAAATCCATAGAGGAAGAAGATAAAGCTGTTTTCAATCCCTGGCAGATTAATTCAGACAAACTTTTAGACAATATTTGTTATGGAAACTTTAAGACGAGCTTGTTAAATATAAGCGGAATTTATACTTACCAGCTGGAATACCTTTTTCCAAATCAAGAATTTTCTCCATTATCAGCCTTTATTCCAGAAAATGCCTGTCTGATGCAAAAAAATCTTATAAATCTTCAAAAAGAAAAAGCTAATCTTATTGCAGATGGTCATAAATTTGCCCTTATTTTCACTCCTTATTCGGCAAAAAATCTTTCACGAGTGAATACTTATATGCCGATATATTCTGAAAGATTATGAAAAAATTTAATAATTTTGCTTTACTTGTAATTATAACTATCTCGGTATTATCAGTAACAGGCTGTGCTAAAAAAAATAAAAAGGCCATTGAACCTGCACAAGAAGAAAATATCCAGAACATTGAAATTAAGAAAAACCACAACTGGTATTATTTTACCAATCAAAGCTATAAACAAATTGATAAAGTTGAAAAAGTTCCCCCACAAACCTTTGTTCCATGGACCGAAGCAATAAGAATTTCCTCGGCATCTTGTCAGACAGATTCAGACATAAATGTAAATAAAGCCTTTGCCATTATCAACAGGCTGGGAATTCTTACTCTGGAAGAAGATAAAATCAGCATTTCTAAAGATGTAAACCTTTTTGCAGACAGAACAGCCGGAAACCTTATCTTCCTGAATAACAGGCCTCTTTTTTCGGTTTACAAAAGTTCTTTTTTTAATGACACAATTACTGATCCAAACTACAAAAACCAGGCAGAAAACCATTTATTCCTGGTTCAATTTGATGATATAGCAAAAATTTCATATCCGGTAATTAATTGTAACAATTTGACTCAGGCCCCAAATTCCGAAATCACAGATTTTAACTGGGACGGTCTGAATTTTTACTGTAGCGTAAAATCCATAACCGATACAAAAAATTCCTTCTCCTATCTTAAATTCAAAACTACAAGTCCTCTTCTTTCACTTTCTCCTGCAAGTTCTAAGGAAAGCCTTGTAATTGAAGAAATTTCTGTGGATGATTTCAGGGCTAAAAAAGCTCTTTTGCCATATAAAGAGGCACCTCAAAGAATTAAGTCCCTTTTATCTGGATTTTCTCAGGATTTACCTTTTAACATTGAAGTGAAATCTGCAGGAGGTTCTTCATCACGCATTTACCAAAACCAGATTGCTGATTCAAAGGAAAAAGAATTACAGGCAAAGGCAATTTTATCTCCAAGCTGGTCTGCAGCCTTGTTTGAAGACGGAACCCTTTATCTTGAAGGGGCTCTTCCTGGCAAACATATTTTGAGGGGCGGCAAGGCGGTTGCAATAAGGCTTCCAAAACTTCCTGTAAACTTTGTGTATTCCGATTTTGTCATTTCTGGAACCAGTTTATATGCAGCCTGGGAAGAAAGTAAATTCTACAAAACTGGACGTTCTGGTTTTCTGCAGGTAAACTTAGACAAAAGTCTTTACAGTAAATTACTTTAGGAGAATATAGGAGAAAAATGAAAAAGTTATTTTTTATTGTAACAATTTGTATTTTCTCATTTACTCTTTTTGCCCAGGAAACTTCTGTAGAACAAGAATCTCAAAATACAGATAAAATTTCCTTTTTGGGAAACCTTTTTAAACCTCCAAAGTCTCTTTCTGAATTTACAAATGCCTTGGATTTTGTAATGCAATTTGAACCTGGAGTTTCCATTAATACCGAAAGCAAACTTGTAAGTGCTCCATCTCCCATCATCTATCCAATAAGCTTAGGTGCACTTTGGCCAAACTATACATTTTTAGCAGCCCAGCCTTCTATCAGCTTTTTTATGACAAACCACCTCTGGTACAATGGAAAAGCCCTGCCAGCAGAAATAGAAAACCGAACAACAACAACTTTAAATTTTCTTATAAATATTCCAGCAGTTCTTTCTTTTTATATAGATAACTTCCGTCTCCAGCTTATGCCAGGAGCCGCAATTTTAGCTCGTTTTGTTTTTCTAGCCAATAATGTAAATTCTACTGATTCGGGTTTTTCTGGCTCAGCAGCTTCGGATGTAGAAAACATAAACAACTACTTTTGGTCTAACGGACGTTTTTTTTATCTAAGCTCTGGAATTTCATTGCTTTTTAAGGCAACTGGAAATATTAAAGTCGGGCCTGTTGCAAATGTTTACCTGCCAATTATTCCTCTAGTTACCGGCGAAGGATTACAGGCTACAATTATTTCAATTGGGGTGAAAATCTCTATGTAATATGTTATATTTCCTTTAGTTAATCCAAAGGAGATATGGCATGAAAAACTTAAAAGATTTAAATTACGGAATTATTGGACTTGGAATTATGGGTGGGTCAATTGCAAAGGCCATCCGCCAGCATATATTAAGTCAGATTGAGTCCACAGGTAAGATTTATGCCTGTAACCGTAGCACAGCCAGCCTTTCAATGGCAACTTCAGAAGGCGTTGTTGATTATGCTTATACTAGTGATAAAGTCAGCGAGATGATTCCTCATTGTGATATTATTTACGTTTGTCTTTATCCACATGCAACTTTGGATTTTCTTTTAGACCATAAAGATGAATTTAAAAGCGGTGCAATTGTAACTGATATTTCTGGTGTCAAAGGCATTTTTGAAAAATCTCTTCCTGGCATTCTGCGACCTGACACAGATTTTATTATCGGGCATCCAATGGCTGGTGGTGAAAAAGAAGGCTACGCCAACTCTGATGCAAAATTCTTTATCAATCATAACTATATTCTTTGTCCTCAGTCTTTTAATAAGCCTGAAAATCTGGATTTAATGCGAGATTTTGTAACTGCAATTGGATTTACAAGAATTACCGAAACTGATTGTGATACCCATGACTATAAAATCGGATTTACCTCTCAGCTTTGCCACGTAATTGCAAGTGCTCTGGTAGAAAGTGCTCAGGATCCTGAAATTACGGCATTTGGTGGAGGTTCTTTTGAAGACCTGACAAGAATTGCCATGATAAACGCACCTTTATGGACCGAACTCTTTATCAGTAATAAAGAAAAACTTGCAGAACACATTGAAAATTTCCAAAAAAAAATGGAAGAGTTTAAGCAAGATATTTTGAATGAAGATTCTGATGCCCTAAAAGCCCTATTGGAAGATACCCGCGAAAAACGAATGCGTATGGGTTCTATCAGAACTATAAAGAAATAATATTATAAATTTTACTTGCTATATTTAAAAATTATAATATACTTACTCAAGGCTTTTGATAGTAACACTATCAATTTATACATGAATACCAAATTTTTAATAAGGAATTTTTATGAACTTAAAGAAATTATTTCTAGCTTTATCAATTTCTCTTTTGATTTTTACCCCAGTATTTGCTGAAGAGGTAGAACAAGAAAACTCTCCTTGGGCATTTTCTGTTGGTGTAGACTTAGGTTACTACCCAAAATCTAGTTTTATTCCAGGAGCAAGTCATTTTTCACCAATTGTTGGTCCATACTCAGGAATAGAAGGTCGTATTTTAGGAAATGCAACTTACACAATTCCAACACCACTTGGAGAACACTGGCTTTTATCTTCTGCAAATCTTGCTGTAAAGGGTACTTTTGAACTTACACCTGTTACTGTAAAACCATGTATTGAAGCAAGTTTTACTCCACTTCCATTTTTAGTTTTTGCAGCTGGAGCTCAGGCTGGTACTGGTTGGAATTTAGCAGGCCTTCAGGGTATGGCAGGATTTAACGGCGTAACAGCAGGCACTTATACAGATTACAGAGCTTTCCAGGATTGGTTCCTTAAATGGTTTGCTCAGGGAACTTTCCAGTTTGATACAGGTGCTATTTTTGCCGGCGACTGGACTCACATACAGATTATGTACACATATCAGGTTTACTACGAAAGACTTACTTCTGCAGCAGACGGTTCTGTATGGATGTGGCAGTGTTCTGGCAACAAGGTGAACGGTTACAAAGAATATCAGAACCTTGTTTTAGCTTATGCAATGCCTTTAGTTGTTAGCCGCGTTGGAGTTCTTACAGAAATTGAAGGTCCATATCAGGATCAGGTTTATACAAATCCTTACTACAAAGGTTCATTCAAAACTGTAAGCATAAGTCCAATGGCACAGCTCACTTTTGGAGAGCATGACGTACTCACAATTCTTGCAGGTTTTTCAAGCCGCCGCAGTTTTACACAAGCTCATACTGCTTCTACAGAAGAAACAGCCCTTACCTACGCAGGCCGCGAATGGTTCTTTAACAGAATTGCTTTGAGCTGGACACATAGTTTCTAATTAAAAAGCGAGCAGGCAAAAAAAAGTCCAAAATCATTTCTGATTTTGGACTTTTTTTATACTAATTCAAACTATTAGTACATACCACCCATGTGTCGCACGCTTACGCGTGCTTACCGAGTTTGCTTCCGCAAACTCGCCTATTAGTACATGCCTCCCATATCTGGAGCAGGAGCGGCTGGAGCTTTTGGTTCTGGAATATCAGTAATTGCACATTCTGTTGTCAAAAGTGTTCCGGCAACTGATGATGCATTCTTCAAAGCTGAACATGTAACCTTAGCTGGGTCAATAATTCCTGCTTCAAGCATATTTACCCATTCGTTTGTACGAGCGTTGAAACCAATACCCTTCTTTTCGTTCTTTGCACGTTCTGCAATAACTGCACCATCCAAACCTGCATTTTCTGCAATCTGGCGGATAGGTTCTTCCAAAGCACGGCGAACAATCTTAAATCCAACTTTTTCGTCTTCTGTAAGATCTTCTGGAATAGTTGCCAAAGCTTTTGCAGCATCGATGAGGGCCATTCCACCACCAGAAACAACACCTTCTTCCAAAGCGGCACGTGTAGCAGCAATTGTATCTTCAACACGGAACTTCATTTCTTTCATTTCAGTTTCAGTGTTAGCACCAACACTAATTACAGCAACTCCACCTGCAAGTTTTGCAAGACGTTTCTGCAACTGTTCTTTATCATAAGATGATGTAGATTTTTCAATTGCATTCTTAATTTCTTCAACACGTTCTTTGATAGCCTTAGCAGAACCAGCACCACCAACGATTGTAGTGTTATCTTTGTCAATCTTAATTGATTTAGCCTGACCAAGAACATCGATATCACAAGATTCAAGTTTCAAACCAACTTCTTCAGAAACAACTGTTGCACCAGTCAAAATAGCGATATCCTGAAGCATATCCTTACGACGATCACCAAAACCAGGAGCCTTAACAGCACAAACTTTGATTGTTCCACGAATGGTGTTCAAAACCAAAGTTGTAAGAGCTTCACCATCAACATCTTCACAAATAATTACCAAAGCCTTACCAGCGTTTGCAACTTTTTCCAAGATTGGGAGAAGATCTTTCATTGCAGAAATCTTCTTGTCGTAAATCAAAACGTAAGCATCATCAAAATCAGCTTCCATTCTTTCACGGTCTGTTACAAAGTAAGAAGAAATATATCCGCGGTCAAACTGCATACCTTCTACAGTATCAACCTTCATTTCCATATTCTTTGATTCTTCTACAGTAATAACGCCGTCTTTTCCAACCTTTTCGATTGCATCAGCAAGCATTTTACCAATTTCTGGATCATTGTTAGCAGAAATTGTAGCAATATTTGTGATATCAGCAGAACCTTTTACTGGCTTAGCATTCTTTTTAATTTCTTCAACAGCAAGTTTTACAGCCTTATCCATACCACGTTTAATTTCAATTGGACGCATACCAGCTGCAACTGCTTTTACTCCTTCACGAACTAAAGCGTAAGAAAGAACTGTAGCTGTTGTTGTACCATCACCGGCATCATCATTTGTTTTTGAAGCAACTTCGCGAACAAACTGAGCTCCCATATTTTCATAAGGATCTGCAAGTTCTACTTCTTTAGCAACAGAAACACCGTCTTTTGTAATTGTTGGTGCACCGTATTTTTTATCCAGCATAACCATACGACCACATGGTCCCAAAGTTGTCATAACGGCTTTAGAAATCTGTTCTACACCGCTTAAAAGCTTTTTACGAGCGTCTTCACTAAACAATAACTGTTTTGCCATTTTCTATTAACTCCTTAAGACGTCTGTTTTACAGTACGTCGTTCTTTATAATTTGATTATCTTTAAAGATATAAAAAAAATAGTCTGATAGGCAAGAAAATTCGATTTATTTCTAAGGTTCAATATTAAAATTGTCTAAAAACTTTCTAAATGATAGTATGAAATAAATGGAATTATTACTTCCAAGCAATACCGCCAAGGCGGAGTTTTTATGTGAGGTTTTATGGCAAATTTTTCTGTAGCTGCAATTTTTTCTGATCACATGGTTTTGCAGCGTAATAAATTTATTTCAATTTTTGGTTACGGTGATGATGGTCTAAAAATTGAAGCAAGACTTTTTAGTTCCGAAAATGAATTGCTTTCTCAAAATACAGGTTTTATTGTAAATGGCCGCTGGGATTTAAAACTTGATCCTCAGGTTGCAAGAACAAACTGTAGCCTTCAAATTCTTTGTCAGGATTCCACTCAAAACTCTTCCATAGAATTTTCAGACATTGCAATTGGTGAAGTTTGGATTGCAGGCGGTCAGAGCAACATGGAGTTTGAACTTCAAAACTGTACAGAAGGACCTGATGAACTCAAATTAAAAGATAATCCAAATATCCGCTTTTACTACACCAACAAAATTGCCTGGAAAGATGAACATTTTTACGAAGCAGAAAAAACTACAGCCTGGCAAACTTGGGACAGCGAATGGAAGAAGGCCTGGTCAGCAGTTGGTTATTTCTTTGGAAAAAAACTGGCAGAAGATCTGGACTGTACAGTAGGAATTATCGGTTGTAACTGGGGCGGCACTTCTGCATCAGCATGGATGCGAAAAGAATTTCTTGAAAAAGATGATGATTTACGAACTTATTTGACCGAACAGGAAGAAGCTACAAAGGGTAAATCAATCGAACAGCAGTGTAAGGAATATGATGATTACGTTGTTGAAAATGATGCCTGGCAGATTAAATGTAACGAACTTTATGCGACCGTTCCTGGAATTACCTGGGCTCAGGTTCAGGAAAGAATTGGCGTTTGTAAATGGCCTGGTCCTAAATCATGTAAAAACCCATACCGTCCAACCGGACTTTACGATTGTATGCTTTCAAGAATCATGCCATACACCACCAAAGGGGTAATCTGGTATCAGGGTGAAAGTGACGACCACAAGCCTGGAATGTATGCAAAACTTTTTTCTACAATGATTGATAACTGGCGTACCGACTTTCAGGATGAAAAACTACCGTTTATTTTTGTACAGCTCCCAGAACACCGCTACGAACAGGACAAAGATTTTAAAAACTGGCCATTAATCCGCGAAGCTCAGGCAAAAGTTCATAACACTGTAAAAAATGCCTTTATGACTTGTGCCCTTGATCTTGGTCAGTACAATGACATACATCCTAAGGCAAAAAAAGTTTTAGCCCTGAGAATGGAAAAAACAGCCTTGGCAAATGTATATCAGCTTTTACCAAGTGCAGAAGCAAATTCTCCAATGTACAGTGCTTCCATTACAAAACCCGCTGACAAAAACTCAAAAGGAACAATTACTCTTGTATTTACAAATGCCGCAAGTGGTTTTGAAATTAAAGAAGATGATGAAGAACTTGAAAACTACAAAAAACTAGAAAAAATTCAAGGAAACCAGGTTCCAGAAGATTTTACAGGCTTTGAAGTTGCAGGTCGCGACGGAATTTACTATCCTGCAGAATTTGCATTTGGCGGCTCAGATTCAAAGCTCAACACCATCATCCTACATAGTGATAAAGTGGAAGAACCTGTTTTTGCCCGCTATGCATGGTACAACTACGGCCCTGTTAGAATTTTTGGAAAAAATGGACTTCCTCTTGCTCCATTCAGAACTTCTGCAAACGACAGTAAATCTCAAACAGAACACGCTGAAATCCAGCAGATAATGACGGTTTAAATGTTCCATATCTTAGTTGTCGATGATGATAAAAATATTCGCCGCTTTATTCAGGCCCTTTTAGAGGCAGAAAATTACACTGTAACTACTGCCGAAAATGGAATAGAAGCCCTTAAAGTTTTTGAAAAAGAACACATTGACCTGGCCGTAGTCGATATCATGATGCCAAAAATGGACGGTTATGAATTTACAAAACTTTTACGCGACCAGAACAACAACCTTCCAATCCTCATGGTTTCGGCAAAACAGGAACCAGATGACCGACATAAGGGCTTTAAAATGGGCACAGATGACTACATCACAAAGCCTATAGATGAAGAAGAAATGCTCCTTCGAATAAAAGCCCTTCTGCGTCGTGCTAAAATTGCCAGCGAACATCAGATTACTTTTGATAATATTGTAATTGATTACGATTCCATGACAGTAAAAAAAGATGATGAAATTCAACAGCTTCCACAAAAAGAGTTTCTTCTCCTATATAAACTGCTTTCGTATCCTGGAAAAATCTTTACCCGCATTCAATTGATGGAAGAAATTTGGGGCATTGATTCAGAAACTGGTTGGGAAACACTTACAGTTCACATAAACAGGCTTAGAAAACGTTTTGAAGGCTGGGATGCCTTTGAAATTGAAGCTGTAAGAGGACTTGGTTATAAGGCGGTAAAAAAGAATGGCCAAAATTAAAGGAAAAAGAATTGATAAAAAAGAAAGATGGGCTTTAACCTTTCTGCTGGCAGGGATTATGGCCGCTACCTCTATCCTTTTTTTAGTTATTCTATACTTTATGATGAAGGGCCTGTTCAAAATCAACATTCTTGACATGTACAATAGTTCTAAACTGAATACAAAAACACTCATTCCCCTTACAATCCTTATCATTTTCTTTTTAAGTTATATACTTTCGTTTGGAGTAAGTAAGCTGATTAACATTCCAATAAACCATGTTATGTACTGTATGAATCAACTTGGACTTGGAAATTATAAAACCAGACTGCACTTATTCGGGCCATTAAAAAATATTTCTTCAATCGAAGATTTTACTTCCAGCTTCAACAGAATGGCCTCAAAACTGGAACACACAGATACTTTAAGCAACGACTTTATCAACAATTTTTCGCATGAATTTAAAACTCCAATCGTTTCTATAGCGGGTTTTGCAAAGCTATTAAAAAAAGGCAGACTTAATGAAGAACAACAAAATGAATACCTGACTATAATCGAAGAAGAATCTGTTCGCCTTTCAAACCTGGCAGTTGGCATTATGAATATGATGAAGATTGAAAACCTGGAAATGCTAAGCAACATTAAAAAATTCAATATTTCAGAGCAGATTAGAAACTGTATTCTTTTACTCGAAACAAAATGGACTAAAAAGAACTTAAACATTGAACCAGATTTTGAAGAATATTACATTTGGGCCAGCGAAGAACTTTTAAAACATGTCTGGATTAATCTTTTGGACAATGCAATTAAATTTTCACCCGAGGGCGAATCCATTATCATAAATATAGAAAAAAAGGATAAAAGACTCATTATTTCTCTTACAAATACAGGCGTTGAAATTACAGAAGAAGTTCAGTCTCAAATCTTTAATAAATTTTACCAGTCTGATGAATCTCACTCTTCCGAAGGCTATGGAATTGGACTTGCAGTTGTTAGAAAAGTTGCAAAACTGCATCATGGAAGTGTAAATGTAAATTCAGGCCAGGGAAAAACGACTTTTACAGTCATACTCCCAATGTAAATTCCTTCTCTTCAACTTATAAAAAAAATTATTCTCCTTGTTTAGATTCAGTTTATATTGACTAATTATAATTTAAAAAATATAGATGGAGGTCTCTAAATGAGAAAGGTAAAAATCTTAACAGACTCTTGTTCTGACTTGAACAAAGATTTAATGGAAAAATATGATATTGATTATGCAAAAATGAACACAGTTTACGAAGGAGTTACTTCACCAGCTAATTTGGACTGGACTCCAGAAGATGTTCATAAAATGTACAATCTTATGCGTGACGGAAAACGCATTCTTACAACTCAGGTTCCTGTTGAAGAATTTACCACAATTTTTAATAAATATGTTGATGAAGGTTTTGACATTGTTTATATCGGATGTTCATTAAAACAGTCTGGTTCTGTAAATACAGGTGCAGTTATTGCAAAACAGATAATGGCCAAGAATCCAGAAGCAAAAATTTTCTGTATCGACTCTTTGAATGCTTGCCTTGGAGAAGGAATGCTTGCAATTGAAGCCGCTAAATATGCTGCTTCTGGAGAAAAGTCTGCACAGGAAGTAAATGACTACATCATCTCTATCAGAAAAACAGTTCATGAATATGCAACTGTTCACACTCTTGATTATCTTAAAAGAGCAGGTCGTGTAAAGGGACCAGCAGCTTTCTTTGGAAATCTTATGGGTGTAAAACCAATTATTATTGCAGATAAAAACGGAAATCAGGCTGCATTCAAAAAGGCTAAAGGCCGCCAGAATTCATTAAAAGAAATTGTAAATCTTCTTAAAGAATCTATTATCAAACCAGAAGAACAGACAATTTATATTGGACATGCAGACTGTTCAGAAGAAGAAGTAAAAACCTTTGTTGATTTAGTAAAAAAAGAAATCCCTTGTAAAGAAATTTTTGTTGGTTACATTGGACCAATCATTGGAGCTTCTATTGGACCAGATGCATTCGTAATCAACGGATTTGGTGACGAAGTTACATTTGCCATTGATTAATTATTTATAGGGAGATTTACATGCCAGTAAACACAATTGACGGAGAATTATATTCACAGTTAATCACTGCAGGTGCCGCAAACTTAAGTATTCATGAAGAAGAAGTAAACAACCTTAACGTATTCCCAATTCCTGACGGGGATACCGGAAGTAACATGCTTTTAACAATGAATGGTGGAAAAAACGCAATCATCCAGGAAGCAAATATTTCTAAGGCGGCTCAAGTAATTGCAAGCGGTATGCTGCTCGGTGCCCGTGGAAATTCAGGTGTAATTCTTTCTCAATTCTTTGACGGTATTTCTGCAGGTTTTGCAGACTTAACCACAGCAGATGTTGCTCAATTTGGAATAGCCTGTCGCGAAGGTGTAAAACATGCCTACGAAGCAGTTATGACTCCTGTTGAAGGAACAATTCTTACAGTTGTAAAAGATGCTACAGAATATGCCTGTAGCATTAAGGCAGATTCCATTCTTGATTTTATTGAAAATTTTATCGCAGAAGCAAAACTTTCGCTTGAAAGAACACCAAACCTTCTTCCAGTTTTGAAAAAAGCAGGCGTTGTTGACTCTGGTGGAGCTGGCTTAATCTACATCATGGAAGGTATGAAGCAGTTCCTTAAGGGTGAAACAATTTCTACCGCTAACAAAGAAGACCTTACTAAATCACAACACGGTGGAAGTTTTGGAAGCCAGACAAAAGGAATTGACCTTAACAAATTTACTTCAGACAGCATTCTTGAATTTGGTTACTGTACAGAGCTTTTACTCCGCTTACAAAACGCTAAGTGTGATGTAGAAAACTTCTCGGTAGAAACAATAAAAGAATACCTTGGCACTATTGGTGACTCAATTGTAGCTTTCAAAACCGGTTCCATCATCAAAATTCATGTACATACAAAAACTCCAGGCAAAGTGTTTGATTTTTGTCAGCAGTATGGCGAATTCCTTACAGTCAAAGTTGAAAATATGTCTTTACAGCACAATAACCTTGATGAAGATGAATTTGCTAAACCTAAAAAAGACAACAAAAAAGACGCAAAAAAATATGGAGTTGTTGCAGTTGCCTCTGGTCCTGGAATTCAACAGATGTTCCGCGATCATGGAGCAGATGTTGTTATAAATGGTGGACAGAGCATGAATCCTTCTGCAGAAGACTTTATAAAAGCATTTAAAGAAGCTAATGCAGAAACAATTTTTGTTTTCCCTAACAATGGAAATGTAATTCTTGCCGCAAAACAGGCTGCAAAACTTTTCCAGGATTCCAAAATCGAAGTTATTGAAACTAAAACAATTGGACAGGGATACGCAGGCCTTACAATGCTTGATACAACATCCAACGACACCCAACAAATTCTTGATGATATAAACATGGGAATTGAAGGAGTCGACACATACATGGTATCTCACTGTGTACGTGATGCAGAAATGGATGGCAAACAACTTCATGCCGGTGACTATATAGGATTCTTAGACAAAAAGATTTTGGTTGCCTCTTCTGACCGCAAAAAAACAGCCTTTCAGACTGTAGAAGGAATTGATTTTACAGATCACGAGGTTTGTATTTTAATTCGTGGTATAGACTCAACCAGCTACGAAGAAGAAGAAGTTCGCAATTATCTTATGCTTAAACATCCAGGAATTGAAGTATACGAAGTTGAAGGTGGCCAGGATATTTACAGCTATATCTTTATTGTTGAATAATTGCAAAATCCTTATTAACTTTTAAGTGGAGTTAGAATGAATATTGCTATTTTTATTATTGCAGCTTTATCTGCATATTTGATTTCGGGATTAAATCCTGCAATTATACTTTCCTCTTTGATTTACCATGAGGATATTCGTAAAAATCCAAATGGAAGCGGGAACCCTGGCTTTACAAACTTTAAACGTTGTTATGGACTAAAATGGGCCTGGTTAGTTATGCTTCTTGATATAAGCAAGGCAATTGTTCTTGAATTAATCTTTGGTTGGCTTTTTACTATTTTTGTGGGAGAAAATCAAAGACTTCTAGGTATTGCCTGGACAGGTCTTTTTGCAATGATAGGACATGCTTATCCTTGCTGGTATAAATTTAAGGGTGGAAAGGCCTTTTTGGTTTGTGTAACAACCCTCTTCCTTATCAATTGGAAGGCCGGTCTTTTTGCCTTTATACTCTTATCAGTTTTGCTTTTAATTACTCATTACATGTCACTTTCAACAATCATTTCTATGATTGCAGGTGCAATAGTTCTGCCATTTTTAGGAGTAACAATATTCCCAAGTATTCTTTTTGCCCTTTGTGCAGCCTTTACAACTTTCCGCCACAAGGAAAATATTAAACACCTGGCAAGCGGAGATGAAAGAAAGTTCTACTTCTTTAAACACAAGGAAAAAAAGACAACAAACACAAGTGATGAGGAGCAATCCAAATAAATGAAACACAATGAACTCGCACAAAGAATTACAACAGTCATTTTACTACTGATTTTTACTTGTCTGATACTGGCTTTTTCAAACCACTCAGGCGTTTTAACAGGACTTACAATTTTTTTGTGCGGTTTTTCTGTGTATGAAATTTATCATGCAATGAACTTTCAGAAAGATATTCCTCTTATCATTATTTCCGAAGTTTTTTCCCTTATATTTTGTTTTTTTAAAATCCCCCATTACACATTTTTTTTGGCAATTATATACCCTATAGTAGTTTTATTCTTTTTTGCAATGATGATTACCCACAAGAAAATGGAACTTTACTCAAAAATACAGGCAATTATGTTCCTTTGTGTAATTTTATTCTTCTTCCAATCGCTAAAAGAACTCCGCCTTGTAAAAAATGGTTTTTACTATCTGGCATATGCAATTTCAATAAGCGTTTTTACAGATACTTTTGCCTTTGTATGGGGAAAACTTTTAGGCAAACACAAAATGGCACCCACCATCAGTCCTCATAAAACCTGGGAAGGCTCAATTGGCGGAACTGTAACCTGTCTTCTTCTGGTAATCCTTGCCGCAAAACTTGTTCAAAGATACACACAAATCACAATTCTTTACCAGCCATTGGTAATTACAACAATTGCAGCTTCCATCTTAAGCCAAATGGGAGACCTTTCTATGTCTGTAATAAAAAGAGTTTGTGGGATAAAGGATTACGGATCAATTTTTCCTGGCCACGGAGGTGTTTTAGACCGCTTCGACAGTCATCTTTTTGCCCTACCTTTTGTATTAATTACCCAAACTTATTTAGTAGATTTTATAATCTAAACTCAATAAAATAATTGCAGATCTTGTATGAAAAAAAGATTTGTAATACTAATAAGCCTTTTTCTCCATCTCTTTCCGGCCCTTTTACAAGCACAAGCCCTTGCCGGTTCCTACTACGACTTTTTGGATGCCACCAAAGATATGCCTGCAGGTCACGACAAAACCCAACTCATCATATACCGGCCACAAAACTCAGAAATTATAAATGAAATCCGTTGTTTTTTGCGTATAGAAGATGAAGATGGAAAAGATATAACCTACGACACCTCAAAAATAAACGCTACTTATGAATGGACAAATTCAAATCCAGATGTGATTTTTAAGTACAAAAAGACATACTGGCTAAGTGGTGGCTGTGCAATGCATTTAAAACTCAAAAAAGGAAAATACAAAATATCTTTTTATACTCCAATCGATAAACAAAACAACTGGATCTATCCAATATCAGACACAAAACCCTTTCAGTGGGAGTCGAATGTTTTTGAATACAATACCGAAAATCCAATAAAAGTAATTTTTTTAGTACCAACTGCAAACGATAATGGTTTTTACAACGGTGGTTGGTACATAGACTATAAAGCCCCTGTATATTTAAAACAGCAAGCCCTTCCAAAAAGACAGGAATAAATCCCTCATCATCAATTTATTGTGTTATAATAAAAATATGACTAGTAATGAAGAATTAATTGAAAAAGCAATAAAGATGCAGGAACGTTCATACTGCCCTTATTCCCATTTCCATGTTGGAGCAGCCCTTCTTGCAAAAGACGGACAGATTTTTACAGGCTGTAATATTGAAAATGCCGCTTATGGACCAAGCAACTGTGCAGAAAGAACTGCAATTTTTAAGGCTGTAAGTGAAGGCGTAAAAGATTTTGAAGCAATTGCCATCGTTGGTGGACCAGAAGATAAAGATGGAAAGCCTACAATTGAGGATTTTTGTCCACCATGCGGAGTTTGTCGTCAGGTTATGTCAGAATTTTGTAAAAAAGATTTCAGGATTATTCTTGCTAAAAGTCCAAAGGAGTATAAAGTTTACACATTGGAAGAACTTTTACCCCTAAGCTTCAGCCTGTAAAACTGAAAAATTTTGTAACAACTTTTATTTCCAGTCTATTTCTTTACCATTTAGAATTGATTTAAGAAGAAGGCCATCCTTGTAAACTAATTTTAGCGAAAAGAATGGCTCTTTTTTATTAACAAGATCTATAAAAATTTCATCACCTTTCCAGTGGGGTAAATCATTCAGCTGAGCAATTGGAACCCACTCAAGTTCACCTTCATCACACTGGTCAGATGTAAAAAGCTTTCCAGAAAACTTATCGCACCAGAATACATGCATAAATTCGGTGTAAAAACCATCAGGGGAAGATTCATCATTACAAACAAAAGTAACTATTCCCCTGTATTCAAGTCCCTGATCCAGCAAAGTAAGGCCTGTTTCTTCCAGAACTTCCCTTTTTACACAGTCTTCCGGACTTTCTGTATTTTCAAATTTGCCACCAATTCCAATCCACTTATCCTTGTTATAATCCTTCTCTTTTTTTACACGGTGAAGCATAAGATACGAAGAGTCTTTCTGGATATAACAAAGAGTGGTGTTGATTAAAGTAGCCATATTTTTAGATTATTTACAGAGAAGCAAAAGTCCTTCTACAATTGCCTGATGTTCCTGAGGTGCAATTCGTTCATACAAAGTGTCAGGAGTATCATCTGGCATAACAGGTACTTTTTTCTGAATCAGGATTTTTCCACCATCACATTCACTACTTACAAGATGGATTGTACAACCACTTTCTTTTTCGCCTGCAGCAAGCACTGCTTCATGAACATGATGGCCCCACATTCCGACTCCACCAAATTTTGGTAAAAGAGCCGGATGAAGATTTATGATTTTATCTTTATAAACTTCAAGAATATTTCCGCTTAAAACAGTAAGCCAGCCAGCCTGAACAATTACCTGAACACCATATTCACGGCATTTTTCAAGAACTGCATCAGAAACTGCAAGTCGCTTTTCATCGCGAGATGCAGCCTTTGCTACGTCGGCTCCCATAACGGCAAATGGTGAACAGATGATGCTAGGAATTCCGGCCTTAGAAGCACGTTCCAGGGCATAGGCTTTTTTGGTATCAGAAATTACACAAACAATTTCATAAGGACACTTATCACCTTCTTTCTGCTGATAATCAATCAGAGCCTGAAGATTTGTCCCCCCCCCACTTACCAAAACTGCTACTTTAATCATAACTACTAACCCCTAAAACCTAGCACCTAAAACCTAGAACCTATCACCTAAATTAGTCTTCAAAAAGAACAGCATCTTTCTGTCCTTTTACTTCGCCCTTAGCGTATTCAACACGACCAATCTTATAAGCTTTCATATCTGGACAGTAATCTTTGTGATATTTATGAGCATTTTCATTGAACATTTCAAGAACTGCATCAGCTTCTTTTGCAGAAACAGCAAGAACAAAACCAATACCCATATTGAAAGTATTGTAGATAGAGTTCAAATCAGCTCCACGTTTAATCAATTCGCCAAATACTGGAGGAATGTCCCAAGAATCACGTTTGATGATAGAAATCAACTGCTTTTTACCATCTTTAGCTTTAGGATACATACGAGGAATATTTTCGTAGAATCCACCACCAGTAACATGTACCATACCGTGAACTGCCTTGCGATATTTTCCGAGAACTTCCATAACAGGCTTTACATAAATGCGAGTTGGTGTAAGAAGAACTTCACCAATTTTTTTGCCAGTATCTTTTCCATCAATAATAAATGGATCATCAAAGTTCTGAACAAGCTTACGAACCAGGCTGAACCCGTTTGAATGAACACCAGTTGAAGAAAGACCAATCAAAACATCACCATCTTTAATATTTTCACCAGTGATCATTTCTTTCTTTTCGCCAACGCCTACACCAAAACCGGCAAGGTCATATTTTCCATCATCATAGAAGTCTGGCATTTCAGCAGTTTCACCACCAAGAAGGGCACAACCTGTATCAACACAACCGTCAGCAACACCCTTTACCAGGTCAGCGGCAACATCAGCATCAAGTTTTCCACAAGCAACATAATCAAGGAAGAATGATGTCTGTACGCCTGAACACAAAATGTCATTTACACTCATAGCAACACAGTCAATTCCAACTGTATCGTATTTCTTCATCTTGAAGGCAATGTCCAGTTTTGTACCAACGCCATCAGTTCCACTTACAATTACAGGATTTTTATATCCCTTTGGAACTTCGAACATACCGTTAAAACTACCCAAACCAGTCAAAAGACCTGGAATTGCAGTACGTTTTGCATGTTCCTTGTACTTATTTACCGCGCGGTAACCTTCTTCTACGTCTACACCTGATTCTTTGTAAGATGCCATTTTTTTTTGCTCCTTTCAGTCGCTTTAGGTTTTAGGTTTTAGGTTCTAGGTGCTAGGGCAATGTTTAACTTTGCAAGCATCTTTGAAACTTCATCTAAAAGTCCCATAACTTCACTTAATTCTTCTTTATCCAAATAGCCGATTCTTTCGCAAATTAATAATTGAGTTTCTAATTCAGCAGCAGAACCTTTTGCTATACCAACAAACTGTTTATATTCTTTAATTGAATTTCTAGATTTTCCTTCTGCTATATTACTGGGAATTGAAACAGCGGAACGTCGGATTTGATCACACAATGAATACCGTTCTTCTTTTGGAAGCTGTTCCATAAGCTTGTAAACAAGAACTACTAAATCCATTGATTTCTGCCATACAGTTAGATCCTTATGGCTTTCGACTTTCCCATTCATTCCTATAACCTAGCACCTATAACCTAGAACCTTACATCAATACCTGACGAAGCAGCGTCATCTGCAAGCTTCTTTCTAAAATCTTTTAATTTCTGTGCAAGTTCTTTGTCGTTGAGGGCAAGAATCTGCAATGCAAGATAAGCTGCATTTTTTGCAGAATTAATTCCAACAGTTGCTACAGGAATCTGTGGAGGCATTTGAACAATACTGAGCAATGCATCCATTCCTCCTAACCCGTTAGATTTTTCGCTAACGCATTCAAGAGGAACTCCAATTACAGGCAATGTTGTAATTCCTGCAATTACACCTGGAAGAGCAGCAGCAAGACCGGCACCGGCAATAATCACCTGACATCCATCTTTTTCTACTTCTTCTACTGTTTTTTTGAGTAAAGCCCCGGCTCTGTGGGCAGAAATGATATAAGCCTTGTAGTCAACACCGAATTCTGTAAGAACATCGGCAGCCTTTTTCATAGTGTCTTTGTCTGATTTTGAACCAAAGAAAATTGCAACTTTCATATTGGAGTTATATCACAAAAAGCACTTCATCTCAATAATATACAAAAAGAAAACAATAAAGTGATAATGGACAAGGGCTCCTAATCAAAATAAAAAGTCCTCTACCCCATCATCTTAAAACTCGTTAAAATAAAAGAATGATTAAGGAAATTTCAATTACAGTTCAGCCTCAGGATGAAAAAAATCAGGGCTTACATAAATCTCTCATTATAAAAGAATTAAAGAAGAACAAACTTCCCTCTAACGACCTGACATTAGTCTTTATCAAAAAATCTATTGATGCACGTCACGGGCAGCTAAAACTCCACATGCGTTACAAGGTTTATATTGGCGAAAAACCTGGTCAAAATGAAAATAAACTTCCTGAGTGGAAAAAAACTGATAAAAGGCGTTCCGTTATCATTGTTGGCTCAGGTCCTGCAGGTCTTTTTGGTGCTCTTAAGCTGCTGGAAGATGGAGTCCAGCCAATCATTTTGGAAAGAGGGGCAGAAACATCTCAACGAAAAATTGATATTGCCAAAATTTCTACTAAGGATGATGTAAACGAAGATTCTAACTACTGCTTTGGCGAAGGCGGTGCCGGAACCTTCTCGGATGGAAAACTTTACACCCGCAGTAACAAACGTGGTGATATAAGTAAAATCCTAAAAATCTTTAATTACTTTGGTGCTAGCGAAAAAATCCTTACTGATGCCCACCCTCATATAGGAACTGATTGTCTGCCAGGTGTTGTAAATGCCATGAGAGCAAAAATAATCGAACTTGGCGGACAGGTAATTTTTAATTGCAAGGTAACAGACCTGCTTTTAGAAGATGATGAAAAAGCAAAAAAAGTGATTGGAGTAAAGACCTTGGACACCCTTACAGGCCAGGAAAAAGAGATAAAGGCTCAGGCTGTCCTCCTTGCTACTGGTCATTCTGCAACTGATATATATAAAATGATTGCAAAACTTGCACCAGAAGCACTTGAAGCAAAAACTTTTGCAGCTGGGGTTCGTGTTGAACATCCAAGAAGTCTGATTGATGCAATTCAATATCACGGAAAACTGGATAATCAACTGGGAGCAGCCGAATACAGACTTACAACTCAGGTTGAAGGCAGGGGTGTTTATTCTTTCTGTATGTGTCCGGGTGGTTTTGTTGTACCTTCAAGTACAGGTCCAAACGAAATTGTTGTAAACGGCATGTCGGCTTCTGGCCGAAATTCCAAGTGGTCAAATGCCGCAATTGTAGTAGAAATTAGGCCTGAAGATATTCCAGAAAAATACCAGAAAAAGGCAAAGGAATTGGGATGTCCTCAAATTGCAGGAATTTTATTCAGAAGCGATTTAGAAAAATCTGCAAAAGATAATGGCAAGGGCCAGGCAGCTCCTGCACAAAGACTGAAAGACTTTTTAGATAATAAAAAATCCAACAATCTACCTGCATCATCTTATACTGCGGGACTTGTAAGTTCTAACTTAAATGAATGGTTACCAGAACACATTTGCAGCCGTTTACATCAGGCCTTTAAAGATTTTAACAAAAATATGAAAGGTTATGTTTGTAATGATGCTCTTATGATTGCAATAGAAACCAGAACTTCTACACCGGTTAGAATTTCCAGAGATAAGGAAAGTCTTGAATGTATTGGCATAAAGGGACTTTATCCAGCTGGAGAAGGAAGCGGCTATTCAGGAGGAATTGTTTCATCTGCAATGGATGGTGAAAACTCCTGTGCAAAAATAATTGAATCCTTAAAATAGTTTCTTCAATTAAACAAAAAATACGCTTTCTAATGGATTGACCATAATTTATATGTTATAATTATTACTATGGATAAGAACAGCATCAACAAGGAGAGAGTTGTATCGTTTGTTGGATTCATATTTCTTGTTGTAGCTGCTATAACAGGATTTCTGTGGGATGGCGACCCATATTCTATACTCCATAGAATGATGGATACTGCAATCTTGATTCCTTGGACACATGTAATTTGTGCCGCAATGGCCTTTTTCCTTATTTTCAAACCCAAAAACATTTTCTTTATAGTTATTCTCAATATAGAAAGTATTCTTTCGTTATTAACTAATTATACTCAGCTGGGGATTTTCTTCTTCTGGGCTTCGATTATTTTAATCTTTGTAAAAGACATTTTCAAAAATAAAAATAAATTAGTTATTTCTATACTTTTTTTTATCCACTTTCTAGCCCTTTTAGGTTCATATACACATGGGTGGAAAACAACATTTCTTTCAATTGGGTACTCGGCATTTTGTTTTGTATTCTATAGCTGGATTTACTCAATTCTAAAGGCTAAGCTTTCGTGCTTTCTTCCTTCAAATGTTTCTAACAATCAGACAATTTACAATAAAAAGCCTGGTCAAATTATAAAATTGTCTGATTATAATCTTACTGAACGACAGATTACTTTTGTTTTAGAAAATATTCACAATAACCTTTCTTATAAAGAAATCAGCGATAAATATTTTGTAAGTATTTCAACAGTAAAAAAGACTTTTGCAGAAGTTTATAAAATTTTTAATGTAACAAAACTTGAAGAACTTCGCATTCTCTTACTCCAATATCAGGTAAAAGAATAAATCAAGCCCCATAAAAAAAACCGTTAGCTTGACCTCTCTCCTGTCAAACTAACGGTTCTTCCACCGATTAAACGGTATCCTTACATAAAAGAACTCTCTCTCAACAACGCTTTTCTATGTAAAAAAAAAGGATTAACTTTCATTTAACTTTTTTTAACTTTATGACTATATCATAATTTTAAAGTATTAAATCGTCAATCAATTTTATACCGTTTTAACCGAAGTTAAAAAAATATAACCATGGTTATTTTGAACAAAAACTATATAGTTTTGTTATATTTTTGACTATAAAACAGATTTTAGGAATTGTTGTAAGCGTTCATTCTTTGGATGCTGGAAAAGTTGTTCTGGACTACCTTCTTCCTCAATATACCCACCATTCATAAAGAGAACTCTGTCCGCAACTTCTCTGGCAAATCCCATTTCGTGAGTTACAACAAGCATTGTCATTCCATCTTTTGCAAGATTCTTCATTACTTCAAGAACTTCGCCAACCATTTCTGGATCCAATGCCGATGTAGGTTCATCAAAAAGCATTACATCAGGATGCATAGCAAGAGAACGAACAATTGCAATTCTCTGTTTCTGTCCACCAGACAAAGTTGAAGGATATGCATTTGCTTTTTCAGGAAGCCCAATTCTTTCAAGCAGAACCATTGCTTCCTTTTCTGCTTCTTCTTTTGTTTTTAATTTAAGAGTAACAGGAGCCAGGGTAATATTTTCCAAAACTGTAAGATGAGGAAAAAGGTTGAAGTGCTGAAATACCATACCCATTTTTCGACGGGCTAAATCAAGGTCTACTTTTGGATCAGTCATCACCATATCTTCAAAAACAATTGTTCCGCCAGTAGGATCTTCCAAACGATTCAAACAACGCAAAAAAGTTGATTTTCCTGAACCAGAAGGCCCAATGATTACAATTTTTTCCCCCTGTTTTACATCCAGAGAAACATCTCTTAAAACTTCTAAATCACCAAACTTTATCTGTAAGTTTCTAACTTCAATCAAATTATTATCTGTCACTTTTTGCCATCCTTTTTTCAAAAATACCAAAGAGTTTAGTAAGGCCTACTGTCAAAATTAAATAAATAACAGCACACGAAAGCAAAGGAATCCAGGCATTATAAGTTGCACTACGAATCATATCACCGGCCTTTGTCATATCCATAACGGCAATAAAACTTGCTACTGAAGTTTCCTTTATCAAAACAATAAATTCACTTGTATAGGTAGGAAGAACTGCTTTTACTGCTTGAGGAAGAATAATCTTAAATAAAGTTTGATTTCTACTCAAACCAAGAGAACGTCCTGCCTCTGTCTGTCCTTTTGAAACGCCCTGAATACCTGCACGGAAAATTTCTGTACAATATGCACCAGAGTTAAAACCATAAGCAAGAATAGCAACAAAAAGACGATTCATTCCCAAAGGAGCAAAAACTACAAAGTAGAAAATCATAAGTTGGGTTGCAAGAGGAATTCCTCTCAAAACAGTTGTGTAAACTTCAGCAATTACCTTTAAAATCTTGTTACCGGAAACCTTCATCAGAGCAAAAATACAGCCCAATACAGTTCCTATAATAATGGCACAAATTGAAATTAAAAGAGTATTCCCAAGTCCCTGCAAAATCAACATATAACGCTGACCTGCAATCATAGTGTCAAAAAATGATTGAAACAATTTTCTTTCCTTTATTAAAAAAATGAATTTTAATTATACACTTTTAAACAAAAAAAGACAGCCACCGGAAAGCTCATTTCTTTAGCCTCCCTTGGCTGTCTTTATCAGGTAAGTAAAAAACTTAGTTAGCTCTTACAATGATAACCTGTTCAGATGCAAAGTATGGATCAGAGAAGTCAACATTCTTTTTGCGTTCTTCTGTTACTGACATACCAGCAGCAATAAAGTCGATTGTACCAGACTGAAGAGCTGGAATAAGACTGTCAAAAGCCATATCTACAACTTCAAGTTTAGCTCCATAATCTTTTGCAATTTTCTGACCCATTGTAATATCAAAACCAACGATATCTTTTCCCTCAACATATTCAAATGGAGGAAAAGCAGCGTTTGTTCCAAGTTTTACAGTGTTTGAACCAGAAAGAGCAATATTTGCAGGAATTGCAATAGCACCATCAGCTGGCATGAATGCAGCAACTAAAGCTTCATAATCGCCATTAGACTTCATATTTGCAATTGTCGAATTAATGCTATTCAATAAAGATGTATTCCCCTTCTTTACAGCAATAGCATATTCTTCCTTATTATCTGCAAAAGCCTGATCACGAACAATCTTCAAATCAGGATTACGTGCAACAATTTCCTTAGCAGGAAGTTCATCAATAACAACTGCATCAATTGTTCCATTCTTTAAGTCCAAGGCAGCATCAATACCTGTTTTGAAAGATGAAAGTTTTACGCCAGGAACATTATCCTGAACCCATGATTCACCAGTTGTACCAGCCTGAACACCAATCTTTTTCATTTCCAAATCAGCAATTGAATTAATAACAACTTCTGATTTAGAACAAGCTACAAAAGTTAACGCAGAAAAAAGAACTGCAGCTACAAATGTATATTTTTTCATATTTATACCTCTTACGAGTAGTACATTAGCGTTTTTTGTATTTTTATGCAATAGAAACTGTATATTTATGCAATCTCTATTTTAATACAACCTTTTTAAGGTGCCAGATGTCACGTACATAATCTTCAATTGTTCGGTCAGAAGAGAACTTACCACAGTTAGCAATATTCTTAAGAGCCATCTTAGCCCATTTCATCTGATCCTGATAAACTTCTGCGATTTTTTCGCGAGCCTTACAGTAAGAATCAAAATCGGCAAGAACGTAATATACATCAGGACGCTGACCTTCAACACCATAAACCAGAGAATCATGCAATTCCTTGAAAAGCTGACGAGAAGGATCGTATGTTCCATCCACCAGCTGCTCAACTACTTTTGCAAGACCTGGGTTACAGTCAAGATAATCCTGAGGATTATAAGAATGTTCTGCTTCCATCTTCTTAATTTCTTCTGTCAAAAGACCGAATACAAAGCCGTTTTCTTTTCCAGCTTCTTCAAAGATTTCAATGTTTGCACCATCCATAGTTCCAAGTGTCAAAGCACCGTTTGCCATGAACTTCATGTTAGATGTACCAGAAGCTTCAAGACCTGCTGTAGAAATCTGTTCAGAAACATCTGCGGCAGGGAAAATCTTTTCGGCAACAGAAACACGGTAGTTTTCTACAAATACAACACGTAATTTTCCGCGAACACGACGATCATTGTTAATTCTTTCTGCAACAGTATTTATAAGCTTGATGATAGATTTAGCACGTCTGTAACCAGAAGCAGCCTTTGCACCAAAAATGAATGTGCGTGCTGGAGGGTTGTAATTTGGATCTTCAACAATTCTATTGTAAAGATACATTATGTTCAAAATGTTCAAAAGCTGACGTTTATATTCATGCAAACGTTTTACCTGAACATCAAAAATTGATTCTGGATCAAGGAATTCATTCTGAGTATGTTTGAGATAATCAGCGAGGGCCTGTTTATTATCCATCTTAATCTTAATGAGTTCTTTAATAGAAGCATCATCATCAATGAATTTTTCAAGGCCTTTAAGCTGTGTAAGATCTTTTTCCCAGCCATGTCCAACACGGTCAGTAATGAACTTAGCCAAAGCAGGGTTTGCATCCAGAAGCCAGCGGCGCTGTGTAATACCGTTTGTTTTATTGTTGAATTTCTGAGGATAAAGAGCATACCAGTCTTTAAGTTCAACAGTTTTTAGCAATTCTGTATGAAGGGCAGCTACACCGTTTACACTGAAACAAGAATGAATTGCCATCCATGCCATATAAACCATATTATTATGGATGATTGCCATGTGTTCATGTTTGTAGTAATCGTTAGGGAATTTCTGACGAAGTTCAATTACAAGACGACGGTTGATTTCTTCAACAATCTGATAAACACGTGGTAAAAGTCCCTGGAAAATTTCAATTGGCCATTTTTCCAAAGCTTCTGCCAGGATTGTATGGTTTGTATATGCAAATGTATGAGTTACAACATCCCATGCTTCATCCCAACCAACATTGTATTCATCCATCAAAATACGCATAAGTTCTGGAATTGCAACTACAGGGTGAGTATCGTTCAACTGAATTACATGCAATTCTGCAAATTTAGAAAAATCTGTTCCATGGTCAGCAACATAGTGGCGTACTAAATCCTGCAAAGATGCAGAAGAGAAGAAGTACTGCTGTTTAAGGCGGAGAGCCTTTCCAGAAGGTCCGTTATCATTAGGATAAAGAACACGGCTGATATTTTCTGCAGAATTCTGGCGTTCAACTGCACGGTTATAGTCCATATTGTTGAAAAGCTGAAGATCGAATCCGTTTGGAGAAGATGCCTGCCAGAGACGAAGTGTATTTACAGTTTTTGTATCAAAACCAATGATTGGCATATCATATGGAGTTGCTGTTACTTCTTCTGCATTTTCAATGTGAAAAGAAGGCTGTCCGTCTGGAGTTTTTCCATAAGCAATTGTTCCACCAAATTTAACTGTTACTGCAAGGTCAGAACGTTTAATTTCCCAAGGATCACGGTGTTTAAGCCAGTTATCAGGATATTCAACCTGGTATCCATCTTCAATTTTCTGTTCAAACATACCGTATTCATAGCGAATACCATATCCATGTCCAGGATAATCAAGAGTTGCAAGAGAATCCAGGAAGCAGGCAGCAAGACGACCAAGACCGCCATTTCCAAGACCTGCATCTGGTTCTTCATCTTCAATCATATCAAAATCGATGTTCATTTCTTTAAGAACATCTTTTACTGCATCTTTAATTCCTGCATTAATCAGGTTGTTACCTAAAGCACGACCCATTAAAAATTCAGCTGATAAATAATACAACTGCTTGGTAGACTTCTTTTCGTATTCATCACGAGTAGCCATCCAGTTTGGCATAATAATTTCCATTGCCGAAGCTGAAACTGCATCAAAAAGATCATGTTTATTAGCCTGCGAAATGTCTTTTCCATACTGACGACGTAAACGAGCAGACAAATTAGCCTTAAACTCTTCCTTGTTAAATTCCATAAAAGTTCCTCCTAATCTAGTGCAAAAAACGCTGGAAACGTTTCCAACATCTATAGATTATATTAATTTTTCTTTTAGAACACAAGCAACTTATTATTCTGCTTTGCTCATTAAAATAACGGAAGCTCCTGAAACAAGAACATATCTTCTTTGTTCCTGTAACAATTCTTCCTTTCCACTTTCCAAAATATCTTCAGGGCTTTCGAATGATGTATCTGCCACCCTGTACCACTTTTTATTTCCGACTGATGCTGGCAAAGTAATTGTCAGATCATAGATATCCATATTTGTTGCAATGTAGAAATCATTATCTACAGCAAGTCCGCTTAAACGGAAGGCAAGAAAACGACCTGCTTTATCCCAAACAGGAACCTTAGCAGCTGGATCGAACCAGGAAATTTCTGGGATACCACCTCTTTCATAATCATCTCTGAAAAAGGAAATCCTTCTAAAAACTTCATGTTTTTTTCTCAAATTGATAAGAATTGAAACAAAGCGAACAAGACCTTTATTTTTTATTGCAAGGTTCCAGTCATACCATGAAATTTCGTTATCCTGACAATAAGCATTGTTATTTCCTCTCTGGGTACGACGCATTTCATCGCCACCCAACATCATAGGAACGCCTTGTGCAGTAAACAAATGAACAAAGAAGTTTTTTATAGTTTTTAAACGGACATTTTCGATTTTAGGATTTGTACAGTCCCCTTCGAAACCGTGGTTATAACTGATATTGTCATCAGAACCATCACGATTTTCTTCTCCGTTTTCTTCGTTATGTTTGTAATTATAACTTACTAAATCATTAAGAGTAAAACCATCGTGGGCAGTTACAAAATTGATTGATGAAGTTGGAAGCCGGCTATTATGATTATAACAGTCTGAAGAACCTGCCAATCTTGTTGCAGCGGCAGTTACAGCACCTTCATCACCACGATTAAAACGACGAATGTCATCTCTAAAACGGCCGTTCCATTCACTCCAACGATTATATACCCCACCAGGGAAGCATCCAAGCTGATAAAGCCCCGCACAATCCCAAGGTTCTGCAATAATTTTAGTTCTTGCCAAAATAGGGTCGGAAGAAATGGCTGTTGTTAAAGAAAGGAAATCGCCTGTTATAGGGGTTCCATTTGGAGATCTGGTCAAAATAGAAGCCAGGTCAAAACGGAAACCATCAACATGCATATTTACAACCCAATAACGCAGGCTATCAAGGATAAAGTTGTAGGTAACAGGATTATTACAGTTCATACTGTTTCCACAACCAGAAAAATTCATATAGTAGTTTTTATCATTTACTGGAAGCGAATAATAAACATCATTCTGAAGTCCTCGGAATTCAAAGGTGTAACCATGTTCATTTCCTTCTGCAGTATGATTGTAAACAACATCAAGAATAACTTCGATTCCAGCTTTATGAAGAGCCTTTACCAGTTCCTTAAACTCGCGAACAGGTCCTCCAGGAGAACGGTCAGCTGCATAAGAAGTTTTTGGAGCAAAGAAACCAATTGTAGAATAACCCCAATAATTTACCAGACGCTGACCAGTTTTTGGATTTAGATTACCGTTTTCATTTTCATCAAATTCAAACATTGGCAAAAGTTCAACTGCCGTAATTCCAAGTTCTTTTAAATAATCAATTTTCTGAATAAAGCCTTTATAAGTACCTGCAATTTCAGGAGCAATTTCTGAAGTCTTAGAAGCAGTAAAACCTTTTACATGGGTTTCGTAAATTACAGATTCCGAAATTGGAATTTCAAGAGGTCTGTCCCCTTCCCAATCAAAAGAATCATCAACAACAACACATTTTGGAAACTCTGAAAGATCCTGAAGTTCGCCACCCTCATTTGCAGCAAAACCTACTTCGTGCTGTTTATTGTAACAACGGAAAACGGAACCACAGGTAAAGGCTTTTGCGTAAGGATCAAAAAGATATTTATACTTATTAAAACGAAGACCTTTTGGAGGAATATAAGGTCCATCAACTTTGTACAAATAAAGAGTTCCAGCACCAATTCCTTCTATAAGAATGTGCCATACATCACCTGTTCTATTTAATACTGGGTCAAGAGGAATAATATTTGACGGTTTTTCATCATTTTCAGATTCAAACAGTACAAGACTTACCGCAGATGCATCCCTACTGTATATAGAAAAATTAACACCAATTGGAGTGATTACAGCACCAAAACCAAGTGGTGATCCATTATGAACCTTATAATCAGTCATAGTTCAAATATTTTAACACATACAATGCAGAAATACTAGAAAAAAAACGGACCTGCCTTACATCATCTTTATCACTTTTTACGCACCGTTGCGGGGAATTTTTTCTACTGTTATAATGGGAATATGAATACATCTAATGAAAATAACACAGTTCTTCATACAGGAGTTGTAACAATCATTGGGCGACCAAGTGCCGGAAAATCAACTTTTTTAAATACAGCCTGTCAGGAAGATGTAAGTATTGTTTCCCCTATCCCTCAGACAACCAGAAACGCTATTAAAGGAATTGTAAACACTTCTTTTGGACAGCTTATTTTTATTGACACTCCAGGTTATCATGACTCAGATAAAAAATTAAATCTGAAACTTAGAAACGTTACCGAAAATCAGATTGATGGAGTTGACGGCGTTCTTTACATTATTGATTCGACCCGTACAACTGGCGAAGAAGAAATCCACACTGCTAACTTAATCAAAGGGCTTCAGGATAAAACTGTTATTGCTATTAACAAAACAGACTTACCAGCATCAAAACCTCTGCCAATCAGACAATTTATTGCTGAAAACTTGCCTCAAATTCCTGCTGAACGTATTTTTGAAATATCTGCAGAAAAAGACATTGGAATAAATGATGTTTTGAAGGCCCTTTACAGCATAACTCCAGAAGGTCAGCCTATATATGATGAAGAACTTGCCACAGATCAGGATTTAAGCTTTAGAGTTTGCGAAGTAATCCGTGGAGAAGCCATTAACCGCCTTCAAGACGAAATTCCTCATGCACTTTATGTAGAAGTTGCAGATGTAGAACACCGAAATGAAGGCAAAAAACTTTGGATAAGAGCATTTCTTTGTGTTGAAAGAGACAGTCAGAAAGGAATTGTAATTGGTAAAGGGGCCAGCAAGATTAAGGAAATTCGAATGGCCGCTATTAAAAAGCTATCTCAAATTTATATACAGAAAATAGACCTTGACTTACAGGTAAAAGTAGATAAAAATTGGAGACAAAAAGACTACACTCTTAACAGACTTATACCATAATGAAAGATATTCAGGAAGCTTTAGATTCCCTGACACAGATTCTAAAGCCAGGACAAATAATTCATATATCTCTAAAAATGCTGGGTAGCATAAATCGGCATATAACCTTCCATAATCTAAGAACAGCTTTTCTTGCTTGGAAACTTTCAGAAACAATAAATGATTCAAGATTTAACATACGTAACATAGTACTTCTGGCTCTTTATCACACAATCGGCTATTTTAGACAAGATACATTTTTTGACTACAATCCACATGATTCTAATATAGATTTCTTCTCTCAGGAAAAAGCAGTTTCAAGTAAATACGTTTTCTCCTGCTACTACCTTAAGTATATGACACCACTTAGAGAAGACGCTCTGGCTCTGGAAAATTTTACGGAGCCCTTTATAGAAGACATGAAGCACTTTCTTTATCAGGAAAGATATAAATCCATAATCTACCTGTGTGCAAGAATAAGTGCTTTTCTCTTTCATCATAATGACGATTATTTACCAGATGACCTTAACGAAATTGCACCAGGCTTTTTTGATCCCGAATATGTCAGAGCTTTTAAAATTGCAAACAAAAACAATAAGCTTATAAATGAAATTAAAGATGATAAATTTATAAAAGAATTTTCCGCCTATATAGACTCTATTTCCTTTGAAAAAGAAGAATCAGAAATGCTGGAAAAAATTCTAATTTATTTTCTGGACTTTAAAAGTACATACACCGTAAAGCACATTATCAACACCTCTTGCTATGCCCTGTCTTTAGGCTCCAGAATTGGACTAAATCCAGACCAGCTTTCGGAGCTTTTTTGCAGTGCCGTCCTTCATGACATAGGAAAAATAGCAACTCCACAGCGTATTTTGGAATTCCCAGGAAGACTGAGTCCTGAAGATATGGGAATTATGAGACACCACGTAAAACATTCTAAAAGAATTCTCCAGGGAAATGCTCCAGAACAGATTATAGAAAATGTTTACCGCCATCACGAAAAACTGAACGGAAATGGCTATCCTCATCAAATTAAAGGGGAGCAGCTGACTACCATTCAACGAACTCTTACAGTTGCAGATATTACAAGTGCCCTGAACGACAGCCGAAGCTACAAGGCCGAATATTCTACAGAGAAGACAAAATCAATTATTACAAAAATGACTGAGGATGGAGAGCTGGATCCTGAGATTTCAAAAATTGTCCTTGATGAATTTGAAACAATTGTTGCAGAGCAGCAGTACTTATACAAAAACCTGAGCGTTGACTTTAGTAATGTATTTGCAAAATACTCAGATTATATTTTTGATGATATGGGACGTGTCGCAGATTCGCTTTTAGATCAGGCTGATAAAGAAAGTGACATAAACAACATTGAAGACTTAGATGATTTGGATGAGCTTGAAGAACTTTAATTCTTATTGTTAAATCAGCCCCTTTTTATTATATTATCTATATATATGACAATAACTTACAAAACAAAGGGAACATGCTCCCGCTCTATCACCTTTACAAAGAATGATGATGGAACAATTACAAACATCAGCTTTGAAGGTGGATGTAATGGCAACCTAAAAGCAATTTCTAAACTCTGCGATGGAATGACTGCAGACGAAATTGTAGCAAAACTAAAGGGCAATACATGTGGCTCTAAGAGTACAAGTTGTGCCGATCAGTTAGCAATTGCAGTAAGTAAATAAGAACACAGGAGATAAAAATGGCACTTGAATGTGGTATAGTTGGATTACCAAACGTTGGTAAATCTACTATTTTTTCGGCTTTGACAGCAGCACCTGCGGCTGCAGAGAACTTTCCTTTCTGTACAATCGATCCAAACATTGGAATTGTTGATTTACCAGATGAAAGATTAGACTTTTTAGCTAGCAAACATAATCCTAAAAAGAAGACACCTGCTGCAGTAAAATTCGTTGATATTGCAGGTTTGATAAAGGGTGCATCACAGGGAGAAGGTCTTGGAAATAAATTCCTTGCAAACATCCGTGAATGTTCTGTAATTGCCCATGTAGTTCGCTGTTTTGATAACCCAGATATTATGCACGTTCGCGACAATGCAAACGAAGCAGCCCCAATCGACCCTGAAAGCGATATTCTTACAATCAACTGGGAGCTCTGTCAGGCCGACTTAAACACAATTGAAGTTCGCCAGGATAAAGTTACTCGTGCCGTACGTTCACTTGGCAAGGAAGAAGAAAAAAAATACGCTCCATGGATGAGTGCCGTTGCAAAAATCAAACCATTACTCCAGGACGGAAAATGTGCCCGCGTAGCTGACCTTACAGATGATGAAAAAGCAGCCATTTACGATATGTTCCTTCTTACTATGAAACCAACTCTTTATGTAGCAAACGTAGATGAAGACTCTATCGCAGCTGGAACAAACAAATATGTAGAAGTAGTTCAGAAATACGCTGCTGAAGAAAAATCTGAAGTTGTTGTAATTTGTGGAAAATTCGAGGCTGACCTTGCAGAAATTGAAGATCCTAATGATAAAAAAGACTTTATGGAAAGCGTTGGTCTTAAAGAAAGTGGTCTTGCAGTTCTTGCCAGAAAAGCCTACCACCTTATGGGACTTAGAACCTTCTTTACAGGCGGTCCAGACGAATGCCGTGCATGGACTATTCACGCTGGCGATAAAGCTCCACGAGCAGCTGGTGTAATTCATACAGATTTTGAAAAAGGATTTATTCGTGCAGAAGCTTATACAATCGATGACCTTCGCAAATATGGTGATGAAGCCGCAATTAAAGCAGCAGGAAAATATCGTCAGGAAGGTAAAGAATACGTTGTACAGGATGGAGACGTACTCTTCTTTAAATTTAATGTGTGAGGAAGCCGCTGGCGGCTTCGTGTTCAATCGGAGAGCGTTAAAAAAAATGCGCAAGCATTTTTTAGCTCATCCGCGTGTAATCATGCTGACACGAAGACGTGCAGCATATCTTGAACATATCAGGACGCTGCGTGCCTGATAAACCAATTTCGTACCGACAAACTTGCTTCGCTCGTTTGCGGCACAAATCATAGGATATAAAATGAATATCAAATTTATAATATTGGCTCTCGCCCTTGTAATGTATCTTCTCGTAATAATCTTCCAGAACAAAAAGGTATGGATGACAAGCATTGCGGCCCTTGCTGTAATTATCTTGGGATTTATTGCACAATCTGGAGCCTTAAACGGAAACGTTTTTGAACCACTTTCTGGTCCAGGAGCCTTGTTCCACCATATATTTTTTGAACTTATAAACTGGAATATTCTTATGATTTATGTGGGCAGTATGATTATTGCGGCCCTCTTTATCTATTCAAAAGTTCCAGCCAGAATTGCAGATGCATTGGTAACAATTTCTCCAAGTACAGGAATTGCAGTTGTTTTAATTCTTGCAATGACCGGAATTATTTCTATTTTTGTAGAAAACGTTGCAACAGTTCTTGTTATGGCACCAATTGCCATGGCTCTTTCAAAAAAACTAAAACTTAATCCTGTTCCATTTATGATTGGATTAGCAGTTATGTCAAACCTGGAAGGAACTGCAACTTTGGTAGGTGACCCTCCAAGCATGATTTTTGCAAGTTATGCTCACTACACTTTCAATGACTTCTTTGTTCACATGGGAAAAATCTCAATCTTCTTCTTTATTCAAGCTGGTATGCTTGTAGGTTGTATTTTCTTCTATTGTTTCTTTAGCAAAGCAAAGGAAAAAGCCACTGTAGATAGGGAGCAAGTTATTTCTTACCTTCCACTTTGGCTTCTTTTAATTATGATTGCAGGCCTGGCAGTAATTTCATTCCTTACTCCAGAACTTGGATATTCTTCTGGTTGTTTTGTACTTGGTCTTGGAATTGTAGGCCTTCTCTGGTACAAATTCATTCAGAAAAAGTCTGCCGGCGAAGTTTGGACTTTGGTAAAAGAACTTGATTGGGAAACAATTTTCTTCCTAATTGGAATATTTGTTGTGGTAGGTGGAATCAGCGAAACAGGCCTTCTTGATGACTTTGCAGCTTGGCTTGCCCACGTAACAGGCGGAAGCAAATTTGCAGGCTTTATCTTGATTATCTTCTTCTCTGTTTTGATTTCTGGATTTGTAGACAATGTTCCTTACATCATCGTTATGCTTCCTGTAGCAGGCTCACTTGCTGTGAACTTAGGAATTCAAAAAGAACTTTTAATGTTCGCACTTTTGATTGGTTCCTGCCTTGGTGGAAACCTTACTCCTTTTGGAGCCTCTGCAAATATTGTTGCAATGGGAATACTCAAAAAAGATGGTCACCCTATTACTTTCAAGGGGTTCTTAAAGATAAGTGCACCATTCACCATTCTAACAACAGCCGCTGCAGCTGCTGTTCTTTGGCTAGTTTGGGCCTAAAGAGTTAAAATTTTAGGACAAATATCCTTTACAAAAAAAGGGGAATGACTAAATCAATTCAAGTCATTCCCCTTTTTATTGAGGGGTTATTACAAAACCCTCAAAACGGCGAAGTCAAGACTTTTAGCGTGAGCGTGCCTTGACTCGACGTATTTTTCTTTAATAAGTTATTAGAATTTTACTGTTAATCCCATTGTCATTCCTAATTCATCAGGATTTGGTGTGATTGCAGGAACAAAAGATAAACGAACATCATCAGCATTAAGAAGATTCTGTAAACCATTATTAATATTTCTAGAGAATGTGAAAGGTCTAACAATACATGTTACAAAATCAACAATCAACAAAACTCCACCTACTAATAAAACACATACAGAACCACCTATTATAGATGTAGCATCTGACTCATATTTAGTAGAAGATGAATACGAATTATTAATAGCAGTATTAATGTAAGTAGCAGCACCTTCAGCGATACCTATAATTCCACCAATAACCATACCAGTTCCAAGGATGTATTCTCCTAAACACAAAACACCACCAAAGGTATCTCCCTGGATGAAAGAACCTAAACCTGGGAAAAGCATATTAAGACCAAAATAGAGAGCTCCAGATTTTGAATATTCTTCGTACAAATCAGCCTTCTGATCAAAAGACAAATTATCAAGATCTGCTGCAACTTGATTAATGTTCTTAAACTTCAATGAAACTGAACTAAAGTTGTTATCAAGATAATAACTTACTCTAGAATAAGCTCCTGCATCAGAATTAAACAAGGCTGAATTCTCGCTGCAAAATAAAGCTCCTGCACACAAAAGCATTCCCAAAACAATAAACAATTTTTTCATAAAAGAAACCTCTCTTTTTTATGAGTATTTTTAATAACAGTATATTATATATTTTTTTATTTGCTTTCAAGTTTTGCAAAAAAGTTAGTAGTTAGAACATTTTACAAAATATTCTCCAATCTTAATAATTTTACAATCAAGAAAGATAAGATTAATAGAGCCCTCTTAAAAAAATACTAATATTTTTTTTCAGATTTCCGACATTTTAAATAGGAGTTGTAAAATGACTAGTTCAATTGGTTACATTAATGCTTTCTCTTACTCAAGTAACATGGTTTCAAGTGGAGCCAGTGGTAAGCTTTATGTTCCTGTAAGTCGTTCTGCAATCCTCTATTCTAACTTTGATCATGTTTCAGGTGTTGTAGCAAAATCTGGACAGCAGGGAGTTTCAATCAGTAAAATCAGAATTTTGAACACCCTCATAGACAGACTTTCTGCCATAAAAAATCAGCCAAAAGAATCAATTTCAGATATTTCAGATGATAAAGCAGATGCCTTAATTGAAAATTATCAGAAACAGATTCAGCAGGCAGCTCAAAATCCTTACCTTTTGAATGGAGCCCAGCCAATGGCAGGTTCTCTCTTCCAGATTGATGCATAATTACATTGAAGCATCAATGCATGGAAAAATCATTTTCTTTAGTTACCCTTAAATTTTTCATTATTAATTGAATTTACCAGTCTAAATCACTATACTGACCCTACAAATTTACCAGAAAATTATGGGAGCAAATTATGGGCGGAATATTTGGAGTAGCATCTAAATCAGATTGTTCATTAGACTTGTTTTTCGGAGTTGATTATCATTCCCACTTGGGTACACGCCGCGGTGGTCTTGCAGTTTATAGTTACGACGGAAAATTTTCCCGCTCAATCCACAATATTCAGAATTCTCCATTCCGAACTAAATTCGAAAGAGATATTGAAGAAATGCACGGAACCTTAGGAATTGGTTGTATTTCTGATTATGAACCACAGCCTCTTATGGTGCATTCACACCTTGGAGATTATGCAATCACAACAGTAGGAATTGTTACAAATAAAGATGAACTTGTAGAAGAAGTTCTTGAAGGCGGATTTACCCACTTTCTTGAAATGAGTGGTGGAGAAATTAACCAGACAGAGCTCATTGTTGCCCTTATCAATCATAAAAAAACAATTCTTGAAGGCATTCAGTTTGTTCAGGAAAAAATAAAGGGTTCTATGTCCATGTTGATTATGACAAAGGACGGAATCTATTGTGCTCGTGACCGTTTGGGCCGAACTCCAATTCAGATTGGTCATAAAGAAGGTGCCTATTGTGCCGCCTTTGAAAACTATGCTTACGCTAACCTTGGCTACGAAGATTACCACGAACTGGGACCTGCAGAAGTAGTTTTTATGACTGCGGATGGAATTGAAATCTTACAAAAACCTGGCAAAGAAATGAAGATTTGTACCTTCCTTTGGATTTACTACGGTTATCCTACAGCAACTTACGAAGGTGTAAACGTTGAAGTTATGCGTTACAACTGCGGTAAATACCTTGCAATGCGTGATAAAGGAAGCGTTCATCCAGACTCTGTTGCCGGTGTTCCAGACTCGGGAATTGCACATGCCGTAGGTTACGCAAATGAATCTGGAATTCCTTTTACCAGACCTTTCATTAAGTACACCCCAACCTGGCCACGTTCTTTTATGCCTACCAGCCAGGAACAGAGAAACTTAATTGCCCACATGAAGCTTATTCCAGTTCAGCCTTTAATCAAGGGCAAAAAAATCCTTTTAATTGATGACTCAATTGTTCGTGGAACTCAGCTTAGAGAAACAACAGACTTCCTTTATAAGAGCGGAGCAAAAGAAGTTCACATTCGTCCAGCATGTCCTCCACTTGTATATGGTTGTAAGTATTTGAACTTCAGCCGTTCTAAATCTGAAATGGATTTGATTACCCGAAGAATTATTAAAAAGTTCGAAGGTGATAATGTTTCTGACGAAGTTTTACAGAAGTATTGCGACCCAGATTCTCCAGAGTACGCAAAGATGGTAGAAGAAATAAGAAAGGAACTTCACTTTACAACTTTACGCTTCCACCGTTTGGACGATATGCTCGATTCAACAGGACTTGATCACTGTAAGCTTTGTACTTACTGCTGGAACGGTAAAGAATAATAAAATTATGTAAATTGAATATACAAAAAAAAGACATTTTCGAACTTTTTTTGCTCGAAAATGTCTTTTTTTGCCAGAATTTATTCCAATTTATTCTTCAAGATTAATATTGAATGGAGCTGCTGGTAAAAGGTCTCTTGAATAGAGATTTACCGGTGCAGGATTATCGCCCCAGAGGTAATGCAATTCTATAAGTGCACCCTGACCTCTTGGAATAGAAACTTCAACATCATAATCAGAAATAAGTTTAGCCTGGGCTGCAACAGTGTTCATTTTTCCTTTCTTTATAAAAAGGCATGAAAAACCTTGAACCTTCTTATCTTTTGCTTCGTGATCAAGTTCGGCGGCTTTTCCATTTACCTGGTAAGCTACTAAAGAAGAGTTTCCACAATCAAAACGAACCAGACATTTAGACTTATTTGCAACAACCTTTGTAACTCTAGGTGCTGCAGAAATGTAAGATTTACCATAAGCAACACGAAGTGCTTCAAGTGCCGCACGTTTACCTGCTGTCTGTTTCTTTTCTGGATGAAGGTCATTCCATTCTCCAGCATCAATTGTAACTGCAAGACCTGCATTTCCTGCTGCTCTTGCCGCATCAGACTGGGCCTGACGAAGATAAGGCCAGCCCATTGGGGCACAACAAGAATCTTCGCCAACTCCATCACTCCAGTTAGGCAACTGTACAATTACAAAAGGCAAATCCTTTGAACCATAAACAAACTTATGACGCCAAAGATTAATCATCTTTATCAGCATATTTTTGTATTCAACAGGATGGCCAGTGTCAGATTCTCCCTGGTACCAAACAGCCCCTGAAATTGCAGTCTTAAAACAAGGTGCAAGCATTGCATTATAAAGGGCAGTTGGAAGCCATTCAAAGAACATTCCTGGTGGACAGTCGCGAACTTTTACATCCACCATCATCTTCCATTCACCAGTTAAATCAATTTCTTCTCCATCCAATGGGAAAAGGCTCTGTGTATGTTTTTCAAGATTTCGGCATGCAACAGGATTAACGTAAACATTATCTGTAAAGAGGCAATAAGGCTTTTCTTCGTAAAAACGGATTTTTCCATTCTTAGAGTTCTTCTGAACATGCATAGAAATTATATTTTTACCAACCTTTAAAACTCCCTTAGGAACTACATAACGTCTTGGAGGATAAAGATAAGCAGTGAATCCAACTTCTGTTCCATTTATATAAGTTCTGTCAGAGTCAATTATTGTACCCATCCAGAGCCAGGTTTTTTGACTTTCAAAAATATCAACCTGTTCCTGTGTAAGTTCAATTTCTTTTTTAAGCCATACATATCCGGCACTGTCAAAGTTTTCAATAATTCCAGGAATCTTTACAGTTTCCCAGCCCTGGTCAGATTCAAAATCAGGCATTTTGGAAGCAGCGTTCAGTTCATTATTCCAAGCCATATTGCTTTCTGACATTTCCTTCTGTTTTTCTGCAATATTTTCTACCTTCTCATAATATTCCAACTTGCTAAGGTATTCTTTGGCACCCATTTCTTCCAAGGATTTTTTACTCATCCAAGATGCAATAGGAGAACCACCCTGACTGGCATTGATAATTCCAACAGGCACACCAAGTTCAAAAGCAAGTCTTTTTGCAAAGAAATATCCAGTTCCAGACATTTGGCCAAGAGTTTCTGGAGAAGCACAAATCCACTGAGGATTTTCAACATAGTCACGTTCTCCATCAAAAGTCCATGCAATTGGGATTGTTATCATACGAATATTTGGGTTTTTAGGAAGTTCAAATTCCTTAGCATAAGAGAAACGCATACGTTCCATTGGAAGCTGGGCATTAGACTGTCCAGATAAAAGCCAAACTTCACCAACATAAACATCTGTGAAGGTCAAAGTTTCTTTTTCGGTTTTTACCTGCATTTCAAAAGGACCGCCTGCTTCACCAGGACTAAATTCAAGTTTCCAATTTCCTTGTTCATCAGCCTGTGTGATAGAGGTAACACCTCTGAAGGTCATAATTACATCTTCATAAACATCGGCTGTACCATAAATACAGTTAATTTTGTTTCTCTGAAGCACCATTCCAGATGCAACAATTCCTTTTACACAAAGTTTTCCTTTCATATTCTTACCCTTTTTTTATTTTTGTTTATTTACCCATTCATGCCCAAACACATGAAACTTAAACCAATCAAAATCAGCATAAAACTCTTTTGCAGATATGTCACCACCAGCTTCGGCAAACATTCCCACTGTAGTTCCAACAAAGCCTCCAGCCTTTTCGCTACTTAAGATTGTAGCATCAGCACCCGAAAAAAGCATATATAAGTTTCTCTCGTCAGGTCCATATTCAAAGGAAAGTTTTTGATGTTCTGCAACAATTCTAACAATAATTGGAATTTCCTTAATACCGCCTGTTATAACTTCTTCAGCAAGAATTTCTTCTTCCTCTCCAGCAATTTTTACCAGCTGTAAAATAATAATCTTGCTTCGCTTCATCAATTGTAAGCGGTAATTAAACTTTTCATTCTGAAAACAGATAATTCCAGCCCTATCATTATCATTAGCAAAATGACAGGTCATTTTTGTACATGCCTCGTAACAAAAACCAATCTGCCTTCTAACCAGCATAGAAGTTTTTCCCAATCCTGTAACTGGTTCACCACCATAAAGCCTTAAATTTCCTAATTCCTCGGTACAATTTACAAAAGAAGGATCTCTTTGACGAAGACTAAGCCAGTAATCTGCAATTTCAGGACTATTAAAATCGTCAATTACAGGGAAATCTACGGCATCGGCATCTTCGTTAGCTCTTTGAACTACATGTCCACTTATACTGTAGGCATTTTCAATCAATCCAGTTTCCCAGCTTACAATTGGCCAGTCATCTTCCCATTTTACAGGGGCAAAAAAGGTTTCTCGTCCCATATTACAGAAGCGTTTTGTCCCTTCTCCGTATGGCCTGGAAGCAAGGCAGCACATCCACCATTTGCCTTCGTTTGTACAAACAATATCAGCATGTCCTACATTTACAAGGCCTGCAGAATGCCCTAAATGACGATGAGTTAGAATTGGATTAGCAGGATTGCCCTCCCATTCTCCATCAACTTTATCACAACGGGCAACCATAACTGCATGATTAGAGCCAGTTCCACCTTCTGCATGTATTAAATAGTACCTGTCAAAAAACTTATAGATATGGGGACCTTCTGGCCAAACACAATTTCTTAGAGCACCCCTCCAGATTCCCTTTGCCTGCCCATAAAGTTCCCCTTTATCAGGATTAATTCTTTGAACCCAAATTTCCCAGTTACCTTCATAGGCAGGTCCTTCTGGAACAGGCCGGGTTCCAACGTACCAGCAAGAATTGTCATCATCAAAAAAGAGTGATGGGTCAATTCCCTGGGCACCAGGAATAGGAATTGGATTAGACCAAGGGCCTTCAGCTTTATCTGCAGTAACAATAAAATTTCCAAGCTTATCGACTTGTGTACAGATACAATAAAATTTTCCGTTGTGAAAACGAATTGTTGGTGCAAAAAGTCCTCTTGAAACCCCAACTCCGTCAAAATTAAGTTGATCTGGGCGATCGATAATATTTCCTATCTGAGTCCAGCGGATTAAATCCTTACTTTTAAAAATTGGAATACCCGGAAAATATGAAAAAGATGAATTTACAAGATAATAATTTCCATTGGCAGCACAAATCGAAGGGTCCGGATAAAAGCCGGGCAATACAGGATTTATGATTCGAGTAGCCATAAGAACCTCTCCAAATTTTATTTTTTTTCTATAATATTAAGTGTATTGTTTTAGCCAGATTTTTCAATCGGAATTTCACCTATAAAAAGGATTTTTCAATAAAAGTCTAAGAAACTTTTTATTTATATCCGATGTTTAATAATGGATATGTGTAACTGTCTGAAATATAAGAAAATCCTCTTTAAAAGCGACCAAAAAACTGGTGGCTCGATTTTCCATGCCTTATTTCATACCTTAAAAAAGACTCTTACATTCTCTTTTCTTTTTATCATTTTTATAAGTGCGGCTCAGACAGAGACCTACTATTGGGTGGGAGGAACAAGTGGAGACTGGGACACAGGAACTAACTGGAACACAATAGCTGATGGAAGTGGAACTTCTGGAGTTCCTGGCAGCGGAGATAATGTATATATCCAATCAAGTGCAAGTATTTCAATTGGAACAAATGACTTTTCTGTTGATGGAATTTCTCTTGGCTCAAATAATCAGTCTGAATCATTTTCTGTTACTATTTCTGGAACTGGCACCTTGACTGTAGGAAATTACACTTTCCCAGAAAATTCAGCGGATTCAGGAATTGTTACATATAGACCAACAAATACATCTGATACAAACAAAACGACAAGCTTTATTTTAGACTGTAATGTTTCTGCCTCAAATCTTGCTATTCATTCTGGCGGAAATGTAAGTATAAGCAGTGGAAAAACAGTAACCATTTCTACAATTAGAATTATGGCTATTTCCAATTTAACACCGACTGAACTCAAAGTAGAAGGAACTCTTATTTCTTCTACATCTATTACCATTGCAGATTTTTCAAATCAGACAATTAATGTTGGTAGTTCAGGAATTATTTCGGCTTCTAGTATTTCTGCAAGTAACGGGACAATCACAAACGATGGTCTTATTATTACCCAGCCTCCCATTATTACAAGTGCTCTAAACACTGCTTCTACAGGAATAACTACTACAGCCAGTGCAGGAAGTTTTATTTGGACTGGAGCAAGTGATACAGACTGGAATACAGCAGGCAACTGGTTGGGCGGAATTATTCCATCTTCATCAAGTATAATTACTATTCCCGCTGTAACAAACCAACCTGTAATCGCAAGCGGAGATAGTGTAACAATTGATGATGTCTCAAATCTGATTATTGATAGTGGCTCTTCAATTACTGTAGACGGCACGCTGGAACTTACCGGCGACTTTACAATTGATTCAAAAATTACCGAAGCATCCTCTGGAAATCTTATAATTTCAGGAACTCTTACAAATACAGAGGGTTTTACTTCATCAACTCTTAATCTTGAGTGTTCAAACATTTCTGCAGGTGATGACCTTGAATTCAAAAACATTACACTTGCAACAGGAGCTTCAATAAGTGGCGACGCAAGTATTACATGTGAAGATATTACATTTAATGGAAGTGCAAGCATTGGTTCTGATATTGATCTAGTACATAATGGAGATTTATCTGCATCTGGCAATGTTACTTTTGCGGGAAATTATACAAATAATGGAAGTGCAAACTTTGCTAATGGCCTTACACTAGCAGGAGATTTTACAGATTCAGGAACAAGTTTTTCTGGGACTATAACCTTAAACGGAAGCTCGGATCAAAGTTTTGCAGGAAAGGCAGCTTCATCTTCTTATGATGTTGTGGTAAACAAGTCTACAGGCGACCTTGAATTTACAAATGCCCTTACGCTGACTTCTTTAGATACATATACAAATAATTACACAGGTACAGTAACCTTTAGTGGAACGGGCACTCAGACGCTCACTCCACAGACCCAAGTTTATCAAAGTATTACTGTAAACAAAAGTTCGGATAGCCTTTTGGTAAACGGAGACTTACAGGCCAAAACTCTTTCTGTAACTTCGGGAGAAATTTTGCTTGCAGGAAATCTTACTCTTACGGATGGAAGCTCTTTCCAGGATGTAGCTTTTTCTAGCAGTTCTGGAAAAATTACTTTTACAGGCGGAACATCTTCTGCCCCTAGAATCTTAAAAGCTGGAAATATAACATTATCCGACGAAATATACACTTCAAACTCAACAGATTATTTAAAATTAGAAGCCTCTGATATTGAACTAAGCTCTTGTACTAATATTGCAAATTTGATTTTAGAAACAAGCGGAAACATTTCTATAAATGGAATTGAAACAGGGACTTTATCACTCAGTTCATCTGCAAGTTCAATCACAATGGGTGGTAGTATAAAGCTTACAGATAACAGTCAGGACTTTATAATTGATTACCCATTAGTTCTTTTTGCTGATACTAGTTTTGATATTGCAGGAAATATAATCATTATGGATTCTGCAAGTCCTGCCAGGGTTGGAAGCATTAATTCTGACTCAACTGCAAGAGCTCTTACCCTTAAAGCTGGAAGTGGAAAATCAATTCAGATTCAAAACGGAAGCTCTTCTGGAGCTGGACTTGGAACCACAACATCACTTTCAACAATTAAAATTAATAGCGATATAGTTATTTCTGCAGATACAGAGTTTAAAACAAGCGGTACTTCAGGAACAACTTTTGCAGGAAGTGGAAATACCATTAGTGGAAGTTATATTCTTTCTTTTACAGGCAATTTTACAAATTCCGATAACTGGACTTATGATAATGGACTTACGCTGAATTTTATTGGAACTAATAATCAAACAATAACTACAAATTCCACAAGTACATATCCAACTATTATAGAAAATAAAGATAGCGGAACATTAATAATAAGTGGCAACTGTACTATAAATAATTTTGAACTCACAAAAGGAACTACAACAACATTTACAGGAAGTCCAAGAATTACTAGTTTTACAGATACTGCATCTAGTGGAAACATTAGTTTTAATAATGGCGGAACTATTACTGCTACAGGCGGCCAGACCTTCCTTACAACAGGCCAAGTTTCCTTTGGAGATGCCCTGTCAGACACTATGACTTTTGGAACTTCTCCATCTTACTCAAATCTTACTCACACTGCAGGTCCTACAAGCCTTACTGGAAATTTATACGCCGATGTTACAAGTCTAGGGACTCTTTCTGCAAATGGTTCGATTGTTACTTCTGGTGCACAAAATTTTAACGGTCCAGTAACTTTAGCAGGCGACCTAAGCTTAAATGCAGGTTCTGGAAATACTATAACATTTGATTCAACTGCAACAATTGATGGAGCTCATTCTCTTACAATCGATACAGCAAACAACACTATTTTTAATGCAAATGTAGGAGCTAGTACAAATCTTTTAAGCATTTCTTCTACCAGCCCTATTACATTTAATTGCGAAAAAATTACTACTTCAGGCACACAAGACTACAGTGCAACAATTACTTTAAGTTCAAGTCCTATTAGTCATACTTTTACAGGAAGCCAGATAACTTTTGATACAAATGCAAGTATAGATGGAGCCTCGGACCTTATTCTTAAAGGCAGCACAAACTTCAAGGCAAATGTGGGAGCTAGTACAAATCTTTTAAGCATTTCTTCTACTAGTCCAGTTTCAATTAATTGTGCCTCAATTACAACAAGCGGAAATCAGACTTATAGTGATAATGTAACTGCTTCATACACAGGCTCATTTATTACTTCCGCAAACGGAAGCCTTTCTTTTGCAAAAACTTTCTCTGTTAATAATGATATTGACCTTTCTGCAATTGGCACTGGCGGCGGAATTTCATTTAGCTCTACTTCAAATATTACAGGTTCTGCAAAACTTACAGCCCTTGCAGGTACAAATAACATAAATTTTGCAGGAAATGTCGGAACTTCTTCATCATTTTTAGGGGAGCTTAAAATTTCTACTTCTGGTACAAGTTCTTTTTCTAATCCTGTCTATATCACCAAATTTACAGATACTGCTTCTAGCGGAAACTTAAATTTTAATAAGGGCGGAACTATTACTGCTACAGGCGGACAGACCTTCCTTACAACAGGCCAAGTTTCCTTTGGAGATACCCTGTCAGACACAATGACTTTTGGAACTTCTCCATCTTACTCAAATCTTACTCACACTGCAGGTCCTACAAGCCTTACTGGAAATTTATACGCCGGTGTTACAAGTCTAGGGACTCTTTCTGCAAATGGTTCGATTGTCACTTCTGGAGCACAAAATTTTAACGGTCCAGTAACTTTAGCAGGCGATCTTAGCTTAAATGCGGGTTCTGCAAATACTATAACATTTGATTCAACTGCAACAATTGATGGAGCTCATTCTCTTACAATTGATACAGCAAACAACACTATTTTTAATGCAAATGTGGGAGCTAGTACAAATCTTTTAAGCATTTCTTCTACCAGCCCAGTTTCAATTAATTGTGCCTCAATTACAACAAGCGGAAATCAGACTTATAGTGATAATGTAACTGCCTCATATGCAGCAGGAGCAAGTATTACTTCTGCAAACGGAAGCCTTTCTTTTGCAAAAACTTTCTCTGTTAATAATGATATTGACCTTTCTGCAATTGGCACTGGCGGCGGAATTTCATTTAGCTCTACTTCAATTATCACAGGTTCTGCAAAACTTACAGCCCTTGCAGGTACAAATAACATAAATTTTGCAGGAAATGTCGGAACTTCTTCATCATTTTTAGGGGAGCTTAAAATTTCTACTTCTGGTACAAGTTCTTTTTCAAATCCTGTCTATATCACCAAATTTACAGATACTGCTTCTAGCGGAAACTTAAATTTTAATAAGGGCGGAACTATTACTGCTACAGGCGGCCAGACCTTCCTTACAACAGGCCAAGTTTCCTTTGGAGATGCCCAGTCAGACACTATGACCTTTGGAACTTCTCCATTTTACTCAAATCTTACTCACACTGCAGGAAGTACAAATCTTGCAGGAACTATAAATGCAAACAACATCACTTTATCATCTAGTGAATTAAATAATTCTGCAAACGTAAACTGTAGCAAAATCACCCTGCAAGATAACCTATCTTACAAAAATGACTCTTACTACCTCAAGGTAACCGGAAACTTAAATACAAAGAACTCAATTTCCATAGGCCAAAATGTTATGCTGGATGGAAACTTTACAAGTGAAGATGGAGTACCTGTTTTTGAAAAAAATCTTTACATTTTTAAAGGAACAAACACTGCATCATCTGTAACAATAAACAGTCTAAGCCTTACTGGTGACCTTATAATAAATGCAGAAAGAGCAATTAATACAAGAGACACAATTACAGTAGGAAACTTTGTACTCTACCGTGGACAAATTACAGCCGCTGCTAACTCTATCATTCATACAACAAAGGATGTAGTACTTTTTGGTCCTCAATACTCTCCTACTGACCCAACCATACTTTCTGACACAAGTAATACGGCCTACAGCTATCAGCAGACAAGAACTTCTTGCCCTTACAATTACACAGAAAGTGCAACAATGCCAGACGGAACAAGCATTCCTACTCCATCAGACGGTTATACTGGACTTTATGATGCCGGAGCTGGAGCAAGTTTCTACGTTGGAAAAAACTGGTACGCAAACGGTCTTATGGATTCTACATCATCGCCTACAAGAGGACTTACATCCAGCACAAGTGGACAATGGTACATAGACCTGCCAAACTTAATTGATACACAAAACCAAACTGGATTTGCCGAAACTTATAATTCATACGTAACATACTCAACAGTTCGCTGTCACGCTTACAATCCTTATGATGAAAGTGGTGATTATGCCAAAATGCCAGCTTACAATTGTCAGTACACGGCAAATGCAGTTAGTGGAGAACCAGAAAACGATGTAAACTGGATTTTCGAGGCCTTCTCAATTGCAAAAGCCTATACCGTACGCGACAACGTAATCTGCCTTTTCTTTAATCATTCTGTTCGAAACTCTAGTGCAGAACTTAAAAACGCCGTATCCCGTTTTGTAAACTCCGCAGATTCTTTTGCCGGCTTCTACACCGATGCAGACTGTATCAATGAACTGGGAAATAATACAAACCTAACCCCAGATTCTTCTGGAAATGTTTACATTTACATAAAAGCCTCAAACTCAACTACCTGGAATACCGATGCTACAGGTACAGATGCCGGTTCAGATTCCAGCACAAATAGAAACGGAATCCACCAAACTGTAATTCCATTTATCAAAATTAGCGAAACCGGAAATTTACCTATAACAGATATCTGGGGAAAACGACTTGCTTATTATGATAATGAAGACAAATTTACAGATATTTCTGACCACACCGGACCTGTACTTTATTCTGTACGGACAGGGCAGGAACTCCACACTCCTTATTCTGCTTCGACAGGGGAAAACAGCCAGCCTTCTTATGATGCACACAATTTCCTGGAATTCCGTTATTCCGAAAAGGTCAACTTTGGTTCAATATCTGCGGCCGCCACAGATGTAACTGCAAATGTTTTTGATAATTCTAATACAAGTGCAGATCTTTGGTTGCCAGCTGCGGCCTCTACTACAGCCGACCAGACTGTCAATGTTCGTGTACATGACTCTTTTGGAGCCCTTACCCACGATGTTACTCAATCTGGAAACCTGACCCTGGCAGGACTTGCTAAAATTGCAACAGGAAAACTTTATACTGCTAGCGAAGGAATCCCTTCAAAATACGTAAATTCTCTTTACCGACAAGATGCCTACTCTATCCGACTTTCAATTGCCGGTTATACAGAAGGAAGTGCAAGCGACCAGGCCAATAATTCTTATAAAAAATGGATTGGTTATATAGAAAATGCAGTTCAACCAGCAGGCCTTGTAACAATGATTTCAAACAGTAATAGTATGGTAACAGATTGTGCCCTAGATTTAGACGGTAGTACACCTCTTTACAATGCCCAAGAAGAATATACAAATCCTGTTACTCCAAGCGTAAATGTAAATTATTCAAATGGAAGCGATTATACAGATTCTGGAGTTTACAGTGATTGGGACCTTTCAGAACCAGTCTTTGCTCCATTACGACTTGATTCAAACGCATCATGGGGACTTGGAGACTACTACGAAGCTGTTGGTACAAACTCCGGTTCAGGTTCAACCCTTGATAAAATTGAATTCCATTTCTTTGACAATACTCCATACTATTCAGAGCAAGATGAAGCGGCATGGCTATCTGAAAAAGGTTGGGTTACAAACGAAAGCGGATCAAATACTCTTTATGATGCGGATTATACCTATTGTGCAGATATTATTGGTGGTGCAAGACAATTTGACCCTAACGCAAGCCAGAGAACTACAGGCGGACTACGTTTTTCTACAAAAGAGAACTGTTCAACCGCATTCAAATATTCGACCAGCCAGGCTTCATCTGCAGTAACAGATAAGTCATTTGCAAGTGGAAGTTCAAGTCTAAACATTGGTGCAAAAGCTTCATTATTCGTTGGTTCTTCTACAACAAGACGTTCTGCAACAGATCCAGATGGACTTTATTTCGGATTAGGACTCATAGATACAAGTTACCCTGTAAGTCAGTCATTCACAGTTTCTTACAATGACGCAGGTGCCTACATAACTGACCTGGCAGGAAACCGACTCCGTACAAGCACAATCAAAACAATTGACCGAACTCCTCCATCATACGATATTACAATCAGCCCTATAAACCAAAAGGAATTAAGAATTGTTTTTGTAAAAAAACTTGTTGTCGATTCTGAAAAAATTAAATATAGAGATAATTCTGGTAACCAAATTGAAATAGATGAAGATTTTGTAAACCTTATACCAAAGTGTTTTGAACTTGTAACAATCTCTGATGCAGGAATTGCAAGTAAGAGCGAAGGTCTTCAAATTGATTATACAATACCTGCAAAATTTGAACATATTATCAGTCAAACAAACGAAAGTACATTTACAGTATTAACCTTAACTCTTACACAAAATACAACTCTAAAAGATTTAGAAAACCTTTATCTTAGACTCATTTACGCAGATGGATATAACGAGTATTCACAAGACCCAATTACATCTATAAACGATTCCCGAGTTACCTTTATCCAGGATGATTTCGGAAACTATATGCAAATGTACGAAGCCCATGCCATTTCTGATTTTGCAATTAATGTTATAAATCCACTTTATGCTTATGATGCAGAAATGACCTATAATGATGAAGTAATCATGGACGGGCTATACACACAAGGAAGTTGGGCTGTTACCGACTGGAATGCCGATCAGCAAAACTATGGCAGTCTCCCTGCAAATCATGCCTGGGATATAGTTGCCCAAATTGATGATGGAAACCAAAAACTGGAAAATATTCCTGCTGGCACTAGAATTTTTATGGCCCAAACTCAAACAGAAAACTCGGTTTCAAGTCAGTATAATCAAGACTTAAACCAGAACCTTAGAATTTGGCTTCCAAATGTAACAAATTCTATAATAGCCGCTCTTGCACCAGTAAATAATGACCTTTCAAATATAAGTCAAATTGACTCAACATTCTTAGATGACGGAAGTTCTGGCAAAATTGATTTCTCAATTAGTAGCGAAATAACTTCTATTTGGGGTGCCAATAAACAGATTACCTTCTTATTCAGTCTTTTAGATTCCAAAGGTCAATTAATCAGAATCTACAATTCACCATATTTTAATGTTACAAGCAATAGTTATGATTTTTCTTTAAGCACAGCACTTCCACTTTTTGCAATAAGACTTAAAGATAATAGCGATATCACTTCTCTAGATTTATGGTCTGTAAAAACAAAATCAATTACAGACCAAAGAGGCGGGGTTACAATCTTAAACAATGTAATAAATGCCACAAATGGAGAAAAAGTAGTTGTAAAAGTTGATAACCCTAGCAATGGAAAACTGAATGTTATAGTAATGACTATAGATGGAAATATTATTTCATACCTTAACAGAGCCAGCACTGCAGCAGGAACTTATTACTACTCTTGGGATGGTAAGAACAAGAGTGGTAACAAAGTTGCAAGAGGCATGTATTTTATACGTGTTGTTGGCAACGGAATTGACGAAACCCGTAAAGTTATGGTCGTAAAATAATTCTCTAATCTATTAAAATTTGCTATACTCTCGGCGTGTATTTCAATGGAACTGTGTGCAAATCACAGACTGAATGCGCAACGGTAAGAAAATTAATTAAAATGCTTAATCATTTTAATTAAAGACAATTTCACTAATGTCACTGAGAAGCTATAGGCAACTTGGGAAGACGAAATTTCTTTTGCATAAGCAGATTTTCAAGTCCGGAAACTTTGGTACACATGTGTCTTAAAAGCACATACGCTCCGTATGGAGTCGTAAATCTAATTTTTGAAGATTGCGCAGTTTCAATCTTCGGAGAAAAAAAATGAAAAAATTCATTCTCTCTCACCTCGTGGCAATTGCTTTAGTAGCATTGTCATTAACAACATTTGGATGTGTGCAGCCAACAAGTGCTGCAACAATTACTTCTACAACAACAACTTCTACAACAACAACTTCTACAACAACAACTTCTACAACAACAAATTCTACAACAACAAATTCTACAACAGTTACAACAAATTCTCCTCTAGAAGTTGGATTAGTCGGAAACTGGACTTCTACTTATAACGAATTGTTTGCAATAACAAATATAGACCTGACAAATTCATATGCAGGTTCTTCTGTTTACGCAGGAGACAATATTCGTGTAGTAAAAATTTCAGATACAGCAGGAACTATTTTTATTAAATACACATCAAATACCTATACCCCATCTGTTGTTGGTAAATGGTATGCTGTAAGTTATAAAAACCTTACTTCTTCTTCAGTTAGTCTTTCAGCAGCATATAAAGCAAGCGGCTCTTCTGGGACAACCACATTGGACGAGGCCATCTCAGAATTCACAATTGAAAACGGCTACTTCGGAATCTACTCCGAATGCGTTAAACAATAATACACTGTGAACTCAAAATTACAGGCAAGGCTTCTTCTAACAGGTCTTGCCTTTTTACTTTATACAAATCAAGTTTTTTCTCAAAATCAGGAAACTCCTGCACAAACTAAAGAAGAATCTTCCACCACGGAAAAATCTCAAATCAGCCTTCCTCAGATAATCACCTACATTCCTTCTACCCTTGAAACAAAAATCTCCTACAGTCAGGAAGACCTTGAAGAAATGCACATTCAGGACCTTCCTCAACTACTTGAATCCAGCGGTATACAAATGCTGTCTTACGGACCTTATGGACTTGAACAAAAGCCTTCAATTCGTGGTTTTACAGATGAAACAGTTCGCGTTGTTATAGACGGCATCTGCGTAAACAATCCCATGACAGGTTGTTTTGACTTTTCGGCAATTAGTTTAGAAAATGTTGAACGAATCGAAATTATAAAGGGTGGTTTTACCGAAGGTACCGATGATGAAGGAGCGGTCGGTGGTGTTATCTACATCACAACAAAAAAACAAAATATAAAAAAGACTTTCGTTTCCGACACCAAATTAAAAACTCTTTTTTTCCAAACCTGCCCAGTCGATACCATAAGCCAAAGCTTATACTATTCCGGCCCACTGAATGACTGGCTTTTTATAGATACAGGCCTTAAGGGAAGCTATGCACAAAACGCCTACCGCGAAAACGATGCCAGTATAATAGACGGACAAGCAAATCTCCAGCTGACAGGATATTTTGGCGACGGCAATTCCCTAAGTATGAATAACATTTTCTACGGGGGCTACAAACATACACCAGGCCCAAAATATTCCAGCCTCAAGGGAGTTCAACAGGACTACAACAACAATCACACCATAAGCCTTTTTACACCCAACCTCTGCCCTCTTTTTACTCTAAAAAATACCATTTCCTGGCTATGCAATAACCGCTATTATGATGATGAAGCAGAAAACAGTAAACATTACGTAAACACAATTAAATATAATTCCACTGCAGATTTTTTTGCCTGGCATAACATAAAAGAAACTGCCGGTCTAACCTTTGAATATACACATTTAAACTCTACAAACGACGGAATTCATTCTCTTTTTTCCGGAGTGATAAAGGAAACAACCAAAATTTCTCTCGGAAAATATTTTAATATCAGTATCCCATTAGCTGCTAAATTTTCAGGCCAGAACTTTGCATTTGTACCAAAACTCGGACTTTCATCATCATTTAAATATCTTACTATTACCTTAAACGGGTACAGATTAATTCTTTTTCCAATTATGGATGATCTTTACTGGCAAGGAGCAGGCTTTCAGGGAAACCCAAATCTAAAACCCGAAAAAGGATGGGGAGCTGACTTAGTTTTTGACTTTACAAATAATATTTTGCCGCTAACTTTATCATTTTTTACAAATTATTATGAAAGTAAAATTCAATGGGCTCAAATTAATAACATATGGACCACCAGCAATGTTGCTTCTGCCTTTTACTTTGGAGTAGATCTTAATTTTTCTCTATCACTCTTCCAAAATCTTCTTTTAATAAAAGGAAACGGAGAATATCTTTATACAGCCCTATTAGATAAAACAAACATATATACTTATGGAAAAAGGATTATGTGGACTCCAGATTTAACAGCCTCCCTCTCAATCAGCCTTAATTTCCGCCCTATTCTTTTTACTGTAGAAGCTAATTATACAGGTGCTCGTTACTGTTCAAACATGAATATTTCTTACTTAAAGCCTTACACTCTGGTGAATGCAATCTGCGAACTTAAAACATTCCAGTACTTTATGCCATATATAAGAATAGATAATCTTTTAAACACCCAATATGAATCCATAGAAGAATATCCAATGCCTGGAATATCTTTAACGGTTGGACTCAAAATGACATTTTAAGTAAAAATGCTCAGTATTGTGACAATTCAAAAAATCCCCTATACTTTTAATATGGATGAAGAAAATCGCCAGCATACAAGATACGAAGAAATAGGACGTGTTCTTGCTCCCGAATTATGTGCTCTACCAGGTGTCCTTGATGATATCTCAGTTTCTGGATGTAAAATTCATTACTCATTTCCTATAACTGTAGATTTGGAGAATGAATACGACATTAAATTATCTCCTCTACATCATGGAGAACAATCTCCATTAAATCTGATTTGCCAGCCTCAATGGGTACAGGAGTCAGAAGGAAACACCTATATTGGTTTTAAAATTCTTTACTCACCAGATGCAAACCGTCTAAAAGATTTTATACAGCAACTGGCAAATCTTTCTAAAGATCAACTTCCAGATATTATCTAATATATTTAAATTATGAAAATTGCTTTTTTACCATTCCCAGAACAAACAGAATTATTAATCTCAGAATTAGAAACACGTTTTAATATTAATCTAAAACCAAGTGCCCGTTATGGTCAGCTTTTATATTATGAAGATTTTCCAGATTTAAAAGGCGTTTATCCATATTGGGCAAGAACTGTGATGCTGGAACCTTTTTTCTTAAATTTCAAAACAATTGGAGAGGCTGCAAATAACCTTAAAGAAATTCAAAGAAACTGGGCCCCTTATCAATATACCTGCTTTAGACGAGCTCAATTAATACAGGAAAAACTCCCTTACATAAATCTTAAAGACCGCAAGTTTCCGGTAAAGATTCCACAGAGTCCAATTGGGCTTTACACCTTAATTGATGAAAATAACTTAATTGCAAGTGCAAAAACAACTTCTTACCTTCCAGCAGGAAGCTTACCATTTATAGAAGACCACGAAAATCCACCTAGTAGGGCTTATCTTAAAATTCAAGAAAGTCTGACAATGGCAAACCTCCTGAATGGAACCCCACTTCCCGATTCAAACAGTCGTTGCTTTGAAGCAGGTGCCTGCCCAGGAGGTTGGACATGGGTTTTAATAAACTTGGGAGCTCAGGTTTATGCCGTTGACCGAGCAGAACTTGCCCCAGAATTAATGTCAAATCCTCTGGTAAAATTCCAAGCCCACGATGCTTTTACCTTAAAACCTGAAGAAATTGGACCTATAGACTGGCTCTTTTCCGATGTAATTTGCTATCCAGAAAGGCTTTTCGAATGGATAAACATGTGGCTCAAGTATAATCCAAACTTAAACATGATTTGTACAATAAAGATGCAGGGAAGTATAAACTGGCCCCTAATTCAACAATTTGCAGATATACCAGGAAGTAAAATTGTTCATCTTAACTATAATAAACATGAATTAACATGGATTCATACCCATTAAATAAATTTTATAATTTTTAACCTTAATTAAAGTTATAAAACCTCCGAAAATATATTGAATAAACTAAAATTACTTGTTAAATTATACTCAGCATACGGAGGAGAGACGATGCAACAATTAAGTTCTTACAAGGAAGCTTATTACAAAGCTGTAGACAACACTGATTATCCACAGAAAATGAAAATCTATATCAAAAAGTTGATTTCAAACTGTGCAAATCCAGCCGAGATTTTTCAATTAACATTGTTTTATCTTTATAACTGTCAGACAGCATAAGCTTTGTAATGCATTTTCAAAAAGTTTTAAGAAGGACCATTTAAGGGTCCTTTTGTTTTTTAACAAGGCTTAAGTCATTTTTATTTCTTCAACAACTTCAAGAAGCCAATTACAGAAGCACCCTTTACATGTTATACTTTCCAAATGAAATCCATCATCACCAATACAATAAAAATCACCCTTGCTGCAGTTCTTGCAATACTCTGTGCCCAGGCACTCAAGCTGGACTTTGCAGTTTCAGCTGGAATAGTTGCAATTCTTTCGGTTCAGCCGACTAAAAAAGAAACACTCCGCACTGCCCTTGCTCGCCTGCTTGCCTTTGCGGTTGCACTCGTAATTTCCATCACACTATTTAATTTTCTAGGCTTTACGGTACCGGTCTTTTTTCTTTATCTTTTACTTTTTATTCTTGTCTGTCAGTGGCGCAAATGGATTTCTGCAATGGCAATGGATTCCGTTCTGATTTCGCACTTTCTTTCTTTTGGAAAAACCGGCCTTCCCGAAATCAAAAATGAAGTTCTGCTTTTTCTACTTGGAGTTGGATTTGGAATACTTGTAAACCTATTACTCCACAAAAAAACCGACTACATCGAAGAATTGAAAAACAAAACTGACGAACAGATTAAACTCACCCTTCACCGAATGGCACTTCGAATCCAAAATCCTGATCTTGCAGATTACGACGGCTCCTGTTTTACATCTCTAAACAAAAGCCTCTTTACCGCAAAAAAACAGGCCGAAGAAAATTACAATAATCAATTTTCAAAAAAAGATACCTTCGACTCCCGCTACCTTGAAATGCGGGAAAAGCAGACAAAGATTCTTTACGAAATGTATAAGGCCGCCCGAAATCTGCAGGCAACTCCTTCCACCGCTGGACTGCTTTCAGACTTTCTCGAAAAAGTTTCAAATGAATATCACAAGGATAATGATGTAAAAAAACTGCTCGAAGAACTGGCCCTCATTCACGACAAAATGAAAAGCCTTCCCCTACCACAAGCCCGCAGCGAGTTCGAAGACCGTGCAAATCTTTTTATCCTCATGGAACGTCTTAAAGAATTCTTACAGATAAAACACGATTTTATGATTTCACAAAATAACAAGTCGTCAATTCAATAAATTTTTCTTTTCTTTTTTACCCAACAAAATCAGTCTTTTATCGACTATAATAGTGTAATCGATTACATAGTTTCCAAGGAAACAATTACAAAAAGTGGAGCTTACGGTGGACAAGGTAATTACAGACGATTTGATGGAAAAGACTTTTCTTTTTTGCTGGAAGAAAATTTCAGATAAGGAAGAGGCTCAGGATCTTGCACAGGAAATCATTGTTGATGCCCTGCTGATTTTGCGAAGTGGAAAGAAGATTGAAAACTTCTACGGTCTTTTCTGGCAGATTGC
>DGWD01000040.1:101503-105529 GCA_002395155.1 Treponema sp. UBA4267
CATAACAAGGTTGTTGATTTTTACAGAAAAAAGCGTCCGGTAAAAATCAGTCTTGATGACATGGAAAACAGCCTTCTTGGTTTTGATAAATCACTTGGAGATTATATCAAGCAGGAAGAACTGGAACTGCTTTCAAAATCAATGACAAAGCTTGCAAATATTCATAGAGATATTCTTGTGCGCTTCTACATCAAAAATCAGAGTGTAAAAGAAATTGCCACCGCCCTTAAGCTCCCCACGGGTACAGTAACAAGCCGCTTATCTGATGCCCGAAAAAATCTTAAGGAGAATTTTGAAACTATGGAAAATCGAAAAGAAAAACCTGAAAAGAAAAAAAGTATTATCGATTTTGAGCTTGAATTTTACATGAATGCAAACCAGGCATGGATGGCAATTTCTTCTCTGATAGACAGACAGATTTTATTTGCATGTCGTGAAAAAAGTCAGACTGTCAGCCAGCTTGCGTCACAGCTTGACCTACCCCAGCTCTTTCTGGAAGACAGCATTACAAAGCTTGTTCGGGCGAATGTTCTCTTTGAAGAAAAGAAAGGAAAGTATCTTACAGACTTTACAATCTTTCCAAAGTCAGTACGTAGAAAGGCAGAAGAAATTGACCGTCAGATTTGCCGGGATTTAAAAATCGCTGAACGCTATTTTGAAATTCTTAATGGCATGAAGACGGAACTTTTGAAGGAAGATTTTTATGGCAATGATTTTGACTGGGAATATCTTCTTCCATATTTCATAATCCGCTCAGACAGAGAGTTTGGTAAAAAGACCGGTGGAGACTATCTTCGCGAAAAATACGGAAAGGGACTGCCAGACAGATTCTGGAGAAACTTTTATCTTTCGGGCTGGTATGAAGATGAACCTGAAAGCATTTCTAAAGAAGAAGCTTCTTTGATAGGCCCCGGCTATAATTATAATGTTTATACCATACCTGAATACGGTCATATTGAATTTCATAATACAATCAACACAATGCATTATGAAAAAGACGGGCATGAATATGAACTTGACCTCGACCGCCTCGACTGGCTCAACAGCGGCAACACAGGCCTTTATCTTGAACTCATCAAAAATCCAAAGAAGCTTCTTTCAGAAAAAGAAGAAATGCTTGTTGCAGATATGCTGAACAATGGCGTGCTTGAAAAAACTCAGGCCGGCTACAAGGGAACAATCCCGGTCATCACTTTTGCGCAGGTGGATAAGTGGTGCAAAATATGGCACGAAAAATTTAAGGAGCTTTCAATAGAATATTATGATGCACTTTACAAAGCACAGGAAAAACTTGTGCTGCCTTATATCCGGCATGATCTTTTGTGGGCTTCCTTATGGCATGTCATTCCGCTTGGAAACAACAAGAGCTTAGATTCCATGCTTATGCAGTACGCAATTAATAATAAGCTGGTTCGTTTTGCAGAAGGCAAAAACGCTTCATGTGCAGCTATGGTTTTGCTTTGTGAGTATGTGTAAGGCCGCTGGCGGCCGGTGTTAGATAGCAGAACGTTAAAAAAATTGCGAAAGCAATTTTTAGTTCTACCATAAGGAGATTTTAAAATGAAAAAGATAGATAAACAGCTTTCCTATGCACCCGCAGAATTTCGGGTTTCTTATTGCGGATGGGCATCTCCAGCTATGCGCGAGATGAACGGTATTTTCAGACAGCAGCTTGCCTTGCTTTGTTATGACCAGGCAAAATCTGTTGAGGAACTTTCCGAGGCACTTCAGACTCCTCACGAATACATTCAGGACGCACTTGATTCTTTTTGTAATACAAAAATGATGAAAAAGATTGACGGAAAATATCTTACAATTTTCCCAATGCTTCATCTGAAGAAAAATTACGAAGCAGGCCTTTTGTGCTATAAGTTTTCTGAGGAGCAACAGATTCCAAAGAAAATAAATGACATACTGTTTTCTTTAAAGGATAAAATTACAGCTCTGGATTTTTACGGAAATGATTTTGATCTTTCATACTTAAACTGGTTTTTGTATACCATAACCGATAACTGTATGATTTCTGAATTCCGTTCTTACTTTTCTGACAAAACTGATGAAGTCATCTTCAACAATAGTGACTGGAGAACAAATAACTACAATTATTCCCTTTGCGCTTCATATAATTATGCTGATGAAAAAATCGAAGACGACCATCTGGAAAGACGACTGGCCCAAACTTCAACCTATTATCAGCATTATGGTCAATACCGATACAACAACGTTTTTGATTACGAACCTTTCCCCTGCAGCTTTGAAGAAAACGCAATTGGAATGGGAAGTTCAGAAATGGGCAGAAATAATTATCTGACCAGGGAAAATATCGACTTTTATCTGAATCTTGTAAAAGGAATAAAGCGTGAATTTACAGAGGACGAAAAAAAATGTCTAGAAGATTTTAAAAAGCATGGAGTTGTTGAAAATAGTGGCGACAGCTACAAGCCTATGATTCCTGTTTTCACAGAAGAAGTTTTTTCTGAGCTGGAGAAAATCATCACCAGAGCCGTAATTCCAATTGTAAAGGAAATTGCGGAAGCAACAGAAAAACCAATGGAAGAAATTATGCTTCCTGAGATGCGGGGCGTAAAAGAAAGAATAGATCAGTTATATGTCTTCTGGCTCTGCAGCTTCCTGAGTCCCCGACAGGAACTTTACTGGTACGGCATGAATGTTGAAGGCCTCGAAATCCCTAAAGATTACAAGGCCTCTGCAGCAGGGCTCTACATTGTTTGCTAAAACTTTATTCTTAAGAAACGAATAAAGTTTATCACTGCTCGGATTGCTTCGTCACACAAAACTGCAATGAAGACGCCAAGCATTCCGAGCTTAAATACAAATACACAAAGACAAGCCAGAGCGACAACTCCGACAGTCCCCAAAGTCTGGGTAAAGAACATCCATTTTGTATCGCCATAGCCACGGATGCCGTTTCCAATAATTATGTTGCCGGACTTTCCAAAAAGATTTGCCGCAACAAGAATAATGTAGATAACAGACATCTCAATAACTTCTTTATCCGTTGTAAAGAGGCTCAAAGTCAGGCGAGGAAAAATCGAAACAAAAATACGTCGAGTCAAGGCACGCTCACGCTTAAAGCCTTGACTTCGCCGTTTTGAGGGTTTTGTAATAAACCCTCAATAAAAAAGCCCTGCCGTCACCGACAGGGCTTCTCCTAATGAACGTCAGAAAGTCGTACGCTTTCGCGTACTTACCAAGTTTGTTTATCGGCAAACTTGCAACAACTAAGCCGGAACAACATAGTTGTTCCGAGCCATTTTTTCGATGAGCCTAAAAAATGCAGTGCATTTTTTTTAACGGCTCTTCGATCTTAGGCTTTATTCAAGCGGCTTTCGAGGTCATCCAAGATAGCTGTAAGTTCTTTAGGAAGATGCTTACCAAATTTAGGATAATGATTGTTTCTGATGTCAGCAACTTCTTTCTTCCATCCTTCAACATCAACTTTGAGGATTTCTGGGAGAGTCTTCTTGTAGTAGTCAGCAAGACCATCTGTATTGATTGCACCTTCTTTTGGCATAAATCCGATTGGTGTATCAATGTAGTTGTCTTTTCCATCACAGCGGTCGAAAATCCATGCGAGAACACGTGAGTTATCACCATATCCTGGCCACATGAATCCACCTGGGAGATCCTTGTTGTTTTCGTCCTTGCGGAACCAGTTAACGTAGAAGATCTTAGGAAGTTTATCCTGATCAGCCTTAGCACCAACATCGATCCAGTGCTGGAAGTAGTCACCCATGTTATATCCACAGAATGGGAGAATAGCAAATGGATCACGGCGGATCTTACCAACTTCATCAGCATTAATTGTAGAAGCAGCAGTGATTTCTGAACCTACGATAGATCCAAGGAATACACCGTGGTTCCAAGAGCGAGCCTGATGTACGAGAGGTACAGTTGAAGGACGGCGTCCACCAAAGAGGATAGCAGAAATTGGTACCCCTTCTGGAGATTCCCAGTCAGATGCGATACATGGACACTGTTTAGCAGGAGCTGTAAAGCGTGCAT
>DGWD01000045.1 GCA_002395155.1 Treponema sp. UBA4267
TTACGTTTGCAATTGGAATTGAGTATACTTCTCTTCCAACACGAACGAGTAAGCCCTGAATAATTGCAAGAGTTAATGGAATCTTGATTACAAAAGAAGTTCCTTTTCCATGTACAGATTGTACAGAAATTGTACCCTTCAAATTAGCAATCATTGTTTTTACAACATCAAGACCTACACCTCTACCAGAGATGTTTGAAATCTTATCAGCAGTTGAGAATCCAGGTTGCATAATAAGCTGGTATGCCTCCTGATCTGAAATAACCTTATCTGGATGGATTAATCCCTTTTCAACAGCCTTCTTCTTAACCTTTTCTACATCAATACCAGCACCATCATCCTTAATTTCGATAACAATCATGTTACCTTCGTTAGATGCCTTTAATAAAACGGTACCAGTTTCAGGTTTTCCAGCAGCTACACGAACAGAAGGAAGTTCAATACCATGGTCAACAGAGTTTCTTACACAGTGCATGATTGGATCAAGAAGGTCTTCAACTACTGATTTATCAAGTTCTGTATCCTCACCTTCAATTACCAAATCAATTTTCTTGTTAAGATCACGCTGTAAATCGCGAACAACACGAGGGAAACGGCTGAAAATCTGATTGATAGGAACCATTCGGATTTTCATTACACCTTCCTGAAGGTCACTGGCAATTGTACCCAAGTTCTGTGTATAAGAACGGAATTTTCCAGAAATATTTTTTGTTTCAGATTCATATGAATCAAATATTGCAGCTAAATCGCCATATTCAGAAACAATAGATTTTCTGATTTCGGCTGTAGGAACTCCACCTTTAGCCTGCTCAATAAATTCTGGAAGTTTATCAAATAAGTTATGTAATTTCTCTTTAAACTCAGTTTCAAGTGACTGGAACTTTGTAAGTTCTGCTGCAGTCTGCATTGAAAGCTGGTTGAACGAAGCCTTATTAATTACAGCTTCAGATACAAGGTTCATAAGATTATCGATTCGGCGTGAATCAACACGCAAAATAGAACCTTGTTGTGAATGATTCTGAACTTCTTTCTTTGGTTCAACCTTCTTTTCTTCTTTCTTCTCCTCTGTTTTAACAGGAGCTACAGGTTCACTTGAACTAGCTGCAGGCTTAGACTCTGGCTTAAGAACATTGTCATTTAGAATATCAGCAAGTAAAGCTTCCTGTGAAGAATTCATTGTTGAACTAGTACTAGCAGCTGCCTGAGGCTGAACAGGAGCAGCGGCACTTGGTTTAGCAGCAGCAACAGAAGAATCTGCACTAGTTCCACTTGTATAGTCTTTCAATTCATGAGCATCTGTAATAAGAGTTACATCGCTTAAGAATGCAACATCTTCAATTTGAGAACCTTCTGCATCTGAAGCCAAATAATAGAATACAGTTTCAAAAAATTGATCTTCATAAAGTGCATCAAAATCTGGAACAGTTTTTAAAACATTTCCAACAGATTTTAAGGCAGCAAAAACCTGAATACCACCAACAGTATTCATAGGATTATTTTCATCAAATTTTACAGCAACACACCAAAGTTTCTGATTGCCTTCGCAAGTCTGTTTAAGTTCGCTGAAATCTGCTTCTGTAAGTTCAGGAAGTACAATACCTCCAGAAGAAGCAGGAGCTGACTGAACAGGTGCAGCAACTGGTGCGGCTTGTACCGGAGCTGGCTTTGGAGCTGGAGCAGCTGCAGGTTTCTTTTTCTTATCTTCCTTATTAGGAATATAGTTATGAAGCTTATTTACAATATCATCAATATTTTCTTCATAAACACTACCGTTCTGTCTGGCCTCAAGCATTGCTTTAATTACATCTATAGAATTTAACAAGAGGTCAACAACATCTTCATCAACCTTTAATCTGTCAGAGCGAATTTCATCCAACACATCTTCAACGGTGTGAGTAAAGTGAGAAAGCTCCATCATTTCAACAGTTGCAGATCCACCCTTAAGAGTATGGGCAGCACGGAAGATTTCGTCGATAGCTTCATGATTTGTTGGATCATTTTCTATAACGAGAATATTGCTTTCCAGCTGTTCTACCTGCTGTTCTGCTTCTGCAAAGAAGTCTTTTAATAGTTCTTCATTATTTGGGTCAAGATAATCACTCATATAGATGTATTATATACCGAAAAACGCATATTTCAAGAGAATAAACAAAAAAAAAGAAAAATGACTATCAAAAATATCATTAATGAATATTCATTATTATGCCGATATTCTAAATGGTGCTTTTTACATGTTAGATTTTAGCACAGGAGTTATTTATGTCTAAAAAAAAGAGTTTAGTTTCTATATTAATAGCCGGTTTTCTTTTTGCTAACAGTCTTGCAGCAACAACTTTTTTCAGTGGATATGCTGGAGGAAAAGTTAATTTTAGCTCCAATCCAGAAAGTAGCACCTACGACCCAGACTTAAAACTACAGGCTTTCTTTGCAGGCCAATTCAACTTTACACCAAACATCTGGAGTCATCTTGAATTTTCTATAGATACTGGTGATCTTGTAAGTGAATCTTTATTCCATAAAACTGAATCTCTTTTTCAAATAGATGAACTTTCCTGCATCTTCCGAGGCAATTTTCAGGATTTATCAAATTACTTCAGTGTTTTTATGGGTACCTACGACCCTATTGGTTCAGATGTTTTTCTACAAAGATATTTTGATATAGAAAGCATTGCTTCAAAACTAACAGATTCATACCTTGGTTTACAAGGTTCTATTCTTTATCCTCATTTTGGATTAGGTTTCTCTGACATTTTAAAATTGCATTCTTTACCATTCGCATTCGGCGGCTACATGTATATAAATCATGAAAATTTAAAATATTTTGTATTTAATATGGATTTAAGAGCTGCCTGTGTATTCCCTTACTTTACTATGGATTTTGCAGGAGGAATTGGAGCTCCTTTAGTAAACAAATACAGAGGCGAAGATGTAATTTTTGCAATCGACACTCTTTATTGGCATGCAGGCACAACAATTCTTTTGGGAAACAATTACACTAACTCACTTTTTATACAAGCAGGTCTTTACAATGCCTCGTTCACAGCTAAAAATAATGCCTTTATTGTAGATTCAGATGATCTTTATCTCTTATTTGAACCAAGATTCTATGGAAATAACTTTCATATTAATTTTAGCATTTACAGTCTTCCAGAAAAAACTGTTGCTGAACTTTTATACGTAGATAATACAATGGGAATTGATACTAACTTTTATACAGATGCAGCTATGATTGGTAGTCAAGTATTTACAATTGGAGGTCACTTATCATTTTCTCTTATAGATAAAAATATTTTTGATATTTCTAATATTGCAGGCCTTTTAGAAAATGGTTATGACGTTACTTTGGCCCCTTATATTTCTACAAACTTTCTTTCGGGCCAAATCCACTTAAAGCTTTCTTTTAAGGCAATGGAAGTTACCCGAACCTCAATTGCAAATGCATTTTCAATTGATTTAGGATACAGAACTACTTTCTAACAATTTTTCTTGGACTTTGTAACTTTTTTTTATTAAATTATATTATATGAGTATGAGCATCGAAGATGATTTAGATGAAGTTATTGATAATTCAGAACTTCCTGTACCAGCAGCTTCTAATCCTGCCAAACAAAATGATTTTTACAAGGTCGCATTCCAATATCAAAAAATAATGATGCTTTATGAAAGTGCCATTAAACAAATTGAAACAAAACTTGATATTTTAAACAAAGAAAAGACTGTTAATAGAAGCAGAAATCCTATAGAAACAATAAAAAGCAGAATTAAATCGCCTGATAGCATTGCCAAAAAGCTTGAAAAACGAAAACAACCCGTTACCTTTGAATCTATGATTAATAATCTAAATGATATTGCAGGTGTAAGGGTTATATGTCCATACATTTCTGATATTTACAATGTTAGAGACATGCTTTTAAAACAGCCGGACATAAAATTAATAAAAGAAACTGACTATATCCAAAATCCTAAAGACAGTGGATACAGAAGTCTTCACCTTGTAATAGAAATTCCTGTTTATCTTTCAAAGACAGAACACAATGTAAGAGTTGAAATTCAATTAAGAACTATTGCAATGGACTTCTGGGCAAGCCTTGAACACCAGATTCACTATAAAAACGAAGCCGATGTTCCTGACAGTATTAGACGAGAACTTTTTAGAGTTGCAGAAACAATAGCTATGACTGATAGAGAAATGGAAGAAATTGCTCTTGAACTCCAAACTTTGGACTAATTTAAAAAGTTATCTTTTTTCATGAAGGATCAATTTTAACACTTTTACCAAGTTATTAATTCTTACTGGTTTTATAAGATAAGCATTTACTCCTGAATTAAATGCCCTCTTTTTATCTTCTGGAAAAGCGTTTGCGGTCATAGCAATAATTGGAATTTCTGCAAGTTCTTTAGTTTTCAAACCTCTTATTATTTTTGTAGTTTCGCAGCCATCTATTACAGGCATGTGAACATCCATAATAACAAGGTCATAAAAGCCTGGTGTAGAAATACTTATTTTTTCGATTGCAAAACTGCCATCCCTAGCCTCTTCTACATCTGCACCAACTTCTTTAAGAGCATCGCAGGTTATTTCACGACTCATATCATCATCATCAACAATCAAAATTCTTTTACCATGGAAATCATAAACCATAGTATCTTCATCTTCTTCCAGTTCTGTTAAATCTGGAACCGCCAAAGGTAAAGTAACAACAAATTCAGAACCTTTTCCCAGTTCAGAAGAAACTTCAATTGTACCATGCAGCATTTCAACTAAAGATTTTGTGATTGCAAGACCAAGCCCCGTACCTGCAACAGCATTATTTAAAGCTGTTTTTTCCCTTTCAAAAGGAATAAAGAGTTTATCAAGATAATCCTGATTAATTCCACATCCTTCATCCTTAACGTGAAATTCATAAATAGAATTAGATTCATCGTCGGAAGTAAACTGAACAACATCAATAAAAATATTTTTTTCAGGATAAGAATACTTTATTGCATTACTTAAAAGATTCAGTAAAATCTGACTTAAATGAAGCCTATCACAAGAAACGACACCATCATCCATAAGCGAAAAATTAGTATGAACTTTCAGATTTTTATCCGAAATCTCTTTTTGCATGAGCCTTGTAACTTCATCAACTAAATCAGAAAGCTGGCAAACTTCTTCTTCTATTTTATAAGCCTTACCACTTTCAATTTTACTCATATCAAGAACTTCATCTATTAAATTTAAAAGATGATTTGAAGCAATTGAAATCTTATTAAATGCATCCTTAAGTTTTTCTGTATCATTTATATTTCTTTTAGCAATTTCGGTATATCCGACTACAGCATTAATGGGAGTTCTAATATCATGGGAAATATTTGAAAGAAACTCTGACTTAGCATTCGTAGCTTTTTCAGCTTCCTTATAGGCATTCAAAATTTCCTTTTTTTGCTTTTCATAAACATAGGCCTGATACTTAAAAATCAAAGTAAAAATAAAAGCAACTACAACAATTGCTATAACCATGTCTATATAAACAAATTTAATAGAATCAATAGTGATAAGGAACTGAGGAAATTTATATGAAACAAATACAGCCGTTAAAAAACCAAGAAGATTTATAGACAAAATAATATAAGCCTTTTTACCCTTCAAAAGCATAACCGAAAAGATTAAGCCCATAAGACACCAGATTGGCATTCCACTTTTCATACCACCTGAGTAAAGATAAAGTAAGGGTAAAATTATATTGTTAGTAATAATAGACAAAATAATTACGGCTATTTGAGGCTTTTTTAATCCATTTGCGACCCATAAAGTGAATACAAAAAAGACAAAACAAATACCTATTAAAAGATAGGAGAATGGATCAAAACCAAGAAAAATTGAACTTATAAACGACAAAACAATTCCAAGCATTCCTGAAAGAAGGATGATGTTTAAAAGTCTGTGTTGAATATCGAAACTTTCCTGGTAAAATTTTTTGAAGAATCTCTTTAAGCCACTCATACATTTTAATTATAACATGCTATAATTTATTATAAAAATAAAAAAAGTTACTCGGAACGGGTAAAATCTGGAGAATCTTATGTCTTGGCTAGATCAGGCAATTTTTTACGAAATTTATCCTCAATCTTTTTGCGACTCAAACGGAGATGGAATAGGCGATTTCGATGGAATTATAAGCAAATTGGATTATATTCGAAACCTTGGATGCAATGCCATCTGGATTAATCCTTGTTTTCAATCGCCATTTGGAGATGCCGGCTATGACATTTCGGATTACTACAAAACAGCCCCTCGTTACGGAAGTAATTCCGACTTAAAAAGACTATTTGAACAGGCCCACACAAGAGGAATCCATGTTCTGCTAGATTTAGTACCAGGCCACACTTCAATCCAACATTCTTGGTTCCAAAAATCTATGCAGGCCGAAAAAAATGAATATACAGACCGTTATGTATGGACAAATTCCGTTTGGGAAGAACCACAAGGAATGAGCTCTATAAAAGGAATTTCTAATCGTGATGGAGTTTGTGCCGTAAACTTTTTTTCCCACCAGCCAGCACTAAACTACGGTTTTGCAAAAATTGACCGACCCTGGCAGCAAAAACCTACTGACCCAGGTCCACAGGCCACACTGGAAGAACTTAAAAACATTATGCGTTTCTGGTTAGATATGGGTTGCGACGGCTTTAGAGTTGATATGGCAGGTTCTCTCGTAAAGCATGATGATGATGGAAAAGCAACAATTGCCCTTTGGCAAAATGTTCGAGCCTTTTTAGATAAAGAATACCCCGATGCAAAAATGGTATCGGAATGGGGAGAACCAGACAAATCTTTAGCAGGAGGCTTTCACATGGACTTCCTGCTCCATTTTGGACCTTCCCACTACAACGACCTCTTCCGTTGCCCTGAACCATATTTTTCTTCCAGAGGAAAAGGAGATGTTTCTGCCTTTATAAACCGTTATTTGGATAACTATAAAAGAACAAATGGGAAAGGCTTAATCTGCATTCCTTCTGGTAACCACGACATGGACCGCCTGGCCAGAAGCTTAAATCCGGAAGAAATGAAAATTGCATTTGCCTTTTTACTTTCCATGCCTGGAGCTCCATTTATTTACTATGGAGATGAAATTGGAATGCGTTATGTAGAAGGCCTTACTTCGGTTGAAGGTGGTTATGGCCGTACGGGGTCTCGTTCACCTATGCAATGGAATGCAACAAAAAATGCAGGATTTTCTACAGCAGAAAGCGAAAACCTTTATATACCAATTGATCCAGACCCAGACAGACCAAACGCAGCCCAGCAAATTGAAAATGCAGACTCCCTCTACAACGAAATAAAGAAAATCATTGGAATTAGAAGATCTACGCCAGCTCTGCAAAACACATCTCCAATCCACTTTGCCTTTGTTGGAAAAAAAAGATATCCTTTAGCATATCTTAGAGGCAGCGATAAAGATCTTATAATGGTAATAATTAATCCTTCAAAAGAAAAAGTAAGTTTTACCAGCAAATTAAGATTAGGACAAACAATCTACCAATATGGTGGCAAAGTTAGTCAGGGTGGAAATATGATTACTGTTAGTGGTCAGACTGCCGCCTTTATAGAACTAGAAAAAAAACAATAAAAAATGATGATGATGGAGCGACACATAAATGAAAGATTCTTTTTCAAAAGTTAGAATGGATGAAAATAATCCAAAATGGAAGGATGCAATCAAAAGAGAAGTTCAAATTTACGGACGCAACAACGATTTTAGAAGTGATTTTGAAAGAGACTATACCAGGCTCCTCCACTCCCAGGCCTTCCGCCGCTTAAAACACAAAACTCAAGTTTTTTACACTCCTCACAATGACCATATTTGTACCAGAATGGAACATGTTATGCACGTAGCTTCAGTTGCAACTACTATTTCTAAGTATTTAGGCTTAAATGAGCAGCTGGCAAATGCTATTGGAATGGGACATGATATTGGACACGCCCCTTTTGGACACCATGGAGAAGATTGTCTTAATCGTTTACTGGAACAAAAAGAAGGAACGAACGCTCCTAAAAAATTCTGGCATGAACGAAATTCAGTATTTTTTGCAGATTATATAGAAACCCTTCCTGACCCAAATGGAATTGAACAACCACTTAATCTTACTTATGCGGTAAGAGACGGTTTAATTTGCCATTGCGGAGAAATTGACCAGCAGGCTATTAAACCAAGAGATGAAGCCATAGACCTTTATTCAATCAAACGACCAGGCCTTATTCAACCTTTTACATGGGAAGGTGCCGTAGTAAAAGTTGCAGATAAAATTGCCTATCTGGGACGAGATTTGGAAGACGCCAGGGCCTATCACATTCTTGACATGGCCTCTTACCGTCAGCTGAGAGAAATTGTTGGTTCAACATTAGGCTTTGAAAAAAAAGGTGCTCATGCTCTAAGAAGCGGTAAAGCAGTAAACACCACTACCCTTATAAATGATATGATAGTAGACCTGTGTCAGCAATCTTCGCCAGAAAAAGGTCTATGTTTTTCTAATGAATATTTTAGATTTATAATTGAACTTAAAAAGTTTAACTTTGCCTGCATATATAATCACTGGAGATTAAAAGAATTTTCAATTTATGCTGAAAATGTAATTTCAACAATTTTCAGAACACTAAAGCGTACTAAAATGTATGCAGAAACAGGTCGAGTTGCCCAGGTATTAAAATACTATCCAAAACTTTGCTCAACATTCGAAGATTGGTTAGTAAAATATACCAAGTATCAGCCTTACATTTGGGAAAAACATAGTTTTATAGACAAAAAGGCTATCATGAAATACAACACAATACCTGTTTTTGACTTACATGATGAAGAATCTTACACAAAATGTATAATTGAATACATTTCAGGTATGACGGATCAGTTTGCAATTCAGGTATACGAGGAAATAATTACTTTTTAGTTTTGATTAATCTTCTTCTAAGATGATATTTGCTTTCTCTTTCTGATGTTTGAGTAATTCTATACATTCATCAGGAGGAAGAGGTCGGCTATAAAGGAATCCCTGAATATAATCGGCACCTGCTTTTATAACAAGTTCATTTTGATTATTAGTTTCTACTCCTTCTACAAGAATCGACAAATCTGCATCTTTAAAAGTTCCAATAAGATTTGAAATTAAATTTTCAGCCTTTGTACTTTCTTCCATCTTTAAAACAAGGGAACGGTCAATTTTAATAGTTGAAAACTCCAAACCAATTACATTTGCAAGGTTTGAATAACCAGTTCCAAAATCATCAAGATAGAACTTAATACCTGCTTCAGCCAGCTGAATCATATTCTTTCTAACAAGATCAAAATTATCAATAAAAATACTTTCTGTAATTTCCATAATGATATTGGAAGGCTGTAATCCAAAGCGTCCAATTGTTCCTAAAACATTTTGAAAAAGATTTGGATTCATCATCTGATAAACAGAAAAGTTAATAGAAACTGCCTGAACTAAATTTTTATTTTCCGAAATAAACTTACAGACTTTTTCAAAGGCAACATTTCCAAGCTTTTCTATAAGACCTTTGGACTCCGCAATCTGTACGAATTCGGAAGGCATAATATCTCCAATATCAGTATTATTCAAACGAGACAAAGCTTCCATATACGTAAAACGCTTTTCTTTTAATGAATAAATTGGCTGAAACCAAACTTGGAACTGCTCAGAATCTAACCTTAATTCATTTTTAAGAATTTTGTAGATGTAACGCTTACGGTCCATATCAACAAGAATAGCTTCATCACAAATCTGTAACTGACGAAGACCTTTTGCCTTGGACTTAAAAATCATGTTGTTTAAAATTTCAATAATATTGTCATAAACAACTTCATCTTTAGAAAACTGAATTGCGGCAGTATAAACTTCTAAAGAAGCTGGAAGAATTCCTTCCATACTAACATTCAAAGATGAGATGTATTCTGCCATTGTTTTAGCGTTTTGCCTTAAACTTTCTTCATCTTTACAAATGCCAACTAAACGGTTACTGGCAATTCGAAAGGAAGAACGTTCAAAACATTTTGTAAGTTGTCTTCCAAGATTAAGAAAAAGCTCGTTCATTTGGGAAACAGACACAGAGGCCTGCAGCAAATTCATATTTTCGATTGAAAGCATGTAAACATAGCCATAGGAACTTTTTAATGAAATCTGTTTTCTAAGTTTATTTTCTGTCATCAAACCTGTAACAACATCATAATCTATCATATCTGACTGTATGGTGATGTAGGCAAAGAAGAGTGCCGCAAATGCTGCAGTTCCTGTCATAATAATTTTTGGCTCAATAAACTGAATAAATACCAGACCAACACAAATAAAAGGATATATGGCAAATACGGCGAACACCCTTCTGGCAATTGACCTTCGATTCTGTATAATCATAATTACGGTGGTCAAGGAATAATAAAGGGTCATTACATAAGTGATATTTTTTAGAGGTCCTCTTACATACCCCATATCTTTGGTATAACGGAAAATCCAACCGGTTTTTATGTTTAAAAGAACGATTATTACATAAATTGTATATACAATTCCGTTTATAGAATTTATAACTGGTGTTTTTTCTTTATAGGCATGGGCAATATCGCTGGCATAAGTACATAAAACATAAGGAATCATGCATAGGAAAAGAAAGTATACAGTTGAAACTGTAGTTCCTAACCAAAGTGGTAAAATTTTATAATAGGAAATGCAATATACAGCAAATACATTGACGAAGGTTGCAATAAAAGAAGATACGCCTCCGTACATAAACAGCCTGTGTCGTCTATCGTAAAAAGTAAAAGAGATAAAGATATTGCAGCATAGTATCAGTGATAAAATGCAGGTAATCATTTCTCCTAAACAGTAATATTCAAGTGATCCGTAATGCATATAATTATTTTATCACGAATTTTGAAAAAAACTACTATGTTGCGAACAATGAGAAATATTTCTACCTCTTTCAGGCATCTCGTGCTTGTCTGGAGTTTTTCTTCGAAAAACTCCCTTCAATTACACTCTGTGCATGGCTGAAAAAACTTTTTCGCTCATGATATTGATTTCTACTCCCATTTCCTGGGCGGTGTTGTTCATTTTTGTGCGTAATTCGTCGATTGTAATATCAGATTTTTCAAGATCTACCATCATCATCATTACGAAATTACCAGAAAGAATTGTCTGAGTGATATCGGCAATATTAATTTTATGTTCAGAAAGGAACTGTGAAACCTTTGCAATAATTCCAACTTTATCAGATCCTACAACTGTAATAATAGCGTTCATAATGTGCTTTAACCTCCTGATAAAAAGCCATTAAACAAGTTTGTCAAGGCTTTAAGCGTAGCGTGCCTTGACGAACTTGTATATACCAACAAATATTCTAAATAGATTTCTTTCTATCTGTATCGGCTACTTTAAAAATTATTTCCCAAAGTAGCTGCAATTACAGCCTTTATTGTATGCATTCGGTTTTCTGCTTCGTCAAAAACTACAGACTGTTTTGATTCAAAAACTTCATCTGTAACTTCCATTGCGTCCAGACCAAACTTATCATGAATTTCTTTTCCAATTTTTGTATTTAAATCATGGAAGGATGGAAGATCATGCATAAAAATTGCACTTGGTTTAGCAAGTTTAAGAACATCCATATTTACCTGGTAGCCTTTCAAATCTGCAATTCTTTCTGCCCAAACTTCATCAGGTTCACCCATACTAACCCAGACATCGGTGTAAAGAATATCAGCATCCTTTGTAGCCTTTTTAATATCACTTTCCAAAGTAATAGAACCGCCGCTAGCTTTAAGCCAGTCCTGACACTCTGCAATCAAATCCTTATTTGGAAAATATTTTTCAGGAGCACAAAGTGTAAGATTAAGGCCAAGCTTTGAACAAACTATACAAAGTGAATTACCAATGTTATAGCGGGCATCACCATAATATACTAGATTAAGACCCTTAAGTTTTCCAAAATGTTCACGGATTGTAAGCATATCTGCAAGCATTTGTGTAGGATGATATTCATTAGTTAATCCGTTCCAAACAACAACTCCAGAATATTTTGCAAGGTCTTCTACAATTGTCTGTTCAAAACCGCGGTATTCAATTCCTTCGAACATGCGGCCAAGAACTCTGGCAGTATCTTTAATACTCTCTTTTTTTCCAATTTGAGAACCTTCGGCAAGATATGTAGTACAAATTCCAAGATCATGTGCAGCAACTTCAAAGGCACAACGAGTACGGGTAGATGTCTTTTCAAAAATTAAAGCAATATTTTTTCCGCGATGAATATCAACAGGAATCCCCTTCTTCTTCTTTTCCTTCAAATCAGCGGCTAAATCCAACATATAAGTGATTTCGTCAGGTGAAAAATCTTTTAATGTTAAAAAATTGCGTCCGGTTAAATCCATAAGCACCCCGAATATTTTATTATTTAATTAGAAAGTAAAATTATAGCATACTATTAAACATTTGTTCAAATACGGAAGGGTGATTTTTGAATAAATATTTAATTAATTTAGTGATAATTAAGATAATTATTTACCAATTTTGATTGGTTTTTCTTCAGATTGATAGGAAGTTTCTACAGATGTAGATGTATGAGAACAATTTCCCCCGCAGTGGCAGGCACCACCGCAGGAACCACAGTCACCACCACATGTTGGATGGCGACCTGAACGTCTTTCCTTAATCATAAAGGCAATAATAGCAGCAACTATAGCTACAACAAGAATTCCTACAATTAAAGTTCCCATATTATTACCTCTATGATAAGTATGATTTATTTTGCAGCCTTTGGTTTTCTTACCAATGCCCAGATAAAGCAGGCAAGAACAGCAATCGCAAAGATAAATCCTACGATATGACCATTCCCACTAAACATGCTTCCGAACTGGTATACAACGAATGAAACAATGTAAGCAAAGCCACACTGCCAGCCGATTGCTGCCCAGGTCCATTTTCTGTTGTTCATTTCGCGCTTGATGGCACCAATTGCAGCAAAACAAGGAGCACAAAGAAGATTGAAGATAAGGAATGACATTCCAGCTGGATGTGTGAAGGCAGCTGCAAGGTTAGCCCATGTTTCTTCTCCGCCATAAAGAATACCCATTGTTCCAACGATATTCTCTTTTGCTACAAGACCTGTTACAGAAGCAACAGCAGCCTGCCAGTTACCCCAACCAAGAGGAGCGAAAATCCAGGCAATAAGACTACCAAGCTTTGCAAGAATACTTGCGTCCATCTGGTCTTCTTCCAGCATTCCAAATCCAGCGTCTGTCCATCCAAAGAATGAAAGGAACCAGATTATAATAGTAGAAAGAAGAATAATTGTTCCGGCTTTCTTAATGAATGACCAGCCGCGTTCCCACATAGAACGAAGAACGTTTCCTACTGTTGGCCAGTGGTAAGCAGGCAATTCCATTACGAAAGGAGCAACTTCGCCCATAAAAGGCTTTGTCTTTTTAAGAATAATACCAGAAGTGATGATTGCAGCAATTCCGATAAAGTATGCAGAAGTTGCAACCCAGGCAGAACCGCCAAAAATGGCACCGGCAACCAATGCGATGAATGGCACTTTTGCTCCACAAGGAATAAAGGTGGTTGTCATGATTGTCATTCGGCGGTCGCGTTCATTTTCGATTGTGCGGCTTGCCATAATTCCAGGCACACCACAACCAGTTCCAATTAACATAGGGATAAATGATTTTCCAGAGAGGCCGAAGCGGCGGAAAACACGGTCCAAAATAAAGGCAATACGTGCCATATAACCACAAGCTTCAAGGAAGGCCAGGAAGATGAACAATACAAGCATCTGAGGAACAAAGCCAAGAACAGCACCAACACCACCAACAATACCATCAAGAATAAGTCCTTTAAGCCAGTCTGCACAGCCAATTGCATCAAGTCCACTTTCTACAAGGACAGGAATACCAGGAACCCAAACGCCATAATCAGCAGGATCAGGACCTTCTTCGCCATACTTTTCTGCCATTTCATTAGCTTCTGCAAGCAGGTCTTCTGTAATTTCAATTGGTTCAGAAACTTCCATTGTTTCATCATCAACAGTTACATAAGTTACATCGCCATTTTCATAAGCTTCAAGAATTGCAGCAGTATCGCCGTATTCTTCACAAGCCTCTTCATAAGCGGCAGAACCAATTCCAAAGAGGTGATATCCATCACCAAAAAGACCATCGTTAGCCCAGTCTGTTGCAGCAGTACCAATTGTTACCATTGAAATGTAGTAAACAAGCCACATAACAAGAGCAAAAATTGGAAGTGCAAGCCAGCGGTTTGTAACTACACGGTCAATTTTATCTGAAGTACTAAGATTTGAACGAGATTTCTTTGTAACACACTTTTTGATGATTGATTCAATATAAGAATAACGTTCTGCAGTAATGATTGATTCTGAATCATCATCAAGTTCCTTTTCGCAGGATTTAATATCTTCTTCAATGTGAGCAAGCTTTTCAGCAGGAATTTGCAGAGCCTTGATTACCTTTTCATCACGCTCAAACAATTTTACAGAATACCAGCGGTGCTGTTCTTCTGGGAGATCATGAACTACGGCCTCTTCAATATGAGCAAGGGCATGTTCAACACAACCCTGGAAACGATGCTTATACATCATTGGTTTCTTTTCATTTGCTTTATTAACTGCAAGTTCAGCAGCCTCAATACAGCCGGTTCCTTTCAAAGCAGATATTTCAACTACAGGGCATCCAAGTTCTTCTGCCATTGCATCAATATGAACTTTATCACCATTCTTTTTTACGATATCCATCATATTTACAGCAACAACCATTGGAATACCAAGTTCTGCAAGCTGTGTTGTAAGATAAAGGTTACGCTCAAGGTTAGTTCCATCAACAATATTCAAAATTGCATCTGGACGCTCTTTTACAAGATAATCACGTGATACGACCTCTTCCAAAGTATATGGAGAAAGAGAATAGATACCAGGCAAGTCCATGATTACGACATCGCCGTTGTGACCTTTAAGTTTACCTTCTTTTTTTTCTACAGTTACTCCAGGCCAGTTTCCTACGAACTGATTTGAACCTGTAAGAGCATTGAACAAAGTTGTTTTACCCGCATTAGGGTTACCTGCAAGTGCTATCTTAATCATCACTTCCTCCTACTTAACCTGAATTAATTCGGCATCAGCCTTTCTAATTGAAAGCTCGTAACCACGAACTGTTACTTCGACAGGATCTCCAAGAGGTGCCACTTTACGAACATAAATTTCCACACCCTTTGTAATGCCCATGTCCATAATGCGACGTTTTACAGCACCCTCACCGTTCAGTTTCTCAACAGAAACTGTCTGACCGGTTTTAACATCTCGTAATGTCATATTTTATACTCCTATATAATGCACCTGACTTTATAAGTCATTATTACCAAGTTGAGAAAAAATAGAAACAAAGTGAGAAGAATACGTCGAGTCAAGGCACGCTCACGCTTAAAGCCTTGACTTCGCCGTTTTGAGGGTTTTGTAATAAACCCTCAATAAATGTTTAGATGATGATTTTCTGGGCCATTTCTTTGCTGATTGCAACCCTGCTATCCTTTACCTGGACAATTACATTTCCAGAAATTTCGGAAATAAGAGATATTTCTGCTCCAGCAACAAAACCAAGGTTTTCAAGAAAGCGACGAACTTCCTCTTTTCCGTTGATTTTTTTAATTAAGAAATGTTCACCAATAGAAGCCATACTCAAAGGCATTTCACTTGCTCCATAAAATAAAAGTTAGAATAAGCTAACTCTTTTAAATTAATATTAGACTTACCTAACAAAAATGTCAATAAAGCTAGCAAATCTTAATACCATTATTCGCAAGTTATTATGCATCAATTTCTGCGGCAAGATTATGAACTATAAAGTCTCTACGTTCCGGAGTATTTTTTCCCATATAGAATTTCAAAACTTCTGGTACATTTTTAAGAGATTGTATCGAAACAGGAGTTAAATGCATACCCTTATCTTCAGATTCCCCTTCTTTTCTTGGGAAAATAAACTGTCCAAATTCAGCAGGATTAATTTCTCCCAATCCCTTAAAGCGGGTTACCTCTGCAGACTTACCCATTTTGGCAATTTCTTTATCGCGACTTTCTTCTGAATAACAGTAAACAGTTTTTGTCTTATTACGAACACGGAACAAAGGTGTTTCCAGAATATAAACATGCCCAGTCAAAACCAGTTCTTCAAAATAGAGCAGAAGATATGTTAAAACCAGATTTCGGATATGATATCCATCGTTATCGGCATCGGTTGCAATTACAATTTTGTCATAACGAAGATCTTCTATATTTTTTTGAACTCCAAGACTGAAAGTAAGATTTTTCAATTCTTCATTATCAAAAAGAGCTGACTTTTTACGGCCATACATATTTTCTGGTTTACCACGCAAAGAGAAAATTGCCTGATAAGAAACATCGCGGCTTCCTACCATTGAACCGGTAGCCGAATCTCCCTCGGTAATAAATATCATCGAATTAGCACCCTTTTCTCCATCCTGCAAATGATAACGACAATCCTTAAGTTTCTTTATCTTAAGCATTACAGATTTTTCTGCTTCACGAATCTGTTTGTCAGTTACAGAGTTGATTTCGTTACGGGCCTTCTGGTTCTTAATAATTTTTTCTTCCAGAACGCCTGCAATATCAGGATTATGACGCAGCCAGTCATCCACCGCCAGCTGTGTTTCCTTAATGATTGGTGCACGAATTTCAACGTTTCCAAGTTTATTTTTTGTCTGAGAAGTAAACATTGGATTATCAAGGCCAATTTTAAGGGCAACATACAATCCACTGGTAATATCTTTTATATCATACTCTTTCTTAAAATATTCATTTACACCTTTTGCAAATCCATCCAAAAAGGCAGTAACATGAGTTCCACCATCATCGGTAGACTGTCCGTTTACAAAGGAATAAATAAATTTATCAAGAGAAGCTCCGTGGGTCAGGACGAATTGAAGATTATTTTCTCCCTTATAATTAAAAATATTGTAAAGAGCCTTATCTACCCCGCCCATTTCATTGAGCAGCAAATCCTGAATACCGTTTTCGCTAAAATATTCCTTTCCGTTACATTTTAAAGTAAGACCCGGATTGAGATAAGCATAATTCCAGAGACGTTTTTCAATATATTCCATATTAAAAGAATATTTTCCAAACAGTTCAGTATCAGGCTCAAACTCCAAATAAGTTCCGTTTGGAACACCAGGTTTTGCATTTCCAATTTTGGAAGAAACTTTATTTCCTTTTGAATATTCAACAACGGCCATTTTACCGTCACGAATTGATGCGGCACGGAAGTATGATGAAAGAGCATTGGTAGCTTTAATACCAACACCATTCATACCGATTGCCTGTTTAAAAACAGAATTATTATATTTAGCACCAGTATTTACATTTGCAACACAATCTTCCAAAGCTCCAAGAGGAATTCCACGACCATAGTCACGAATTTTTACACGACCATCTTTTATTTCAATATCAATTTTTTTACCATAACCCTGAGAAAACTCATCGACAGAGTTATCAATTCCTTCCTTAAAAAGGATATAAATACCATCATTTTCGTTTGAACCATCTCCAAGAGAACCAATATACATACCTGGGCGAAGACGGATATGTTCCAAACCTTCCAGATGCTGAATAGAGTTTTCGTCATAAACAACATTTTGTGCAGCTGGAGTTTTTACAGTTTGAGCAGCAGGCTTGGCAGTAGCCATTGTTTTACTTACAGCAGTTTTTGCAGCAATCTTTTCAGAAACACTAGCTTTTTCTACACTAGTTTTTGCAACACTAGTTTTAGCACTACTTGTTTTTACAGTAGAAGACTTTGCACTTGTAACTTTTGCACTAGCCTTTACAGTTGATTTTGCAGCAGTAGCTGTTGCAGTTTTTCCCGTAGCTTTAATAGCAGTCTTAACAGTAGCTTTTGCAGAAGTCTTTGCAGTTGATTTTGCCGCAATAGTTTTAATCACAGTAGATTTAGTCGCAGTTTTAACAGGTGCTTTTGCTGTAGTTTTTGAATTTGTTGATGATGATTTAGCAGCTGCAGGCTTTGCTGTAGCTTTAGAAGATTTTTCTGCCATTTTTCCCACCCAATTTTAAAATCATTAAATTTTATTATGGGATAAATATAAAGTCAAGACTTGCCACCCTTAGAAACAAACTTATTTAATCTTACAAAAGTGTACTAAAACCTTCTAAACTAATGTTTTTTGCATAGCAAGTTGATTAAGAATTCTAAAAGTTAAATCAAAGGCCTGTGGAGTCAGACTTTCAAAATTATCAGCAGGGGTATGGAATTTTTTCCAAGTTTCGGGTTGTCCGCCGGCAAGGGCAAGAGAAACATCTTCTGACGGAAGAATGGTGATTGCAACAGCAGGAATACCATTTGCAATAAAACTTGCATTATCTGAATAATTACAAGGCAGGCAAAACCATTTTCCGCCACCTGCTATTCGAATCAAATTCTGAGCACGACTTTCTAAAGCATTAAAATCTTTTACGAATTTTGAAGAAATGCCTTTTGGTAAACGTGTTTGCGTCAAAACTGGAACATCCCCCCGCCCCATACAGTCAAAAACGTAAATATCATCATTTGTAAGTCCAAGTTTTCTAAAAACCTGGGCTAGAGGGAAGGCCCCCTGCTCTGCAAGACCTCCAGAACCTAGTTCTTCTCCATCTGTAAAAATTAAACGAATATTATGGAAGCCACCTTTTGCAAATGTCTGATTAAGATAGCCCGCCCACTGCATTAAAGAAAAAACTGCAGCAGAGTTATCATTTGCTCCAATTCCAATTCGGTCATAATGGGCAATTACAGTTTTTATACGAAACTGAGAATTGTACTGGCTCTGAGGAAATTTTACATAAATATGATTTTTCCCCTCCATCTGCAAAACAGGTGCATCAAGATCAAAATCATTCAAAATTTTTTGAATAAAAGCAAGCCTGTTGCAATCTGGAGCTATAAAATCCTTAAATGATGGAGGAATCTGATACATAATTTAATTATAAGTATAACTTACAAGTCCGTCAAAATTATTAAGATAAAGTTGGCCAGCCATCCTGCCAAAATAATTCTTCTATCATTAAATTAGGTTTACCTTCATTCTGTCGGTCGTAGGCATGATAAACCATGTAAGTTCTTTCATCATCATCTTTAAAAACACTATTGTGACCAGGACCTGCCCAGCGTTCAAAAGAAAAACCATCTCTAAGCAAACTTCCTCCACCCTGGAGCATATCTACATCATCTTTATCTAAAAAGGGTCCTTCTGGATTTTCAGACCGTCCAACAACTATGTGGTAAGTACTGGCAGTTCCACGGCAACAAAAATCATAAGAAGCAAAAAGATAATAATAACCCTGATGAGGAAAAATAAAACCTCCTTCTATAGGATTAGCTTCAATTGATGGATTTCCAAAATCGGCCGATTTTTCAGGGCAAGATGAATATGGTATTCTAGAAGCTACAGGTTTAAGAATTGCACCTTCCTGCAAAAATCCTTCTTTATTAAGATTTATCATTTGCAGACCTCCCCAGAAAGAACCGAACAAAAGCCTGTCATTTCCCTGAGCATCAGAAAAAAACGCCGGATCAATAGCATTAAAATCATCCTTTGCAGAAGAAAATATTACAGGGCCTTTATCCTGCCAGACCTTCCCCATTCCCTGAGCATCTTCATTTAAGGCCCGAGTGATGGAGTCGCAGGTTACCAGACCAATTGCAGAAAGATTTTTTCCAAAAGTAGAAACCGAATAATAAACTCGCCACTGTCCGTTACGAAATACCACTTCTGGAGCCCAAAAATCCTTACTTCCAGGAATCTTTTGCCCTGTCCATTCTGGATTTTTATTAAAAATACGTCCGGCTAAATCCCAATGTTTTAAATCCTTTGATGACAGAATTGGGAGTCCTGGACCAGTTTGGAAACGATAATAAAGCCCATTTTCTTTTACAATTGTTGGATCGTGGGTATAAGCAAAACCTGTAACATTAATTAATGCCATAAAAATTCCTTGTTTGTAAGTTATGAAAAAAAAGGCTGCCTGCAAAACTTACAGACAGCCTTATTAGGAGAAACTATTTGACTATTTAAGACCAGTCATGGCAACAGAAGCAATAATCTGCTTCTGGAAAATCATAAAAATAATCAGACATGGCAATAAAGCAACAACAGAAGCAGCTAATAAAAGTGGATAGTCTGTCTGAATTGCATACATTGCATTAAGCTGGCTGATTACTACCTGTACAGTAAGCTTGGTAGGATTATTAAGATAAATACTAGGAGCAAAATAATCATTCCAAGCACCCATAAACCATAAAATTGCCTGTGCGGCAACCGCAGGTTTTGCGTTCGGCATCATAATCTGTAAATAGATTCTGAAGAAGCCGGCACCATCTATTCGGGCAGATTCGATCATGGAGGTAGGAATACCGTTCATGTATTGGCGCAGGAAGAAGATCATAGATACGTTTCCAAGCATTCCAGGTACAATGAGCGGAGCCCATGTATCGAGCCAGCCGATTTTGGCATAAATAACAAATTGTGGAATCATGATGATTGAAAAAGGAATCATCATTGTTGCAAGCTCTGCTAAAAAGAGCTTATTCTTTCCTGGGAAGTGCAATTTTGAGTATGCAAAAGCAGCCAGAGAAGAAACAAATGTTCCTACTATAATAGTAGAAAATGAAATAATTATAGAGTTGAGGATACCACGCTGTAAGCTTGGTTCCATTGTCCAAATTCTCTTAAAATAGTTAATCCATTGTGGATTTTTTGGAAAGGCCAAGGAAAGCTGGGTTGTAAGAAACTGTTCCTTGGTTTTCAACGAAGATTCCAACATCCAGATAAGAGGCAGAATCATTATGATTGCACCCAAAATCAGGAATACATAAACTCCAAATGAGCCCCAAACAGCATCTTTTTTCTTTGAACCTAATCTGGTATTTGCAGAAAGAGCTTTTACATTATTTTCCATTTTTTTCCTCCTACTCCAGATAGTTATCGCTTTCAGGTCCAAATTTGAACTGAATTGCGGTTGCAATAAAGATGATTAAAGCAAGTACCCAAGCAGCGGCACAAGCAAAACCTTTTGCATCGGCAGTACCAAAGGCCTTCTGCCAAATGTAGAATACGATTGTTGCGGCACTGTAGTTTTCACCACCAAGGGGAGCCATAATCTGAGGTTCTACGATCATCTGAGAACCACCAATAATACCTGTAATTACAATAAAGAATGTAATTGGCTTCATTAAAGGCCATGTAATACTTTTGAAAACAGTCCAGCGTCCAGCTCCATCAAGATAAGCAGCTTCGTAGTATGATTTTGGAACATTCTGCAAACCTCCCAAATAAAGGAGAGCTGTATTACCAACACCACGCCATACACACATCATCATAATAGCAGGTTTAACTGTATGTTCTTTTTCAAGCCAGTTTGGTCCCTGAACTCCAAAAGCCCATTTTATGAACTGATTCAATAAACCATAATCACCGTTGTAGAGCCATCTCCACAAGAGAGAAACTGCTACAATTGAAGATACTACTGGAATGTAGTAGATAACACGGAATGTTTTAATTCCTGGCAAATCCTTATTAAAAGAAAGTGCAAGACCAAGAGCCCAAAGAATTCCAAGTGGAATACCTATCATATAGAAGAAAGTATTCCAAAGAGCACGCCAGAACTGAGAATCTGTAAAAAGTTCCTTGTAATTTTCTATTCCAATAAATTCAAGAGTTGAAAAATCTGTAAGATTTGTCATTGAATTCCAGTCAGTAAAGCTCGCAAAAATTGAAAACACAACTGGAATTGCTGTAAACATAAAAAATCCAATTACAGGAGGTAAAGCAAATACAAGACCAGCCCTAGCCTCATCATTCCATCTCTTTTTTTTGTTCAAAACAGTCTTTTCCATAGAAATATAATTTCCTTTAGGTAAAAAAATACTGCACAGGCTTTCCAGATTACGGCCGAAAAACACCGTGCAGTCTCAATCCGATTAGCAGTTAACTTATTTCTTGTTTACTTTTGTCAAAGCTTTATCAAGATCTTTCTGCATTTTTGGAGCTACCTTTTCGCAGTATTCCTTAGCAGACATTGATCCATCAAGAACTTTTGAAATGCTCAAGAAGAAGTCATCATACCAAACTCTGTTATATGTCTGGTTGTATGGCCAAGGTTTTCCTGATTCAGAAATGATGTGAATGAATTCCTGACGGTTCTTTGGCATTGAATCTTTTGAAGTATATGCTGAAGCAAGTGACTTCAAGTTAGGAAGCTGAAGATCCAAGTCTACATACATCTGATTTGCTTCTTTATCAGCTGAAAGGAAGAGAGCAAGATCAACTGCAGCCTGTGGATTCTTTGTGTTAGCAGCAACAGTCCAGCCTACACCACCACGGTATGTATAAGTTTTGTCACCCTTGTTATGAACTGGCCATGGAATAAGGTCATATTCGAATGGAAGTGTTGTATTGAAAGTTGCAATATCCCAGCTACCAGCAAGGAAGAATCCAAGTTCACCTTTAAGCCATCTCTGATATGTATCCAAAGAAGCAGCCTGGCTAGCACTTGGAGTTACCTGGTAAACATTTGTCTGATCAGCAAAGAACTGAAGTGCTTCAACAAATTTTGGATCTGTTACAGCAACCTTTGTACCAGTTTTATCAAGATAGTCTGCACCGTTACCCCAGATAAACTGATGGAGAGACCAGTTTACATTCAAACCTGTACCGAATGTATCATTTTCTCCATTTCCGTCTGTATCTTTTGTACACTGTTTACAAACATCAATAAATTCTTCCCAGGTGTATGGTTCTGTTGGGCTTGGAAGAGGAATACCATATTTTTCAAAAAGGGTTTTATTATAAGCAAGAGCAGCTGGTCCAAAATCCTTTGGAAGAGCATAAAGTTTACCCTGGCCAAGAACTTTTCCATCATAACGATAGTCATTAAGAGCTGCTTCATAAAGATCTGTTACATCTGCACCAGTTGCATTGTAAACATAATCATCAAGGGCAAGAACCTTTTTATTATCAACATACTGACGAACTGATTCAGGACCCATGTAGAATACATCTGGAAGTTTATTTGCAGCTAACAAAGCCTGAAGTTTTGGACCGTATTCATCCTGAGTTACAGTCATTACATCAACCTTCATTCCTGGGTGAGTTTCTTCATAACGTTTAATTACCTTATCAAGAATTTCCTTTTCTGCAGGTTGAGCAAAGTTCATCAAAGAAATTGTTCCACTTGAAGAACCAGATGTTTTAGCCCCTTTTGAAGCATCTGATTTAGAACATCCACTTAATGCAAGAATAGCAGCAGCGGCTACTCCTAATACAACTAGTTTTTTCATCTATTCCTCCTAATCTGAATAAATATTCTTAAGTAATTTTATTGTAAGTCCATTACTTTTATCTGTCAACTTTTTTTGATAAATATCCTTATTTTCTGATAATTTATAGTTATTTTTTGATATAAAAAGCGATTTTTCGCAATTATTATCAATTTTTATTGATTTTTACGGTTACCCCAGAGGTATTCTCCCGATTTTGTTGAATCTAATGCTGTAAAACTGATAGTCTTTCTGGAACCAGAAGTACCTTTTTTGGCCCAGTCTACGGCATTAAACACAGCTCCCCTGAAAACTCCAACATCTTTTAAGTCAATTTCAATTGTGTAACCGTCATCTGAAAGAGTCCATTTACCCTTGTAAGCTCCCTTCACCCTTCCGCCATTTTTACCGGCTGTAAAAATAACTTCCTTAGAGCTGGCTGGCATGGCATCGGCAATATGAGCAATACGACCTGATGAATCTCCAAAGAATTTTACAAGCTTTGTTTCGCTGTTTCTTTCTGTAAGAATAACATCATAAGTACCGGCAATTTCTTCTACCGAAATAGCCCTTAATCCTTCATCTGCACCATTAAAATCGTTGTAATACTCATTCTGATTTAGAATTGGCCATCCATCATCATTAAAGAACATCTGATGAAGTTGCAGGAAAAAGTAATACTCAGGTGTAAAATTGGTTCTGGAATGACAAGCAAGCATAACTTTTCCATCGGCAGTTCGCAAAATACTTTGTCCACCCTGACTACGGAAGGAATATTCCCCTTCAAGTTCAGCTGCAGGAAGTATTTTTCCACCATAAGAGTGATAAAGATCCCCCTTACCCATTTCTAACACCATAGAATTTCCACTTGTATCAGAATAAGGACCTTCAAGTTCTCTGGAACGTCCCATTCCTATGCGGTATTCCCACTGCAAATCTCCCATTGAAACAAATACATAGTAATAGCCTGTATCTGAATTATAGATTACCTGAGCACCTTCATAAGCTGCTCCGTTTCCTCCTGCTACAATGTGACCAAAGGCGTTATTTACAGAATCTGCAGGAACATCAAGTTCCTTACCGTTTGGATCAACAGGTTTAAGAGAAAGGGCATCAACGTACATAACGGCTATTCCACCCTTCCATGAACCGTATGTAATAGCATAACAGTCATTTCCAGCAATACTATATTTCATTAAAGAACCGTCTGATACATCAAAAACAAATTCAGGGTCAATTGCTCCAAATCCACCAGACCAGGAACCACTATCTAACTCTTGGCGACTAATTGTGTCATAGGCACCGGTGTTTAAACTGGCATATTTGGTTACAGACTCTTCTTCAAAAGGATCGTCACTACGGTCTACAAAAGCATATCTGACAAACATTGACTGTTTATATTCCACACCAAGGCCTGTAAGTATTTTTGCAATTGCAGGGTCTTTAGAGGCCGCTTCATGGGCTGGGTAAAATGGACCTTCTGGCGATGTTGAAATGGCAAATGCAATTGAAGCATTATGATGACTTCCATCTGATGCCCCAACACAAATTCCGTGGAACATATAATAAAGTCCATTCTGTTTAATTACAGTTGGAGCCCAGCTTGATGCAGTTACATCATTAAAACCAGACCAGTCTAGCCAGTCCTTATCCCAGTTTCCCTGAATCATTGATTTAGGAAGGCTTTCCCAGTGAACTAAATCCTTAGACTTTCTAATTTGAAGTCCTTTTTCACCTTTATTTGCAATAGCAGCATCTGTTGAATAAACATAATATGTGCCGTCATCATCCTGAAAGAGTTTAGGATCATGACAGTTCAAACATTCCCATTCATTCTGATTACCAGAATTAGGACGTGAATACTTTTTATAAACAGCCAGATCTACATCTTTTGGGCCTTTAGAGTCCTCTTTTTTTGAAGATTTTTTTTCTCCACAAGAAATAAAAGATAAAGCCGAAAGAAGTAAAACAGACGTAAAAATAAATCCACAAATATTCTTCATCATTCTAACCCCACTAAAAATTTATTGAAAAACAGGATAACCCTTATCATCATACTTAATTCTTTTTACCCAGGTATGTCTGTTTGGATCATACAGGGCAAAAGCTAAATCTACCTCTGGATATGGGCGGGCATGATAGATTAAATAATCTTCCTTTCCATCACGGGAAGTTGTAAAACTGTTGTGCCCCGGACCAAAGATTCCTTTTTTAGGATCTGTTATAAATACAGGATTTTCAAGTTTTTTCCATGATTCGGCCTTGGTCAAATCGGCATTTTCATCGGCAACCAGCATTCCCATACAGTAGCTTGCATCTGTAGCACTTGCAGAGAAAGTCAGAAAAACCTTGCCGTTTCTTATAAGAACTGAGGCACCTTCATTTACCTTAAAGCCCCTGCACTCCCAATCAAACTCTGGTACAGTTAACAAAGTTTGAGGAAGTTTTAATTTTGTTGGAGATTCCATTTCGGCAATAAACAAAGCAGAATTTTCGGTTCTTTCCTGGCGTTTTTGAGCCCAAACAGCATACCATTTACCCTTGTTTTCAAAAACTGTGGTATCCAGCATAAAAGAATCCCATTCAGACTCCAAAAGGCCCATTTCTTTCCATTCTCCGCAGAAAGGATCTGGAGAATCATTCTCTAAAACATAAGTGCGAATCCACCATGGATCTTCTGCACGTCCAGCAGCAAAGTAAATATACCATTTGTCATTTATAAAATGTAATTCCGGAGCCCAAATGTGCCATGACATTGGACCTTCGGCATGTTTTTTCCAAATTGTTACAGGCTGTGCTTTTTCAAGGCCTTTTACAGACCATGCACGACGCAATTCAATACGATCATACTCAGGAACGGAAGCCGTAAAATAATAATATCCGTCCTTGTGAAAATATACATAGGGATCTGCTCTCTGTTCAACAAGTGGCTTTCTCTCATCCTCATCAGTAATATCAGTAATATTCATTGTAAATCCCCTCAAAAAAATTATACGTCGAGTCAAGGCACGCTCACGCTTAAAGCCTTGACTTCGTCGTTTTGAGGGTTTTGTAATAAACCCTCAATAAAAAAAACAGCTCTTTAAAATGTAGCTATAAAGAGCTGTTTAACAGATAAACCTAAAACCTCTGCACAAGTAAGTAGCAGATCTTGTGCAGAAGTCCTAAAACCAAGTTATTTAGAAATTCCTTTATACAAAGAAGCAATTTCAGCTTCTGTATAAAGACGGCTAGCAAAGAAAACATCATCAAATGCAGCACTGATGTATGGATCTGGCCAGTTAGAGCGTCCAATATAAGCACCCTTTAAACCATTCAAGAGGTCTGTTGGAAGAGCTTTAGAACCATTGTTCATAACCAATTTGCCGTTTACATACATAGATGCAACTTCATCACCAACAGTAACTGCAACATGTGTCCAAACACCATCTTCAATTACAGGTCCAATTACAGAAACATTTCCAGCTGGATTGTTTACATCAAGACGAAGTTTTCCAGATCCTCCTTCTTTACCAAGCCACCAGTCGTTTCCGCCAGCATCACCCATATCAAAAATACGAGACCAGTCTGGCATTGTATTAACTTTTACCCATGCAGAGAAAGTAAAGCCGTTTCCTGTAAAGATAGCCTGATTAAGATCGATGAACTGTTCAGCACCATTCAAAACGATTGCTTTTCCGAATTTTCCTTCTGTATATTCTGTTGAATTAACTTTTGAAGAGTTTCCAGAACCAGAAATGTCTTTTGCTCCATCTTCATCATCAAATGAATAGTAAGCTGTACAATTTGAGCTAGAATTGATTACGAAAGGCTGTGCGTTTGATACATCGGCAGCAGCTCCACCAGACTGAGCATTCTTTGCATAAATTCCAGCAATTTCTTCAGCTGTGAAAGCACGTTTAGCAACAACAACTTCATCAATTGCACCTTCCAAAAGTGGGTCAGCTACCCAGTTTGAACGGCCAACAAAGATTCCAGTAGCACCTTCAGCAAGATCTGCTATAGAAACAGACATATCTTTTTCTTCTGCCAGAGCTCCGTTTACATAAAGTGCCATCTTGCCGTTTCCAATTGTCATAGCAAGGTGTGTCCATTTCTTTATTGGAGTAAGAGGAGCATTACATGTTACAGCAGAAGACTGTTCGTAAGCACAGAAAGTACCAGCCATACGACCGTCTACAGCAAGGAATACGTCCTTTGTTCCATCTCCACCACCAATATCGAATACACGCTGCCAGGTTTTCCAAGCGCCAACTTTTACCCAAGCGGCCATTGTAAGACCTTCTCCAGAAAGAACGTGATCTTCAAGTGAGATGTACTGAGTTCCATCCAAAACAAGAGCCTTTCCGCTAACACCTTCAGTCATCTGGAAACCATCCAGTGCATCTAATGTAGCATTTGTCTTTGCCTTTGAATGATCTACAATTTCATCATCTTTGATGTCTTCGTCAAAAGTAAAATAGCCCACAACGCTAGAGTCAGAAGAAAGATTTGACTTTCCACCTTTAGAACAACTAGCCAAAAGAGCAACAGCAGAAATTGCTGCAGCCAAAACTAAAGTTTTTTTCATTTTTTCCTCCATTGGGCAAATCATAAGTCCAGATGTCTTACTTGTCAACATATTATTTTGATTATTATCAATCTTTTTTGATATTTTTCTTGACAATGGGCTTTTTTCGCTCATAAAATTGTTTTAGAAGCTTAAAAATTAAAAAAAACTGATTATAACAAGGCATTATAACGAAATAAATTGTTATAAAGGGGGATAAAATGAAACAAAAGAGATTGATTTTAACAGTCATTACAACGGCTCTTCTTGGACTTGGTGGCCATTTATATGCAGAAAACTCGGAAAGCAAAGCCCAATTAGATGTAGATTTTTCAAAAAATAAGACCGAAGTAAGCGAAAATCTCTTTGGTATCTTCTATGAAGATATAAATTATGCTGCAGATGGTGGATTATATGGAGAATTGATACAAAACCGTTCTTTTGAATTCAAAAAATCTCACCGTGGAGCTACAGAAGCCTGGAAAAATGCCAATATAAAGGCAAAAGCAAAGGTTAAATCAAAAGTAAAAGGAAAAAAGGATAATCCTTTAAATAAAAATAATCCAACTTACGCCCAGATTGAAGTAAAACATAAGGGTGATGGTATCGAAAATTCTGGATACAATGGCATTCCTCTTGAAAGCGGAAAGACCTATCCTTTATCACTTTATCTCCGCAGTCCAGATAAAAAAGTAAAAAAGGCCATTATTCTTGTTGGCTCTAAGGACAAAGGTGCCAACCCTGTAAAAATTACAGTAAAAAACATTTCAAATAAATGGCAGAAGTTCTCCTTCAATGTTACTGCAAAAGAAACTACAGAAAATGGAATTGTTGGAATTTATGCAGGAAGCCGCAAAGGAACTCTGGATATAGATTTTGTTTCTCTTTTCCGTGCAGATATTTACAAAAATGAAGAAAACGGACTTAGAGCAGACCTGGCCCAGATGCTGGAAGACCTTCATCCTGCCTTTGTCCGCTTCCCTGGAGGCTGTCTTGTAGAAGGTTCAAGACTTTCAGACCGCTATCAGTGGAAAAATACAATTGGACCAGTTGAAGAACGCGTAGAAGAACTGAATTTCTGGAATTACCAGCAGTCTATGGGTATTGGTTTCTATGAATATTTCCGTCTCTGCGAAGACATTGGGGCTGAACCTATTCCAATCATCAACTGCGGAATCTCTTTTGCAGGCGAAAACAACAACGAAGATGACATTCCTATGGATAAAATGGAACCATTCGCCCAGGATGCCCTTGATTTAATCGAATGGGCTACAGGACCAGCTGACTCAACCTGGGGTAAAAAACGAGCAGAACAAGGCCATCCAGAGCCATTCAAGCTCAACTACCTTGGAATTGGAAACGAAAACGGCCGCGAACACTACTATGAACGCTATAAATACATTGCAGATAAAGTACGCGAAAAATATCCTGACATTAAGCTGATTATGTCTGCAGGTGCCTTCCCAAGCGACGATACCTTCTACAACACCTGGAAACAGGTTCGCAAATGGGAAGCTTCCAGCGAATCAAATACAATAGTAGACCTGGTAGACGAACACTACTACTGCCCTCCTGCCTGGTTCCTTTCAAATACAGCCCGCTACGATCTTTCAAAATTCTACCCACGTGGAGAAGGACAGCCAAAAGTATTTGTAGGAGAATTTGCTTCACAGGTAGAAAATAAGAAGGGAGGTACAAAAAAGCCAAGTACTCTTTATGCCGCAATTACAGCTGCAGCTTATATGACAAGCCTCGAAAAAAATGGTGATATAGTTGAAATTGCCTCTTATGCACCACTTTTTGCACGCGAAAACAATTACCAGTGGTCTCCAGATATGATCTGGTTCACAAATACAAAGGTTTACGGTACTCCAGACTACTATGTACAACAGTTATTTATGAAAAATAAATCAGACAAAACTCTTTCTTATAATTTGAAACAGCCTGCATCTAATGAAGCAAAGGCATACATAGGAGGAAGTGTAGGACTTGGTTCATGGTCAACTACCGTAGAATACAAAGATTTAAAAGTAACTGATAAAGTTTCTGGCAAAGTAACTTACGATTTAAGCAAGGTTTCAAATCTTAACGATTTTGATTCCCTTTCTGGTTCCTGGGAGTATAAAAACGGAAGCATTGTAGGGTCTTCATCATCTGAAAATTGTAGACTTGTGATGAAGGGAGACGGCAGCCAGCACTACACAATGGAATTAAAGGCCAAGAAAAACGGCGGTAACGAAGGTTTCTTAATCATGTTTGGCCATAAAGATGGCAGTTTCTACTGGTGGAACCTGGGAGGCTGGTCTAATACAAAATGCTGTGTTGAAAAAGGAACTGCCGCTGCCCGTTCGGTTATTGGAAATACAGAAGCAATTTCTATTGAAAACAACAAATGGTATGACATTAAGATTGAAGTAAACGGCGAAAGCTATAAGTGTTATCTGGATGGTAAACTTTATCATGAATACTCAGATGTTTTAAACTTTGACCCTGTATATGCCCACGCTGGAGAAACAGATGATGAAGTAATCATTAAACTTGTAAATGTCAGCGAAAAGCCATTACCAGTGGCAATTAATCTTAAAAATGCAGGAAAACTTGATACAAAGGCAGAAGTAATTGTAATTTCTGGAAATCCAGATGATGAAAACTCTTACGAAAAACCAAAATTAATCGCTCCTGTAGAAGAAAGCCTTTCGGGAATCTCAAATAACTTTACTTACACAACAAAAGCTTCTTCTGTTTCTGTTATTAAAATCAAGAAAAATTGATTTAGTAGACAGAATCAAGAATAAACGATATTATTAGCTATAAAAAAATTGAGGTAATTTATGGAAGACGTTGAATCAACATTAGTAATTAATCCTCTTGAGGATTTAAATAAAATTAAGGCTCTTGCATCTGAACCAAGAATTCAAATGCTTGAATTGCTCAGAAAAAAGACCTGCAACATTAACGAAATTTCAGAATCCTTAAAATTACCTCAATCTACAGTTGCAACTCACATATCTATTCTTGAAGAAGCAGGCCTCTTAGTTACTGAATCAGTAAAGGCAAAAAAGGGAAATCAGAAGCTCTGTAAACCAGCTTTTAAAGAACTTCTGATCCAATTCCCAGAAGAAAAAAGCAACGAAAAGAACTTTATTGAAGTTGAAATGCCAATTGGTATCTTTACAGATTGTCAGGTTACAGCTCCATGTGGTCTTTGCTCGTCTGACAAGATAATCGGTTTCCTTGATATTCCAGACTCATTTTTAAACCCAGACCGTATGAAAGCAGGCCTTTTGTGGTGCGGAAGCGGTTATTTTGAATATAAATTCCCAAATAACATCATGTACGACCAGAAAAAACTGCAAAAACTCGAAATAAGCATGGAACTTTCATCTGAAACTCCAGGCACAAATTCAAACTGGCCTTCGGATATTACAGTTTGGGTAAACCGCACAGAAATTGGAACATGGACTTCTCCTGGCGATTTTGGTGACAAACGCGGAAAATACACCCCTGAGTGGTGGAAACTCGAAGGTTCTCAGTACGGACTTTTAAAAAATTTCTACATCACAAACGATGGTAGTTTTATTGATGGTGTAAAAATTTCCGATGTCACATTAGCAGATCTTCATATTCCAGAGCACCACTCTATCCGTGTAAAAGTTGGAGTAAAAGAAGATGCCGTACACATGGGCGGAATGAACATTTTTGGAAAAGGTTTTGGTAATTACGACCAGGGCATTATCCTCAGATCTTATTTTGCTGAATAAAAACCGATTTGAAGGTCGATTTTTATTGATATTTATCATATTTTCTTGTTGTAAATAAAAATATCCGATGTTATACTCTAAGTATGAAAAATACTATTATCGTCGATACAAATGACAAGAAACAAACAATAAGTCCAGATATATATGGACATTTTTCCGAGCACCTGGGACGCTGTATTTACGGCGGCTTCTGGGTTGGTAAAGACTCTCCTATTCCAAACATCAATGGCTATAGAAAAGATGTTCTCCAGGCCTTCAAGGACATAAACATTCCTAACCTTCGCTGGCCGGGTGGATGTTTTGCCGATGAATATCACTGGAAAGACGGAATTGGTCCAAAAGAAAATCGTAAAAGAATGATTAATACCCACTGGGGCGGAGTCGTAGAAGACAACAGCTTTGGTACCCACGAATTTATGGGCCTTTGCGATGAACTTGGCTGTAAACCATACATCTGCGGAAACGTAGGAAGCGGTACAGTTCAGGAAATGGACGAATGGGTAGAATACATGACTTTCAGTGGTGAATCTCCAATGAGCAAGCTGAGAGAACAGAACGGACACAAAGATGCATGGAAGATTCCATTCTTCGGCGTTGGAAACGAAAACTGGGGCTGCGGTGGAAACATGCGTCCAGAATACTATGCAGATCTTTACCGCCGTTTCCAGACTTATGTACGCCAGTACGGACCAGACAAGATTCAAAAAATTGCAGGCGGTCCAAACATTGACGATTACAACTGGACCGATACTGTTATGAAAAATGCCCACTGGCTCATGGACGGACTTTCCCTCCACTACTACACCTACGAATACCGCTGGGAAGACAAACGTTCTGCCACAGAATTTGATGACAAGGGCTGGTACCGCACTCTTAAAAACGCCTTCCGCACAGACGAATTAGTTCGCCGCCACGGAGAAATTATGGATAAGTACGATCCTGCAAAAAGAGTAAGTCTTGTTGTAGATGAATGGGGCTGTTGGCACCAGGTTGAACCAGGAACAAATCCAGGCTTCCTCTATCAGCAGAATTCAGTACGAGACGCACTTGTAGCAGGAATCCACCTTAATATCTTCAATAACCATTCAGACCGTGTAAGAATTGCAAACATCGCTCAGGCAGTAAACGTACTCCAGTCTCCAGTTCTTACAGAAGGCGACAAAATGGTTCTTACCCCAACCTGGTACGTTTTCCACATGTATAAGGATCACATGGGAGCAACCCTTCTTGGTTCTACAGCCGCAAGTTCAGCTGCAGGTTTTGAATCAGAAGATGAAAAGATTAAGATTCCAGGATTAAATGTTTCTGCATCAGAAAAGAAAGATGAAAAATCTGGAAAAACCGCTTACCTGGTTACAGTTTGTAATTCAGATTTGTACGATACAAAAGAAATTGATATTGGACTTGCAAACCTTAAGGGAAGCATTTCTAAAGCAGAAGCTACAGTACTTGCCGGTGACAAGATGAATACCTGCAACACCTTTGAAAAGCCTGATCAGGTTACAGAAAAAGCTCTCAGAGTTGATATTAAAGATAAAGATACAGTTTCTATCACCCTGCCAGCTCGTTCAGTAGCAGCAGTAAAAATCTGGGCTTAAGCAAAGAATTATTTTTGAGAGGAAAAAAATGAAAGCAAAAGTTACAGTTGTAAGAGAATTTGAACTTGGAAAAGTAGATAATAAACTTTTTTCTTCTTTTATAGAGCATCTTGGTCGTGCTGTTTATACAGGAATCTATGAACCAGGCCATCCCCAGGCAGATGAACAGGGCTTCCGCAAGGACGTAATTGAAATGGTCAAAGATTTGAACGTTTCTCTTGTACGCTACCCTGGCGGAAACTTTCTTTCAGGCTATAACTGGAAAGATGGCATTGGCCCTGTTGAAAAAAGACCAGTTCGTCTGGACAGAGCCTGGCATTCAATTGAACCCAACAAAATAGGCATTGACGAATTTTACGACTGGTGTCAGAAGTCTGGTACCGAAATTATGGGTGCTGTAAACATGGGAACAGGTACTCCTCAGGATGCAGGCGATATTCTGGAATACTGTAACTTTGAAGGAGGAACCTACTGGAGCGATTTAAGACGTGCAAACGGCCACAAGGATCCTCTTAAAATCAAAACCTGGTGTATCGGAAACGAGATGGACGGTCCATGGCAAATCGGTCACCTTTCTGCCGATGAATACGGCCGTAAAGCACTGGAAACTGCAAAAATCATGAGGATGACAGATGAAGACATTAAACTGGTAGTTTGTGGTTCTTCTACAACAAAAATGCCAACCTACCCGGAATGGGACCGCATTGTTCTTGAACACACTTATGATATTACAGATTATGTCTCAATCCATCGTTACTACGAAAATTACGGTAATGATGATGATTTTCTTGCATCTTTCTATGATATGGATAACTTTATCAAAACTGCCTGTGCAACCTGCGATTATGTAAAGGCTGTAAAACGCAGCAATAAAACCATGTACCTTTCTTTTGATGAATGGAACGTATGGTACCAGCAGAAAAAGGAACCTCACCCATGGATGACAGCTCCAAGAATTCTGGAAGACCACTACTCTCTTCTGGATGCCCTGGTATTTGGTGGACTCGCAATCACCCTGCTTAATCATGCAGACCGTGTAAAAGTTGCATGCCTTGCCCAGCTGGTAAACGTAATTGCACCAATTTTTACAGAACCAGGAAAAGGTGCTTACAAGCAGACAATCTACTATCCATTTAAAGATATGTCTCAGTTTGGACGCGGTACAGTTTTGACCCCTGTAATCCACACAGACAAAAAAGTGACAGAAAAATTCGGCGAAGTTCCTGCATCAATCTATTCAGCAGTTTTAGATGAAGAAAAATCCGAACTTACAGTTTTTGCCCTTAACACAAGCAAAACAGAAATCTGCGAGGTGGAAATTAATCTTTCTTCTTTTGAAAAAACTTCCATGTTCTACAGAACAGAAATGACAGGAAAAGATTTAAGTGCCACAAACTCTCTTGAAAATGAGTTAGTCAAGCCTTACAATGCAGAATTGATAGAGGGTGATAAAAATGTTTATCAGATTCCTCTAAAACCAGCCTCATGGAATGTTATTAGATTTAAAATCTAAGGAGGCATGATAAAAATTACATCCATGTAATTTTTATCATAGCAGATTTTGCTTTCAGCAAAACTGCGATTCGCTGCTTCCATGCAGCGCCACTAACATGGTATTTATAAGGAGTTATATATGTTTATTAAAAAATATGTTTTCTGGTTTCTTACAGGCAGCCAGGATTTATACGGAGAGGAAACTCTCAAACAGGTAGCAAAGGATTCAAAGGAAATTGTAGATTCTTTGAATGCAACAAAAGTTCTTCCATGTGAATTAGTATGGAAGCCAACTTTGCTAACACCACAGTCAATTTTAAAAACAATGCAGGAAGCAAATGCTGATGAAGAATGTGCCGGTATAATCTGCTGGATGCACACCTTTAGCCCTGCAAAAATGTGGATTGGAGGACTGAACATCAATAAAAAACCTCTCCTCCAGCTCAACACTCAGTACAACGTAAAGATTCCTTACGCCACAATGGATATGGACTTTATGAATCTTAATCAGTCTGCTCATGGTGACCGAGAGTTTGGTTTTATCACCAGCCGCATGGACCTTCCACGCAAGGTAATTGTTGGCCACTGGGCAGATGAAACTACTCAAAAACGCATTGCCGACTGGATGCGTGTTGCCCGTGCCGTAGCAGACGGAAAATCACTTAAGGTTGTACGTTTCGGCGATAACATGCGTGAAGTTGCAGTTACAGATGGTGATAAAGTTGAAGCAATGATTCGCTATGGCTGGTCAGTTCCTTACTACGGAATTGGAGACCTTGTTGCCTACATGGACAAAGTTACCCAGGCTGAAATTGATGAACTTTACGAAACCTACTGCAAAGAATACGAAATTGTTTATGGTGATGATAAGGAATTCACTATCAGTCATATAAAAGAACAGGCAAAAATTGAAATTGCCCTCCGCCGCTTCCTCAAAGACAATGATGCAACAGCCCTCTGTACAAACTTCCAGGATTTACACGGAATGAAACAGTTACCAGGTCTTGCAATTCAGCGTTTACTTGCAGATGGATACGGTTTTGCCGCAGAAGGTGACTGGAAAACTGCAGCCTTGGTAAGAACTTTCAAAGCCATGACAGAAGGTCTTGTTACAAAAGGAAAGGGAAATGCCTTCATGGAAGACTACACCTACAATCTCGAAAAAGGCAATGAAGCTGATATGGGAAGCCACATGCTTGAAGTTGACCCTGAAATTGCAGTTTCTAAACCAAAAATCGAAGTTCATCCACTTGGAATTGGCGGAAAAGAAGATCCTGCCCGCTTAGTATTCGATGCCATCGAAGGAGACGGTCTTGTTGCCGCAGTAGTTGATATGGGAAACCGCTTCCGTTGTGTTGTAAACGAAATCAATGTTATTCCACCAGAAGCACCACTTCCAAAACTGCCAGTTGCACGTATGCTCTGGAAGCCATATCCAAATCTTACAACATCTGCAGAAGCCTGGATTTTAGCAGGTGGCGGACATCACACAGCCTTCTCAAACATTATTACGACAGAAATGCTCCGCGACTGGGCAGAAATGACCGGCACAGAATGTGTAGTAATTGATAAAGACACTACAATTCCACAGATTCGCAACGAATTAAGATGGAATGCCACCTCATATAAATAAAGCTATTAGGGGGCCTTACACACCCCCTAGCACCTATAACCTGGCACCTAAAACCTATCACCAAGTATTCCATAATCTCTGAAAAATCACTAAAATATTGAAGTATAATTTAATCTCTCGAGGTAAATATATGGCTACTCCATTGGAAAATTATCTTGCATCTTGCGGCGGAAAACCAACTGCTGCAATGTGTTCTTATGTTGCAAATCTTCAGCAGGTTGCCGCTGTTGGTCCTGATATTGCAGCAGCAATCGTAAGTGAAATTGAAAACCAGCGCAGTCATCTTAAACTGGTTGCATCAGAAAACTACTGTTCATTAAATGTTCAGGCAGCTATGGGAAACCTTCTTACAGACAAATACGCAGAAGGATATCCAGAACACCGTTACTATGGTGGATGTGTAAACATTGATACTGTAGAAAACATTGCCGCTCACGAAGCAGAAGCTCTCTTTGGTGCAGATTACGCTTATGTTCAGCCACACTCAGGTGCTGACACAAACTTAGTTGCTTACTGGGCAATTCTTTCTGCAAAAGTTGAAACTCCAACTTTGGAAGAACTTGGCGTAAAATCTTTGAACGACCTTACAGCAGAACAGTTCGATATGTTACGCAAACGTTTTGGAAACCAGAAACTTATGGGTCTGGACTACTCTTGTGGTGGACACCTTACTCACGGTTACAAAATGAACGTTTCTGCAAGAATGTTTGAATCACATCCATATGGAGTTGATAAAGAAACAGGTTTACTTGATTATGACGCAATCGAAAAACAGGCAATGGAAGTAAAACCTCTTATCCTCTTAACAGGATACTCAGCATACCCAAGAAAGATTAATTTCAAACGTTTCCGCGAAATTGCAGACAAATGTGGAGCAGTATTAATGGTAGATATGGCTCACTTTGCAGGCCTTGTAGCAGGAAAAGTTTTTGAAGGCGATTACGATCCAGTTAAATGGGCAGATGTAGTAACTACAACTACTCATAAAACTCTCCGCGGACCACGTGGTGCTATGATTCTTTGTAAAAAAGAATTCGCTGATTACGTAAACAAGGGATGTCCAATGGTTTTGGGTGGACCTCTTGGTCATATAATGGCAGCAAAGGCAATCGCATTCAAAGAAGCACGTACTCCAGAATATCAGGCATGGGCACATCAGGTTGTAAAAAATGCTCAGGCTCTTGCAGAAGGCTGTAAAGCACACGGAATGCCACTTCAGACAGGCGGAACAGACAATCACCTTATGCTCGTTGATGTTACAGTTTACGGTCTTACAGGAAAACAGGCAGAAGCAGCTCTCTTCCAGTGTGGTGTAACTGCAAATGCAAATGCCCTTCCTTACGATAAAAACGGTGCATGGTGGACATCTGGAATTCGTATCGGTACTCCAGGCCTTACAACACTTGGCATGAACGAAGCTGATATGAAAGAAGTTGCAGATATCATCGACTTTGTATTAAAGGGAACAAAACCTGGCCTTACAAAAGAAGGAAAACCTGCAAAAGGTAAAATTGACCTTGATCCAAAAGTTCAGGAAGAAGCAAGAGCTCGTGTAAACAAACTTTTAAGTGCACACGTTCTCTATCCAGAACTTGATTTAGACTTCCTTAAAAAAGAATTCGTAAAATAAAAAGGTGGGGAAAGACTTCCCCTCGCCCGCACATGGTTGCGGGCTACCCCTTCTCCTAGGGGGATGCAAAAAGATGCCTCCCCCTAAAACCCCCTTAAACTGGAGTAAATATGCGTCTTATTTTTATCCGACACGGAGATCCTGATTACTCAATTGACAATCTTACTGAAAAAGGCAAAAAAGAAGTTGCCCTGCTTACAGAAAGAATTTGCAAATGGGATAATGTAACAGACTTTTTCACCTCCCCTTTAGGTCGTGCAAAAGCAACAGGAGCTCCTGCCCTTGAAAAACTGGGACGCACTGCAAAAGAATTTCCATGGCTCCAGGAATTTTATTATCAAATTACAGTTCCAAAAGACTATCCAGATAAGAGTCAGGTTGGCAAAAAAAGAATAGCCTGGGACCTTCTTCCAGATTACTACCTCAGTCACTCGGAATTTTTTGATAAAGATAAATGGCTCAACTCAAAACTCTTCAAAAATTCTGAAATAAAAGAAAAATACAAAGAAATGTGCAAAGGCATTGATGGTCTTCTTGCAGAATACGGTTATATCAGAAACAAAAAAGGTTTTTACGATGTAGAAAATCCTGTTCCAAACCGCAACTGGGCAGATCCAATTCCAGAATATCACCTGACTTCTGTAAAAAATGACTACAACGAAGATAAAACCCTGGTATTTTTCTGCCACCTGGGAGTAATGTTCGCTATCATTTCACATCTTACTTCTATTTCACCAATGCAGCTCTGGCAGGGCTTTTATGTTGCCCCAACTTCAATCACCATTTTGAATTCAGAAGAAAGACTTGGCGGCCAGGCCTGGTTCAGAGTAGAAAGACTTGGAGACACAAATCACCTTACAAACGGTGGAGAACCAATATCTTCCAGCGGTTATTTTGCAAGTGTTTTAGGAGAAAAACCTAATAATTGATAAAAACCTTCTATAGTTTAGTATAGAAATTAATTGTTTTTTTACCTAAATATAAGTATAATTTTAATCTATGGATAAGAAAAAAAAGGTTAGATTATCAGATATTGCAGAAAAACTAAACATTAGTACTGTAACTGTCTCAAAAGCACTTGCCAACAAAGACGGCGTAGGCGAAGAGTTAAGAAAACAAATTAAAGATATGGCCGAAGAAATGGGCTATAAAGTAAAAAAGACAAATGCAAATTCTAACTCCGACCAAGTTACGGGAAATATTGGAATTCTTATCCCTGCCCGCTTCTTTTCCAACGACTTTTCTTTCTACTGGTATTTGTTCAATTTTCTTTCCAAAGAACTTTTAAGCCGAAATTATTATTCCATTATGGAATTACTTTCTGACGAAGACGAAACAAAACTTACTATGCCTAGAATGATTCAAGATCAGAAAGTTGATGGAATGATTATTTTAGGACAAACCAACGACACTTATCTGGATCTCATAAAATCTCACTACGATAACTTCATCCTCATGGATTTTTATACAAACAAACTTCATCTGGACTCAGTTTCTGATGATGACTATTACTGCTCATATCAGCTTACAAACTATGTAATTTCTCAGGGACACAAAAAACTCCGCTTTGTAGGAAATTTTGGTTCCACAACATCTATTTCTGACCGTTACATGGGCTTTTTAAAAGCAATGCACGAAAACGGCATTTCTACAGATTTTAACGAAATTATAGATGACCGAGATTCCAAAGGCAGACGTATAGAAATAAAACTCCCTTACGATAATATGCCAAGTGCTTTTATCTGTAACTGTGATGAAACCGCCGCCACTGTTATTACTCAGTTAGAAAGCAAGGGCTTTAAAGTTCCTCAAGACATTTCAGTAACAGGATTTGATAACTATCTTCCACAGGGACGTTCATCGGTTGAATTAACAACAGTTATGATTAAACCAGAAGATTCTGCAAAAGTTGCCGCTGACTTAATCTTAAATAAAATAAAGGGTGAAAGCTATATAAAAGGTCGCCACCTTGTAAGCGGCAACCTTATTATTAGAAACTCTGTAAAAACTTTGTAAATTATTTACTATTTTTTAGAGACAATAATTCCTGTTATATTACAGAATTTTCCTTCTTTATCTTTATCTGAAAGGTCACTAGGTTTTACATGAAGTATATACTTTTGAACCTTGTCTCCAGAAACTAAAGTTTTATAAGCCCAGCCATAATAACCTTTTCTTATTTCAGAATAACAATTCAAGCATATTTTATTAGAGTTTTTACCGTCTGGACTGCTTACCCAGGCAGAGGCATTTTTGTATTGATCACTTTCGCAATAAGTTACACCAATTACAGATCCTTCAACTTCAAAAGTAATTTCTCCATCAGCCTTATTAGTCTGCCAGCCCTGACGAACATTACCACGAACAATCCAGTCATCATGTTCTGGAGTACCACCAATTTCCCAACCATCATTTGAAGCAGGCTTTATATTGTCCTTGTGGTAATACTCAACAAATTCAAACTTATCGCTTTCTTTTGGAGCAGGCAAAGTATGATTAGGAGCTGGAATTTCTTTATCTGCTGGAAGTTCATCCCAATAGCCCTGAAGTTTTTTACATATAAATCCTGCAATCGATGCATGACCTGCATTATTAGGGTGAACAGTTTCTGGAGCATCATAAAAAACTTCAAAATCGGCAGCCGAACCTGCAGCCAAAACTTCATCCTTCCAGCTTACAAAAGGAATCTGGTAGTAATCGCAAATAGGCTGCTGTTCCTTCTGCTGACTTGGAAATTCCACTCCACTATCATCACACTTAATATTGATAAAGAGAGCTAAAATCGCAGTTTCAGAATTATTCATAATCTGACGAATTACGCCTTCATAAGTTTTATTACGAATTGCTGCTTCAAGCCAAAGATCATTCACCGAAAATTCAAGTACAACTAAATCAGCCTTATTTTTGATAATATGATCCTGAACACGAGCTACTGCAAAAGCCGAATCAGTTCCACTTACACCTTCATTTAAGAAATTTATTTTAGCACCAGTTTTTTTTGCAATATTTTCGAACCAATTTTTAGTCTGAGCAGCCCAACTCTTTTCGCCAATTGGATTTGAACAATAGCCAGTAGTAATTGAACCACCAAGAGTTGCAATAGTAACAGATTCTCCACGTCTGATTTTAGCAAGAACATTCTGTATTCTTATTTCTCCACTTTTACACATACAAAACCCCTATAGATTTTTTATAAAAGAAGCAATTTTTTTTGCCGCAAGTGCATGAACCTTTGGACCAGGATGCCCTCTAGATCCCTTATCTTCAGCAGTCTTTTCAACATCTTCCATAGAATCTAGTTCCAAAGAATAAACCTGACTGTCTCCAGATTCCTTTTTGTATTCTTCAATTCCCTGTACAATATAAGGAGGCACAGCAACAAGCTTAATCATACCCCAAACCCAGATAATCTTAGCCTTAGGATTATTCTTTCTAATTACCTTAAGAAAATCCTTTGCCCCATCAACAATTTTCTGACCATCTTCTTTAGAAGCAAGCTGTTTTTCGTCTACAGTAAGTTTGTATTCCTTTCCAGATTCAGGATCCTTCCATGCAGGCTGAAAAAAAGCACCATTATCATTAGTTCCAAGATTTACAACGACAATATCAGAACCACCTTTAAAATCATAATCCTGATGTGTACCAAGTTTTTCCTGGTAGTCGCCCCACATTACACTGCAAACCTTTTCATAATGAGGTGGAATTCTACTATTATGATTTCCATCCCAACCCCAGCAAAGGCCCCAGCCACACTGAGAAATATTACAAAGATCTGCATCCATTTCTCTGGCAAGTTGAGCTCCATATGCACGACTTCCGGCAAACCACTGGGTAATCCATTCCATTTCATCTGGACCACCAAAAAGACCTTCTCCACTGGTTATAGAATCACCAATAACTTCCAGCTTAAGTTTGCGTTCCTTTAAAGGACAGAAAAGCCCCTCTTCATCTAAACCTAAACTATGGATAAAGAGCGAATGATGTGCCTCCCCACTCATTGGCTGGGTATCCTTATAAATAGTAATAAGGTTTTCTTTCTGAGGATTAAGACCACGGGCCAGACAAACCCACACAGGCTTATCTTTTGCAACCATAAATCGTGATACCGGAGAACCGTTTATATAAACAGAAACCCAAGGTTCAGAATCATCATATAAAGAAGAAAACTCTGCCCATACTTCTTTAGCCTTTACATTTACTTCCAGTGCAGATGCTGCCCAAAAAAGAGCTAAAGGCTTATCATTTTTACCAGCATCCTGTACATTACGACCAAGAATGCGTTTATTAGTTATTTCAGATAATTTATATACTTTCATAATTTTATTCTAACACAAGAACTTTCATATAATCATCGGGAAAAGCATTGATTTATTAAAAAAAATGTAATTTTTAGCATATTTTTTAAGTATTTTTACCTAATTTTTTTAAGTAAATTTTCTTGACAATTGCATTTATGTAAATTAATCTAGAGGTATAATTCAGATAATCAGGAGATTAATTCTATGTCAAAGATCATCAGTGGTGGTAATTTACCAAATATTCCATGGCAGGACAAACCAGCAGATTGCTGGCTTCCAATCTGGCGCTATGACGCAAATCCAGTAATTGGACGCAATCCATTCCCAGGTATGGGCCGTATTTATAACTCTGCAGTAATTCCATGGCAGGGAAAATTCAAGGGTGTTTTCCGTTCAGAAGACACTTCTGCTCGTCCATTCCTCTATATTGGCGATTCAGATGATGGTATCCACTGGGATTTCCAGCGTGAAAAGATTCATATGCACGATCCAGATGGAACTCCACATGATCCATTCTATGCTTATGACCCACGTTGTGTAAAAGTTGACGATACATACTATATCCTCTGGTGTGGAGATTTTGACGGTGCTTCTATTGGTGTTGCAACTACAAAAGATTTCAAAGATTTTACTCGTCTTGAAAATCCTTTCCTCCCATTCAACCGCAATGCTGTACTCTTCCCTAAAAAGATTGATGGAAAGTTCGTAATGCTTTCTCGTCCATCAGATTCAGGCCACACACCATTTGGTGATATTCTTCTTTCACAGTCTCCAGATATGAAATACTGGGGAGAACACAGACTTGTTATGCAGAAAGGCGGACAGGGCTGGTGGCAGGGAGTTAAGATCGGATGTGGTCCTGCTCCAATCGAAATTGAATTCGAAAATCCAGAAGGAAAGAAAGAACAGGGCTGGCTCATGTTCTACCACGGTGTAGCAACAACTTGTAATGGATTTGTATATTCATTCTCAGCAGCAATCCTCGATCACGACAAACCTTCTATCGTAAAATACCGCTGTGGTGATTACATGCTCACTCCAGAACAGCCATATGAAACAACAGGTTTCGTAGATAACGTTTGTTTCCCAGTTGCAGCTTTGACTGACGAAAAAGACGGAAAAATTGCAATCTACTATGGATGTGCAGATACAGTAGTAGGACTTTGTTTCACAACAGTAGACGAATGTGTTAAGTTCATCTTAGCTCACAATGAATTAGGCTACTGGGACAAGGACGAAGGTAGATTCTAGGTTATAGGTTTTAGGTGCTAGGTGTCAGGAGTTTAAAGATAAAGCTTTGATGCCTGGTATTGAAACCTGAGTTTTAGACGATATTTTTTAAGGACTGATTACTTTTTTAAGTATCAGTCCTTTTTTGTTTTTCTTGAATAATTTCTACCCAGGAACGGATATCTCTTTTTTCGGGATTCAGGCCTAACTGTTTTACAAGGTCATTCAGCCCCTGCTTAATTTTATCAGCATCTCCATCATCCTGGGTTACTTCAATTTCTACGTAAGGAAGACCATTTACCTCTTCTACTTCCACATGAAATTCAACTCCAGGTAAAACAGAAGAATTGCAATATGCTCCACAAGATTTTTTGACTTTTTCAAACCATTTGTGATAGCCTGCTTCGACAAAAAACTCCCGAAGAACCTCTGGAGCCTCAACAAAAGTTTCATCTTCCTTATTAAGCTCTATTCCGTTTTGGTAAACCTTGTGCTTAATTGTAAAAAAAGCCTTAGACTGACCATCAAACTCTTCACTTCTTATACGAATAACCTGAGCTTCATTATTAGCCTTCCGCTTTTCCTTGCTGTCATACCTTGACCAATACTCATCTTTTTTTATGATGATGGAAGGCATGGCTTTTAAAATGGTCAATCCAGAAATCTCTTCACTTTTTTTAAAAAGAAGATCGTAGAGCCTCTGGTATTCTTTATCTGATAAAGGAACTTTAACTTCTATTTCTCTTCCCATGAGTTTATTTCTCTTCTTTCAGATATTCCTTAAAGCTTGCATACATTTCAGGATAACGTTTTTCAAGCATAACAGGACGGCCTTCAGAATCAAGGAAGCAGTGAGAGCTGGTTCCGGTGAATACAACGTCATCCTCATGCTTAAAAACATAACCAAAAGTAAGCTTAAAAGCAGAAAGTTTTTCTATATAAATTTCAATCGAAATAACATCAGGAAATTTTGTAGTCTTTTTGTAATTTGCAGTAAGACTAATTACAGGAGATCCAATTCCTTCGGCCTCAAGTTTTTCAAAGCCCCAACCAATCTGCTCCAGAAAGTAAATACGAGCCTCTTCCATAAAACGGATATAATTTGAGTGATGTGTAATCCCCATTTTGTCTGTTTCATAATAATTTATTCTATGTGTATATGGTTTCATATTCAGTATTGTGGTGAATTAAACCACTTTTTTCAAGGTGATGATGTAAAGTTCCTTAAACCAAAGCACAGTGCAATTCCCCTTACGTCCAGCCCGCAATCTCACCGGAACACATTCACGGAAGCAGCTTTCCATATTTTTCAAGGCCTTTAATTAGAAAGCTGCGTGAGTGAATTGGAACGGGAGATTGCATCTGGACGCTGCCGAGCATTTTTTCGAAGAAAAAAGCGCAATGCAATTCCTCTTACGTCCAGCCCGCAATCTCACTGGGACACATTCACGGAAGCAGCTTTCCATATTTTTCAAGGCCTTTAATTAGAAAGCTGCGTGAGTGAATTGGAACGGGAGATTGCATCTGGACGCTGCCGAGCATTTTTTCGAAGAAAAAAGCGCAATGCAATTCCTCTTACGTCCAGCCCGCAATCTCACCGGAACACATTCACGGAAGCAGCTTTCTAATTGTGTGGTAGAGGAAATTAAAACATACAATACCCAAATATTTTCATTCATTTCTTTATATCCAAATATGTTATAATTTATATACTGGAGGATTTTAAAAATGATTAAATTTAACAAAGAGACCCAGACATTCCGCCTGGATACTCTGAATTCAACATACTGCATTACAGTTGCAAAAAAAGGCTATCTTGGACATTCTTACTACGGTAAAAAAATTGCCGACGATGATATCTCATATCTTATGAGACAGTCAGAATATTTTATGAGTGATGGAGAAGTTTTCCGCGAAAAACACACACTCCTGGATTTTTTGCCACAGGAACTCCCAACCGACGGCATGGGTGATTTCCGCGAATCCGCACTTGCAATTACAAACTCAAACGGAAACAATGGTGTTGAGCTTAAATATAAATCTTACAAAATTTGCGATGGAGCACAAACTCTTCCAGGACTCCCATCTGTATTTGGAAAAAATGGACAAAGCCTGGAAATTACTACCGAAGACCCAGTTCTTGGCATAGAAGTTCATCTTATCTACACCATTTTTGACGACAGCGATGCCATTATCCGTTCAACAAGAATTATTTCAAAGGCAAAAGAGCCCGTTTACATTAAAAAAGCACTTTCAGCCTCTTTTGATATTGATAACGAAGATTTTGATGTAATCACCCTGCACGGTTCCTGGGCCCGCGAACGCCACATTGACCGTCATCCACTTCATCATGGTAAACAAGGGGTCGTATCAATGCGTGGCGAAACAAGTCACCAGGAACACCCATTTATTGCACTTATAGACCATAATACCGACCAGAACAAAGGCTCTGTATATGCAATGAACTTTATTTATAGTGGAAACTTTGTAGCCGACTGTCAGCTTAATCAGTTTGAATCTATTCGTCTTGTAATGGGAATTAATCCAGAAAACTTCTGTTGGAAACTCAACCCTGGCGAAACTTTTGATACACCTCAGGCTGTTCTGGTATATTCTGATAAAGGTTTAAACGGAATGAGTCACATTTTCCACGACCTCTACCGCGAACACTTAATTCGCAGTCCATATAAAAAAGCCATGCGTCCTATCCTCATTAATAACTGGGAAGCAACTTACTTTAATTTTGACACAGAAAAACTTTTGGACATTGCCCGCGAAGCTTCTAAAGACGGCATTGAAATGCTTGTAATGGATGATGGATGGTTTGGAAAACGCAATTCAGACAACTGTTCTTTAGGAGACTGGGTTGTAAATGAAGAAAAAATTAAGGGTGGACTTAAACACCTGGTAGATGAAGTAAACAAGCTTGGAATGAAATTTGGAATCTGGTTTGAGCCAGAAATGATTTCTCCAGATTCAGATTTGTTCAGAGCTCATTCAGACTGGGCAATCCAGATTCCAGGCAGAGAACCAGGAATGAGCCGCCAGCAGTATGTTCTGGATATCACCCGTAAGGAAGCCGAAGATTATGCCTACGAATCTGTAGCAAAAATCCTTCGTTCTGCAAATATTGAATATGTAAAATGGGATATGAACCGCCAGCTTTCTGATATTGGAAGTTCTAAACTTGCTTCTGACCAGATGGGAGAATACTATCACCGTTATGTACTTGCCCTTTACCGCATGCAGGAAAGACTTGTTACAGACTTCCCTAAACTGCTTTTGGAAAACTGTTCAGGTGGTGGAGCCCGTTTTGACCCTGGTATGTTCTACTACTCACCACAGATCTGGTGTTCCGATGATACAGACGCCATTGAAAGACTTTCCATTCAAGAAGGAACTGCCCTTGTATATCCTCTTTCTACAATGGGAGCACATGTTTCTGTATGTCCTAACCATGCCGTTGGAAGAGTTACTCCTTTCAAGACCCGCGGTTACGTTGCCCTTTCAGGAACATTCGGTTATGAACTTGATATTACAAAGCTTTCTCCAGAGGACCGTAGTTTAATCCCTCATCAGGTTGAACTCTACAAAAAATACAGTGATTTAGTACGTAATGGAGACTACTGGAGAATTGCAAGTTTTAGCCAGAACCATGAGTATGATTGCTGGATGTCTGTTTCAAAAGATAAAAAAGAAGCTCTTGTAACTTTCGTTCAGGTTCTTAATCACCCAAATTTCAAAACACGTTTTATTAAACTGCAAGGCCTGGATCCGGACAAAAAATATACAGTAAGTTTCCCTGACGAAAATCAGGCAGACTTCCCTGAAATTACATTATCTGGTTCCACAATTATGAATGCAGGTATTGGAATAAGACGAGACTGGGGTGACTTTCAGGCAAAACTAATTCATATCTATAGTTAATTCCTAAAAATTATGGTATAATTGATTTAGGTTTAAAAAAGTCTTTTTAATAAAAAATTATTTAATAATCTTAATTTAAAGGATTGTTTATAAAAGACTTATGGGTATTGAAAAAGAAATCCCTGACGAAAAGAGAAAAGAAAAGCAACTCTATATAATGGCAAAATTCATAAGTACTTTAATCACAGTGATTGGAGTACTTATGTCCATTACCTGCTATTTTGATAAATTTATTTATCTTTCTGTTTTTTCACTTATATATGCAATTTTTTTTGTTTTTGTATTTATTTATACAGTATTAACCAAAAAACTTATCGTATTTTATATTTCAATCATTCTTCTTACCTTTAGTTTTGAAGTATCCTATGTAATTACAGGTGGAGCAGCTGGCTTTTCTCCAATCTGGCTGACCATTGTTCCTTTGTTTGCAATCTACATTTTTAATATGAAATCTTTTTATATTATCAATGCTCTGATTCTCTCTATTTTAATCATTTTCATGTGGACTCCACTTTCAAATCATATTTATGATTATGGAGATATTTTTTTAATACGGTTCCCAATTATTTACGCAATCGAATTTGTTTTTGGAATATTCCTTAAATACCGTATTGAAAATACTGAAAAACGTCTTGAAGAACAAAGAAACACCCTGCAAAAAGAAATAGAAAATGCAGCCCTTCTTCAAAAGACCTTCCTGTCCAGAGAAGAAGAATTCTGGGAACACTGGTCTGTCTGTGCAAAAAGCATTCCTATGGCTGGGGTTACAGGCGATTTAAACTGTGCATATGGAGATAATCACAATTTACTCGGTCTTGGAATATTTGATATTTCAGGCCACGGTATTGCTTCCGGTTTACTTACCATGCTCGCCAAAAATATTATTGAATATCAGTTTTATGAAAATGTATATTCAAAGGGAAAAGAAGAACTTTGGGAAACCATGGATAAAATCAACTCCCGCTTTATAAAAAACAAGGGTGAAGTTTCAAATTATCTTACAGGTATTCTGCTCAAAATTACTGATAATAAAATAGAACTGGTAAATGCGGGACATTCTGAACCAATTCTGTATAAAAAATCTTTAAACTCATTTATTTTCTTCGCCCGAGACAGCCGTGCTATTGGTGTAATTGGCATGAATAATATCCCACCTTTCTACATCTCCCAGTACCTGGAAATGGAAAGTGGTGATGAATTATTCCTTTTTACAGACGGAATTACTGAATGCACTAATGATAATGGCGAACAGTTTGGACAGGCAAGACTTATGAAAGCTTTCCAGAATTATATTAGAACTCCAATTGAAGAACAAATTAAACTGATTATGGAAGAAGTAAATGGTTTCAGGGGCAAAACAATCACTGATGATATCACCCTTATGATTCTAAAAAGAGACTAATCATTTTCCATAACCTGTTTTATCATTTTATAAGAAAAACCTGCATTCAAAAGTGATGTAATAAGTTTATCTCCATCTTTGCCATTTTTTATAAATTTATTACAGGCTTTTAAACAGATTTCCTCTTCATTGTATTCTTCAAAAAACTCATTCACCGCCTTCTGGGCTGTTTCTTTATCTATTCCACGATTCTGTAATTCGGCAATTAATTTTACCCTGCCTTCATAATGGTTAATTCGTCGGGTATGCAGCCAGGCAATAGCATATCTCTGGTCACTAAGATAATTCTTGCTTTCTAAAAAAGTCAGAGCTTTATCAATATATTTTTTATCATATTTTTTTTGAAGAAGTTTTCTTGTTAGGCCAAAACGGCTTTGCTCGGCCCTTGCAAGGTATTCAACAGCCTTAAGTTCTACCACCGCAGTAAAACCTGCATCCAATAATTCATTTGTTTCATCTTCATTCATTTCAACTTCCGGTTGAATTGAATCAAAATCTAGAGAAATTAAATATTCAGGACGGATAAAAAAAGCTGCACCTTCCTGGGGAACAATTTTATACATACCCGAATAGGAAGTTGGAGCTATTGAATGAATTACCATAATTACAAATATAATATGAATTAAATTTTTTTTAAAACAAAAAAAAGACTGCCCAAATTGGACAGCCTTTTGTATAACCAAATCTGAAAACTAACGTTTAGAGAACTGGAATCTTCTACGAGCACCTTTCTGACCGTACTTCTTACGTTCAACCATACGTGAATCACGTGTGAGGTATCCGTTAGATTTAAGAGATGTGCGAGCATCTGGATCAATCTGAACTAATGCACGAGAAATACCATGCAAACAAGCAGCAGCCTGACCGTTCATACCACCACCAGTTACATTGATAAGGATATCATATTTGTTACCCATAGATGTAACTAATAAAGGCTGCTGAACAACCTGAATCTGTTCTTCTGTTACAAAGTAATCTTTTACGTCTTTACCGTTTACAACGATTTTACCTGAGCCATCGCGAACGAATACGCGAGCTACAGCAGTCTTTCTTCTTCCTGTTCCAATAGCAATATTCTTTACCATTTCTTAACTCCCGTAAATTAAAGTTCAACTGGCTGTGGGTTCTGAGCAGCATGTGGATGTTCAGCACCAGCGTAAATCTTTACACATTCCATCATCTTGCGACCAAGACGTCCATGTGGAAGCATACCAGCTACAGCAATTTCCATTGGCTGTGTTGGGTGTTTTTCCAACAATTTTTCATATGTGTGAGCACGAAGTCCACCAACGAATCCTGTGTGATGATAATAAATCTTCTTCTGTTCTTTTCCACCAGTAACAGCAGCTTTATCTGCATTGATGATTACAACAAAATCACCCATCAACTGGTTCTTTGTATATGTTGCCTTATTCTTTCCGCGAGCAATTGCAGCAGCTTTAGCAGCAACACGTCCTAATGGTTTTCCGGCTGCATCAATAACGTACCATTTGCGAGCCTGTTCGTGTTCTTTAACGAAAATAGTTTCCATGATATACCTTACTAAAAATAAAAGTTTATCTGTGATTTCTAAATCTTTGCATCTGATTCGGATATCACCAAGGATTTTAGATGAGCAGTCAAAAATCCTCTAACGGGTAAATAATAATATCAAATTTGCTAATCCTTAGTCAATAATATATTTCAATTATGAATGAGTTTTCCAAGTGAATCCAAACCCCATACAGAATTAACCATTTGTATTGAAGAATATACAGAAGAAAGTGCCGTTCCTGTTATAAGTTGATTATTTTCCTGGTAAGCATCATCTGGAAGGGTAAGATAAACTGAAGCTCCATTAAAAGCAGTCGCTGATTCAATATCTAAAACAGGATTAAAACTTTCATGCCAATTCAAATAAATAGCCGAATTTTCCAAAGAAGACGAATCTGTATTAGTAAAATAGTTTGTTTCCGCAAATTTAATATCATAATCAGTGTAAATGGAATTACTAATTAAATCTGTAAAATGAGTATTTTTTATACTAACAACTTCCATAGTAGATCCGCTTAAAAATTCCTGAGTACTTATGTACAACCCATAATAGGAGTCACTGATTGTACAGGAATCAATTTCCAAAGAAACACCTTTTATATCCGAAGTATCATTAAATTTATTATCAACATAAAGTGCTGAACAATTACTAGCTGTATTTCCATGAACACTAGAACTTAAAATACAAATAGTTACGGCGTAAGAAGTTTGACAAAAATAAATAAGTCCCCTGCTATAGTTTTGACCACTTATCTCACAATTTTCAATATTTGCCTGTCCTGAATAGAACATTAAAGGACTTCGCACCGATGTAGGAGCTGAAGCGGTAGATGATATAGAACAATTACTTAAAAATACACAACAGGTATTATCAGTTTGTGAACAATTCAAGGCTGAATATGTTTCATCACACGAAATATTTAAATTATATAAATAAAGCTCCAGGTTCTCCCCTATTGAGGATCCAGAATACAGGCCAAAAATTGAGTCTATACTAGAAGAACTTGATTTGCTTAATGTGGCATTATTATCCATGGAATCTTCATTTGAATTTCCATAGGTCATTACAGTAAGACTTGTAAGAGTTTCATTTGGAGAAATTGTATTTGAAACTGTTGATGTACTTCCTGCCTTTATTAAAATTGTAGCACTAGTACGCTGGTAAGCAGTGATTAAGGCATAAGCTTCATCAATTGTTTTAAAAGGATCAAACATAGAACCATAAGTTCCACTACTTGCTGCATCAGGATCTACGTAAAACTGATCTTGATTAAAAATTGTAACCGCCGTAGTAGGAACACTAAAACTTCCACTCTCGTTTATATATGGTGATGTAGATGAAGCAATCCATTTATTTGTAGTCATTGAATTAAATACATTTACTTTATCCACATATTTCAAAACGAGTGTATCGTTTGAATTAAAAAAAGAGAGATTAAGTGTATAAACGCCTACAGGAACATCTTCATGGCTAATTGTAAAACTATTAGAAACAATTGAAGTTTTATCAACACTAACTTCAGGTGAAGTATCGCCCTGTTTTGTAAGAGTGTAACTGTACTGGGTAATTGCTGTATCGCCTGTCCCACTATCAATTGATATAGGAAGTAAAATTGAACCTCTCGCACTTGAAGAACTATATGCTGTAGTTTCAATTTGTAATTCAGAATTATCCTGATTTATATTAAAGTCGGTTTCGCCGTAAAAAAGCTTGTTTGAATCAATACATTCACTTTGTGTACTTGCATTATAAATAGAAGCGGAAAAAGTGTAGACTCCAACTTCTTCAATAAGAAAAGAAAAAGCCTTACTCGTAGATGCTTGAGTACTTTCAATTAAGCTGCCATCCTTGGAAAGGCTTACAATATACATAAATGTACTTGGAAAATCTGTAATAGCAGATCTAGAAACTCCATCGTCACTTTCATCACTTGAATTAATAACTGCATCCATTTCATTTGGAAGAGCTCCCCTTGTCCCTACGGAGCCAGAAACACAATAAGTAATGCCCGAACCAGAATTACCAGATCCAGTGCTCTTACCTTCACCATTTTGGTTTTCAATTTGCTCATCTTCAGGTGTTTCAGGAATCTGATTAATCAAATTTCCATCAAAAGAATTGATAAAGTTTGCACAAGAAAAGAAAGGAAGTATCAGTAAAAAAGTCAAAAGTATAGCTTGAAAAAAGTTACGTTTCTTTATCATTTTATTTTTCCTCCTAACTAATTAACCGTTATTGTAAAACTGTCACTATATGCAGTGCCATTTATGCTTGCACCCACAGTTAGTATATAAAATCCTGGCTGGAAATTAATATTGTCTGTATAAAAATGTATAGACTTTTGAGCTCCATTTGTACCAACATCATTTAACTCAGCTCCTGTATTGGTAAGTCCATTGTAAAGCAAATTACACCACCAGGAACTTGCTGATGTTGCCTCAATTGTTTTTGCTGAATCAGTATAAGCAGTAATTGTAAGTTCTGGCTGATTTGCAGATGATGATATTGTTGCAGAACTTATACCAAAATAAAGCTGACTTGTACTAGGATCTGTAATATTATTGTTATAATTTGAACTTCTAGAAATAATTCGTCCCTCAGAATTAATTATATGAGTAGAAACATTCAAACTAAATAAAGAGGTCAAACCACTCATATCACCGGCAGTTTCTTCTTTTAAGGCAACAATGTAAGTGGTTGAATCGCTGTCTACATAATCTACTGCTGGAAGTTCCCTGGCCGAAGTAAGTGTGGCAACTTTACCTCCGCTGGAAGTACTTGTTATAAGATTGCTGGTCACTGTATCTGTAGCTGCTGTTCCAGAAACAAAGTAATTTCTTGGATAAATAAAGCCATAAGCAGTATTACTTAAATAAACATTTGAAAGATATGTCAGTCCAGAAACATAAAGTCTACCTGTATTTACTATTGAATAAGTCGAAGAAGATGATGATTCAAGTTTTGAAGAATCGATTGTAAAATATCCGGCAGAATTAACATGAATATCCTGCCCCGGAACTCCTGAACTTACCGTGCTGGTATTTCCAGACATATTTACGTTTCTTATATAACTGTAAAACTCTTTTTTACAAGATGAAGCAACAACAATCCCACCTCCATTACCTTCTGAACAGGTGTTATTTGAAATATTTCCACCATTCATTTGAAACTGTCCGTCAACGTAAACAGCTCCAGCAGAAGAATTTGAGGAATTTCCCATTATTATAACAGTATCAGTTAATTTTACACTTGAAACCAGACTTGAACCTGGTACCGAATTGCTAATGTAAAAAGCACCTCCCTTATTTGTAGCCTGATTATTTAAAAAACCGCCTCCAGAAATCTGTACTTTTCCACAATCAAAATAAGCACCGGCTCCATAAGAACCTATATTACCTGTAATTGAAGTATTAGTCAGAGAAACATTTATTAATTCTGTTTGCAAAGTTCCATCTTCAGAATCATCAGTGTCAGGATATAAAAGGATTCCACCACCACCGCCAGAAGAACTATTATAAGAAATTACACAGGATCCAAAACTTGCAGCACTATTTCCAATAATTATAATTCCACCACCCTTTTGTTCAGATACATTATACGAAATATTTGCATTTACTGCGTCAAGTGTACTATTATCTCGCAAGGAAATTGCACCCGCCTGTGTTGTATAATTATTTGAGACTGAAACTTCTCCGAGTGTAATAGAAGAATCTCCCAAATTAACAGTTACATTACTTACTGTATAAATGGCACTTCCATTCCCTCCAAGAGAAACATTTCCATCACTTGAGGAATTACCGCCAATCATCCCTTTTGTAAAATCAATAACAGAATTATCTCCAGCAAAAATTCCACCACCCATAGAGTATGACCTGCAGGCACGTATTACATTCGAAGTGGAATTTGAAAAGAGTTTTCCATACACTCTTATTCCACCACCAGGATAAGTAGTTCCTATATTATCATTATTTTGAATAACAACATTGCTGTCTAAAGTGAGTTCTGGTAATTCACCAGTTTTATAAAGGACTACAAGACTGCTTTCTGATGTATGACCGGTATTAACCCCAGTTCCATCATTTCCGGCAGGACCTTCATCATCCCAGACAGCACCACCATCCAAAATTACATCTTTCAGGGTTGTATTAACACTTATATTAAGAAGTGCATCACTTGAGAAAGTAGAATGTCTCATAACAATAACAGAATTAGTTCCATCACCATAAGTAGACTTATCTGAAATTTCAGAAGGATTATTTACAGAAGAGCTTCCATCTAAATTTGCGGTAGAAAGTAAATATACATACTTGGCCTTATCATTTCCCTGTAAATATTTTTTTGCTTCCTCCACAGTTAAAAGGGCCTGATCAGGAGAAAAGCCTCGATTTGCATCAGTTGCAACCCAGGTAGTATTACGAGCAGAAGGATCAACATATACATATGAATAATTCCATTTTGCATACAAATCCAAGGTATCTAATTCCCCGTCTCCATCTGAATCAGTAAGAATAGAATCGTTTACCTTGGCATTAGAAGAAATTGCAGAGGCACTTGTACAGTCCTGATTAGAAAACCAGCCAACAAACTCTACTGTATTAGAATCACTAAGAGGATTTGCCACAGTATCAAAACTTGAGCTCGGAACACTTGCTTTATAAGTAAGACAGTAACCTGAAGCCGCTGTTGTAGAAGTTTCAAATCCATCATAAGTTCCTGAATAAGTTTTACCACTAGTCTGGCCGGCAGCCCAATCATGAAATACAACAGGATATGATTTTGGAGTCCACTTGGCATATAAAACAAGGTTTTCGTTTTTTTCACCTGCAGCCCAGGAACTTACCGGACTTCCAGAAAAATCAGCATTTTCATACCAGCCACCAAATTCATAGTGTTGACAAGACGCATCCTCCAAGCTTACAGAAGTTGAATCATTATATGATGAAGGATTTATACTGTTATTTATAACTTCCTCTGTATCACCAGAAATTGAATCGTGATACAAAATTGAGTAGGAATTATTTAATTGGGTATAAGTAAGATTTCCACTAGTGTTCTGACCACCTAAAATTTTTACGTACTGTACCCTGCTTGCACTTGGGCTAGTAGTAGAGCTTGTATAAAAATCGACTTTTAAAAAGTAATAACCAACTGGAATAGCACTTTCGGAAATTGTAAAACTTGAATTAACTCCTGCTGAACCGCCACTTGGAGTATATATAGAGTTTGTTAAATTTTGAAAAACTTTCTGATTGGAATCATTATAGGTATACAGGCTTACTAAAGCTCTTGTAACCTGACTATATGGAACGTTAATTGTAACATTCAAACTACCAGTATTAAAATCTGAATTATCAAAAGTAAAAGTAAAATTCAGATCCAGGGAACCAGTTTGGCCTCCTACATCCTGATTTTCAATAAGAGCAGTTGCATAAATCTTATCTTCCCCATTTACATTTTTATAAGCAATTAAAGAAAAGTCCCAGGTGCCAGGAATAATTTCTACAGAATCCGTGGTCATTTGAGAATAATCTGTCCAAGAACCCAACTCCTGTTTATCTGACGACACTTCATAATCGCTCATCTGGGTAGATCTTAAATAACCAAAAAGTGTATATTTTGAAACAGAAGAACCGTCTTCTTCAGGAGGAAGTAAAGTTCTTGAATTATTTTCCATAGAATCTGTATAACCAAGTATATTCAGTTTGACATAGACAGATTCTTTATCATTTTTTGCGGTAATAACACCAGTCTCTGTTTCTCCGGCCAATTCCTCTTCTTCATCATCTATAATAGAAGTTAAATTTATAAAATTAGAGCACGAAATAGACAATGCAATAAAAAAGATAACTATAAAAGTTTTAAGTTTTCTACAACTTCCCTTATTTATTAAAACACTCATTCTTTTACACTTCATTTTCGATCTTTTTAAATTTTAATTTGTAACTTGGAATACACGTTCTTTTGAATACTGGTTACTACCGTCTGTTACTACAACTACCAGACTATAAAAACCAGGTGATAAAGAAATTGTATAAAGGCCACTATTAGTACTAGCTCCTGTTATTAATTCTCCATCCAAGAACCATCTATAAGTTACCCCTGTTCCACTATAATTCACAGCATAAGAAAGTCCTGATCCTGCCGTATAATTTGCATTTGTAATTTCAAAAGAAGGATCTGAGGAACTTGGATAGCTTGGATTTATACTGCTACTTGTTACCCATTTTGCATACAATGTTACATTCTCAGTTTTTTCTCCAGCTGCCCAACCCAAGAGCGAAGAACCAGAGAAGTTTGAATCTGTATACCAGCCTGCAAAAGTATAACCACTTCTGCTTATTTCTGATGAAGTAGGAAGAATTACATTACTTTCCATATTGAAAGATGTAGTTTCGCTTCCAGAAAGGCTTCCTCCATTTGTTTCGTAAGTAATTGAATAAGAAACAGGATTCCATTTTGCATATAAAACTTTATCACCAACTTCTCCACATATCCAAGATGTTGCAGGAATTGTGAAAGAAGAATCCTCATACCAGCCATCAAAATCATAACCACTATAAACAATTTTATCTTGGGTAGGCAAAGTACAACCTGTATTACAAGTAAAACAAGATGCAGGTTCATAACCAGAAATCCAGCTTGGTGTTATGGCCATACTGCTACTAGATTTTAAAACCCAACTAATTGAATAAAGAATTTCTTCCCACCAGATATTTACTTCTGCATCCTGTGCTGGGTAAGTGAAAGTTTCAGCGTTTGTAGAATCGTAAGTATCATCAGCATAATGAAAACTCCATGCCCTAAAGGATAAGCCATTTGCAGTTCTATCTGGTATTGAAAGATCTTCAACCTCATGACCGTAATATCCGCTTCTGGTAAAAGGAGTAGAACCATTATTATAATTAATAGTAAGAGTAACATAATTTCGATCATAATAAACATCTACAACCGCAGAACCATCTGGTTCAATATTTACCTGAGTTATTTCCTGAGCTGTAAAACCCTCCAATTCTAAAGGGCTAGCATTAGTTAGAGTATCTGTTGTTCCAGTCAAAACTTGTGATAAAGATATGTCCTCTTCATAGTTCTCTAAATCTAATGTCTGCTTAAAATGACGAACCCTATACTTTGTATCATTATTAGGGCTCCAGATTGCATAAAAATCATATGGGCGGGCATTTACATCGATTGAATATACATTTCCAGCTTCGTTAAGCTCTATATTAGATGGTAAATCTGTATTCAAATCATAGGCATCTCGTAAAAAATTATAAGCCGAAACATGATATCCAATTTTATACCCATCCATTTTATTCATTGGCATATCACCAAAATAAATACTTGAACCAATCAGATAATATTCACAAATAAAATCTGCATCTTCGTCATTATTATAGAAGAATCTGTATTCTGCTGAAGTATCAATTATCAAGGCCTCATTAAATCCATTAGACCACTGGCAGCCAGTAAAAGATAAAGTAAGGAGCATAAAAATTGACATGATAAAGATCATAAAAAAGTTTTTTTGTTTCATCAAAATCTAACTCCTAAACTAAGGAAGGCTGCTATGGTATTAAACTCCATTCCTTCTATAAATACATGCTGATAATTTGCACCTAATTCAAATACAACAATGCTGACAGGCATAAAAATAAAAGAAAGTTCTCCATTAGCACAAAAAGCACCATAACAAGGAGCAGAAACCCTCTGTCTTTCAGGGAAATCCGGGTAATAAACACTTATATAGAATGAAGAAAGGCCTCCACCTGCTTTTGCCCCTATAAAAAGTTTTTCTTTTGAAATTGGGAATCGTGCAGCCAGGTTAAAGTTAAACATTCCGTAATATGAAATAAAACTTATAGAATCCTCTATTGTTTTTATATGAGAGCCATAAGCACTTGCACCTAATCCAAAACGTATTTTTCCAAGAGCAATTGGATATGCTGTAAAATCCAATTTTAATACAGGTGATATTTTATAAGTAGATGTATTACTTAATTTAAAGTAGCTATTATTAGTTATAGGGCTAATCGCACCCCCTCCAATTTGAATACAAATATCCTTTTTAGGGGCTTCCAAGTAAGCCTTTAACTTAGCTGCTCTTTCTTTTTGCTTTTCTTCAGCTTCCTTCTCCCTTGCAATTCTTTCTTCTTCCGCCCTAAGCAATTTTTCTTCTTCTTCCCGGGCCTTTTCCAATTCCTTCTGAGCCGCCTGGAACTTCTTTTCGGCTTCTTTAGCTTTTATTTCGCGCTCTTTTACCTCTTTGGCCCTTTCTTCTGCAAGGGCTTTCTGTTCTGCACGACGTTGAGCCATTGCCTTGTTTTCCTCTTTCTGCTTTTCTGCAGCCTGGCGGGCTCTTTCCTGTGCTTCTTCCTGACGCTTACGAACTTCTTCTACCTGACGTTTGCGTTCTTCTATTCTTTCTTCCTGAATTCTGCGTTTTTCTTCTTCTGCCTTCTTTTTTTCTTCTTCTTTTGCTTTAGCGGCAGCTTCCTTTTCCTGCTTTACTCTTTCTTTTTCTTCCAAAGCCAAACGTTTTTCTTCAGCCTTAGCTTCTGCTTTTGCAGCTTCTTCCATAGCCTTTTCCTGGGCTAGAATCTTAGCTTTATCTTCAATGTTAATAACTTCCGATTCTGTACTCAAACCACTTGGATTTGTAACACGGAGTTTCCAGTCACCTTCATCAATATTTGGGAATATTACAGATGCGGCAACAGTTTTTCCTTCTTCAACAATTGTCTCAAAACTACCTTTTACAACTTCCTTAGTTTCTTCATTAATTAATTCAACTTTACTTTCCTGCTCAATATTTGAAATTTCGACAGGAACTTCTATCTGAGATTTCTTTTCGTTAGTTTCAACAATTTTTGGAACGGAAACACTTGGAACCATGGCCTTTAAAACCTTAAATTTACGCCATTCACTCACACTTGATTCACGACCCAAAAAGTCATAAGCATAAACACGGTATTCATAATCGCCAGCAGAAAGATTTACTGTAATAGAATTTTTACTTGTTGTAAAAAACTCATTACTACCATCTGCCATATTTTTAATTTCAACCTTAAATTCCATGGCATTATTATCAGACTGCCATTTAAGTTCCTGACTGAAATCAGTCTTAGACTGGCCAAAAAGAGCTGCAGGAGCAAAGATAAAAAAGAGGATAATCAGTATGTTTAATAAGCCAATTCTTTTACTCACCGTAAAGCTTTCCCGGGTCTATAGTTTGAACTTTGCCAGGCAAAGCAAATTCAATTTTGAAGTTACCAGTAGCAACTTTACTTTTCTGTTCTTCAAAACCATCTCTTGCATGGCTATATGCTGTAACATTCCACTCAAAATCACCGATATCGAGTAGAGATAAATCTTTAAGTTTATATTCCGAAACCATTAAGTTCTTTCTTTCCTGAATCTTCTTAAGGCTTCCATCAGGGCTTTTTTGATAAAGTGTAAACTGGTAGTCACTGGCACCAGCAACATCCGACCAGTCAAAAACAATATTTCTGTGATTCTTAAGATAATTTGAATCCACAAGCTGATTTTGAACCGGACTTATTAATGTAACATCTCCCAGCTGAGGAATTTGAGCGACTACAAAAGTATAAGTTTGCAGGGCATCCAAAGGAATTCCATCTGCGGAACTAGCCCGAATTGTCCATTGGTAAGTTCCTGGATCAAGACGATTAAGAGTAATTTGTCTTCCAGGATTTGGAAGAGTCTGAACAACCTTCATTGAACCATTTTTCTGGCGTTTTCTAAGTACAAATTCAGATTTATAAACCTTATCTCCAGGCTTCCAGGTAAATACGGTTGCACTTCTTAAAGCTGTAAGCCCCGGAATTCTTGCATTATTTGCAGGTGAAATAAGTTTTACAGGTTCAGGACCGCACACATTAAAGCTTAATTCTGAAGTTTGACTTGAGCGGCGTGGAGAAAGTTCATTTTCTTCGCTAAAGGCCTGTAAAGAACACTTGTAAGCATTTGGTTCAAGAACAAGATTTGCTGACAACTGTTTTGTAGAAGCGACTTCCTTTATCAACTTATTCTGGCTGTCATAAACTTTAAGCTTGTAGTAATCAGCCTTTTCGACCTTAGTCCAGGCAAATCTAACAGTTCCTTCTCCATATACAGTCAGAGTTGACGCAGGAACAGGAGCTGTAAACATTGGTTTTGGCAAAGGACTCAAAACTTCAAAGGCTCTTGGACTTGTGTAAATAAATTCCTGAGTTAAAGGATTTTGAACTGCAAGACGCCAGTAGTAAGTTCCTTTATCAAGGTTAATATTTTTTAACTGAGTATCATTTGTTTTATATTCTTTTAGATTTTTGTCAAAAGTCAGATTTGAAGAAATCTGTATTATAGAATTAATATTTGCACGAACATATTCAGGTGCCAGTTTCCACATAAATGCAGTAGTAAGAAGCTTTTCTTTTTCAACAGTATAGTGATCTGGTGGGTAAATTAATTTATTTTCGCCAGCAACAAAACGTTCTACACTAAACTCTCTTACTTCAGATGCAGATGGAGAACTTTCCATTTGAGAAGTACGAACAACCTGCCAGTAGTAAGTTCCAACAGGAAATTTTTCCAAAGTAAAATTATCTGTAATTCTGGTGCCCTTTGTATTCCTCTGGTAAACGATATTCTTAAAGTTTTTATCGCTAGCAACCTTCAAATTATAGTCGGCCTTAGGCAAATCAGACTTCCACTGGAAGGTCAAAGGGCTTTCTCTAATTTCGCTAAATGCTAATTTTCCCATATGAGCAGGAATTGTAAGTTTAGGAGCAGAAATTTCTTCTATTTTTGTAATCGAGAATGATGAAGAATTTGAGGACTTTCCATAGCCGATTGAGTCCACCTTGTAGTAAGGAGTTACCTGCCAGTAGTAATTACCCTGAGCTAAATTTTTAAGGCTAAGTTCCTGCTGACTAACTTCCCTGTCAATTATAGGATTAGACAAATCCTGAGACTTAGAAACAAGAATTCTATAACGGTCAGCATAATCATTGCCGCTCCATTTCAAAGAAACTTTTGGCAATTCTTCATCACTTATATAGCTAAAACCTGAACCCGAAACAGGTGATACAGTAACAATTGGAGCAACACTTTCAAGGCTTATACGACCATAAACAAGCTGAGAAGGGTCAGATGAAGGATAAAGTCTCCAGTAGAGTTTTCCTACAGGAGCAAGAAGATTTATTTCGTTTTTATTTTTTATGTCGTAAGAGTTCTGAATCTTTGAAAAATCCTTGTAGAGCGAAGTTTCAACTGTAACACTCTCTTTTTCATATCCAGATGATGTAGACCAGCCAAGTTTTACAGGCATAGATTTTTCGTTATTAAAAGCCAAAAGTTTTGTTTCGCTGGAAATTGTTGTAACTGTAAGAGCTTCTTTTTTAAGGTCGCCGCTTGAATCTACCTTTACACTTTCACCAGAAACAAGTTGTTGTGCAGATTCTTTTCCATTTGCATCTGTGCTTGTAATAGTTGCATTACCAGACTGAAGCTTAAAACTATTATCCCCAGAAGAAGCATTTGTTGTTGCCGAAAGTTTACTTCCAGAATCAAGCTTAAACACAGAACCGTTTTCCATGGCAAGAGAAACTTTTTTATTATCAACCGAGGCAGTAGTATCTACATCAATATTACCATCATTTACAGCAAGTTTTAGACCTTCTGTTTCATCGTAAGAAACTTGAAGCATGGTGTTTTCGTGTAATTCAAGAACAGTACCGTCTTTAAACGTGATTGTAGCAGCGGCACCTTCGGCTGTACGAATTGTATCCGAATCATAAAGAGGAGAATTTTGCTGTAATCGTTCCCAGGCTACACGGTCACTAAACTTTCTCTGAGCAACCCTGCGTTTGAATTCAATTTTAGCAATCTGATCTTTGTCTTTGCGAGATGAAGAAGAGTTCAAATCTTTCCAGAAAAAGTAAAGACTTGCAACGCAAACACCAGTACAGATTAGAACTATTAAAATATCACGTAGCCTTAATCTTGCTTTCTTCTGCATCTAAGTTCACTTCTCCAAAGTCAGGAGTTGGAATACCTAAAAGGCTTCTAACTTCTGCCAAAGTTTTTGGACCTTTAGGACCAATTGCTTTTGCACAATCAGGGTCCAACTTAAAATGAGGGTCCCCTTTTCTAAAAAAGCCTTCTATATCAAATTGAGGCATATTTACAACACCATAAAAGTGCTGTTTTCCTTTTCCCTTTACTTCAAAAGTTACCGGAATAACTTCAACAACTACTTCATATTTAAGATTTTGAGGCTTAATTGTGTAATTATTTTCAGGACAACGAATAAAATCCTTTTTAAGCAAATCATATGTATCCTGTGTAATAAGCATATCAGTTCCACAAGGCTTATTAGAAGATTCTGTACGACTGGCAAGGTTTACGGCATCACCAATAGAAGTAAATTCCATCTTGTCGTAAGAACCCATAAAACCAACTGTAGCACGACCAGAATTCAAACCAGAACCAATTCTAATATGTGGCTTATATTTTGCCTTAGGTTCCCCTTCGTGAGCTTTTGTAAAAGCCTCTGCCTTTTTATTGTATTCCATCAGAGCATAGCGCATAGCAGTTGTTGCCATAATCGCACTTACTGCATCCTGTTTTACATGCTTTTCGTGAATAGCCTTGAACTTAGACTTTCTAGGATCTGAATCAGGCCATTTTTCATAATCCAGGCTGTCATCACGCAGAACGCCCCAGCAGGCCATAATGGCATCACCTTCAAACTTATCAACATTACCACCAGAAATGGAAATACAGTTTACCATACGACCCATGTAATCGTTTAAGAAGCCAATAATTTCACCGGCAGATTTTTCGCCAAAGCGTTTATTAAATCCGTCAGAAATTGCAGTAAAGCCTCGAATATCCGAGAAGAAGATTGTGATATCCTTTAAATGAGGCTGGAAGTCAATTTTTTTAGTTACAATAGCACGGGTTACACCTTTATTGGTCAATCTGGTAAAGGTATTCAAAATTTCCTGTTCGGCCTTAGTTGACTGAACCAAAACACCAATTTCATCCTTGCGTTTAACCTTCATCTGGCTAAGCAAAGGTGTTTCAAAGTTACCGGCATTAATTTCGTTGGTAACGGCAGTAAGATCCTTAAGAGGAGTACTCAAAGATTTAGAGAAGAACCATACAATCATAATTGCTATAGAAAGGATTGCAATTGTAAGGTAAATATTTCGCCTGGTAGTTGCATATACCGCTTCCAAAACGACCTTTGTCTGAATTTCTGTGATTACGGCACAACTTCCTATATCAAGTTTAGTATAAGCACCTATGTATTCAATTCCATCTTCATTCTTGTAAGTTACCTGCTCGGCCTTACTTTTTGAAAATGGAAGATTTTTTACAAGATAATGATCTTTTATTTCTGCCCCGGAATTCATAAGTTCCAGATCAGGATGAATGATAAGGTTTCCATCATCATTTACAAGAAAAGACAAGTTTGCAGAACCAGTTGAATAACTTTCAGAAAGAGCTTCCAGTGATGAAAGAATCATTACTACATCTTCATTGTCATCGGAGCGAATAGGAGTAAAAATAGCCAGAATCTGATTTTCAAAAAATGGGCAGGCATTCAAAACAGAAACAATACCGTTTTTTGCACTATCAACAGATTCAAACTCCTGGTCAGCATAAGCATGAACCATCTGACTATCAAGTTCTCTGGAAACAAAATATTTATTATTTAAAAAAGTCTTATCATCATAAATAAACTTCATGGCAATAAGATCTGAATTTCTTTCAAAGAAACGTGCAGCCTTATTCTGTAATTCTTCAGCTTCATCATCTGACGAAATATTGTCATAAAAAGTTCCGGCAGAAGCTATAACAGAATTAAAACGGCTCTGGGTATCGGCCGCTGTTCGACTGTTGATTGTAAGGTTGTTTTCTTCGGCATTAACTCTCGTATCAGAAGAAATGTAATAAGATACAAGAACTGTGATAAGGATTAAAGAAATGCTGACTATAGCAGAAATAATTCCAATCAACTTTGCACCAATTGAAGTTTTTACTACAAAAGGTTTCTGACTATTTTTTTCAAGAGATTTTTTTTCGTGTTTTGATTTTGAAAGGTTTTGACTCTTATTTGTCTTTACCGAAAGAGTCTTTCTTGTTTTGACGGCCTGTTGAGTATTAATCTTTGTCTTTTGATTTACATTCACTTTCGAATGTTCTAAAGCCGTTTTTTTACTTTCTGTTTTTTTTGGGGCCACAGTAACAGGCTTTTCTGACCTAAGACTCTGCAGCCCTTCATCTTTTTTTCTAAGCTCTTCCCGAGAAATGAAAGAGCCATAATCCATGTCTCTATTTTCCACAATAGAAAAAAGTATACTATATATACAATTTATAAACAATAAATCATGGCATACATTTTTCGATGAAGAAGAGCTTATTTTTCTTCATCATTTTTTGCTAAATCTTCTTTCTTAGCTTCTTTTTTGTCCTTAATATCAGCTGCTCCAATAAACAGACAAATTAGGCCTACAAAAGCTGCAAGAACAGGAATTGAACCTTTTAAGAATGCAATTACTTCTGGGCCCCAGTTAAGTGGACACATTGGAAGAACTGAAAAAACTGTAAATGCAATAAAAACAATGCCTAAAATAATAGCAACCATAATTCACCTCGAATTTGTTTTAATACTTTTAAAGATAATCTAAATAGAGCCGGCATGCAAGAAAAATAATCTTAAAAACTTATTGACACTTTCGAATTTAAATTGCATTTTTTACAGACTAGTATAAAAAAAACGAACCAACTTTAGTAGCTAAGTTTTTATAAAAATGTACTTTACTGCACGTATGTGTAAGTTATCATTTTTGAATCGAGGTCACTTGAATGAAAGGAAGTCAGGTTACCATTGATCATGTATCCAAGAGATTTGGCGACTTTGTTGCTTTGGATGACATCAACTTTACTATTAAGCCGGGAGAATTCTTTTCTTTACTCGGTCCTTCTGGATGCGGAAAAACAACCCTTCTCCGCATTATCGCAGGTTTTGAATTCCCAGATGACGGAGTTGTTCTTTTTGATGATAAGAACATTGTAGCCCTACCTCCAAACAAGAGACATTCAAACACAGTTTTTCAGACATATGCACTTTTTCCTCACATGTCAATTTACGAAAATGTTGCATTCCCTTTACGTCTCAAAAAAATGCCAAAAGATGAAATTGACAAGAAAGTTCGTGAATACGTTCATCTTGTTCAGTTAGACGAACACATTTATAAAAAGCCTAATCAGCTTTCTGGTGGTCAAAAGCAGCGTGTTGCAATTGCCCGAGCCCTCATCAACGAACCAAAGGTTTTACTTTTGGACGAACCTTTATCAGCTCTTGATGCAAAACTCCGTGCAAACCTCCTCGTTGACCTGGACCGTTTGCATGACCAGATTGGAATTACCTTTATCTACGTAACTCATGACCAGTCAGAAGCTCTTTCTGTTTCGGACAGAATTGCCGTTATGAACCACGGACATGTTTTACAGATTGGAACTCCTTACGAAATTTACGAAAGTCCTGCAACTCAGTTTGTTGCCCAGTTCATTGGAGAAACAAATCTCTTTAGTGCAGAAGTTGAAGACTGTGTCCCTCACAAAGATCCTTCTGGCAATGATGATTTTATGACAACTCTCTCCGTTCCAGAACTTGGACACCAGGCTCCACTTGCTACAGACACAGAGGCAACTGCCGCTTTGGACCGTTTTATGCAGGTTACTGATTACGAACATACAGATAAGGGACAAAAGGTTGCATTTACAATCCGTCCTGAAAAAATCCGCATTACTCTTGAACCTCCTGCAACTGGAGCCCGCACAGATGTAAACGTATTTAAGGGTATTGTAGAGGAACCAATTTATTCTGGTTTCCAGTCTAAATTCTACGTTCGTCTTGAAACCGGCAAGGTTATCAAGGTTTTTAAACAGCACACAGATTACATGGATGATGGTCCTGTAATTCATTGGAAAGACGAAGTATACGTTTCCTGGTCAGCAGAAGATGCATACATCGTAGAAGATATAGAGAAATAGAAAATCTATGGAAAAAAAATCATTACAATTACGCATTGCCGCTAAAGCACATGCTGCAAAATATAGAAAAGCAAATCCTGGTCCTGCTTATGCCTGGCCTATGGGTTTGTGGTTTACTCTTTTCTTTGTTGTACCTATTGCCATTATTGTTTGCTATTCATTTATGAAAAAGGACATGCACGGTGGTGTTAAGGCTGAATTTACTTTCAATGCGTACAAAGCAATTTTTGCCAGAGATTCAGATACAGGAAAGTTCATCTATCTTCCAATTTTGCTTAGAACACTTTGGATGACCCTGTTTTCTACCCTGGTTTCGATTGTAATTGCCCTGCCTTGCGGTTATGCAATTGCCCGTAGTAAGCACCAGACTCTTCTTTTGATTCTGGTAATTATTCCTTTTATGACAAACTCATTAATTCGTATTTTTGCCTGGCAGACAATTTTGGGCGAAGAAGGACTTCTTAATCAGATTTTCCATTTCTTTGAATGGCTTTGGCATACAATCATAAGAAGCAAAGACTGGACTTTTGCACCTCATAAATTTATGTATACAAAAGGGGCCGTTGTTCTTGTAAGTATATACATGTACCTGCCTTATGCAATTCTTCCAATTTTTACAGCAGTAGACCGCTTTGATTTTTCTTTACTCGAAGCAGCCCGCGACTTGGGAGCAACAAAATCACAATCTATGATAAAGATACTTATTCCTGGCATTAAAAGTGGAATTGTAAGCTCTTTGATTTTTACCTTTATCCCAATTTTTGGTAACTACACAGTTCCTCAACTTGTTGGTTCAACAAAAAGTTATATGCTTGGAAACATTATTATGGACCAGATTCAGAAGGCCCGTAACCTTCCTCTTGCTTCCGCTTTCTCGGTTGTGCTTACAATTGTTACAATGGCAGCAATTTTGTTTATGCTCGCATCTGACAAAAAGGAACAAAACCTCAAAAAAACTTCTCATAAAGAAGATTCCGGGGTCCCAGAAAAAAATGCACCAATCATGCCATTGGTTTCTAATACAAAAAAGGAGGCTTAGAAATGGAATTTTTAATTTCATGGATTATAGACAAGCTTAGAGGCGGTCATCCTAAATCTGAAAATGCCAGACATGCTAAACGTTCCTGGAAAAAACGTGGACAAAAGACTCTTTCTAGTTCAAAAGCTATTCTTTGTCTTACTTTGGCATTTTTGTACATTCCTTTATTTGTAATTATTGTTTTCTCTTTCAATAAATCAGAAGGAGCCCACATGTCTGGAGTTTCCTTCCGCTGGTATGAAGAACTGTTCCTTTCATCTGGAGATCTTTGGATGTCTCTTTTGTACTCTGGAATAGTAGCCCTTGCATCTGCAATTATTGCAACAGTTTTGGGAACCCTGGCCGCAATAGGAATCAGCTGGTACAAATTTATTGGCCGCAGCTACATAAAATCTATCAGTTTTCTGCCAATGGTTTTACCAGAAGTAATCATGGGAGTTTCACTTTTGATTTTCTTAAGTGGAATCCACATGAACCTGGGACTGGGCACAATCATAATTGCACATGCAACCTTCTGTCTTCCTTTTGCCTATCTGATGGTTTCTTCCAGAGTAGACGAATTTGACTACTCTATCATTGAAGCAAGCCATGACCTGGGTGCTACAGAAACTCAGACACTTTTTAAGGTAATCATTCCTGCAATTCTGCCTGGTATTTCAAGCGGATTTATGATGAGTATAACACTCTCTATCGAAGACTTTGTAATTACATCTTTGGTAAACGGAAACGTAGAAACCCTGCCAATTTATGTATACAACATGATTCGACACGGAGTAAGTCCTGTAATCAATTCTCTATCATTCATCTTAATATTAGGAATTTGTATGATAGCAATACTTTTGCGAAAAGGTCTAAAATCCTTCGCAGCCGCACATTAATTGTTAAAACGGGAATAGGTTTTCCCTTTAAAAAAATTATATTTTTTAATTTTGGAGGCGATTATGAAAATCGTTACTAAAATTGTTTTGACTGCAGGCTTGGTTGCCGCAGCTTTGGGTCTTGTTTCTTGCGAAAAGAAGCAGGTTTTAAAACTTTACAGCTGGACTTACTATACCCCAACAGATGTTGTAGAAGCTTTTGAAAAAGAGTTTGACTGCAAAGTTGTTGTAACAGAGTATGATTCAAATGAAACAATGTTCAACAAACTTGTAAATGGTGGTGCAAAAAGCTTTGATATCGTGGTTCCAAGCCAGGACTATGTTTCTATTATGAAAGCAAAGGGAATGCTCCAGCCAATCGTCCAGGAAAAATTTACTAACAGAAGTAAAATTAATCCTAAAATTATTGAAAAAATGACTTTTGATCCAGATATGACATATGCAGTACCTTACTATTTTGGTGCAGCTGGTATTTCTGTAAACAAAACAAAGGCAACTGCTGCTTACGAAAGAACATGGAACATTTTTGCTGATCCACAGTTTAAAAATCATGCTTCTATGATGGATGACTACCGCGAAGTAATTGGTGATGCTCTTGCTTACCAGGGACACAGTGTTTCTACCACAAACGATGCAGAACTTGCAGCTGCGGTAAGCCTTCTTAAAAATGATTGGCTTCCAAACCTTGTAAAATTTGATGCAGAAGGTTTTGGTAAAGACTTTGCACGTGGAGATCTTTGGCTCTGTCAGGGTTATGCAGAAGTAATTTACGGTGAAGTTCCAGAAGCAGACTGGGATAAAACAATCGACTTCTTTATTCCAGAAACTGGCGGACCATCTTACCTGGACAGCATGTGTATCTTAAAAGATTCAAAATGTCCTGAACTTGCGACAGAATTCATCAACTTTATCCACCGTCCAGAAAATTATGCAAAATTCCTAGATTTCTTCCGTTTCCCTTGCTTTGTAAACCTGGAAGCAGAACAGTACATGACTTCTACTCCAATGTATCCAGCATCAGCTTTGGAAAATTGTGAACTTAAAAATGATATTGGAGACTACCTTGAAAAGTACTACGAACAGTGGGAAAAGGTAAGAATCTCTGAATAAAATCAAAAAAAAATAATCAGTCAGGCTTGATATAAACCTGACTGACCGTTAGAATACAATCATTAAAAAAAATATAACCAATCTATTCATAAATAATCTATTTTAGAAAGCTTTTTATATTTTTATAATTAATTTGACGAATCGGAGTAAGTAATTTAGCATTATTATTGGTAGGATTTGAATGGATATAAACCACTCTCTTGTACTCGATAACATTAATTCTCCTATACTTGTAGGTATTCCTATAAAAGACGAAACAGGAAGAATCGTAGATTTTGATATCGCATACACAAATGAAGAGCTTAAAAAGGCTGTTGGATTTGTAATTAAAGACAAACCTAGATGGAGCGATTTCGAAGCTGACATTACATCAGATGTTCCTTGGTTTAAAATGGCCATAGATGCAATTGCAGGACGTTTTTATCCAGATGCAGTATATTATTCTCCATCCACACAATCATGGTACAAGATTGACATGCGTTGGCTGCCAGAAGAAAAATACGTAATTGTATGTTTCTCTAACATAACTTCAGAACGTGTTTACTACCAGAAATTAAAACGCTCATTAATAACAGATCCTCTTACAGGCTTCTTAAACCGCTCAGGCTTTGACGATGCTTTTGGCATAACTCTTGAAACCGCACATTTTTCTCACACTTTTGCAGGCATTTTATTAATTGATATAGATAACCTCCAGAACGTAAACGACTCCCGAGGTATAAAAGAAGGCGACAACCTTATTCTTAGAGTTGCCGATGTACTCAAACAATTCCAGAAGGAATACATCCAGGTTTTCCGTTATGGTGATGATGAATTTGCCATCATCATTTCTAATTTTACTTCAGAAGACAGCCTTACAAACTTTATAGATTGCATTTACGAAGCTTTCCAGATAAAACAAATTGGAGTTTCTGGAGGAGTTTCATACTACCCTACCCATTCTGAACAGCAGGATGAGCTTATCCGTTTTGCAGATATGGCCATTCATTATGCCAAGAAAAACGGAAAAAATAATTTTGTTTACTTTGAACCAGACATGCAGAGAGTCTTTATCCAGCACCTACAGTTACAGACAAAAATGACAACTGCAATCCTTGAAAGTTCATTTAAACAGTTTTATCAGCCACAGTTTGATATACACACAGGCGAACTTAGAGGTTTTGAAGCCCTTATCCGCTGGTCAGATACAGAACTTGGAGATATAGCACCATCTGTCTTTATTCCACTTGCTGAAGAAACAGGACTTATTATTTCAATAGGACGCTGGGTTTTAAAAACTGCAATTTCAACACTCAAGACCTGGCAGGAAAAATATAATTTCAAGGGAATTATGTCTGTAAACGTTTCTCCAGTCCAACTCAGACAGGAAAACTTTATCCCAGAACTTACAGAACTTATTGAACGTTATCAAATTGACCCAAATCTGCTTGAAATTGAAATTACCGAAGGTGTAATGATTCATAACATGAACGACACAATTGAAAAACTTAAGGAGATAAAGAGAAAAGGCCTTAGAGTATCACTAGATGATTTTGGAACAGGCTATTCATCTTTAAGTTACCTTCAAATGTTACCGCTCAATACTCTTAAAATTGACAAGTCATTTATTAATAATATTACTTCTGCAGATGGCATTCAGGCCAACATCACTTCATCCATTATCACTATGGTTGAAAAAATGGGACTGGAAACTATTGCAGAAGGAGTTGAGCACCCGGAACAGCTGGACTTACTTAATAAGTTCAACTGTAACATTGTTCAGGGCTTTTTAAGAGGTAAACCAATGCCTTTTAATTCCTGCGATGCCTACCTGGCTGGCGATAAAAACGCCCTTCTAAAAACTGGCAAGGACTAATTTAAGATTCTAAGGGGCCCTATACTCAACATAGCGGACCCTGCCTTCCTTCACAGCCTTCTTAATCTCTTTTTCACGGCCCGATAAAGTTGACTGACCGCTTTTAACTTCAATTAAAAGAACTTCATCCACCCTGTCACTTTGAGAAAGTCCTGAAAAGGCAACAAAATCTACAGGCTTCCCAATAAAACGTGCATCCGCAGGATTACATGGAAAATCCGGAAGAAAAGGTGCAACCTGTTCAATGACCTGACCTCCAATCACCGCTTTTGACCTTTTAATAGCATCCTTTCTGAGGCTGGAAGATTCTTTATGTAAACGAATAGTTTGAATTAGTAACAGTAAAATCAGAAGACCAAAAATTAAAATTATATAAATAAAATTATCCTGGTTGTATAAAAAAGTCTTGAGTTTATCCATAAATTTATTTTAACATATTGTCAGTTAATTTCTCTATATCACATTATTAAACTACATTTGAGGAAAGAAAATTATTTTGAGGTCGATAATAAAGATATGAAAAAATTACTTTTAACAAGCACAATTTTATCTATATTTATAATTCATGCATTTTCCCAGGAAGGCATTCTTTTTCATTTTAAACACAACAAGGGTGATGCAGTTTCCCACGTTTCTACAGTTGAAGAGGAAGCCTACCTGAATGGCAGATTAAACAACCATACCCAGTTCATTAATAGAACTTCAACAACGGTAGAAGAAGTTGATAAAGATGGTTCTGCCCTCATCCACACTCATTACATGACTACTCAAAACACCCTTATAAACCGTTCAGAAGAAACCTTAAGCTGGGGAGAAGAAGATGATGTAAGAATTCATCGTAAAGCAAGTGGTGAACTTTATGATTCAACTAACGAATATCTGCCAACTGTAAGAAATATTCCATCATTCCCGGACTACGAAGTCAAAGTTGGAGAATCTTGGGAAAAAGAAGGCCTTGAGGTACACGATTTAAGAGAACTTTTTTCTATGGACCAGGCCATCCAGATTCCATTTACAGCAACTTATACCTATAGCGGTGACACAGAACTAAATGGAAATACCCTGCAAATTATTGATGTATATTACGAGTTTTTTCAGGACAATTCCACCGGAGCCTACTATAGGAATACCTCGTATGCCGGCTCTTCTGGATATGCAAAACAAAAAATATTCTGGGACAGCAAAAAAAATGACATTGATCACTATGATGAAGAATTTCAGATTAAACTAGTCGACTTTTATGGCAATGTATTTCTTTTTAGAGGACTTTCAAAAGGTCAAGTAACCGAATACAAGTCTGTAAACAACGAAGAAACCAGAAAAAAACTTGAAAAATCTGTAAAAAAGTACAAATTAGACAATATTTCCGTAAAACAAAGTGATAAGGGACTTACAATCAGCCTTGAAAACATCCAGTTCGAACCTGACTCAAACAAACTCCTTCCACAAGAAAAGAAAAAACTGGAAAAGATTGGAGAAATCCTTAGCGAATTTACCAACGACCTTTTAATTACAGGCCACACAGCTTTAAGAGGAACAGCAAGCGGAAGACAAAAACTTTCAGAAGAAAGAGCACAAGCCGTAGCCGACTTCCTCATTTCTAATGGAATAAGAGATCAATACCATATTTTTACCCAGGGCCTGGGAGCGTCAGACCCAGTCGCTTCAAACGAAACAGAAGCCGGCCGCAGTCGCAACCGCCGCGTAGAAATTACAATCATGGATTAGATTTATCCAGACTTTTGTGAAAGGGCCTTTTTGTTTTTACAAACTCTAAGACGCCCCTTCCATAAAAAGTTATCTTCCTCCACCTTTCCAGAATCTTTTAGCTGTTTTACAACTTCTACCGTATCCCTGTGAGTCCATACATTCACCCCAAGTGCTTTCCGGTAAGTTTTATTAAGCCTGTCGTAAAGTTCATCCTCAATTTCATCTTCCGAATAAAAATTACGGCTTTTTTTCAGTATTTTAAATGCATACTCCCAGTCGGCAAGTCTTTTCTTTTTTGGAGGATTTTGCCGGTTGTTACATAAATCACAACCACTGCAAACAGCCTTTTCGGCCCCCAAGGCGTCCAGCAAAACCTGACGGCGACAATCCTTTGTCTCTGCAAACTCTCTCATAGCCGCTTCTCGCGAACCTGCTTCGTAAACAGAATAATTAAGTGAATCTTCTAAACTCCAGATTAAAATTGCCTTAGCAATACTACCGTCCCTCCCTCCTCGTCCGGCTTCTTGAATATAAGCCTCAGCGGTAGGAGAAGCCTCAATATGAACAACCGTTTTTATATCTTTTTTATCTACACCCATTCCATATGCACAAGTCGCACACAAAACCCCATCCTTACTTTCATAAAACCATTTTTCAGTTTCATCCTTTTCGGCCTTTTCCATTCCCGCATGATAAAAACGAGCCGAACCCTGACCAAAACAAAGGTTTAATTCCTTCGCCATATCCTCAGTTTTATCCCTGGTACCACAAAAAATAATCATTGGATGAGCTTCAGTTTTAGCAAGATAAAGAGCTTCCTTCTTCTTTGCCGAGGCATAACGTACAAAATAGTGAATATTCTGTCTGTCGCTGTCACTTCTAACAATATGGGCCTGACTTTCAAAAAGAATTTCCGAAACCCTAGATAAAACCTTAGGAGAAGCAGTAGCCGTAAAAGCAGTAATCATAGGAGGATTAAGAGTCTTAATAACCTTTCCGAGGCCCAGATAAGCGGGACGAAAGGAATCCCCCCACTCAGAACAGCAATGGGCCTCATCAATTGCAATATGTTTTATATTTACGGATTTTAATTTCTCCAGCAGTTCTTCACTTTGTAGAACCTCAGGATTTGCCAGAATAATTTGAGCACCTTCCCCAATAAGGCGGAAGTTCTCCCGCCTCTCTTCCCGACTTTGGCCGCCCCGGAAAATCACACTCCTCAGGCACCCTTCTTGCATGCGTCGTTGTTGATCCGACATTAAAGCCAGCAGCGGATAAATTACCAAAGTCGGCCCATCAAGAATCAAAGCAGGCAACTGAAAACACAAAGACTTCCCCGCCCCTGTTGGCAAGAGAACTATTTGACGGCCCTTGCAAAAAGAATCATCTTCATCACGAACTTCTTCATAATCACTTATGTTTTTCTGATACTCGTAGGCCTCTAAAATATTCGCAACCACCAGACGCTGCCATGGGTAAAGATACTTAATCCCAAAGGAGTTATATGATGTCTGGGTTACAAAATCCTCAGAATGAAAATCATCGTTTTTTTCAGTTTGAACTTCCACACCAATAATATAGGTGCGAAATGACGATTTTAGGAAATGACTTTTAAATTTTTTTTATTTTTTTTTAGATTGTTTTATTCAGCATCACCGGCTTCGGCATTTGCATTATCAGCAGCTTCATCACCTTCTTTCTTTTCTTCTTTCTTAGGAGCTGGAGCGGGCTTTTCCTTTTTTACCTTTGGTCTATGAGGCTTTTTTCTATAATTAGTAACAAATCTTGCAAACTCAATCACCATAAGCATTACAACAACAGTAATTATTACTTTCAGATTTGTTAGTACACTCAAAATCAACGAAATATATTCTTTAATAGACATATTTTTTATATCGGAATAAAGCTGATTAAGATAAAGAGGATTTGTAAAAAGTCCAATTGGCATCCAAGCAAATTTTCAAGACCTTACTTTTCACAAAGGGCCATAATCTTTATACTTCAAAATATGATTGGAATTATTGATTACAACGCAGGTAACATTACAAGTGTAGAAAGAGCCCTAAAACACTTAAACATTGACTTTATTCTTTCAAAAAATCCCCAGGAACTGGAAAATTGCGACAAATTAATTTTCCCAGGCGTTGGAGATGCAGCATATGCCATGCAGGAACTAAAAAAATCCGGCTTTGAAAGCTTTATTAAAGATAAGGTTGCTAACGGAACTCCTCTTTTAGGCATTTGTCTTGGTTCACAAATTATTTTTGAACTTTCAGAAGAAGGAAATACACCTTGTCTGGGCCTCATTCCAGGACAAATCAAACATTTTTACACAATCGACCCTTCCCTCAAAAATAAACTTAAGGTACCTCACATGGGCTGGAACAATCTTGAATTCCAGGGTGACTGTCCAATTCTAAAAGACCTGCCAGCCAATGCCGACTACTATTTTGTTCATTCCTACGTAATCTGCCCTGACGACAGCAAGGTGATTAAGGCCCGTGCCGACTACGGAATTAAAGTTCCAGCAGTAATCCAGTCAGGAAATATTTTTGCCTGCCAGTTCCACCCGGAAAAATCTGGCCAGGCCGGACTTCAAATTTTGAAAAACTTCTGCCTCATGTAGGCTAAAAACAGGAAATTAAGGAATTATGATAAAGAAACGTATAATAGTTTGTCTCGATGTAAAAGATGGTCGTACAACAAAGGGTGTAAAATTCCAGAACAATGTTGATATTGGAGACCCTGTTGAAATGGCAAAGGAATACTACCGCCAGGGAGTCGATGAACTGGTTTTCTACGACATCATTGCTTCTGCCCGTGGCCGTGGTCCAATTCTTGATTTAATTTCCCGTGTAGCCTCACAAGTTTTTATTCCCTTCTGCGTTGGAGGAGGAATTGGAACTATCGAAGACATTCGTTCCACAATCCTTGCAGGTGCCGAAAAAGTTTCGTTAAATAGCCAGGCTGTAAAAAACCCTGATCTTATTACCCAGGGAGCTAGAATTTTTGGAAACCAGTGCATTGTACTTGGAATAGACGTTCGCAAAGACCCAAGTAAACCAAGTGGATACGGAACAACTATTAACGGTGGTCGCGTTGACACAGGCCTTGATGCTCTTGAATGGGCAAAAAAAGGAGTAAGTCTGGGGGCTGGCGAAATTGTACTAAACTCCATGGATGCCGACGGAACTAAAACCGGTTATGACATAGAATTAACCCGAATGATTTCAGAAAATGTTCCCGTTCCAGTAATTGCAAGTGGCGGTGGTGGAACTCCTCAGCATTTATCAGATGTTCTTACCAAGGGAAAAGCCGATGCTGCCTTAATTGCTTCAATGGTTCACTCTGGTGCCTATACCGTAAATGGAATCAAAGAAGATTTGAACAAACTTGGCATTCCAGTAAGACTTTAAATTTAGGGTAATTCACCTTATACCAATAAGCTCCTTTCAAAATTATAATCATTATATATTTAAAATATATTAAAGATTTCCGCACCTGCGGTTTTAAGGAGTAATTGGTATGAAAAAACTTTCATCCTTTATTTTTATTATTTTTATTTCTATTTTCACTTCTCTTTCTTTTGCAGCAGACTGGCTTGATAAAGAAGTGCCATCTTTCTGTCAGGCCTATAAATCATATTTTGACCACGTTGGAATTGCCTGCGAATATGGAATTGCCGGCTGGAAAACAAAGGAAATTGCAACAGAAACCGTTCAAAAGGGTATTCAAAAACACGCAAACACAATTACTGCTGGAAACGAATTTAAACCACAGTTTATTATGGCCTGGTGGGGAAACAATCCAAAAGTTACAAACACAACATTCAAAGCCACAAACGGAGTAACAATTAAAACTCCAGAACTAAAAGGCTTTGGAAGTGTTGATGCAATGCTTCAAATTTGTAAAGAAAGAGGCCTGCAGATGAGGGGACATGTTCTTGTATGGCATTCTCAAACCGAAGAGGCCTTTTTCCGTCAGGACTACGACAAATCAAAACCTTATGTTTCTAAAGAAGAAATGACAGCCCGCCAGGAATGGTACATAAAAACTGTACTTGAACACATACAAAACTGGGAAAAAGTAAACAACGACGGCAAAAAAATAATCTGGTGCTGGGACGTAGTAAATGAAGCCGTAGGTGATGGAGGTTCCGAGCTCAGAAAAGAATCTTCCTGGTTCAATATCTACAAAAACTACGATTTTATAGTAAATGCCTTCCGTTTTGCTAACAAATATGCTTCAAAAGACACCCTTCTTTGCTACAACGACTACAACTGTAATATTCCAGCAAAAAGACAGGGAATGATAAAGGTTTTGGACAATATTCTGGCTGCCAGAAACGATAAAACCCTCCCAACAAGAATTGATGCAATGGGAATGCAGGCCCACATTAGTAAATACGTAAAAGTTTCAGATTATGAAAAAGCCATTCAGGATTTCCTTGCAAAAGGACTCGATGTACAGATTACAGAACTCGATATTGCTACCGAAGAAAAGTATGATGAAGATGAACTGTATCGCGTCTACAAGGACTACTTTACAATGTTTATAAAGAACAGAAAGATAAAGGACAAAAATGGCATTACAGCAATAACAATTTGGGGAATTAATGATGAAGCAACATGGCTAAATTCTCCAAGTCAGATAAAGTGGCACAAAAACACAATTCAGTATCCTTTACTTTTCCAGTTAAAAGGAAACTCTTATCAGCCTAAAAAGGCCTTCTACGGTGTAATAGAGGCCGCAAAAGAATATAAAAACTAGTCATCAACTCTGTAACGAGCCCGACTGGTTTCAGTTTCAAAAACATCTACACAATAAAGGACTGGATCTTTTTTATCCTTAGAATAAGATAAATCCAGTCCTTCTTTTTTGAGTTCAGCAATTATTCCATCATAAATAAACATGGCTATTCTTTCGGCACTTGGATTCTGATCAAAAATTGGCATATCATTCAAATTTGTATGGTCAACAGTCTTACATACAGCTCTCAAGGCCCCTTTAAGCTTAGAAAAATCCATAAGCATTCCACCTTCATTCAATTTATAGCCTCTTACGTGGGCATAAACCTTATAATTGTGACCATGAAGGTTTTCACACTTGCCGTTATAATCTCTTAAAAAATGTGCCGCTGCAAAATCAGCTTCTACTCTTACTTCAAAACTCATATTCAAAGTTATACAGATTCCTTTCAAACTCTTCAACATCCGCGGCAATAACGCTATAATATTTTTATGACAAAACTACTTTCACAGCTTTTACCCTCTTTTAAGAACACAATCGTTTCAGCAGACGGTAAAGAAATTACAGATTTATCGGAAATAAACAATATTCCAGTTTCAAACCTGGTATTTGACTCTCGGGAAGTTACACAAGACTCTCTTTTCTTCGCACTTCCCGGTACCCATACAGACGGAAACAATTACATTAAACAGGCAATTTTGGCAGGTGCCAATGCAGTTGTTTTCCAGGGCCAATTAAGCTCTGAGCAACAAAAAGACATAGCCCAGGCCATTATCAAAAGAACTCTGGATAATGCAATTTCTTCACAAACCCCAAAATTTGCACCAGCCTTAATTCACGTAGAAGACTCACGCTTTGCAATGGCTCCTTTATCAGCCCGCTTTTACGACAATCCTTCTGAACGCCTTATAGTTTTTGGTGTAACAGGAACAGAAGGAAAATCTTCAACTGTAAGCTTTATCTGGCAGCTTTTAAGAGCCTGCGGACAAAAGGCAGGTTTTATTTCTACCGTTGAATATTCCTACGGTGGAGACGCCCTTCCTAATCCTCAGCATCAAACAACTCCAGAAGCACCAATTATCCAGCATCATTTAAACGAAATGCTTGAAAATGGCTGTAAATTTGCAGTTGTAGAAACTTCATCACACGGACTTTCAACAAAACTCAATCGTTGTGGAAACATAAACTTTGACTGCGGACTTTTTATGAACGTAACTCTGGAACACCTTGAATTCCACAAAAATTTTGAAACCTACCGTTCAGATAAAGCAAACCTCTTCCGTGCTCTTGATAAAAACAACCATGTAAAAACTATCGCCGGAACAAAAGAAACTATTCCTTCCCTTGGAATTGTTAATCTTGAAGACCCTTCGGCAGAATACTTTGCCCAGGCAACAAAATCAAAGGTTACAGGCTTTACTTCATTCGGAAAGGCCGGACGTGCCGCCGACGAAAATGGCAAGGCCCTGGAATTACCTGCAATTCCATCATCAATAAGTGAATACTTCGAAATCTCTGATATAAAGTCTGATTCTGAATCACTCTCTTTCATTTTTACATCAAACGATAAGACTATTCAGGCTCAGGTTAATTCAAAACTTCCAGGCAGCTTTAATGCCTACAACATCATGGCCTGTATAATGGCCGTAAAACCTTATGTTACACAGACTTACCAGGAACTGGCCCAATTAATTGCTCAGCTTACTCCAATTAAAGGACGCATGACAGAAATCCGCGAAGGACAGGCATTCGAAGTAATTGTTGACTATGCCCATACACCATCAAGTTTTGAAACAATCTTCCCTCCTATCCGCCAGCGCTGTAAAGGTAAAATGTTTGCCCTTTTTGGTTCTGGAGGCGAAAGAGATCTTACAAAAAGACCTCTGCAGGGAAAAATTGCCGCCCAATACTGCGATTATGTAATTCTTACAGATGAAGACCCTCGTGGCGAAGATTCCGTAGAACTTCTTAAAATGATTGCAGAAGGTGCAGAAAAAGAAGGCAAGGTACTGGATCAGGATATGTTTATAATTCCAGACAGGCCTACAGCAATCAAAAAGGCATTCCAGATGGCCCAGCCAGATGATATTGTACTCTTACTCGGAAAATCTCACGAAAACTCCATCATCTACAAAGATAGAGTTATGCCTTATGATGAAATTTCAACTGCAAAAAATCTTTTGCATGAACTATTAAAATAAATTTGAATTAAATTTTTCTGGGGGAAAATATGAATATTGCCGTAATTTACGGTGGACGCTCGGGTGAGCACGAAATCAGTTTAATTTCCGCAGCTGCAATTACACGCGGAATCAAAAAAGAAAACAAGGTAATTCTGATTGCCATTACAAAAGAAGGTAAATGGTATTTACAAGATGATTCAGAATACCAGAGAATCTTAAAAGACCAAAATGCAGCACTTTCAATTAAGGAAGATGAAGATAAACTTATAAATATAATTCCTGGTCAGGGAAAAACTTCTTTTGTAGTTGGCGGAAAGCCACTTTCTATTGATATTGTATTCCCTGCCCTTCACGGAACTTATGGAGAAGATGGTACAATTCAGGGCCTCTTCGAAATGTGCGACATTCCTTACGTTGGATGTGGGCATCTTGCTTCTGCAATCACAATGGATAAAGAAAAAACAAAAATGATCTGGCAAAGCTTAGGCCTTCCAGTTGTACCATACGTTTGCATGAAGCGTTTTGTGATGCTGGATTCTGTAGTTTACGATGCCTTTATTGAAGATACAGAAAAGGAATTGGGCTATCCAATGTTCGTAAAACCTTGTTGTGCAGGTTCTTCAAACGGAGCTAATAAGGCTACAAACCGCAAAGAACTTTCTTATGCAATTATGGAAGCCTTTAACTGGGATGATAAAGTTTTAATCGAAAAGTCAATTAATGCCCGCGAAGTAGAATGTTCTGTAACAGGAAACTCGGTTACCTTTAATCATGATAATGATTTTGAAGATGTTGTTGCCTATATTCCAGGTGAAATTGCACCAAGTCATACCTTCTACGACTTTGATGCAAAATACAATGACCCTGAAGGTGCAAAACTACTTATTCCTGCAGAGCTTGCAGAAAATGATTTAGAAAAAATCCGTAAAACTGCCTGTGCTGCCTACAAAGCTCTTGATGCCAGTGGACTTTCACGCGTAGATTTCTTTATTGATAAAGACACAAAGGCTGTTTACCTGAACGAAATAAATACAATGCCTGGATTTACCACAATCAGTATGTTCCCAAAAATGTGTGATGCAGCGGGACTTCATTTTGAAGAACTGGTGGAACTTCTTATAAACGAAGCTACAGAACGCTTTAATTCAAAAGAAAAACTTCAGACAAGCCGCTAGGCCCCATCTACCATAATCACCCGAATCCTGCTATTTTTCAGCTCTTTTTCAGAAAACTAGACGATTCGGTGATTATATGGTAAAATATTTCATTCAATAACTATTATCAGTAAAAGGATTTTATTATGAAAAAGAATACTGCTTACACAATTGGATCTTTAATTGTCCTTTTGATTTGTGCATTCTGTTTCGTCATTCTTCCTGCTTTTACAGGATCTGACGCACACCAGGAAACTCTTCCTGCCTTCGGAAAATTCAAGGGAAAAGAAATTAAATATGAACAGGGAACAGATTATTATAATTATGTTTCTCAATATGGTCAGATGTATCAGAACTATGGTCGTCAGATTGACTCATCAACTTACTACTACATCTTCAGCTATGCTTTCAACGCTACAGTACAGAAAATGTTCTACGAAGATGCTGTTAAGTCATCTGGTTATATAGCTCCAAAAAATAAGATTAACAGACAGCTTGTAACATACTTCTCAGACAGCAATGGAAAATATGATCCAAAACTTTATCATGCAACTGACGAAGCAACAAAAAAGGAAATCCGCCAGAGTGTAGAAGACAGTATTTACACTAGCCGCTATTATGATGATGTTTTTGGCTCAGAATCAGATTTAGTTGGAAATGAAGGTCTTTATGGTATTAAAGAATCTGATTCAGAATTAGACTTCCTTACTTCTTATGGAAAAACAAAGCGTGGCTTTAATATGGCTGCTTTCTCTATGAACGACTACCCACAGGACGAAATTGTTACTTATGGAAAAAACAATTCTGCAAAGTTCAACAAGTTCGACCTTTCTGTAATCACAGTTGATGATAAAGCAACTGCAACAAACCTTTTGAAGAGAATCGAAAACAACGAAATTACTTTTGAAGATGCAATTTCTGAAGAATATTCAACAAAGGCATTTACAAATACAGAAGGAAAAATTACTAACGCTTATCAGTATCAGATTGAAAACATTCTTTCAAATAAAGAAGATTTAGCTGTTCTTTCAAACCTTACAACTGGAGCTTTAAGTCCTGTTATTGAAACCACAAATTCATTCTCTATCTTCAAAAAGAATGCCGACACAATTTCTACAGATCTTTCACAAAAAGAAACTGTTGATTTTATTTTCTCTTACATGAAAAACTACGAAAGCACAATCATTGAAGACTACTTTACAGCAAAGGCAACTGATTTTACTAACGAAGCTATGAAATCAGACTTCGAGCATGCTTGTAAAGCAATGAATATAGAAAATGTTGAAATTGCTCCTTTCCCATTAAACTTTGGAAGTGTAAACATTACACAGTCTGTTGATACATCTTTGACAGGCCTTTCAAATGCTGATATTAATGAAAACTTCCTTACCACAGCCTTCTCTCTTAGCAAGAATGAAATTTCTTCACCAATCGTAATGAACAACTACGTAGTTGTTTTACAGTACACAGGTAGTGAAGAAGCTGCTGATACAGAAGAAGCAAGTCCTGTAGCAGTTTCAGATATTGAAAATTACGATGCAAGTTCTGCAGATTCATTTGTAATGGCAAGTGAAGATCTTGAAAACAACTTTGCAAATGTATATTTCAATTATTTAATGAGTAACTAACATTTGGAAAACTTAGATATTCAAAAGCCCTGTGTCGTTCAAACGCCTCAGGGCTTTTCTGTTTCATACAAAAACCACCTTCTCTATTCAAAATACAATCCTTCTAAATCAATATTACAAACAATTGAAAAATTAGAACTGCTTAGCGGAAGTATAATTATTTGCAAATCCCCAGTTTTGGATTACGGATTAAAGGAACTTGATCAAAAGCTTCCCGAAAATTGTCTGCTTATAATTTGTGAGGCAGACCAAAACCTTTATCAATTTGAAAAAGAAAACCTTAATTTATCTGAACTTAAAGCAAATTACATTTTTCCTTCGCCAGAAAACCTTAAAGATCTTCCCCTTAAGCTTTATGAATTAACTCGTAAAAATAATTACAAACGTACAATAGGTATAAATTTTTCAGCAGGAATTCAATTTCATGAGGATTTTTACAAAAACCTTGAAAAAGCCTGCGTAGATTCAGTAATGACCTTTTGGAAAAATCGTGTAACACTAACTAAATTTGGACGCAAATATTCTTCAAATCTTTTTTCAAACTTAAAGGTCATGGGACAAAGCCAGCCAATTAATACTTACCTAAAGTCAATCACCAAACCTATAATTGTATTTGGAGCCGGTCAAAGCCTGGACTTATTTTTCAAAAATACAGATATAGACTTTTCAAAATACTATATTCTTTGCGTGGACACAGCTTTACGACCTTTATTAAAACGTGGAATAAAACCAAATGGAGTTTTTATTGAAGAAGCCCAGTCCATTATCACAAGGTCATTTATAAATAAAATAGATAATATACACATATTTGCAGGCCTTTCTTCTACCCGCCTTTTGTCTCATTTTATAAAACCCCAGCAAATATCTTATTTTATGACCCAGTATACACAATCCTCATTTCTAGATAATTTATACATGAACTTTCCTCAGCTTGTACAAAATCCACCCTTTGGTTCTGTAGGCCTTACGGCAGTTTACTATGCCCTGCTATTCCGTTCATCAACGAAACTTCCAGTTTATGTAGTAGGCCTGGATTTTTCCTATTCTGCCGGTCTAACTCACGCAAAGGCTACCATGGCACACTTACAAAGACTAATTCAATCTAACAGACTGACCTCCATCGAAAACCATGCAGCCTCTTTTTCCTCAAGTTCAATTAAATTTTCCGACAAAAACGGGCAAATATTTTTTACAAGTCCAAGTCTTAAATCTTACGCAGAAACCTTCAACAATTATTTTTATAATTCGCAAAATCTTTTTGATGCAAGCCTTTGCGGCATTCCTCTTGGAATTGAAAGAAAACTTCCGAATCCACAGGACCTAACTGTATTCAATAATGTTAGAAATGATGATGAAGAATCCTCTAAAAATTCAAACTTTGACAAAGAAACTCAAAACAAATTATCTTCTTACCTAGAAAATGAAAAAAAACAGCTAAAAAGGCTTTTAGATTTACTGGAAGGAAAAATTATTTTAGATGAAAAAGATTTAGAAAAAGAAATTCTAAAAATTGTAAATCAAAGAGAATACCTGTATTTACACTTTCCAGACGGCTACAAGTTTACATATAACCAGTCTTTCCTAAACAGAATTAAAAGCGAAACACAGGCATTCTTAAAATATTTATAACACTAAATGCCTTACTCAGCGTCAGATTCCTTTAAAACAGCAAGGAAGGCACTCTGTGGCAGTTCAACATCACCAACCATCTTCATTCGCTTTTTACCTTCCTTCTGTTTTTCCAGCAACTTTCTTTTACGTGTAATATCACCACCATAACACTTTGCAAGAACATCCTTACGAACAGGATTTACAGTTTCTCTGGCAATAATCTGGCCACCAATAGCCCCTTGAATTGCAACCTTAAACTGCTGACGTGAAATTTCATTTTTAAGACGTTCACAAACCTTACGGGCACGATCTACCGCATTCTGCTTGAATGTTAGCAAAGAAAGGGCATCTACAATCTTTCCATTAAGAAGAATATCAACCTTTACAAGATCAGTTGGTCTATAACCAATAACTTCATAATCAAAAGAAGCATATCCACGGCTATATGACTTAAGTCTGTCGTAGAAATCAAAAAGAACTTCTGCCAATGGCATTTCATAAGTCAATTCAACACGTTTTGTATCAAGGTATTGCATATTAGTCTGAGCACCTCGTTTTTCGGTACACAAGGCCATAATTGAACCCAAATATTCTGCAGGTGTAATAATAGAAGCCTTTATATAAGGTTCTTCAGAATCTTTAATTCTTCCCTGAGGATATTCAGAAGGATTATCAATATACATATCTTCACCATTAGAAAGATGAAGAAGATAACGAACAGAAGGTGCTGTAAAAATAACAGCCTGATCAAAGTCACGTTCCAGTCGTTCCTGAATAATTTCCAAGTGTAAAAGTCCTAAGAATCCACAACGGAAACCGTTTCCAAGAGCAAGAGAATTATCTTTTTCATATACAAGACTAGCATCATTTAATTTAAGTTTTTCCATTGAATCCTTAAGTTCTTCATAATCATTAGAATCCATTGGATAAATAGAAGAATAAACTACAGGCTTAACTTCCTTAAAACCATCAAGAGGCTGACTAATTCCATTTTCAACAGTTGTAATTGTATCGCCAACACGAACATCAGAAACAGTTTTTAGACCCGAAATAATGTATCCTACATCACCTGCTTCAAGAACTCCAGTTTCTTCATAATTAATCTTAAAAATACCACACTGCTCTACCTTATACTCAGCATTGGTACTCATCATTTTGATTAAGTCACCAGTTTTGAGTCTACCTTCCATTACACGAACATGAACAACAACTCCACGGTATACATCGTAATGACAGTCAAAAATCAAGGCCGCTAGCTTTCCGTTTGGATCACCCTTTGGAGCAGGAAACTTTGTAACAATAGCTTCCATAAGTTCATCAATTCCCTCTCCAGTCTTTGCAGAAACACACATAGCATCTGCAGAATCTAATCCCAGCTCTTTATCAATCTGATTTTTACAAGATTCAATATCTGCCGAAGCAAGGTCTATTTTGTTGATTACAGGAACCATTGTTAAATCATGTTCAAGAGCCATATACATATTTGAAACAGTCTGACTTTCAACACCCTGAGTTGCATCAATCAAAAGAAGAGCCCCTTCACAAGAAGCAATAGCTCTGGAAACTTCATAAGAAAAGTCTACATGACCCGGAGTATCTACGAAATTAAGTTCATAATCATGACCGTCTTTAGCATGATAAGGAATTGTAACGGCCTGACTTTTGATTGTAATACCTCGTTCACGTTCAATATCCATATTATCAAGAATCTGATTCATCATCTTACGGTCATCAATAATTTTAGCCTTTTGGATTAAACGGTCAGATAAAGTTGATTTACCGTGGTCAATGTGGGCAACAATACAAAAGTTGCGTTTATACTGCATTTCAGTCATAGGAGTCCTCTAAATTCGTATTAAAAATAATATGGGCTATCGTAGGCCGTAGATAAAACCATTGATATATCAAGAAAACCTTTCTTGCGCCGGCGAGTCATAATCTGGGCAAAAATATATTCGTTTTCTTTATCAAGCTTTATATCTTTAATCTGAACTATATCAAATTCAGAAAAGTTCATTTGATCAGCTACACCGCCTTTTATAACGCTCTCTATTGTATAAGAATTTTTACTCAATGTCGATGAAGCAACCAATTTCATTCCAAATAAAGGAACAAATACATTTGAAGCAAAATCACTTTCATAAGCAACAAGAGATGGAGATTTAGGTCTTGTATCAAGGTATAAAAAGGCCTGCACTTCCTTTTCTTTATCATCAAGATATTTACAAGACAAAAGTGTTTCCGGATCATAAGCCATCATTAAATACTGAAAGTCTTCAAGACAAGTAATATTATATCCATCAACTTGTGTAATTACATATCCAGGCTTAAATCCAGACATAGAAGCGGGTCCGCCAGGTAAAACATATTGTACTTCAAGCCCAACTTTTTTATTTCCTAGCCTTTTTGTATTACCAAAAGCCCCTATCCAGGCATGTTGTACTTCATCACCCTTATATAAAAGATTAAGTTCCTGGCGAAGATATTCTACCGGTATAGCAAAATTCAACCCCTGATGCTGAGCAATTCCCGCAAAAACAATAGCCTGAACCTTCATATTCTGGTCGATTAATGGTCCACCGGAGTTTCCAGAGTTTATTGCCGCATCAATTTGAAATACATTACCCAGAGTAAAAAGTTTTCGTTCCGTAGAAGAAATAATTCCAGAAGTTAGAGTTCCTTCAAGCCCCACAGGAGTTCCAATTGCAGAAACTTTATCACCAAGATTCAAATCTTTAGAAGAACCCAAATTCAAAACAAATTCAGGTTTAATTTCAACTTTAAGAAGAGCTAAATCCAGAACGGGATCATAGCCAATTACTTTAGCAGGAATCTTTGTATCTGGATCTGAAAGTAACTTAATATAAAGCCTTGAATAACCTTCATACTTTGGATTTACCATGGAATCAATTACATGATAATTGGTAATAAGGTAGCCTCTTTCGTCAATAAAAAAGCCTGACCCTAATACAACATCTGCATAGCCAGCACCATTTACAATCTTAATTCCTCTATCAACCCAAATAGTTACTGTAGCATTCATACAATCTGCTATAGATTTTGGAGCCTTATTATTTTTTTGAAAACCAGGAATTGTCTGACTGTATAGCTTTTCGACTTCCTGACTAGAATATTTTTCTGGCTTACAACCAACCGTAATTAAGGTTTTATAATATTTTTTTGCTGTAAAATAATCCTTTTCTTCCATTGAATTTTCAAATAAAAGCATAAGAGTATTTTTACAACGCTCAATTACATCTTCCTGGCCCAGTAAAAGAGCCCTCCACAAAGCCCTAACAGGCTCAGATTGAAGCATATTATTAATACGCTCAATTTCAATATTTACAACATCTTTATCAGAATAATTTAAGGGCTGGGCAACTTCCCTTGGTTGTTTCAAAGAATTACATGATATAAATAAAAAAGCTAAAAGTAAAAAAAGAAAAAAGCATCTGCCTGATTTAAAACTCATTACTCTTCAGCTCCTTCTTCTATTTCTTGAGCAGTCTGAGAATCCTTTGCAGGCTCAGGCAAATCCGAATCTGGTAAAATCTTGCAAAAATAATCATAACCAATTTTAATTACCGAAATTCTTATACCTTTATAATCAATAAGATTAATAATTCCCTGCATTGCAGTATGTTTTGAAGAATCTAAAATTTCATCTTCCATTTCAGGACTTCCATTATCTTCAATCCAATAAATATGGTCTGACTGCCCCGCATAAATCATTACTTCCTGCTCTTTATACATCATTTTTACAGGAATAGAATCAATAACCGAAAGATTGATAAGAGGAAGGCCATTTGTGTCAAAGAAAACAGTTTCTTCTATTAAATTATCACCCTCCTTCTGAGGATGACGAATATACTGACAATCCCAAACACCATTATCATCATTATCCCAAAGTGTAATCTTTCCATTATTTTCCTGGTAAGATTCACAGAATTCAGAGCAGGTATTTCCGTTTCTATCAATCATCACTTTCTGCAAGTAAATTTGATATTCGCCCAAGACAGGACCAAAAATTGCTTCTACAGATTGTGCATTATAAAGAGATTTATCTTCAGCCAAAGAATAGTATTCAGTTGTTTCAAAGAATGAATCGTTATCAAAATCAACATATCTTACAATTGGAAATTCACTGTTAAAGTCGCAGTAGGCATAGCGAAAATCTCCATCATAAAAATTTGCATAAACCAGATTTCCATCGATTGTATTGTATTTTACACAGGCCCCAGAACGCTCTGTAATTGGTATACTTACAGATGATGATTTAAGGATCAATTCCTCTTGCAAAGGAAGTTGGTAAGTTTGATTGAACTCGGCCAAATAAAAATCAATTCCAAGGCTTGAAATTATTGGATCCGATGTCAGTTGGAATGGTTCAAAATTAAATTCACCCTGCAAGAAATTAAAATCATAATTATCCATTAAAAATGAAACTTTACTAACAGAAGGATAAGCTGCATATAACACCTGAGATTTATTTTCTTCAAAATTAACAATGAGAGGTGCTCCAAAATCACAAGCAACCGAAACGTCCTTTACACCATCATTATTTTTATCATAATTAATTTCTTTTGGACGCCCAGTTTCATAGCTTATTTCCAATTCCTCCTGAAGGTCCATATTATCATCAATATAAAGTTTTCCCTGATAATTCAAAAGTTTTTCCATAAGAGATTTTTGAACTTCAGGATCTGTAATATTCAAAACCAAAGTATCAAGACATCGTAAAGAAACAGATTCACCACAAGCATCGAAAAAACTTTCCATAGCCTGGGCATCGGAATAAAGGCCTGTTTTTAAAGCAAGCAAAGGAAGCAAAGGATGAGCTAGAGAATGTTTAGCTTCAATTGCCTTTACAAGACGTACCTGTTCTTCTTTTTGGGCAAAAAAAGCTGCATACAATTCCAATTCCTCGTGTTTAGAAGAATAGTCTGGAAGTTTTGTAATGTAATAACTTGCAACAGTATTTACAATCTCTGGAATTTCATATTTCTGCCCAGATAATTCAACATAATCCATATACATGTATTCGAACATAAAAAAGATTGTAGGAAAGCGAATATCATCCGGGTATACACGTCTGGCAGTATTTAATTTTAATCTGGCATTATTAATAGACTCTTCATCACCCATTCTATATAAGTTCTTTATACGGATAAATTCAGCGTCTGCAGAATAAATCAGAGGATTTGAATCTAAAACAGACATAGATCTTGAATATAAACCTGTATCCGAAAGTAAATCGGCATAAAGAATTCTGGCACCATTTTTGTTATAGCCTACCCAGTTATTTTTATCAAAAGCCTGGCTTATAAGATTAAGAACATAAGCCTTTGTTTTATCCTGATTAATTTGAGCCGCAGCCTTTACATAAATTAAATCTGAAATTGAATCGTCATAAGTAAGACCTAAATCAGCCTGCTTTAATGCATTAGACCAATCTTTAGCCAAAAGACAATTTTCGGCAAGTTTTAGACAACGTAATGCAGTATTTCTGTTTGCAGACAAAGCTGAGCTCTGAGCAAAGACACTAGCCATTCCACCCATTACAGTAGATAAAAGTAAAATAATTAAAACCAGGCACTTTTTCATAATTTAACAATCCAATCCTTATATCCCAAAAAACTTCCAGCCAGAGCAATAATACTCTGCTCAGAAGATTCCAATACCTGAAATACAGGCAGCAGACTTCTGTCTAAATCAGAAAGTTTCCAATCATTTAATATATCAGATACTTTTTTCATTTTTCCGTCAGCACTTTTAATTTCATCATCCAGACTTACACTTCTAACAATAACAGGAAGTTTCAATTTGAAAGAAGAAATTAATTCTCCACGACAAATAGAAGCTACATATTCTTCATTTGAAGAAAGCACTGCATTAGAGTCATCATTTTTTGAAACATTTAATTGTCCAAATGGTAACTCATATATTCCACTTTCTTCTATTATAACAAAAAACTTAAAATCAGTTTGACTTTTATCATATTTTTTTACTAAAAGATTATTTTTATTACAAACTACCTGCACCTTATTATAGTGTTTAGAAAAGTTGATTTTGCCAGTACTCTTCAAAGCTTTTAAACAATCTACCAAAAATGCCTGAGGAATTCTGGAATCTTCCCCAGCCATATTTGCAGCTTTAATTAAAACTCTATTTTGAATGGCTGGTGCCAGGTTTAAAAAATCATCCAAAGGAACTTTTATTCCTTCATCACAACGTTCTAAAGGAAAGTCTTTCACCGCGTCCAAAATAAAATCTGCATCTTCCTGGTAACGACCGTTCGCGCCCAAAAGAGCCTTTCTCCATCCGCCCATATTCTGATCCAAAAAAGGCATAAGCTTAAGGCGAATTTTATTCCTTAGATAAAGTTCATCAAAATTGGTTTTATCAGTCCTATAATCCTGCTCTTTTTCTTTCAAATAAACTTCAATTTCACCACGACTAATATCAAGCAAAGGACGAAGATATTTTCCTCTTAAACTTTTAATTCCCGCAAGAGCTTCCAAAGTAGCTCCGTTAAAAAAACGCATCAAAAGAGTTTCCAGCTGATCATTTTGATTATGAGCTAAACAAAGATAATCCAAATTATTTTCTTTAATAAAAGACTCAAACGCCTCATATCTAAGTTCCCTGGCCGCATCTTCTATTCCACCAGAACGCTCTTTTGCTAACGACGAAACCTGGCCCTCCTCAATTTCATAACATTTTGCCTTTATTAAAAAACCTTTATCACTAAGATTCTTACAAAGATTCAAAACAAAATTTGCATCACCAGAACTTTCATCTTTAGCTCTAATATTATGATTTACAGTAATTACATATAAAGTCAGACCTAATGGACTTAGAATATTTGACAGAGAAATCAAAAGAGAAATTGAATCGGCACCTCCAGAAACTCCCGCACCAATTTTAAGGCCGGACAGATTAGAGATACCACACTTTTTAATACCGTTTAAAACTTTTTCTTCAAATGAGCACATAAAAAAAGGCCATCCTAAAAAGGACAGCCTTTATTATACACTAAATAATGTGTCTTATCGAGAACTAACCACGTGCTGGTGATACAGTTACTAAAGGAAGTTCTGCTGGAGTAAGAATTTCAACATTCTTTCCAAGATCAATATCCTTTACGCGGAGAGCTTCACTAACGTTAATCTTAGAAATATCAGCTGAAACTGATTCTGGAAGATCAGCGATTTTTGCCTTAATTTTGATTTCGTTGTTGCGTTCTTTCTTGAAACCACCACGAAGAACACCAGCTGGAGTTCCTGTATAGTGAATCTTAATCTTCATTACCAATTTGTCATCTGCTTCTGGAACGAAGAAATCTGCATGCAAAACTTTGTCATTACGGATGTTGTATTCTACATCTTTGATCAAAGCCAATGAATCTTTTCCATCAACTTTTAATGTTACAGAAGTAGTTGGAGTGATTGTTCTCCAAACCTTGTTGAATTCTACTTCGCCAACTTCGATTGATGTAGCCTCACCTTTTGAATTGTATACAACGGCAGGGATACGTCCTTCTTTGCGAAGATTTTTAGCAGCTGTTTTACCAGTTGTTGTACGTGTTTTAGCATCGATTGTCTGCTTACTCATTTTCTTAAAGCTCCTTATATCTCTAAAAATGTTTGATTATACTATCAGAAAACGCAAGTTTATTCAAGATTATAACTTGTGTAAGGCCGCTGGCGGCCGGTGTTCAATAGCAAGGCGTTAAAAAAATTGCGACAGCAATTTTTAGCCTTACCTCACCCCCGTATACAGGAATTGACATTTCATTCTAAACTTGGGCCGACAGGACTTCTCCGCGACGGTCGCAAACTTCCTGTTTGCTCCCTCTGCGTCGCCTCCGTTCGTTAAACTCGACGTCCTGTCGAGTTTTCCCTAAAAAAAGCTCCGACACGGCTCGCCCTTTTGCCGTCGCTCATTCAGATCGAATCCTGTCGGCGAATTTATTTTTAAAATAAAAAAGACTTTCTCCTTCTTGAAGAAAGCCTTTTATTCTGGGCCGACAGGATTCGAACCTGTGGAATGCGGGCACCAAAAGCCCGTGTCTTACCGCTTGACGACGGCCCAATGTGCCTACAAATATATCAGATTTTAATCATCTTGTGAAGTACCAGTTTCTACGTGACCGGCATTAAATTCATCAAGAATCTTATTCTGCAATTCTGTTCGGAACTCAGGACTAATTGGATGTGCTACGTCTTTATATTCTCCGTTTGCAGTTTTTCTGCTTGGCATAGCAATAAATAAGCCACTCTTTCCTTCAATAATTTTAACATTATGAACAACAAAACAGTTGTCAAATGTTACAGTTACGTATGCACGCAACTTTCCTTCATCTTCCACTTTTCTAATTCTTAATTCGGTAATCTGCATAAAATCATCCTCCGCAAAATTTCCGTAACAAACTAAATTGTTTGAACAAGTTTACAATTCCAAGTCTCACCAAGCAAATTACTTGCGGAAATCGCTTGTTGCCTATCAGTAAACGCTCCATATACTGTTGAACCTGAACCTGACATTTCAGCGTAACAACAACCAACATTTTTCAATGCAATAATTGCCTGATTAATTTCAACACTCACACCAGCAATTACAGGCGTAAAAGTGTTTATAAAAGTCCAATTTTCTGGATCCATACGATATACAGATTCCAATTCATTCAATTCTGGACTTTTTATTTCTTTTCCCTCTGCAAAAGCTTTATCAATCAAAGCATAAGCTTCTTTTGTAGAAGACTTTGCATTTGGAAAAATCATAACCAGATACAAATCCTTTCTTGGATTTTCAATCTTTTTTATATATTCACCGCGACCCGAAACAAGGGAACACCCCTTTCCATCTTTATCACAGTGCATAAAAAAGAAGACATCACTACCAGTTTTAGTAGCAATGAAATCCAACTGCTCATCATTCAGTTCTATATTATAAACCCCCTGCAATACTCTGATTAAGGCAGCCGCATCAGAAGAACCGCCCCCTAATCCACCACCAGCAGGAATTCCCTTTATTAAATTGACTTTTAAGCCAATAGAATCCCTGCCTGTACATTCACAAAAGGCATTATATGCATTAATTAAAGTATTATTCTCAGGCAATTGCATAGAATCACAATGAACAATACAGCCCCTTTCAGAAACCGGCGTTACACGTAATTCATCATACAAATCAATTGTCTGAAATATACTTTCAATGTTATGAAAACCATCCGCACGCTTAGGCAGGACCCTAAGTCCAAAATTTATTTTTGCATAAGCTTTAGATGACACTTCTTTTAACATTGCATTTAAAATTATACATCAGTTTTTTCAGTTGTCAAACTTTTGCTTTTTTCATTGGAATTCATCTTATAACTAGTTGACTTTTAACCTTCTCTGAATTACATTTTCTATGTCGTGGCAATTTAGAGAGTTAAGAAAAGTTTAAAAGCCGTGGGGTTATATATGTCTGCCGATTCAGATTTTGAAGAATTAACAATGTCATTCTCTTACGGAGATGATTTCGATGATTACGAAGACAACTTCGATGATGAAGATGATGATTTTGATGATTATGAAGAGGACGACGAAGCTTTAGACGACTTTGATGATGATGCTGACTTATACTACGATGATGTTTTCAAAGAAGAAGATATAGACGAACCATATGATGACCATGAAGCCGAAGACGGTTATGGTTCATACAATTCTGGTTTCGATGATGAAGAGTAAACAATTCATTTTTTAATAAAAAAGCTTTCTGTAAAACAGAAAGCTTTTTTATTTTAACAATCTACTTTTAAGTTTTTTTATAAAGTTTTACTCTTCAACTTCTATTACACGACCTGAATGCCAGAGTTTTTCAAGGTCATAGAACTGACGTGCCTGTTCAGACATTAAATGAACAACTATAGGACCTAAATCAATAAGATTCCAGTCATCTCCATCAGGACTTCTTTTGTTTGTAAGATGAATTTCAAGGTCATTTTCCTTAATATATTCCTTAACCTGTTTGTAAAGTCCCTGCCAATGAGTAGAACTATTTACTGTAACAATTACAAAATAATCAGTCCAACTATTTAATCCACTAATGTCAAGAAGAGTAACATCTTTACCCTTTCCATCAATCATCAGTTTTGCAATTTCAATTGCTTTTTCTTCTGTATTCTTCATAAACTATTTTGAAACCTTTCTACCAGAAATTACATAACGTCCATTAAAGTCTTTACCCAAAATAATTGTAAAGTCAACGTTAGCTTCCGAGCTAGATTCTCCAACCTCCTCTAATTCATTTTCATCTTTAATATTTGTACAGTGAATAAAATCTCCGACAATCTTGGCAACTTCAGGATTACCAATGTGATCAATAATGACAGTTTCATCATAATCATTTCTTGCAGCATTAACAGGACTAAGAACATCATAACTTGCTTTCTGGAACAGAATGGCGGTATTTCTGGCAAGTCCTTGTGTTGTTGTTCCGTTCTGGATTTCCAGTACATACACACGGCTGGACAAAGTACCGTCAGAAGAAGTAAGTAAGTTGGTTGTCTGTTTTACTGCTTCTTTTATATATTCACCGTTATAATCAGGCATAAGTAAGGTTTGTCCATCAAAACTTCGGACAGAACCAGTAATAGTTTGCTTAATAATTGATTCAGAGTCTACATCAGCAATAAGCTTAAAAAGTGACTCCTCTTCTTCTTCATCAAGATTTGTAGTTATACACTCTTCATAAATCGAAAAAATATTTTTTGAGAAAATAATGAATTTCTGATCTGCAAGCCCCGAAAGGAAAGCTGCCATAGCATTCTGATAGCGGTCCTGTACATCAGATTCTGTTTCTTCTTCAAGTCTGTATCTAAGATAAGTAGAAATCTTATCGCCATCCAGGTTAATAGCACCAGAAGGCAGCAACCAGCGTTCTCCATCTTCCGACCAGCAGTCTATTGGTTCAGAAATAAAAACCCTCATACCACCCAAATAATCTGAAATTTTGATAAAGTTGGGCAGAGTCATTATTGCATAAAAAGGTATTTTCATACCCAGCATTTTCTCTACTTCTGTTTTATAGGCATTAATTCCTGCTTCTGAATAAACATTTTCAAGTTTATCTGTACGACCCAAACTCTGGTAAATGGCACCTGTATACCCAGGAAGATTTACAATTGCTGCTTTTTTTGAAGTCTGTACATAAATAAGAGCACTAGAAAAAAGGACAGAGGAATCTTCATCTTCTACAACAAACAAAGTTCTTATTACGTCATTATCTTTTGCATAATCATCTACAACATTTGTTTTAAGAGTAACCGCAAAGACTATACTTAGTGCAATTACAATAACAAAAATGAGAGCAATAAATATAAGTCCTTTCTGTTCATCTCTGATTTGAAACTTTTTCATTTCTAATCCCTTATCTCTATTCTAATCTTTAGTCAGGTAAAGCTACCTTATATTTTTTTACCAAATCTTCTGTTGTAGGAAAAAGTTCGTAGCCCTTTTTAAGCACGTAAGAATAATTTTCGTACAAAACAGCATAAAACATTTGCTCCAGATTCATCTTATACAATCTTTCCCGATATTCATCAGTTGATTGTGGGCGACCTGGCTCAATTTTATCTGCAATAAAAAGACACTTGGACAAATCACACATCCCCATCACACCCGAAGTATGATATGCAACAGCTTCCAAAATATCTTTATCTTCAATACCAAATTTTTCCTTCATTAATACTGCGGCTGCCCTACCATGCAAAAGTGCAGGATTTCTTTTTTCATAAGGAATAATAGGATTTCCATCTTTTGCAGCCAGATCAAACAATTCCTGATCCGAAAAATCCTTGCACATATCATGACCTACACCAGCTAAATAGCCAACATCAGCATCAAGAGCAAACATTCGACAAAGTCTGGCACAAGTTTCAGCAACCCTAATGGAATGTTCATATCGAGATTTTTTTACATGCTCCTGAGCAAAAATTCTTATTTCTTCCGTAAGTTTAATAATATCTTTCATGTTCTAGTTCAAATTATCGTTCTTATATATAGACTTTCTTTCAATATAATCAAAAACAGCCTGGGGAACAAGATATTTATAGGAACGATTTTCTGCTATCCTTCTTCTAATTTCGGTAGATGATATTGTAATCATTCCTTCCTTCAAAAAATTATATGGATATTTAAAAGTCTCTCTATCAAATTTTACCTGATAGTCCTTATCATAATTTCCAATTGGAATATTATTATGATTGGCAGAACCAGAAATTTGAAAATCGGCCGTCCTTGGAACAATGATTAAGTCTGCCATTGAAACAATTTGATCAGGATTTTTCCATTTTTCAAACTGACATGCAATTTCTTCTCCCATAATCAGGCCTGGCTTCTGCTCCAACAAGCCCTTATATTTTTCTGTGATATAGGCCAGTGTATCGCATGTATACGAAAGTCCTTCCCGCCTGATTTCACAATCATCCACATCGAATAAACCAGATTTTTCTGACTGGCAAAAAGCCCTGACCATTTCTAGTCTTTGCTCCGGATTTGCCCCTTCCATAATCTGTTTGTGAGGCGGTTTACCTGTAGGAATAAATATAACCTTATCATAGGAAAGTTCTTTTATCACACTTTCAGCAAGCATTGCGTGTCCAATATGCAGAGGATTAAAAGAACCACCTAAAATTGCAATTTTCACTGCTCACTTCCCGGATACTGAATTCCTTCTTCATCATCATCAATATAAGCACGGGAATTCATAAATGACGACCCCATTTCTGCTGCATTAGAAGCAAAATTATCTTCCTTCACTTCCCGTTTTTCTTTTTCATTTACAAGATTCACAATCTGATGCTGAGCATCCTTCATTCCACGTCCTTCCATAACAGAAACAGGAATTACAGCAGTTTCAGGTTCTTTCTTTCTGATAATTTCTGCAAGTTCAACAGCGTGGTCGTAAGCACCTTCCATATCAATCTTATTAAGAAGAACAATTCTAGGTTTTTCCATCAATTCATCTGAGTAATTCTGAAGTTCATTACAGAGGGTATCATAGGCTGTCAGATAATTTTCATCAGAACAGTCAATCATAAAAATTAAACAGGCTGTACGGGTAATATGTTTTAAGAAAGTATCTCCAAGACCAAGACCTTCCGAAGCTCCTTCAATAATTCCCGGAATATCTGCAATGATAATATCACTTTCATCATCAATACGCAAAACTCCAAGATTTGGAATAATTGTAGTAAAAGGATAAGGAGCAATTTTTGGTCTGGCATTTGTAAAATATGTTAATAATGATGATTTACCTGCATTTGGAAAACCAACCAGACCTACATCAGCCATAATTGAAAGTTCAAGCTTTATAAAACGAGTCTCGCCCTTCTGCCCAGGATTTGCATGACGTGGAGCCTGATTTGTAGAGGTTTTGAAGTGAACATTCCCCCAGCCGCCATTTCCACCTTTTAGAAAAGTAAAAGATTCATCGCCCTTGGCTTTTGTAAAATCGTAGATGATTTCGTCGGTTTCGGCATCTCGAATGGTTGTTCCAGGAGGCACAGGAATTACGCAATCTTCACCGTCAGCCCCGTAACGATTCCAGCCCTGACCATCTCCACCATTTTTTGCTTTAAAACAATGCTGATGACGGATTTTTGCCAGAGTACGTAAATTTCGTTTTACACAGAAGATGACATCTCCGCCTTTTCCTCCATCGCCACCATTTGGGCCACCATGCGGAATGTATTTTTCACGACGGAAAGCGACACAGCCATTTCCTCCATTTCCGGAGCGAACTTCTATTAATGCTTCATCTGCGAAACCTATCATATTAACCTCTATCAAAAGATACGTCGAGTCAAGGCACGCTCACGCTTAAAGCCTTGACTTCGCCGTTTTGAGGGTTTTGTAATAAACCCTCAATATAAAAAAAGCCCGGCAGATTATTCGTCAAACCGGGCATTTCAGTAAAGTAATTTATGCTTACTTAATCAACTTATTTAGCTGCTTCAACAGATACAACTTTGTGGTTATTACATTCACCGTAAACAACCTTTCCATCTGCTGTAGCAAACAAAGAATCATCACCAGCTTTCTTTACATTGTCGCCAGGATAGAACTTTGTTCCACGCTGCTTAAGGATAATTGAACCTGCTGTTACAGATTCTCCTGCATATTTTTTAATACCCAAATTCTTTGGATTTGAATCGCGTCCGTTTTTTGCACCAGATCCACCACGTGTTCTTCCCATAGTAATCTCCTATCTAAAGTCTATTAAGCAAGTGTGATTGATTCAACACGTACTTTTGTGTACTGCTGTCTGTGACCAATAACACGATGATAATCTTTCTTTGACTTGTATTTGAATACTAAAACTTTCTTATCGCGGAAAGATTCTTCTACTACTACAGTAACTTTTGCTCCCTTTACATAAGGAGTTCCAACATTGATTTTGTCTCCATCACTTGTTAAAAGAACTGTATCAATGTCAATTTTTGTACCTTTTTCAGCATCAAGCTTATCAACTGTAAGGACAAGGTCTTTTTCTGCTTTATACTGTTTGCCCTTAAATTCAATAGTTGCGTACATATAATACCTCTATTAAAAATATATCAAATTATGAACGCCAGATGCAGCGGAAAAAAGGAAACATAATCCAACCTGCAAAAGACTGGTAAAAAGACCGGATAATGCTATAAAACGGGGATTAAATACCACTATACCTAAAGTCTAAATACGTATCAAAGAATATATCAAAATTAAGATTTTTTTGCAATAGAGGAAGAAGCTTTTACACAAAGTTTTGAAAGAAGACTCTTGTTGAATACATTAAAGTAGAATAATTTTACTGGGGATGACACTTAAGTCCGGTCATCCCCTTTTTTTAGGATTTTTGCTAACTGACAATATGGACTTTATCTATACTCAAAGCATTTTTTCCAGGTTTAAGTGAATAATCCACCACCTTTCCGTTCTTCCATTCAAAATCAATAGTATATCCACCCTTTATTGCAAGACCTCGCACAAAGCCAGTCTGCCAGGCAGATTCGGAAGGTAAAGCCGGCAATAATTTTACACAAACTCCATCATCATCCATCTCACTTTGAACCAGAAGACGAAGAATTCCTGCAAGAGCCCCAAAGTTTCCGTCAATCTGGAAAGGAGGATGATTATCAAGAAGATTTGGCAAGGTAGAATGACTGAAAAGTTTTGTAATTGCCTCCAGTGCTTCATCCCCCTGCTGTAACTGTGCCCTGAAATTTATAATCCAGGCCTGACTCCAGCCGGTGTGCCCTCCACCATTTTCAAGACGTTTCTTTAAGGTCTTTTTTGCAGCTTCAGCAAGTTCCGGATTTTTTTCCAGAGAAATAGTATGACCAGGATAAAGTCCATACAAATGACTGATATGTCTGTGCCCAGGTTCAACTTCAGGAACTTCTGTATTCCATTCCATCAAAGAACCATCTTTATTTAATTCAGGCTTTTTCAAATGCTTCAAAACATAATCAAAAGCTTCAAAATCAGCTTCTTTATACGATTTACCCTTATTATCACAAACTTCATTTCCAAGGATTTTTCGGGACTTCTGAACAAAAGTGAATAAATCTGTCAGAATCATATTGTCCATTTCACAGCCTTCTGTAAAAGCACCAACCTGCCCTGCTTTTGTGACATAAGAATTTTCTGGCGAAACTGAAGGATTAATCACAAGATAAGGCTTTCCATCAGAAGCAGTAAGGTCGCAAGGCTGGAGAAAATCAACAAAGAAAAGACATGCTTCATGCATCAAATAATAATATCGCTTAAGAAAATCCTTATTCTGAGTATATTCATAATGTTCCCAGATATGAGTTGCAAGCCAGGCAGCACCCAAAACCCAGTAAGTACCAGGCAGCCAGTTATCCTGAGGAGCCGCATCCCCCCAGAAATCAAGATTATGATGAATAACATAACCACGGCAACCATACATTCTCTGTGCAACTTCACATCCACGCTTATAAGCCCTTTCAAGCAAAGTAAAAAGCGGAAGTTCACACTCACTAAGACCAGTCAAATTAACAGGCCAGTAATTCATTTCTGTATTAATATTTACTGTATACTTACTGCCCCATGGTGGATCCATATACGAATTCCAAAGTCCCTGAAGTGTCAAAGGTAACTGCCCTGGAACTCTGCTGCCAGAAATTAAAAGATAGCGGGAAAAGTTTGCATAAAGATTTACAAGATTTACATTGTCCACCGCCGCAGATTTTAACAAGTCTGGAGTTGGCAGAGAAGTTTCTTTATCATCATCGCCAATTTTTAACTCCATACGGTCCCAGTAAGATTTATATTCCACCAGATGCCAGCCAAGATAATCCTCAGCCGCTACAGAAAGGCCTTTTTTATTTACATAAGAGCGAACATCCAGAAGATTCGCCTTACACTCTTTTGCCCAGTAATTTTTCTTTATGGATTTTTCATAATCCTTTTGTGTGAGGATTTTTTTATTCCACTTCCAGGCTCTTATATCAATATAAAAAAGAACTTCATCACAAGCCTGACCAGTCAAACAGAAACCTGTAGTTCCAACCTGTCCACCAGCGGAAGAAACCCCTGCCCCAACGCAAAATGGAATTCCATGTGCATCTTCAAGGAAAATAAAACCATCTTCTGCACGAATATTATCTACCCAAATACCCCGATCCAGATAGGCACGGAAATTTATTTTTCCTTTCTGATCTGCAGTAACATGCATAAAAATCATATCATCAATTGCAGAAATCCAAGTACGGCGGGTAAAATGAACCCCATCTTCATCTTCATAAGTGATTATAGTAGAGGCCTCTGATAAATCCAAAACTGCCTGATAAGTATCAAGACACTTCTGAACTTTTTTATGCTGTAAAGGAAAACCGCATTCAATTCCATAATTTTTTTCAGCAAAAAAGTCCACACGGAATTCTCCGGCAGTCTGGTAAACTCTTTCATTAAAACAAGTTCCACTCAAAGTTTGAAAGCCCAATTCCTGAGCTTCGTTTACCTTACCCTCTTTTATAAGCTGCCTGATTTTTGGAAGATATTTTTGAGTATCAGGATTGATTCGATCAATTGGACCTCCAGACCAGATTCCTTCTTCATTCAACTGTAAAATATCATTATTTGGATCAGCCTTTTGCATAAGTCCAAGACGTCCATTTCCTAAAGGCAGAAAAGATTCCCAGTTTTCTGGAACCTTTTTAAAAACTAATCTGTCGTTCATTTTTTACTCCATTAATTAAAACATCAAAAACTCTAAAATATTGATTAATGATCAGGGAATTCATAAGTCTTCATCATTCCCTTACCTTTTACATTTATTTCTTCCTGACGTAGATTAAGTTTATAACCATGGGCTGTAATAAGATTTACAACATCCTCTGTCATTCTAATATGTCCAGGATTACAGTTGCTTTCCATACGACTTGCAACATTTACAGTATCACCCCAAATATCATAGATAAACTTATTTTTTCCAATAATACCTGCAATAACATGACCAGAATTCATACCTACCCTAATTCTAAACTTTATTTTTGCAGTTTTATTGTAATCAGCCAGATCTTTATACATCTGAATTGCGAACTTTAACATTACTTCGGCATGATGTTTATTTGGAGAAGGAACTCCGCAAGCAGCCATATAAGCATCACCAATAGTTTTAATTTTTTCAACACCAAGTTTTTTTGCAGAATCATCAAAACGTTTAATAAGTGCATTTAATGCTTCTACAATTTCTGTAGCAGAATACTGACTTGTAGTATTTGTAAAACTTACGATATCGGAAAAAAGAACCGTAACATCGTCAAAGGAGTCCGCTATTGTTCCATAATCCCCCATACCCTTAGCTTTTAAACGCTGTGCAATAGAAACAGGAATTATGTTTTGAAGCAGGCGGTCAGACTCATCTTTTGCCATCTGAAGTTCAACCGTAGCCATTTGAATTTTTGTTTCAAGCTGAATCTGACGTTTTTTATCAGTACGAATAACGACAATAAAAACAATCGCAATAATTATGATGATAAGGCCAGCAACAATCAGCCAGAACCAGACATGCTCATAAAAATATGCCTTCTGAACAAGTTTTACAGAAGCAAACATTTCAGAATAAAGACCATCTGCATTTTGACAACCAACTAAAAAAGTGTAACGACCAGGACTAAGTTTAGTAAACGATGCCACACGGTCTGCTGTTAAAGGAGAAAAATTTTTATCAAAACCTTCCAATTTATAAGAAAAACGGATTCTTTCACTGGAAGCATAACTTAAACCTGTATATTTAATATTAATGTGTTTTGCATCAGGAGGAATTATTACAGTATACGAATTTAAGTTTTTATAAATATTATCATCCACCTGAACTTGAACAATCTGAGCTATAGGAAAAACATCAGAAGCTTTATTCATTAAAGGATCATAGATAGCAAATCCATCAGACATGGTAAACCAAATACGACCGTGTCTATCAATCATACTTAAGGCTGTAGAATTAGGACCAGAAGATTTTAGCCCATCACTTTGATTATAAAATTTACAATCAACCTTTTTACGACTTCCATCTGCTACTTCCAACAAAGAATTGTAATCAACAGAGGCAATTCCCCTATTACTAATAAGCCAGGCATAATTGTTTTCATCAAAGATAATTTGGAAAATAGAATCAGAACCAAGACCATGTGCAGAATTGTAATTTACAAATTTCATTGCCTTAGAAGTATTCAAAATATCAATCGCAGATCCCCTATAAAAAGAAATTCCAGAACCAGTACAAATCCAATAATTTCCATGATGATCCTGAGAAATCTTAAAAATAACATTACCAGCAAGCCCACTATCAGTATTAATCTTACGGAATATTTTTCTATCTTTCATCAGGTAAATACCATCACCATCAGTACCAACCCAAACAATTCCATCATTATCCTGATAAAGCCACATAATATATTCACAATCGAAACCTTCTTCCAAAGAGTAATTATGAATTGAACCAGTGGAATCAATTACAGAAAGACCTGTTGTTGTTCCAATGTAGATATCACCTTCAAAAGTTTCAATAGAAACACGAGTTTTATTCCCCGGCAGTCCGTCATCAGTAGTCCAATTTCGAATTTCTCCATCCTTATAAACAATCATTCCAGGCTTTGAATAACAGTTAACAAGAATTTCACCATGTTTTCCAAGCCCAACATGACGAACTCGAATCCCCTTACAATATTCAGTTAATTCATTTTGTATAAAAGTTTCATTTTTATAACAAAAAAGCCCGTTTCCAGCTCCAATCCAAACATTACCATCCAAATCTTCACAGATTGCATTTACAGGTGAACTTGTAGCATTCATACGGAATTTTCCAGGACTAATTTTTCCAATACCAGAGGAATCCGTAGCAACCCAAATATTCCCCTCTCTATCACCAATAATCTTATTTATAGAAGAATTCGAAAGATCATGATTCTCATCATAAACAGAAAAAACACCATCCCTATACAAAACCAAACCTTTTTCAGTACCAAACCAAAGAGAACCAGTTTTGTCACAATAGATAGTATTTGTTGGACGATAATCCAAAAAAGTTCCGGTTTCAACTTTTGAAACTTCCCCATTTTGAATCTTTACTAAACCTTCATTATTAAGAGCAATCCAAAATGCACCATTTTTATCCTGAGCAATACAAGTTGGCACATAATCACCAAAAACATCCAAATCTTTATAATGTTGAAAACCAGAATCGGAATAAATATATAGACCATTTACTTCGTTAGTAATCATCCAGATACGATCAGCAGTATCACAATAAAGCATTTTTATAATTACGTGAGAAACGTCCTTCCCATTATCATAAACAGGAATTACAATTTGATTTTCATGATTAATATAGGCAAGACCAGCAGCAGTACCAACCCAAATATTACCATAACGATCTTCAGTAAAACATCTAATAGAATTACTAGGCAAACCTCTATCTACAGAAATATGTTCAACAATTTTATTTCGGGAGATACGCTGGACCCCCTCCCCGTTAGATCCAATCCACATATTGCCGCTCGAATCCTCATAGATACAACGAGCAGAAACAAAAGATAATTCCTCATTAGTATATTTATTGGAAGGCTCAAATTCAAAACCGTCAAATTTTAAAAGACATTCATAACTACCAAAATATAAAAAACCATCCTGACCTTGAATAATATCAGAAACTACATTCCCGGGTAGTCCATCCGCAGTAGTCCAAATTCTAGTTACATAATTATTAAGACTAGAATATTGAGCATGCAAACATAAACAAAACAATCCAAATATTAAACCCACAAAAAAAGATTTCTTCATCTTCATATAAATAATTTTATATTAAATGAACATAAATTTGAACTTTTTTACATTTTTTTATCCAAAAGTTTTCTGATATTTTTAAGAAAAAAAAGACTTGCGAGCCCCCAACATCCAAGCGGACTTCCGGCATTCGCTAACGCTCACAGTCCTCGCTACGCTGCGGTCTGCAAGTGCCTCCAGCCCTGGAGCGTATTCGAACTACCGAGTTTTGCTTCGCAAAAGCTCACGCTCCGCCATTCCGTCAGTTCTCTGGCCATGCGGTTCTTAAAAACAGTTTTCTAGTTCTCACTGCTCTTTAGCGGAGTTTCTCTAATTAATTAAATGATTTAAACAAAAAAAAGCCTGGCAGCTATCTACTTTCCTACGTTCGATACTTGCTTCGCAATCATCGAACTACCGAGTTTTGCTTCGCAAAAGCTCACGCTCCGCCATTCCGTCAGTTCTCTGGCCATGCGGTTCTTAAAAATCAGTTTCCTAGTTCTCACTGCTCTTTAGCGGAGTTTCTCTAATTAATTAAATGATTTAAACAAAAAAAAGCCTGGCAGCTATCTACTTTCCTACGTTCGATACTTGCTTCGCAATCATCGAACTACCGAGTTTTGCTTCGCAAAAGCTCGCACTCTGCCATTCCGACAGTTCCATGGCCATAACTTACTTAAAAAACGGTTTTCTAGTTCTCACTGCTCTTTATCGGGATTTTTCTAATTAATTAAATGATTTAAGCAAAAAAAAAGCCTGGCAGCTATCTACTTT
>DGWD01000032.1 GCA_002395155.1 Treponema sp. UBA4267
TATTACAAAACCCTCAAAACGGCGAAGTCAAGGCTTTAAGCGTGAGCGTGCCTTGACTCGACGTATTTTATTTCCTTGAATTTAGAATTATTATTTCTTATATTTAAATTGAGCATTTTATATTAAATTATTTAGACCGTTTTAGACGGCTTTTCAGGAGGTTTTCTTAATGGCAGGATGTTCACACGACTGCGGTTCATGCAGCCAGTCATGTTCAGAAAGAGATTTTAGAGCTTACCTAAGAAAAGGTAGTAGTGTCAAAAAAGTCATTGGAATTGTAAGTGGAAAGGGTGGTGTTGGAAAATCCCTGGTTACAAGTCTTTTGGCAAGTAAAGTAAATAAGGATGGTTTTAGAACTGCCATTTTGGATGCAGATATTACAGGTCCTTCTATTCCTGAGAGTTTTGGAGTAGAAAAACTTCGTGCAGAAACTGTAGAAGGTGAAGATGCTTTAAAACCTGTTGTAACAGATTCTGGTATTCAGTTGATGTCTATGAACTTCCTTCTCCAAAACGAAAATGATCCTGTTATTTGGCGTGGCCCAGTTATTGGTGGAGCTGTAAAACAGTTCTGGACAGATGTAATCTGGGATAATGTTGATTTTATGTTCGTTGATATGCCACCTGGAACTGGAGATGTTCCTCTTACAGTTTTCCAGTCTTTACCTGTAGATGGAATTATTGTAGTTTCTTCTCCACAGCAGCTGGTACGTGTAATTGTAGAAAAGGCTGTAAATATGGCTAACATGATGAAGATTCCTATTCTTGGAATTGTAGAAAACATGAGCTATGTAAAATGTCCTGACTGCGGCAAAGAAATTACTGTATTTGGTAAATCAAATATTGATGCAATTGCTAAATCATTTAATCTTCCAGTACTTGCCCGTCTTCCAATGGAAGAAGGAACCAGCCGTGCGGTAGATGCCGGTGATGTTGAAAGCATTGAAATGCCTGAGCTAAATGAAGCAACTAAAAAAGTAGAATCCCTTTTACAGAAATAGATTTTATCAGGGAAAGGTATTTCTAGAGGTTTGTTTTATAAATCTTAAAGACGCGAGTGGAAGCGAGGCAAAAATTGCATCTGAACGTCGCGAGCCGAAAGGCGAGTCGGATTCCTTTAACGTTCAGCCCGCAATTTTTGAAACGCTGCAACGGAAGTCTTTAAGATTTATGGGGAAAAATGTATTTATTACCTTTCCCTGATAAATTTGTAAAAATTATAAAATTGGATTATACTTGTTTCTATGAATAAGAGCATTAAAGAAAACGCAGAAAAAGAAGAAAAAGGTATTCCTGAAGAAATGGTTGAAAAAACCATTCGCGAGCTTTGCAAATTAATTCTTGCATCCAATGATGAAGACTTTGTTTACAGCTTTTTTGAATGTCTCTTTACAAAACCTGAGTTAAAAGATATGGCCAGTCGCTGGTTACTGGTTAAAGAAATAGATAAGGGAACAACTCAAAGAGAAATTGCAAAGGCCTTTTCTATGTCACTTTGCAAAATTACACGAGGTTCTCGCGAATTACAAAAGAGTGATTCAGCTTTTAGAAAAATGCTTGAAATGTCAAAAAATCTCTAAAATATAATTTTATTTTCCCGATAAATACTGTATAGAACTGGTTTATTATGTCAGTAGGGGAAAATATGAAGAAAAGATCGTTTTTTATTACTATTTCATTTGCTTGCCTTCTTTTGGGTTGTGCATCTACTAAACCGACTACTCCATCGACAAAAAAATTGTCGCCTCATGAATTAATCAAAACAAATCGAATAAATGAAGCAAAAAATGAATTTGTTATGCCAAATGATATTAACGGTGTTGATTCAGATGGAAATACAGTTTTGCATTTAGCTGCTCAAAAAAATGATGCAGATCTTGTTACTTACTTCCTTGTAAAAGGTGCAGATCCTCAGTTAAAAAATCATGATGGTGATACTCCTCTTCATGTTGCAATTTGGGAAAGTTCTTATGACGCAGCAGCTGCTATTGTTGCAGTAAATGCAAATACCCTTTTTGACCGTGATGGGGTTGGAAATTCTGCCCTTGATCTGGCTCTTTCAATGGATGAAACTTACTACGATATCCTTATTACAACAAAAGCTGGAGAAGTTCGTGATATTGGCGGCCAGACAATTGTTCATTATTTTGTAAGAACAAAAAACTTACGTGGTGTTCAAAAGTGTATTGAAAAAGGAATTCCTATTTCTGTAAAGGATGATGATGGAAAGACCCCTCTTGATTTGGCTTTTAGTAGTATTGATGATTCAATTTCTGTAGAAATTGCTGCTACTTTGATTATGGCCGGTGCAGAAGAAGTAGAAACTGTTTTTTCTTACTTCCAGGATGCAATTTCGGCTCGTAATGTTAATGCCCGTTTTGATGATGGACAGACTCCACTCCATCTTGCTGCAATTATGGGACACTCAGCTATTGCCCGTTATCTTTTAAAACATGATGCAGAAACTTCTGTTCAGGATTCTTCAGGAGCAACTCCTTTGCATGAAGCAGTTCGCTATGGAAATGTAGATATTGCTGCTTCACTTTTGGAAGCTGGTGCAAATCCAAACGCACGTGATAATCTTGGAAAGACTCCAATTCTTCTTGCAATGCCTTTTGATAAATTGCGAGAAATGTATTCACTTTTGGTAAGTCATAGAGCAGATTTAAGCCAGAAGGATATGTATGGTGATACAGTTCTTCATATTGCTGCAATGATGAACCAGGATGCTGATGTAATGTCTATTCTTATCAACAATGGTGCAGATATTAATGCAAGAAATAAGGAAGGTGTAACTCCTCTGGAAATTGCAGTTCAGAAAAATAATATTGAAATTGTAAGACTTTTGACTACAAGGGGTGCAAATATTCATACTCAAGATACAAATGGCCAGTCACCACTTTCAATGGCTTTTGCTTCTTCAAATGATATGCTCGAAGCTGTAGTTAATTCTTCAAACTCTACATCACAGGATTCTGACGGAAATACTCCATTGCACATTGCTCTTTTGACAGATGCTCCTTTATCAAAAGTACAGTATATTATCAGTCTTACCAGCGATGTAAATATTCGTAACCGTGACGGTAATTCGGCTCTCTTTATTTCAGTTTTGAAAAATCGTCAGAAAGTTGGCGAAATGTTACTTGCTAAGAATGCAGATATTTTTTCAACAAATACAAATAACAATTCACCTTTAAGACTTGCCTTGAAATATGGTGGAAGTGTTCAGGATTGGATTATTACTTCTAGAACTATTAAGTCTAAGGATGGATCTGGAAACTCTGTATTACATTATGCGGCTGAATGGCAGTATGGTGATGCAATTACAAGTCTTTTGACTAAGGGGGCAGATATTACTGCTAAAAATGCAAACGGTGAAACATCCCTTTTTAGTGCAGTAAAAACTAACAATCCTAATATCATTAAACTGATTGTGGAAGGCGGTGCCGATGTAATGGCTCGCGATAATCTTGGTTCAACTGCAATGCACACTGCTGTTCGCTGGGATGCACCTGCTTCAATTGATACTTTAGTTGAGTATGGATTGAGCGTAAATGTTCAGAACTCTGCAGGTAAATCACCATTATCAGAAGCCGTAATTTCAAGTAAATATGATATTGCAAGAAAACTTTTAAGTTATGGTGCAGATCCTAACTCAAGCGATACAAATGGTGTAACTGTTTTGATGGATGCAATTCGTGGAAATAATCCGGATAATGTTCGCTTACTTTTGAATTATGGAGCAAATCCAAACGTTCAGGAAGTAAATGGTCGTAATGCCTACCACGAAGCCGCTTACATGGGTGATATCGAAATCATTAAACTTATAAGAAATGCAGGCGGAAATCCTTTGGCACGCGACAAGCAGGGAAATACACCTTTTTCTATCGTAATTAATAAGGATATTGAAACTATTCGAGAGATTTTAGGTTCTTCTTACAATATTACTGACAGTGATGGAAATACTCCTGTTCATATTGTAGTTAAAACTCATGCTCCAAAAGAATTACTCAGACTTTTGATAGATGAAGGATATCCTCTTGATACAAAAAATTCAGACGGTTATACAGCTTTGACTTATGCTATTGAAGATGATGATGTAACAACCGCTTTGATTTTACTTGAAAATGGAGCAAATCCTTTCCAGTTGATTGATAAGAAGGGTAGAAATGGGGTTTCGATTGCTCTTGAAAAAAATAATAAGACAATGATTGGTAATATTGTAAAATATGCAGGTGATTTGACTGACGTTCAGGGAAATACAATTCTCCACTATGCGGCCAAAACTTCGTCTGCAGATATAATAAGGACTTTGCTTTCTTATGGTTTGGATAAATCGATTAAGAATAATTCAGGTGATACTGCTTACACAATTGCTAAGAGATGGAAGCGTCCAGATGTAGCAAAATTGTTACAGTAGAAATTATAAGAAGTGAAAAAAAAGATTCCCTGGTAATGAAGTGTACCTCCAAAAATTGTTTCCAACTTTTGGGGTACACTTCACAGAGAATCTTTTTTTGTTTAACGCTTAGTCTTTTTCGCCACTAAGCATAACATTTGCAAGAATTCCAAGGATTAATGCACAAGCAACAGTTCTGATCTGAACGGTACCAAAGCTTACAACCATTCCACCTACACCTGTAATAAAGATTATAGATGCAACGAAAAGGTTCTTGTTTTTGTTCAAATCTACCTGCTGGAACATCTTGAATCCAGATACAGCAATAAATCCGTACAAAGCAATACAAACACCACCCATTACACAAGAAGGAATTGTTTCAAGGAAGGCAACAACAGGTGAAATCAAAGAGAAGATGATACATAAACATGCACATCCCCAGATAGAAATTGTAGAAGCGTTGCGAGTAATAGCTACACAACCAATTGATTCACCGTAAGTTGTGTTTGGACATCCACCAAAGAGAGTAGAAACCATTGTACCAACTCCATCACCAAGAAGTGTTCTTGTAAGACCTGGATCTTTTAAGAGATCCTTTCCAACGATTGTAGAAAGGTTTTTGTGGTCAGCAAGGTGTTCTGCAAATACTACGAATGCTACTGGAACATATGCTGCAAAAATAGTAAGAATATAAGTTCCTGAAATATTTTTAAGACATTCAGTTCCGCCAAGAACAAAAGTGAATTTTGGAAGTGCGAAGAAGCCTTTTACAGCTTTCAAGGCATCGTAATTGATAACAACCAAAGCTCCATTATCTGTAAGGTTTCCAATAAGAGCAAAAACTGAAGCAAGTGCATAACCTGCAAGAATACCAAGAATAAAAGGAATTAAACGACCGATGTTCTTTCCGTAAGTTGAAGCAAGCATTGTAACAGCAAGAGTTGTAAGACCACAGATAAGAGCAATCTTTTCATTTCCGCCAGCAACACTTGATTTCATAAGATCTCCAATAGCATTTGCAGAAAGACTTAAACCAATGATAGAAACTGTAGGTCCAATGATTACAGGTGGTAATAATTTGTCAATCCATGCAACACCACAGAACTTTACGACTATAGCAATGATTACGTAAACAAGACCTGCCATAAGTGCACCAATTATTAATCCCCAGTAACCAATCTGTACTGAAGCAGCACCTGCAAAAGCAGAAAGCATAGAACCGATGAAGGCAAAAGAAGAGCCCAGGAAAACTGGGCTTGAACTCTTTGTAAAGAGCAGATAAACGATTGTACCAACACCTGCACCGAATAAAGCGGCAGAAGCAGTAAGTCCATTACCAACAATAGCAGGAACTGCAATAGTTGCAGCCATAATTGCCAAAAGCTGTTGGAAAGCAAACAAAATAACTTTACCAAACTTTGGCTTGTCCTTGATTCCGTAAATCAATTCCATTTTGAATAACTCCTTTAATGAATTTTTCTAATTATAGTAAGTCAAAAAAAGTTATTCAATTAAGCTTCTATTTTAATCATTAAAATTTTTTGAGAATTTTTTGGAGATTTTCTAAAGATAAATTAGAGATTATTTTGGGCATTTAAGGAATCAATTGTGCCATTCTTTATCAGTTCTATCATTGCTTTTGCAATAAGTGGATCAAACTGTTTGCCTGAACAACGGTCAAGTTCCTGAATAATTCGGTCTTTAGAATATTTTAAACGGTAACAACGGTTGGAGTTCATGGCATCAAAAGAGTCGGCAACACAGACTATTCGGGCACACAAAGGAATGTCATCGCCTTTTAACTGGTAAACATAACCCATGCCATCATAACGTTCATGATGATAAAGAACGGCATCCTTAAGGCTTGGTAAAACTGTAAAATCTTTTAAAAGCTTTACCCCGTTTTGAGTATGCATTTTTATAACTTCCCACTCTTCGGAAGAAAGGTGAGAGGTTTTATTTAAAATATCCTGAGGGATAGTGAGTTTTCCAATATCATGCATAAGTCCCATGTAATACATATTCTGCTGGGTTTCTGGAGGTAAGCCAAGCTGTTTTGCGAGTGCTTGCGAATAAATTGCAACTCTGTTTGAATGGCCTTTTGTGTATTCATCCTTGGAGTCAATAAAGTTTACAAAGGTTTTCATTACCTGATCTAGGAAAATATCATTATCTTCCTTTTGTTTTTTTAGCACAGATATGTTGTATTCCATGGTGGAATGGACTATCAGATAAATGAGATGGCCCGTAAAAAGGGCAAAAAGTAAGATAAAAGAAATTATGAGAAAGATAGAGTAGTTGTAATTTTGGTTAAAGAGAGAAATAAAGATTAAAACAGCTGCAACAAGTGTTAAAACACCAATTACAATTGTAAAAATGAGAACTATTTTATCTTTTTTTGACCAGTTTTCTTTCATATTCTTATTATAAGGATAAAGTCGTTAAAGGTCAAAGTTTGTATTTTATACTTGTTTTTGAAAATTGCCCTTATTATATTAAAAGTATTGTTATTGAGATTTAATTTTGGAGGCGTCTTACGGCTAATTTGTTTGATTATGTTGCCTGGCGGGGAGATATTACATTTGATACAATCCCTTTTAATAAAATAGATGCACTTTTGCTTTCTCATTTATCATATTCACTTTTGAATGGCCTTGTTTCATCATCATTTGAAGAGTCAAAAACTCTAAGTCAGTTAAGTAAGGATTTTAAGGCTGCCAGTGATTATGAGGACAGATTAAAGATTGGTTTTGTAATTAATAAAAATACTCCTGAGCTTCTTGCCAAAACTGCAAAATCTCTGCGTTTTAAGAATGTTCGTATTTGCGGTTATAGAGAAATTTTTAGCGAAGAAAATGTAGAACAATTTGCCGCTATGACCTATATCATCAAAAATGGCAAGAATGAAGAAGTTATAATTTCTTACCGAGGAACTGATGATACTTTGGTAGGCTGGAAGGAAGATTTTAATATTGTCTGGCAGGATCAAATACCAGCTCAAAAGGATGCTTTAGTTTATATAGAAGATGCCGCTAAGTTTTTTAAAAATGATTTTGTTATTGTTGGACATTCTAAAGGTGGAAATCTTGCCATAAATACTGCGGTAAAGTGTGGAGAAAAAATTCAGAAACGTATAAAACAGATTTATAATTTTGATGGTCCTGGATTTTCTGAGGATTTCTTTAATCAGCCTGAATATCTTGCAATTGAAAGTAAACTTGTAAATATTTACCCTGAAATGTCTCTTGTTGGAATGATTTTCCATCATCCTAAAAAGTATGAAATTGTTAAGAGTGATGGTTTTGCGGTTATGCAGCATGATCCTTTAACATGGCAGATTATGGGATCCTCTTTTGAGAATAAAAGGGATTTTACCAATGAAAGTAAAATATTTTATAGAGACTTAAATGAGTGGGTTGAAAGACTTGAACCTGAGCAGACTAAGAAATTTGTTACCGCTCTATGGGATATAATTATGGCTTCGGATGTTAAGACTCTTACAGAATTATCAAAATCGGGCTTTATTTCTGGGGCAAAAATGTTTGGAAAAATGGCCACTATGGATAGGGAATCTAAGGAAGAGGTTAGGGTTGTTCTGGATCTTTTGAGGGATATTGTATTTAAGGACACCCAGTTGGGAAAAGTTTTACGTTTTAAAAAAGAATTGTAAATAAGACATTGGAGGACTATAATTTTATATATGAGTAATGAAACTATTGTAACCGACAGTCCTGTTGGAAGACATTTGGATTCTCTAGGAGAATCTAAGCCAGCTTCTTATTTGATGTTTAACAAAAAGAAGGTTGAGTTAGTAGCCAAAATTACTATTGGCCGCGAATCTGATAATGATGTTATTGTGGATAACAAACTTGCCAGTCGTCATCATGCCTTAATCCAGAAAATTAAGAATGCATATTTTATAAGGGATGAAGAAAGCACCAATGGTACTTTTGTTAATGGAATTAGAATTCCTGCTGGAAAATATGTCAAACTTAATCCCGGAGATAAAATTACAATTGGTAATATGAATCTTGTAATTTCATAATGGGCTTAAAAAAAGAATCTTTTAAAGAACTAAAAACAATTCTCACTGCTAGTGGACTTCCTTCGTATCAAGAAATTTTTGATATTGCTGATGAAGTTACAGATATTCTTATGTCCGAAAAAACTGAATACAGACCTGTAGCTTCGGATGGGGAAGTCGGCGGGCTTTTGGATTTTAAAGATGTTACAGAACCTCTTGTTGTTGTTCCAGATTTACATGCACGACCATATTTTTTGCTCAATATCTTAAGCTATAAAATGGAATCTGGAAAAACTATTTTTGAGGCTTTGGAAGATAAAGATATTTTTCTGGTTTTTGTGGGCGATATTTTACACACAGAGCGAAATACCCGTGATAGATGGACGGCTGCTGCACTGGAATTTGCAGAAAACATTTATACGGGTCCTGCAATTTCAGCCGAAATGAAGGAAGGCCTTTCTCTTTTGTGCGGACTTATGAAATTAAAGATAATGTTCCCCCACAATTGTCATATTTTGAAAGGAAATCACGAAAATATTTATAATTACACGGGTGATGGAGATTTTGGCTTTAGAAAATTTGCTGATGAAGGCAATATGTGCCGTCTTTTTATTCAGGATTACTATGGTGATGATATTCTTTATATGATTCATTGCTTTGAAAAAAATCTCCCACTATTATTTTTAGGAAATAAGTGTCTTATATCTCACGCGGAACCAAAAATTCCTTATAGCCGAAAAGAATTAATCGATGCAAGAATGCTTGGTAGTGTGGTAGAAGGCCTTACATGGACCGAAAACGATGCTGCCCAGGAAGGTTCAGTTGAGGCTACCATAAAAAATCTTACGGGCCTTGAAGATTGTGGTGATTATGTTTATTTGGGTGGACATAGGCCTGTTAATGGTAACTATAAATTAAGACAAAATGGGCTTTATATTCAATTTCATAATCCGGGGCGGCAGAATGTGGCAATTGTAAAAAGTGATAAAAAATTTAATCCAAATTTAGATATTGTTGAGGTTGCAAAATGAGTGAAGAATTTCCTCCTCTAATCGGAAAGTACAAGGTTACTGGTATAGTTGCAAAGGGTGGAATGGGAGTTGTATATAAGGCAATTCATCCTTCCTTAAAACGGTATGTTGTAATTAAAAAAATGACTGCCCGCAACAAATCTGGCAATGCAGAAAGATTTAAGAAGGAAGCTCAGATTTTATTGGATTTACAGAGTCCTTATATCGTTCATCTTTTTGATTATTTTACTGAAGCTGGCTACCGCTATATGGTTGAAGAGCTGGTAGATGGAATTGCCCTAGATAAATTGATTAAGAAACAGACTTCCTTACCAAGTCCAATAGCCATGCTTATTATGCAGGACGCCTGCTATGCCTTAAAATATGCTCATTCAAAAGAAATTGTTCACCGCGATATTAAGCCAGGTAATATTTTAATTTCTAAAAGAGGCGAAATAAAACTTGCAGATTTTGGAATTGCTTCAGATTCTGCCGGCGATAATGTAACTGAAACTGGAGTTGCACTTGGTACTCCAGCCTATATGCCTCCCGAGCAGTTTGAAGATTCTTCATCTGTAGATGCCCGAGCCGATATTTACGCTCTTGGAATTATGCTTTACGAAATGCTTACAGGAAGTAAACCTTATCCTACTGAGTTTTCTATAGATACCCTTAAAACTATTAAAAAAGGTTCATATATTAGTCCTAGAAAACTTGATAAGTCTATTCCAAGACCAATTTGTAAACTCATTCACAAAATGATCAGGCCTAAGGCAAAGAACCGCTATCAGTCAATTGATGGAGTTTTAAAACAGGTAAAAAAATATCTTAGTCATTATGATACCCATGAATTGAGAGTTCTGATTGCTAAATCTGTAATGACCCAGAAAACTTTTGCTTATCCAGAAATTGAACCAAAAGATAAAATTAAGATTAGGGTAAGACGAATACTTCTTTCTGCTCTTGCTTTCCTGGTTCTTTTGCTTACTTGCTGGAAAGCAGGTCTTTTTCACAAAACTATTTTAAGAAGATGGTATAGTCCGGTTAGAATGGAAATGGAAATGCCTAGGGCTATTTCTAACAGTATGGATTTGCCTGTAAAAGCCTTTTTCTTTGAAAATGATAAAGATAAGATTCCTGAAGTTACTGGAGGAAATAGAACTTTATTTGTAAAGGATAGCCGTTTTATTGATAAGGTAATGGGCTGTTTTACATTTGGAAGTAAGGTGGAAGTTTCTCGTCCTGCCGCTAAAAATAAAACTTATGTAATGAATACCCTTTATCTTAAGCAGGGTGACTACAGGGTAAAGGTGGTAGTTGGACCTTACGTTTGGTGGAAATCTTTCACAGTTACTTCTAAGGACTGTTTAATTTCTTGTGATTTCCTTAAAAATATGGTCCGTAACATTAAGATTAAGAGCTTTGCTTATGATGCAGATAGCGGAAATGACATTTCTTCCGAAGCCACTTTCCAGATTATGTATAAGAATAAGTGGATTCCTATTGAAGAAATGAAAGACGAAGAGCTTAAATCTGCTACAGTATGGAAGATAAAGGTTGGGGCAGAAGGATACGAGGAAGAAATTTTTAGCCTGCTGATTGACTGGTACCAGGATGAAATATTTATTTCTTCTGAGTTGAAAAAGAAAAATTAAAAACCACGGTCTTTAAGGTCTTTTACAAGTTGAACATAGAATTCTCTTACATCGAATTCTTTTAAGTTTTCCTTGTAAAGGTCAATCATATCTGCATGTGAAATACCACGGCCGTGTTTTGTAGTAAGAAACTGGAACTTTTGTCCCCATGGACAGGAATCTTGACCTACAAGGCCGTCATTATTTCCATCATATTGTTTTACAAGGTTATAAGAATATCTGAGTGGGAATTTGCCACCTTGTTTTTTGTTCATTTTTGAACCTACGCTCTGGTAATAAACAAGTGGAGAATCAGGGACTTCTTCGTTGAATTTTTTCATAGATTCTGCAGTAAGGTCGTTTACAGAAGTCAGAAAGTCTGGGTCTGAATCACCAATTTTTGTAAGAATTTCATTGTAAACACTTGCGATTTGGTTTTGGCGTTTTGCAGGAATCTTGGAAAGCAGGTATTCTGCAAATAAACAGCCTCTGTGTGGTGTATTGATTGTTGTAAGGCTTGCAACATAAGGTGCCATGCCTTCTTTACTAATGGCCCAGCGTGCATCAAGACCACCTTTTGAGTGCCCAATGATGTTTACTTTTTCACAACCTTCTTTTTCGCAAATTTCCTTAATCTTTTTGGCTATTGTTTTTCCACTTTTAACAACTGATTCCGCAGATTGCTGATTTCCGTAATAAATTACAGCCCCATTCTTTTTAAGTTCTCCAGGAATGCGGCCCCAGTAATTAAAATATCTGAAATCACGGAAAAAAACTCCGTGAATCAGGAGAAGGGGGTATTTTGTTTTACATATCTGCTGGTCTTTTCTTTCTTCGTTTAGTTTTAATTTTGCAGTTTCAAAAGTGTATTCCTGGCGGACTCTTATAATCATAAAAATCAGAATGATGATGTTGATAGGGAGAATCATTCCAAAAATAAGGCCTAGTACTCTGAGTTTAATTCTAAGCTGGGTGGATGTAAGGTAAATCCTAATCATGCCATCCCAAAATATAATAAGTTCAATTAAATATATAATAATTCCGCTTGTAATCCAAAAAGGTTTTGCTTCGTTAAAACCAGGCAGTCCTGAAAATCCCAAAACTCCTGGAATGTAAAAGCAGGCAAGTATAGATGTGGAAACTAAAAATGTTATTAAAAGATTTGCACCTTTGTGTATGTTTTGCAGTTTTCTCTCTTCGGTAAAAATCATAATTATAATTTAATAAAAATATGTATGCTTGTTAAGTAAAAAATAGTAGCGTTTTTATACATGGCCTTCCATAATCTTCTCTTTTAATTTGACGATGACAGATTTTTATTATTATATTTTTTTATATGACAGATAACAATGAAAACTCTATAATCGCAACAGATCAGATTTTGCCAAATAAATTGACAATTATCCCTCTTTCAGGACGTCCAATTTTTCCTGGCATATTTACGCCTTTAATGATTAGCTCAGCAGATGATGTAAAGGTTGTGGAAGAGGCCTACGAAAAAGAAGGCTTTATTGGAATTGTAATGTTAAAAAATGATAGCGAAGTTCCTTCAATCGATGATTTATACAGAGTAGGAACCGTTGCCCGCATCATTAAAAAGGTAAATCTTCCTGATGGTGGTGTTAATATTTTTATTTCCACCCAGAAACGTTTTAAAATTCGCAAGACACTTCATAAATCAGCACCAATTGCAACAGCAGTAGAATATCTTGAAGATGAAGAAGCTGACACATTTGAAGTAAAGGCCTTGACTCGTGCTTTAATCAGTGAGATGAAGGAGGTTTCTGAAAATAATCCACTCTTCTCAGAAGAAATGCGCCTCAATATGGTAAACATTGATAACCCGGGAAAAATTGCCGACTTTATTGCTTCTATTTTGAATGTTGATAAAAAGGAACAGCAAAAGATTCTTGAAACAGTAAATGTTCGTCAGAGAATGGAACAGGTCCTTGTCTTTATCAAAAAAGAGCAGGAAGTTTTGAAGGTTCAAAAGAAAATTCAGAACGAGCTTAATGAAAAAATTGAAAAGAACCAGAGGGAATATTTCCTTCGCGAAGAAATGAAGTCTATTCAGGAGGAGCTTGGAGAGACTTTAGAAGGAAATGCTACCGACTATCAGAAATTTAAGAAAAAGATAGAAGAATATCATTTTGAAGGAGAAATTAAGGAAACTGTCGAAAGTGAACTTGCAAAGTTTTCTCTAATGGATCCAAATTCTTCTGAATATATTGGAACTCGTAATTTCCTTGAACTGGTATGCCAGCTGCCATGGAATGAAGAAATTAAAGAAGATTATAATCTGGATAAAGCCGGAAAAATCCTTGAAGCAGATCACTTTGGAATGGAAGAGGTTAAGAAAAGAATTATTGAATATCTGGCTGTACGAAAATTAAAGGGTGATAGTAAAGGTTCAATTTTGATTCTGGTTGGTCCTCCGGGAGTTGGAAAAACTTCTGTTGGCCGTTCAATTGCAAATGCAATGAATAAGCCTTTCTTCCGTTTTTCCGTTGGTGGAATGCGTGATGAAGCTGAAATTAAGGGACATAGACGAACTTACATTGGTGCAATGCCTGGAAAAATCATTCAGGGAATAAAGATTACCAAGTCTAAGTCTCCTGTTTTCCTTATTGATGAAGTTGATAAAATGGGATCTAGTCATAATGGTGATCCTGCATCAGCTTTGCTTGAAGTTTTGGATCCTGAGCAGAATATAAATTTCCGCGATAACTATTTGGATTTGCCATTTGATGTTTCAAACGTTTTCTTTATCCTTACTGCTAACTCTTTGGATACAATTCCAGGCCCTCTTTTGGACCGTGCAGAAATTCTCCAGCTTAGCGGTTATATTGATCAGGAAAAACTTGAAATTGCAAAAAAATATTTGATTCCAAAAAATCTTGAAAAAAATGGATTGAAGAAGAATCAGGTTAAGTATACAAAAGCGGCACTTTTACAGATTGCAGAAGAGTATGCCCGTGAGTCTGGCGTTCGTAATTACGAAAAATGCCTGGATAAGATTCACCGTAAAATTGTAACAGAGATTTTGTCTAATAAGGCAAAGAATGAAGAACAGAAATCTGAACAAAATCTTACAGAAAAAAAACTTCCTGTATATACAATTGATGCTCCAGATCTTTTTAAATACCTTGGAAAACCAGATTTTGATGAAAGTCAGATTAAGGAAGCTAAGGTGCCTGGAACTGCTATTGGTTTGGCATGGACAAGTATGGGTGGAGACACTCTTTTAATTGAGTCAACCAGTTTTGCCGGCAAGGGCGGTTTAATTTTGACTGGCCAGATGGGTGATGTAATGAAGGAATCTAGTCAGATTGCCTTTAACTGGGCCCGCAAGTTTGTACTGGAACGTGGAAATAAAAAGGCTAAGTGGTTTGATGAAAATATAGTTCATCTTCATATTCCAGAAGGAGCTACTCCAAAGGATGGTCCAAGTGCCGGAATTACTATGGCCACAACCTTTGTTTCTCTTTTGACTAACAAGAAGATTAAACCTCATCTTGCAATGACTGGAGAATTGTCTTTGACTGGTCAGGTTTTGCCAATTGGCGGTCTACGTGAAAAAACTGTAGCAGCTAAACGTAATAAGATTAAGACTATTATCATTCCTAAGGCCAATGAAAGAGACCTGGATGATATTCCTGAAATCGTAAAACAGGGAATTAAGTTTATCCCTGTTTCAGATGTAAGACAGGTGCTGGAAGTAGCACTCGGAATTAAATAGTTTTATTTTTCAATAACACCAATTTCTATGAGCCATTCCTTAAGACTTTCGTTCCAGTGGAATGTTTTCATAAAATTGTTGTTTTTCATGCCAAAACCATGTTTTCCCCATTCGTAAATGGCTATACGACAGTTTGGAATCTTTTTTGCTTCCAGAGCGGCGTATAGTCTTTTTGCATTTTCTGGGATTACAATTGGATCATCTTCTGCAACTACTATGTATGTAGGTGGCATGTTATCTGGAACATGTAATTCAAGAGAAAATTCGTCTTTGCGTTCCTGGGTCTGGTACTTTTTTGAGCGGCCTAAAAGACTGTTTCTTGACCAGCGGTGGGCAATATCATCCTGCATGGAAACTACAGGGTAAATAGGCATAACGTAATCTGGACGTAGACTTACATTTGTTTCTATTCCGATTTTTTTAAGTTCGTTGTGAGTTTCAAAAAATTCTCCGGCCATTGCAACCAGGTGTCCACCTGCAGAATAACCGATTATACCAACTTTGTTTGGGTCAATATCATAAGTTTCTGCATTTTCGCGAACCAACTGAATTGCTCTTTGAATGTCTTGTAGCATAGAAGGTTCGGTGTAGAAGCTTTGATTTGTTCTGTATCTAAGTACAAAGGCTGTAAAGCCCTGTTCGGCAAACCATTTTGCTGTTGTGTGTCCTTCTGCATAAAGATCAAGATGATAGTAGGAACCGCCCGGACAAACGATAACTGCAGCTCTATTATTTTCAATTTTTGGTTTGTGAGCAAACATTACAGAAGGTTCTTTTTCCATTCCCCGAACATTGCGCCATAGGTAAATTGTTTCGTCTTGGGCAAAAAGTTTGAATGCTAATAAAAGTGATAATGCTAGGATAATTCGTCTTTTCATAAATTGTATTGTAACAGAAATAAAAAAAAGTATAAACACACAGGCCTTTTTTGGGCGGAAAGGCAGTTTTAAGCGAGGCCTTTTAAGTGCATTTTCCTTTATCACAAAAAATGTTATTTTATAATTATGATGAGCGATTTAAATATTAAGGCAATTATTTTTGATATGGATGGAGTTCTTCTGGATTCTGAATCAATTTGTGATAAGACCTGGGAAATAGCCCGCAAGGAATTTGGGCTGCCAGAAGGAATTGACTCAATCAATAAGTGCAGGGGTACAAACTTTCACGATTCGGCAATTATTTTGAGGGAACTTTATGGTCAGGATATGGAAGCCGAAAAATATTTGGAACGCTGTTCAGAACTTTTTAGAGAAACTGAATTTTCTACAGGTATTCCTTTAATGCCTTTTGCAAAAGAAATCCTTGAATATTTAAAACCTAAATACAGAATTGCTCTGGCTTCATCTACTCGGGGACCTTCTGTAAAAAGACAGATGACAAATGCAGGCCTGATTAAGTATTTTGAAAGCCTGACTACAGGAGAGATGGTAACTCATTCAAAACCAAATCCCGAAATTTACCGTATGGCATGTAATTCTTTGAATCTTGAGCCAGAAGTTTGTGTTGCTGTTGAAGACAGTCCAAATGGAGCCCGTGCAGCTCTTGCGGCAGGAATGCGAACTATTTTAATTCCAGACAGAAGCCCTGCAACACCAGATGTATTGGAAAAAGTTTGGAAGCTTTGTAAGAATCTAAATGATTTAAAAGAGTTTTTATAGCTTAATTTTTCCGTTAGAAAGATTTAGCAGCTTACCAGACAGGCTTTCTTTTTCATCTTCTCTAATAAAGCCTTTTATAGAAATGTCAGTTGCAAAATCTTCTGTTACTTCGTAAAGGTGGAAGTCCTGCATATTATTTTTTATAAGTTTATAAAGATTGTAATCGCAGGAAAAAGAGAAGGGGGCTTTTGCTACAAGTTCTTCAAAGGCATGTTCTTTATCAGCCTTTTCTAAAACTGCTTTTGCTCCGCCTGAATAAGCTTTTACAAGTCCTCCAGTTCCCAGTAAAGTCCCTCCAAACCAGCGGGTTACTGTCAGAACTGTGTTGGTACATTTTCGGCCTTTTAGCACATCTAAAACGGGACGTCCGGCGGTTCCGGAAGGTTCTCCATCATCACTCATACCCATAACTTCGGCACCAGGACCTATTACAAAGGCGTGTACAACGTGTGTGGCATCGGCGTATTTTGCCTTTTGAGTTTTTATAAGTTCTCTGGCTGCTGACTGGGAGTCACATGGAAAAAGCTCCGAAAGAAATCGGGAGCCTTTTATGCTTTCTTCAAATTGAACCTGCTTGTTTAATACATCCATCTTAGAAAAATTCCAAAATTAAAAAAGACTTCCCTGGGATGGCTTGTCGCTTTGAACTTCAATTGTCTGCACTTCTTTTGCCACAATACGAACTCCCTTTGCCTTGAGGGATTTTTCTTCGTAATCACCTGCCTTGAAGCTTTCTTTAAGAACCTTAATCTTTGGCTTTTTTACATAATTCAAAGTGAAATTAAAGTTTTTGCGAGTGTCTATGTGAAGAACTTCCATGCCATCTGGAGCCAGAAAGTAGTCGCGGTTCATAATAAAGGCTGCAATTTTACAACGTTTTATATAAACGAACTGAGTTTCTGGATCTCGGTAGAGGACGGTGAATAAAACTTTGGAAAGACTTTCCTTATCGGCAAAACCGCAGTAACGCATTTCTGGTCCAACAAAGAGCTTGTCTGGAGTTTCGGAAACAGAGTAGATTCCGCTCTTGCGGATATAAAGAATTTTGTCGTAAGGAGTAACCTTAAAGAGTTCTACTCCGCCAGAAACACCACTTCCAATGTAACCTGTTTTTTCGTCATATTTAAATGAAATATCTCTTTTTGTAACGGCTTTAACATCAACGGTATTAATGTTTGTAAGTTTTGTTTTACGCTTAATATCTACAGTATTGAGTTTTGCCTGAATGTCGTCCAGCCACGAAATTGCGTAATCAACAAGGTGTTTAAGAAGTTTGTTGATTTCCTTGATACGATTGTTAATTTCAGTAACTTCCTGTCTGTTTTTGTTCATATCGTACAAAGAAATTCTTCTGATTGGAATTCTGAGCAGGTGATCAACATCTTCATCTGTAATAGGGCGAATAAGTTCTGCTGCAAATGGTTTGAAACCGTCTTTTACAGCCTTGTTTACGCCTTCTTCAGTTTTTTGAGTTTCAATTTTCTTGTAAATTCTTTCTTCAACGAAAATTCTTTCCAAAGTTCTAAGATGGAGTTTTTCTAAAAGCCCTTCTTTTTCAAGTTCAAGTTCTTGTTTTAAAATTCCAACCAGCTGTTTTGCATGATGTTGAATAACCTGAGTACAGGTCATCTGAACAGGCATATTGTCCTTTATAACCAGGAGATTACAGTAAATAGTCTGTTCGCATTCTGTAAAGGCGTAGAGGGAATCAACAACATCTTTTGTATAGACTCCGCGCTGAAGTCTAATTTCAATGTTTACCTTGTCGGAAGTGTAATCCTGAATTGAAGAAGCCTTAATCTTTCCGTTTTTAACGGCCTTTTCTATTGAGTCACAAAGACTTTCAGTTGTAGAACCATAAGGAAGTTCTGTAATTACGATTTTTTTCTCATCGCTGGTGTCCATTTTTGCACGAGTGATGATTTTTCCAAGGCCATCCTGGTAGTCGCTAACGTCAATTAAACCGCCTGTTGGAAAGTCTGGATAAAGCTGGAATTTTTCTCCACGCAGACATTTTTTTTCAGCATCAATAACTTCGTTTATGTTGTGCTGGAGGATATAAGTGGACATACCAACGGCAATACCTTCTGCACCTAAAATAAGAACTAAAGGAAGTTTAGCCTGAAAAGCAACCGGTTCTGTATCACGTCCATCGTAAGTATCTACATACTGTGTAATTCTTGGGTTTGTATTTAAAATTTCCTTAGTAACAGGACGAAGACGACATTCAATATAACGAGGAGCAGAGGCACCGTCTCCAGTGTACATGTTTCCAAAGTTTCCCTGCTTGTCTATAAAAAGTTCCTTGTTTGCAAGGTTTACCAGAGCAGTGTAGATTGAAGCATCTCCATGAGGATGATATGCCATTACTTTACCTACAACATTTGCAACTTTGGTAAAGCGTCCATCATCAGTTTTGATTAAGGTGTGAATGATTCGTCTTTGAACTGGTTTAAGTCCGTCGGTGATTTCTGGAATAGCACGGTCACGAATAACGTAAGATGCATACTGAATGAAATTCTGATCGAATAAATTTTTTACATAAGCCATTTTTTTCCCCAAGGGCGTATGAGCCCCAACCCAATATAAAAATTATAAATTAAAAAAGTGGTATTTTCAACCTTGGCAAGATTTGTGCCTTTTAGTTTCTGCTGCTGGCTTTTTCCAGAAGGACTATAAGGTCGGAGTAGGCCTTGCGGACAGATTTTTTATGGGCACTTTGAATAAAGTCCAGTTCATTTCTAAAAAGTTTATCTTTTCCCGAAACTGGCATGTATTTAAAATTTGTTTGGGAGTAATAGTGTTCAATACACCCCTTGTGCAGAATGTAAACCCTTGCAGATTCTGCCGCTGCCAGAATAAAAGCTGCCAGGTTTTTAATAAGAGGAATTGTCTTTGCAATATGAGGACTAAGGAACTTTATCAGGCTTTCTTCCTCGTTGTTTACACCTTGGAGCAGGACTGTTTTGTAGGTATCAATTGCCTCTGCATTATCATATTTTTTGTGAAGCAACTGGAGTTTTTCCATAAAAGGCTGCAGTTTGCCTGGAAGAGGATTTTTCTTGGCCTGGCGGTAAAAATCCTGGCCCATTTGAGTAAGATAACGCTCCAGACGTAAAATTAAGCGTTCAAGAGTGACTTTACTTTCCAGTTCACGGTTAGAAAAAATGCTCTTGTAGAAACTCTCTTGCTTTTCTTCCTGTTTTTCCATCCACTGGAGGACTCTTTGATCCTGGCAGAAGACATCGCGGAGTTTTCCACTAAAAAGGGAATCCAGGTCAGTAATGATTCGTCCGTTAGTTCCCAAAAGAGAACAAACCTTACAGAAAACGCCAAGTTCATCTTTTCCACCCACATCAATTATTCCAGTTCCTGCTGCATTGTATTCATCTTCTATATATTGAAGTAGATATGTAAACATCTGCTGGTCGGTATAGCCTTCCACAAAAATCTGGTTGTCGGAAAAGAAGAACTGTTTGTGGTAGGTGTTGAAGCGGGGCAGAAAACGGCGGAATAGTCCATCATCATCTTCTGACAATTCTTCAATAGTGCTTGGAACTGCATTTATGTGGCAGCAGATTACACCTGTTAAATCTTCTGAACTCCTAAGGTCAATAAAGAAAGGGGAGTGGGTGATTAAGAAAAAGGTTCTGCGAGAGCTGTTTTTAACTTCCTTGCGAATTTCGTTCATAAAAAATGATTGAAATTGAGGGTGCAGATGAAGTTCCGGTTCGTCTATAAAAACACAGTCATTTGGTTGTGCAGAATAAAGACTGATTAGGAGGGAGATGATTTCCTTCAATCCGTGACACTCTGCATCTTCCAGCATATATTCAACATTCCAGGCTTTATTTTCTACAATTGGAATCATTGTTTGGTCTATATCTTCTATAAATTTAATTGACTTTCCGAACATGGAAGAAAGGACTTTTTCAATTCTGCTGCGAATCTTTTCATCATTCTTGATAGTAAAAATCTGGTCATTATATTTTCTGTCGGCTTTTATAAATTTTACATTGAAGCCTCCTTCAGAAAATTGCTGGGCTAATTTTTCGGCCAAAAGAGTTTTTCCAGAACCGTTTGGTCCAACAATAAGATTTATTTGTGACCAGTAGTTTTTTCTAAAAACGGCCTTACCCCAGAGAAAAGGAATCTTAATTTTTGTCTCAAGATTAAACATATTTTTATTATACCATAAAAACGGTTATAATGGATTTATGAATATCACTGTAATTACACCTCCTTTGGTTCAGTTGAACTCTCCTTATCCTTCTGGTGCTTATTTGACTTCTTTTTTCAAAAGTCTCGGACATGATTGTAGATGGAAGGATTTAAGCATTGCTCTGGTTTATGAACTTTTTTCCAAAGAGGGGCTTTCAAGGCTGTTTGAACTTTCACATGAGTCAGCTTTAAGACTTGCAGATAAGGCCCAGACCGATGGAGATGAAAATACTGCTTTTAATATACGACGTTATTTGAGTACCAAGGACAATTGGATAAAGTGGATAGATGATATTCTTTTAATACTTTGTGGAAAGGGTCGTGAAAAAGAACATCAGTTTTTGTTTTCTCCATTTGCTCCTCGTGGGGCCCGTATGGAAACTTTTCTTGCAGGTTTGGAGCGGGATCCCAGTGTTGATGATGTAAGGTTCCTTGCTTCCTATGCCCTTGCAGATCTTGCAGATTACATTACTGCTGTTTTTGATTCTGAATTTTCCCTTATTCGCTATGCAGAACACCTTACAGTGGATGAGCGGTCTTTTGCCCAGATAGAAAAGGAACTTGAATCTCCTGTTATGAAGTATTTTTACCAAAAAGTTCTTGAAAAAAACTTTGATAAAGAAGACTGCCCTGATATGGTCTGTATTTCAATTCCTTTTGCCGGAACTTTCCTGCCAGCTCTTTATACGGCCCGTTATTTTAAGCAGCGTTTTGGAGACAAGGTCTTTGTAGTAATTGGGGGCGGTTTTGTAAACACAGAACTTCGTGATGCTTCTGAGGCTGCATTGGGAAAGTATATAAATGCAATTTCTTATGATAGAGGATATGGATCTTATAAAGCCTTGTTTGATAGGCTCGGCCCAGGTCAAAATAAAATTTCGTTGAACAGTTTGACCCGCAAGTCTTTTTATAAACTAAGAGTTTTTACACCAGACTCTATCCAGCCTCCTCTTTTTGAAGATAAAGAAATGGAAGCTTATGAGTCAAAACTTACGGCCCAGGTTATTCCCGATTATTCAGATATAGATTTTTCTATTTACCCCCGTGTTTGTGATGACAAAAATCCAATGCACAGGCTTTGGAATGATGGAGCGTGGATAAAGGCTTATCTTGCTCATGGCTGTTACTGGCATAAGTGTGCCTTTTGCGATACTCAGCTGGATTATGTTTGTGGATATAGGCCTGTTGATGTTGAAAAACTTTATCAGGAGCTTTTAAAAACTGCTCGGGAACAGGGGATTTATGGAATTCACTTTGTGGATGAAGCTCTTCCTCCAAGATTTCTTAAGGCTTTTGCTCTTTTAAATGCCCGAAACGGAAATCCTCTTTACTTCTGGGGAAATGTTCGTTTTGAAAAAGCTTTTGATAAAGATTTAGCGGCACTTTTGTCTTATTGTGGGTTTGGAGGTGCTTCTGCCGGACTGGAAGTTGCAACTGGAGTTGGATTAAAGGCAATTAATAAGGGTGTTGATATAGACTCCATAATCAGTGCATGTGCCGCCTTTAAGGAAGCTGGAATTCTAGTTCATGCCTATATGATTTATGGCTTTTGGTATGATGATGCGCAGTCCATTATCAACTCTATGGAAACTTTAAGACAGTTTTTTCAGGCCGGACTTTTGGATTCTTCCTTCTGGCATAAATTTGTTCTTACAAGAAATTCTCAGGTTTTTTATGAATGGACACAGGGTAAACATCCAGAACTTAATCCTGTAATTCCAAAGACCTCTAAATCCATTTTTGCAGACAATAACCTGCATTTTAAGGGGGAGGATAAATATGACAAGTTTGGACTTCCTCTGGAAAATGCTTTAGCTGCCTGGATGCATGGCGAGCGACTGGAGATGAAGGTGCAGAAATGGTTTGATTTCCCAGTTCCAGCTCCAACTATTCCAAAAGATTTTATAGATAAGGGAATTGAACGTTACGAAAACAGGAATATGCAAAAGTTAGATTTTAGCGGAAAAAAGGAGATTTACTGGTTGGGGTCAGACATTACTTCAAATACCTGGCTTTATCTGCAGGAGGAATACAGCAAAAAAATGTCTTCGGTTTTAGTACAGCTTTTGACCAGCCTTAAACCATCATCTTCCGAGAAAAAAAGACTAGAAGCAATGGAGACTATAAAAAAATCCCCAGACTTGCAAAAACAAATCCAGGGATTACATAATATCGGTCTAGTTTTAGCCTGAAAGACTTTTACTCAACTTCAACTTTTTCAATATGGGCACCAAGCTTCTGCAGACGGCCTACTAAATCTTCGTAACCTCTTTCAATCTGGTAAACGTTAGAAATACGACTTTTTCCGTGGGCAGACATAGCTGCAATCACCATAGCCATTCCGGCACGAATATCAGGAGAAACTAAGTGGTCGCCGTGCAGCATAGAAGGTCCGCAAACCACAGCTCTGTGTGGGTCACAAAGAGTGATTTTTGCACCCATGGAAATAAGCTTATCAACAAAGAACATGCGGCTTTCGAACATTTTTTCAAAAATTAAAACAGTTCCTTCCACCTGTGTTGCTACTACCGTCATGATAGAAGTAAGGTCAGCAGGGAATCCAGGCCAAGGCATATCATCAATTTTTGGAATCGCATTGCCTAAATCATTATTTACTTTTAAATCCTGGGTGTTTGGAACAGTAAGTTCGTCTCCTTCAATTCTCCAGGAAATACCAAGCTTTGCAAAACTGTATTTTAAAGGCCTCATTTCTTCAGGACGAATGCCCTTAATCTTGATTTTGCCTTTTGTTGCAGCAGCCATACCAATATAAGAACCAATTTCAATATAGTCAGGTCCAATAGTAAATTCAGTTCCGTGGAGTTTTTTTACACCTTCAATTTTCAGAATATTGCTTCCAACTCCAGAAATTTTTGCACCCATGGAGTTGAGCATGTTACACAAATCCTGAATATGAGGTTCGCTGGCAGCATTTTTGATATAAGTAATTCCTTCTGCAAGACTTGCAGCCATAACTGCGTTTTCTGTAGCAGTAACCGAAGCTTCATCAAGGAAGATGTCTGCACCAACCAGTTTGTTGGCGGTAAAATCAAAGTGGCCGTTTACAGAAATGTTTGCACCAAGCTGTTCAAGAGCCAGAAAGTGAGTATCAACGCGGCGGCGGCCAATTACATCACCTCCAGGAGGCATCATCTCACATTTGCCAGTGCGTGCCAAAAGAGGACCCGCAAAAACAATAGAACCACGAACTTTTTTAGTCATTTCTCTAGGAAGTTCAGAAGTTTTTATATTTTTACATTCAATTTTCCAGTTGTTTTTGCTAAGTTTTTCTACGCTGGCCCCCAAGGCTTTCAAAATCTCAATCATAACATTTGTATCTTGAATCTCAGGAATATTATGAAGAATAACAGGTTCTTCTGTTAAAAGAGTTGCTGTTAAACAAGGAAGTGCAGCATTTTTATTTCCGCTCGCTGTAACTGTCCCCTGAATTGGATAACCACCCTCAATTACATATTCGTGCATATAAAGTCCTTAATCATTTTTAATCGTAAGTAGATTTATTATTACATCGGCAGCTTTTGACATTTGGTTTAGAGAACACCATTCATTTCTGGAATGAAAATCATGAGCTCCAGTAAAAATGTTTGGAGTAGGAATACCCATTTCAGTTAATCGTGAGCCGTCAGTACCACCACGAATAGGCTTTTTAATTACTTTTACCCCGGAAGCCTCATAAGCTTTTTCAAGACATTCAAGCACTTCAGGATTTTCAAGAATTTTATCCTTCATATTAAGGTACTGCTGCTTAAATTCTACTTGTGCAGAACCCCCGAATTTTTTCACAACTTCATCAGCAGTTTTTTGAATAATTTCCTTTTCTTTTTCAATTTCTTCTATATTAAAACCACGAAGCAGAAGATTTATACATGCACTTTCAATACTTCCCGAAATATCCATAGGAGCAATAAAACCCTGGTAGCCTTCAGTAGTTTCCGGAGCCATATCTCTTGGCAGACGAGCAAGAAAGTTACCAGCCATTGTAAGAGCGTTCACCATCCCGCCGGCTTTAGCATCCCCCGTATGACATGCCTTCCCTATAAAAGTAATTTTTGCCGCATAAGCATTAAAACATTCACATTCAAGTTCGCCCTCATCACCACCATCAACAGTGTATGCAGCCTGAGCTTTCAGAATATTTAAAGGAACCTTATCCATACCGTGGCCAGTTTCTTCATCAGGAGAAAACATAACTTCAATTGGACCATGAGGCAAATCTTCATAGTGATTCATCAGATATTCAATCGCCGACATGATAGCAGAAACACCCGCCTTGTCATCAGCCCCAAGAAGGGTAGTGCCATCAGTTTTAATAATAGTGTCAGCTTCCCCAGTAGGAGATTCCGCCGCAGAAGGCATCGTGATAACCGGATGAACATCTTTTCCAGAAACTTCATCCACCGTATCCATATGAGCCATCAAAAGAATGGCAGGATATTTTTTCCTTTCTTCAGGCTCAATAATATTCGAATCAATTTTTCCAACAACATAGCAGTTATCCGTCAAATAAACATTCCGAGTTCCAAGATTTCTCAGTTCCTTCACAAGCACCTTCGCAAAATCCCACTGCTGTTCAGTCGAAGGAAAAACTCCCGCATCCGCCGCTTTACCGTCACTTTCCGACCAGATTTTTACATAGCGACAAAATCGGTCCAACAATTTATCCATTTCTTCTTTATTATTGTAAATGTAATTCATATGATATGGATAATAATGATTTGGGGGCAAAGTTTAAACAGTCAAACGGACATTCCGCGGTTCGGTAACCCTCAGCCGCTTCCCTCAGTCAGGCCTCCGCAAAGCTCCGGCCTTCCTTCAGTCCAGTGGCCTGCAAGGCAGCCGCTACAGTCCTTGGCCTCATTTCTACTACATAGATTATGTGGGAATTCTAAATCACAAAGTCACTACCGTGAAAATGGTCCGGGGAGTCTGCTTTCTGGCCGTAAGGGGTATCGCACTGCGCTTTTTTTTTTTTGAAAAAAAATGCTCGGCAACGTCCAGGTGCAGCCTCCCGTCCTCATTTTCACTCCCGTGACTTTGTAATTCATACATCAGGCGTAGAGGCCGTGTGGGATTTAAGAGTTCCTTCACCAGCAGTGAATTACAAAGCACTACCGTGAAAATGGTCCGGAGAGTCTGCTTTCTGGCCGTAAGTAGTATCGCACTGCGCTTTTTTTTCATGGCTGGGACCCGCCATTTAGGGGCAGGTGAAAAAATATAACGTTCAGAAAAAATAAAAAAAGTTTAAAAAAATGAAAAATAACGAATTCTGCTATTGACTCTTTTTTCACAGAAGTATATATTAATTTTCACCGTCGCACGACGGAGACATACAAAAGTTTTTTGACAGTTCAGGGAAGGAAACAATTGACGAAAAAAAAACAGTTGAAAAACTGTAGC
>DGWD01000009.1:0-56118 GCA_002395155.1 Treponema sp. UBA4267
AGTACCATCTTCGCGGCGTGTACACTGTTCTGGAGTGAACTTACAGCGTCCATGTGATGTACCAATTGAAATTGCAAGTGAGTCACATCCTGTTTTTGATGTGAAGTCAATTACTTCTTCTGGTTTTGTATATTTTGATTCTTCAGCAGCAACATCTTCTTCTACACCGCCAAGAACACCAAGTTCTGCTTCTACAGTTACATCGAACTGGTGAGCATATTCTACAACTTTCTTTGTAAGTGCAACGTTTTCATCGTAAGGAAGTGCAGAACCGTCGATCATTACAGAAGAGAATCCGTTATCGATACAGTCTTTTGCTACTTCAAAGTTTGGACCATGGTCAAGGTGAAGAGCGATAGGAATATCACATCCAAGTTCGTGAGCATATTCTACAGCACCACGAGCCATGTTACGAAGGATGTTTGCATTAGCGTATGCACGAGCTCCTTTTGAAACCTGGAGAATAACTGGTGATTTTGTTTCAACACAAGCCATGATGATAGCCTGCATCTGTTCCATATTATTGAAGTTATATGCTGGAATAGCATATCCGCCTTTCATAGCCTTTGCAAACATATCACGTGTGTTTACGAGGCCGAGATCTTTGTAACTAACAATAGCCATAAATACTTCCTTTGATAGAGTCGTAAGACTCAGTTTTTTGTTATTGATAATATATTTCAATTTGAATATTTATTCAATTGTCTGTAAAGGACTTGTTAGTTTATACAAACAATATCAGGTATTTTTTAGGTTCAGTCTAAAGTTTTAGGTTTGACAAAGAATTGTATAGGAAATATAATTGATAAAAGTAATAAATTTGAATAATTATGCCGATAAAATATTAGAGAAAATCTTTTGTCGGAATGATAAAAGTTCAAGGAGTTTTGCATGAAAAGGGGACTTAAAGTCTTTGTTGGTCTTGCATGTCTTTTTGTAATTGGTTTGCCAGTATTTGCACAGCCAAGTTCGAAGAGTATCGAGACATTCGTAATGGATGATTTTGATTCTGCTGGTTCGCAGAATTATATGTATGATGGTAAGGCTTACGGCTGGGATTGGGCTGTAAACTCAAGTAGATTTGTGGCTGAAGATTATCCAAAAACAGGATATTACGAAGGCGTTCCTAATTCTTTGAAACAGTTGTATAAAGGAACTGATAAAGAATTTAAAGTTTTTGGTGTAAAAACAGCATTTAATCGTAAAGGTGATAACTGGTTTGAAGTATATCCAACAGCAGATGACAAGCCTTTTGAGATTCCTTTTGTAGGAACTGTAAGTCAGCTTGATTTCTGGGTATGGGGAGCAAATTACAACTACTATCTTGAAGTTATGGTAAGAGATGCTGTAGGTGTTGTTCACGTATTAAAAGCAGGAAGCCTTGCATTTAATGGTTGGAAAAATATTGTTGTAAATATTCCTGGTTGGCTTCAGCAGCATTCACATTTGCGTTCTGGTCCAGCAGACATGACTTTTGTTGGTTTTAGAATCCGTTCTGATGCAGAAGAATATGTTGATAACTATGTAATCTTCTTTGATCAGATTAAATATACTTCTAATTCACTTTCTAACATCTTTGATGGTTATGAATTGAAGGAAGTTGATTTTGGTGATAGTGAAGGTTCGTCATCAGACAGTAAGGAGGTTGAGTAATGAAAAAGCTTGTTACTTTAAGTGCAATTGCCTTCTTGGCTGCAGGTTTAGCTTTTGCTCAGACATCAAGTTTGCAGGAACCAAATCCAGAAAGCGTTGGTGCAGATTCAGCAATGGCTTCTTTGAGAGAAGTTTCTGTTGATAAGTTTGAACGTGAAGGTTCATGGAATGTTCACATTTCTGCAGATGATGGTGTAATTGCAGGTCGTATTTTTGAAGGAAATCCTTCAATGAAAGATCCTCTTCCTGAAGATGAAGGAAAAGAGGATGAAGATAAATTAGTTTATGGTGTAAGAGTTGATTTTTTCCGCCGTGGACGTAACTCATTTACAATTAAATCTGGTAGACCTTTAGCAATTGAAGGTACAACAAAGACTATTTCTATGTGGGTTTGTGGACGTAATCAGGATCATGAAATGTACGCTTTAGTACAGGATTATTTTGGACGTAACTACGAATTGTATATGGGAAGTCTTGGATTTAGTGGATGGAAAAAACTTACTTGTGTAGTTCCTCCTAGTCCAGATGGAGAACATGGAATTGTACAGTCAAGTGCTTATTATGGTGATAAGCCTGGTCTTAAGATTCTTGGTTTCCGTGTAGATTGTAATCCAGTTCAGGCACGTGGAACATACTATATGTACCTTGATGATCTTCGTGTTGTAACTGATCTTTATGACATGGAAAATCATGATGAAGATGATATGGCTGATAACTGGTAGTCTTTAATTAATGCAAAATCAAGGACGTTCGAAAGGACGTCCTTTTTTTTTATTGGGGGTTTATTACAAAACCCTCAAAACGGCGAAGTCAAGGCTTTAAGCGTGAGCGTGCCTTGACTCGACGTATTTAAAAAGTTTTCTTTGGATTGTTTAATTATTTTAATTTGTAAAATTTAGTTCGTTTTAGGGTTTTTGTATTTTCTAAAAGTTCCATATGTAAGAAAACCCAGGTAATAAGATTTGGATTTTTGTATATTCTTGCAGGTATAGTCTTATCTTTTTCTAATTCATTTCTCAAATCTTTTGTTGTAAATTCTTGATTTAAGCTTGCAGGCAGTAAAGATAAATAATCTTTTTTTGAATTAAAACGTCTTGTATTAATTATTTCTTCCAGATACTTGTTAGTCTTTATCCAATTTTTTTTGTAACGCCTTTTTTTGTTTTTTGATTGAACTGGTTCGTTTGTTCTTTTTCTCTCCTCTGTCATTTCTATTTCTACAATTTCAAGAGAGAAGTGTGGGTTTAGAAGGATTGAAGTTAGACCTGTTATTTCCTTAAAAATATCATAAATATTCCCTTTTACAGGACTTTTTTTATTTGAAATTAGTTTGTTATTTTCATCGTATGTTTTGATTCTTTTTGAAATGACTAGGGGGTAAACGATTTTTACATTGTGGCCATTGTTTATTGTGGACTGAATTTTATTTAATAGCTTTGAAAGGTTTTTTGTCTGAATTTCAATTATATTTCCGTTTTTGCTGACAATATCATAAATATATCCGTCTTGTTCAACTTCTGTTTTCCCCTGGTAAATTTCTGAATATAAAACTTTTAAGCTGTGGTGAAGATTACTTTCGTTGATGGTGGAAAATCCCATTTTTTATCCTTTATCTATTTGTTTATTCTAATATAGCTTTATAAAAATATAGTATTTTAGTGAATAGGTTAAAAATTTTTAGGCCGATATTTTTATTAATTATTGGCACAAAAACCCGTTGACTTTAGAATTTTTTGGTATAAAATGGTGGATAAGTGGGAAATAGTGGTAAAAAGTGGTAGTAAGTGGGTATGAATCTTCTAACTGGTGAATACAATAATACGATTGATGATAAGGGCCGTGTCTCATTCCCTGTGAAATTGAGAAGTGCTGTAAATCAAGACGTAGTTATGGTCACCAAAGGTTTAGATCGCTGCTTATGGCTTTTTACTGCTGAAGAGTGGGAAGCTTTTCAATCTAAATTGATGTCAAATGCATCAATGATGAAAAGTAAGAGCTTGAATGTTGTGAGACATTTTATTGCACCAGCACAACCTGTCGAGTTTGATAAAAATGGCCGTCTTTCTATTCCACAGAGTTTGCGTGAATATGCCAGTCTTTCCAAGGACTGTACAATACTTGGTATTGCTAAGTACATGGAATTATGGGATGCACAAACTTATAAAGAATATCTTGCTGCGACTGAGGATTCCTTCCGAGACGCTGCAGAAGAATTTAATGATATAAATTTCTAAAAGTATAAAAATTTATAAACAGGTGGGAATAATAAAGTGGAAATCGTACACACTCCGGTTTTGTTAAATGAGTGTTTAAAATATCTTTCTCCTGTAGGTGAGCCATTTGAGAGTCACTGTCTAATGATTGATTCGACTCTTGGTGAAGGTGGCCATACTTATAATTTCCTTAAAAAATTTCCTGGTTTATCTGTTGTGGGTTTGGATGCGGATGCTGTAATTCAATCACGTGCAAAGGAGCGTTTGGCTGAATTTGGTGACCGTGTTCATTTTTTTAACGGATGGTTTAACGAATTTTACGATAACTATCCTGAAGAATATGAAAAACCTGATTTAATTTTATTTGATTTAGGTATTTCGGTTTTTCATTATGAGAAAGCTGAAAGAGGTTTTTCTTTTAGACATGATGAAAAACTTGATATGAGATTAAATGCAAATAGTGAGACTTCAGCGGAGAATTTAGTTAATGATCTGCCTGAAGAAAAACTTGCAGACTTAATCTATCTCTATGGTGAAGAAAAGTTAAGCCGTAGAATTGCCAAGGCAATTGTTGAAGCAAGAAGTGGTGGAAGAATTGAATCTTCTAAGGCTTTGGCCGAAATTATTTGGAATGCAGTGCCTGCTAATTATCGTTATGGAAATATTCATCCTGCAACAAGAACATTTCAAGCTTTGCGTATTGCAGTTAATAGTGAATTGAAGAGGCTTCCAGATGCTCTTCAAAACGCTTTTAGAGATTTGAAAGTAGGTGGAAAGATGGGTGTTATTACTTTTCATTCGCTGGAAGATCGTATAGTTAAAAATTATTTTAGAAATCTGGGAAAACAGTGTGTTTGCCCTCCTGAAGTTGCAGTTTGCCGATGTGGAGGTCATGCTTGTGCTGAATTAATTACCAGAAAGCCTGTTGTGCCAAGTGATGAAGAAATTAAAGTTAATTCTCCATCTAGAAGTGCAAAACTTAGGGTGATTAGAAAAATAAAGGATGATACAGAGTACCATCTTGCAGGGGTTATTGGATACTAAAATGAAGGGGAAGTTTAAAGATTTTATTTTTAAGTTTTTAATCTGTATTTTTGTACTTACTATTCCTGCTATGTTGTGTTTGTATGCTGTTCAGGCAAGACAGTACACAATTTTAACAAATGAAGTTAAGGACCTGGAAAAACGCCAGGAGAAATTGATAGAGGAGAACAAAAAACTTGTAAGCGATATTGCAATTCTTTCGAGTGCAGACAGAATTGAAAAAATAGCTGTAGAAGAACTTGGAATGCATAAAGCTGAAAAGGAAGATATTGTTCGAGTTGAAATGACCGGAGAGAAAAAATGAGTGTCACATTATTAACTAAAGATGAATTGCTGTCTGCTTTGAATGGAGAACAGATTGGACATGCTGATTGTATTTTTAATGATGTTCAAACTGACAGTCGTAATGTAAGTTCTGAGAAAAAATGTATGTTTGTTCCTCTTGTTGGAGAATTTCAGAATGGACATAAGTATATTCCTGATGTTTTGGTAAAGAAAGCTTCCGTCATCATCTTAAACAAAAGTGAGTATAAGAAAGATAAAGACGTTTATGAAAAAATGGCTGGCGAAAATCCAGATGTTTGTTTTATTTGTGTAGAAAATACTTTAACTGCTTTACAAAATGCTGCTGAAGCTTATGTAAATAAAGTTGCAAAAAGCATGATTAGAGTTTCGATTACAGGATCAAGCGGTAAGACAACAACTAAGGAAATGATGGTTGCTGTTTGTAAGGCTTATTTTGGTGATGAAAATGTAGCTTATACAAAAGGTAATTTTAATTCTGAAACCGGCCTTCCGTTATCAGTTTTTAAGATTCGTGGTGATGAAAAAATTGGTATTTTTGAAATGGGAATGAACCGTGTAAATGAAATTGGCGAAATTTCTAAGGTATGGAAGTCTCAGTATGGCATTATTACTAATATTGGAACTGCCCATATTGGTATTTTAGGTAGTCGAGAAAATATTGCAAAAGAAAAAAGAAAGTCTTTCGATTATATCCCATCTAATGGAGCAGCTTTTGTTTGTTCCAGCGATTCTTATGGTGATTTTTGCTGTGAAAATGTAAAAGGAAAGAAAATAAAATATGGTCCTGATGTAGATGAAAAAATAAGTGGTGTTAAATTCCTTGAAGATAAGGGGTTGTTTGGCAGCTGCTTTTGTATTGATGGACTTAAAGTTCAACTATCTTTATCGGGCCTTTATAATTATACAAATGCTTTGGCGGTAATTGCTTGTGCAAAGGAACTTGGAATTCCTGCAGAAGCAATTAAGAAAGGTCTTGAAAATGTAACTGCCGTTTCTGGAAGAATGGAAACAAAGCAGGTTCTTTTGAAGAACAATAAAAAGGCTATTTTGATTAAGGATTGTTATAATGCGAATCTGGATTCAATGCTTAAGGTTATTGAGTTTTGTAACAGTCTTAAAGAAATTGGTAAGAAAATTTTTGTACTGGCAGATATGAAGGAATTGGGATCTGAATCTGAAAAATCCCACCAGATTGTTGGTCAGGAAGTAAATAAGGTTAATCCTGATTATGTGTTTATGATTGGTCAGGAAATGAAAGCTGGTTTTGATGTTTTACAGAATAAAGATAAAGCTTTCTGGTATGAAGAAAAGGGAAAGGATACTTTTAGGAAAATTGCAGAGAAAATTAACTGTGTTGCCGATGAAAATGATGTAATTTTGCTTAAAGGTTCTCATTCAATGGAACTGGAAAATCTGCTTCCTCTTTTGGTGAATGAAGAATAGGGATTGTAGGAAAAAGATGAGTCAGTTTACTTTTTATGCAAAGAAACCTTCCGAAAACTATCACAAAGTAGATATTTGGCTTTTAGCTTCTGTTTTACTTTTGTGGGGACTTGGTATGTTTGCCTTGTTTGTTTGTTCTCAAAACTTTGCGATTCGTGCTTTTTCAGATTCTCTTTATTTTGTTAAGAGACAGTTTGTTTCTTCTTTGATTGGTTTTGTTTTACTTGTAGCTTTTATGGTGACAGATATAAAAGTTGTAAGAAAGTTCGTTTCTGTTATCGTTATGGTTTCGATTGTTTTATGTGTTTTGACCTTTATCAAACCTTTATCAATCGAAAAAAATGGTGCAAGACGATGGCTACGAATGCCTGGAAATTTTTCTTTTCAGCCATCTGAATTGATTAAATTTGCTATGGTTTTATTTCTTGCAAATTATTTTGATAAGCAGGAAAAGTTGGAAAATCCAGAAGAAAAGACAGTTTTTCCTTGCGTTATTGGATTGATGGTTTTTGTTGGAGTTGTTCTGGCTCAGAAGGACTTTTCAACAGGGGTATTTATTACAGTTTTAGGTATCCTTATCTTTTTTGTTTCGGGAGCAAAATTGAGATGGATATGGCCATTTTTGTTGATAGCAATTCCTGCAGTTTTCTTAATGATTTTTTTGGAACCATATAGAATTCAGCGTGTGATTGGTTGGATTCGTCCAGACGAATTTGGTTCAACTGTAAACTATCAGGCTTTGTCTGCAAAAAAAGCAATTTCTGCTGGTGGTTTTTGGGGAAGTGGAATTGGTGCAGGTCTTACAAGAATTAACAGCATTCCTGAAATTCAGGCTGACTACATTTTTGCGGGTTGGGCTGAATCTATGGGATTTATTGGGGTAATTGCATACTTTGTTTTGCTTTGCTTCTTTACCTGGAGGGGTTATAGAGCAGCTTTGATTTGTCCTGATAGATTTTCCGCTTATGCTGGATTTGGTTGTGTATCCATCATCTTTTTGCAGTCTATTGTAAATACAATGGTTGTTTGTGGTTTGTTACCTTCTACCGGTATAAACTTGCCTTTCTTTTCTTTGGGAGGTTCTTCAATCATGGTTACACTGGCAATGAGCGGATTTATATTAAATGTTTCACGTTGTGAAGAAAGTAGTGAAAAAAAATCGGAAAATGTCGAAATTTCTATAGAGACACTTTCACATTTATAAAAACTAGGGATTTATTATAATGAGTGACATGAGAGTTTTAGTTTCAGATGAGTATTTGGATAAGGATTATTTTCTTGAGGATGATTTATCTATTAATGAGGAAGAAGATAAATCTGAGAAGAAGATTAAGGTAATCAAAATCCTTTTCTGTGTATTATGTTTACTTTTGATTGGAGAACTTGTTGTTTATAAGTATGTAATGCCATGTTTTTCAAGTCCAAAGGTTACAGTTTCGGGCCAGGCTGCGTATTCTGCAGAAGAAATTGCCAGAATGCTTCTTCCAATGGAAAGTTCAAACTGGCTGGATTTTGATGTAAATCAGGCAGTTGCAATTATTTCGTCGGAAGCCGGAATTGAACATGTTGCTGTTGAAAAAAGATTCCCAGATAAAATTTTGATCAATCTTGAAGAAAGAAAGCCTGTTGCGGTTACTTTAGTTGTTGAAAATGGAAAGACATCTGCAATGCAGATTGATAAAAATGGTGTTTTGTTCCCTGGAAGAATGAATGCAATTTCAGATACAAATGAAGTGCCAATTGTTTCGGGTTTGCCTGTTGAATATATGTCAAAAGGAATGAGAATTCCATCAAAATACCGACCATTGATTGATCAAATTACTAAAATCAGTGAATTACCACAGAAATATTTTGCAAGCATTTCAGAAATATGTGTTCTTCCAAAGGAATATGGAAATTACGAACTTGCTTTAATTCCTTCTCAATCAAAGGTTAAAGTCCTTACTGACCGTGCATTGAATGAAGACGCATTAAAGTATATGATGATAGTATTGGACGTTGTAAATCAAATTGGAACTGATGTTTCTGAGGTTGATTTACGATATGGTTCGGTTTCTTATAGAAAGAAATAATTAGAGGTTTTTTAGAAATGGCAGATGATAAAATTGTTGGGCTGGACATAGGAACTAGTGAAATAAGAGTTGCAATTGGAGAAATTGATCCTGAAACAGGAAATGTTCAGATTGCTGGAACTGCCTCTAGAAAATCAGCCGGATTAAGAAACGGTGTAATTGTAAATATTGAAGATGCAAAAAATGCCATTAAAGAGGCTATTGATGCAGCAGAACAGAATGCAGGTACAACTGTAGAATCTGTAATTACCGCAATTGGTGGTTCTCAGATTGAAAGTCAGAATTCAAGGGGAACTGTACCTGTATCATCAACAAATAAATCAACAAAAGAAATTTCTTATACAGATGTAAATCGTGTTATTGAATGTGCAACTGCAATAAAAGTGCCAGATGATAGAGAAAAGCTGCATGTAATTCCTCAAACATTTATTGTAGATGGAATTGGCGGAATTCAAGATCCTATTCATAGAATGGGTACACGACTTGAAGCAGAAGTTCATATTGTAACTGCTGCTAAAACAATTATTCAGAATATACGTTCTTGTATTTCTAGAGCAGATTATACACTCCAGGGAGTTATGCTTAAAACTTTAGCTCAGACTCAATCTGTGTGTCAGCAGGATGAAATGGAACTTGGTTCTATTTTGATTGACCTTGGTGCTGGTACAACAGATGTTTTAGTTTTGTTTAATGGTGCTCCTGTAAGTACAGCTTCTGTTCCTGTTGGTGGAAACTTAGTTACAAACGATATTTCTGTAGTCGCTGGTATTTCGGTTGCTACTGCTGAAGAAATTAAAGTTAAATACGGTTGTTGTTGGATTCCAAACATTACTCCAGAAAATGATGTAGAAATTATTCTTCCTGGTGTTGGAGGCCGTTCTCCAGATGTTATGATGAGATCTGAACTTTGTCCTATTATTCAGGCAAGAGTTGAACAAATCTTTAAGATGGTTAAGGCCGCTATAGTAAAAAATACAAATGATTCGATTAAACAGCTTTCTGGAAATATAATTCTTACTGGTGGTGGAGCTATGATGGATGGTGTTATCGATTTGGCTCAGAATGTTTTTAAGACATCTTCAGTAAGACTTGGTGTTCCAGAAAATCTTGGTGGTATTCCAGAAGATTATAGAAGACCTGATTTTGCAACAGCAATTGGTCTTGTTCTTGCAAATAAATCTTTAATTCAGAGTCATGATTCTAAAAAGAAAATTAGAGGCCATGCGGTCAAAAAAGATAAATCTAAATCTGGAGAAAGTATATTAAAAAAGATATTTAAATCCTTTTTCTAGCTAGAAAATATGCAAAATATTTGTATATAATATTTGTGTATTTTGTATATATTGAGGGGAACATTGCTTGGGGAAGCAATTGTAAAAAGTGGGAGGCAATATATGGGAAGTCTTGGTATTTCTATAATTGAAGACGATTCAAACTACAATCAGGCATTTACTGAAAATAGCCCTACCGTTATTAAGGTTGTAGGTTGTGGCGGTGGTGGTTCTAACGCTGTAAACCGCATGATTTCACGAGAATTAAGCAACGTCGATTTTATTGTTTTAAATACAGATTTACAGGCATTGGGAAAATCAAATGCTAAAACAAAGCTTGCTATTGGACAGAAGGTTACTAAAGGTCTTGGAGCCGGTGGTAGACCAGTTATTGGAGAACAAGCTGCAGAAGAAGATAAAGAATTAATTACAAATGAACTGCGCGGTGCAGATATGGTATTTATTACTGCAGGTATGGGAGGAGGAACAGGAACTGGTTCTGCTCCTGTTGTTGCCAGAATTGCAAAAGAACTTGGTTGTCTTACAGTAGCAGTAGTTACAACTCCATTTGAGTTTGAAGGCCATGTTCGAATGCGACAGGCTAAAGAAGGACTTGAAAAACTTCACGAGCAGGTTGACTCACTTATTGTTATCCCAAATGAACAGCTTTTTAAAAATATAGATAAAAATCTTACTGTAAAAGAATCTTTCCGCAAGGCTGACGAGGTTTTATGTCAGGGTGTAGAAGGAATTTCTAATATCATTACTTCTCCTGGTGATGTAAATACCGACTTTGCTGATGTACGAAATGCGATGGCTGGTCAGGGAAATGCAATTTTTGGAATTGGTGTTGGTGAAGGTGAAAATCGTGCAACAGATGCGGCCTACAACGCAATTAATAATCCAATGCTTGAAAATTCTAAGATTGATGGTGCTAAAAATCTCCTTATCAATATTTGTGCTTCAGAAGAAATTACTTTAAGTGAAGTAGGTGAAATCTGTAAGATTGTTACTGCATCTGCTGATCCAAATTACAATATGTTCTGGGGACAGGTAACTCAGCCTGAATTAGGTGATAAGATTAGTGTAACAGTTATTGCTACTGGTTTTGAAACAAGAGATACAGAAGTAGAAGCTAAGGAAGAAGACACTGTAGTAGAACAGCCAAAAGTTTTGCCAGAAAATGTAGTAAGTTCTAGTGAATTGGATAGACTTCTTCATGGTAAAGCAGTGGCTTCGGCAGATAGATCTGTAAATCAGTTTGTTTCTAAGAAAGATATTGATGAAGAAAATGCAAAAAAGGCAGAAAAAGGCTCTCTTGCGGCAGGTTTGTTCCAGGAAGACGAATTGAGCCAGGGAACTTTTGTTTCAAGAAAAACATTTGCTACACCTCCTGCTGGTTTTGATTTAAATAGTTCTGATTTGTCTACTCCTGCAATTTGGGGTAAAAATTCAGAATATGGACGTACAATAAATCTTTCTGATGACTAATTTATAGGAATTAAGCTTATTAATGACTATAGACGAATTACTTAATCAGTTTTATTCAGATTTAATTCTTGTAAAAAGAGATTCTGAACAGACTGCTTTAACATATAAGATTTCTTCTGAGGAATTTTTGAAGTGGCTTTCGACTGAACATACAAAATTAAGGGATGTAAAGCCTCAAACTCTCATGTATTATTTGATAAAGCGTCAAACTGATGGGTGTACGGAATTAACTATAGCAAAAGATATTTCTGGTATAAGAGCTTTGGGTGATTACCTTGTAAGAAAAAATTATTGGGATGAAAATCACGCTCTTTTACTGGATAAACCAAAAGCATCAAAAAAACTTCCAAGGGTTTTGTCTATAGAGCAAATTGATGCACTTTTAGATTCAATTGACACAAGTAATCCAAGTGGTATAAGGGATGATGCCCTTTTTGAATTGATATATTCTTGTGGACTTCGAATAAGTGAAGCTTGCGATTTAAAACTCGCTAATGTCCATATGGAAGAACGTTTAATTTTGGTTCATGGAAAAGGTGATAAAGAAAGACTTGTTCCTTTTGGTGACAGAGCTGCTGAAAAAATTCAGATATACCTGGAAAAAGTAAGGCCTTTATTTACAAATGGTAAAAATGTTCCTGAACTTTTTGTAAATTATAAGGGCGAGGCAATTTCAAGAAAAGGGGTTTGGAAAAGATTTCAAACTTTGGAACAGAAGAGTGGAGTTACAGCCAAGGTTCATACTCTTCGTCATTCATTTGCAACTCATTTATTGGCAGGTGGGGCAGATTTACGTTCTGTACAAGAATTGCTGGGACATAGTGATTTGAGTACAACAACAATTTATACACATGTAACAGATGATCAGCTGGAAAAAGCTCATGAAAAATACTTTCATATAGAAAATTAGGGAGAATGGAAATTATGAAAAAAAATCTAATTATGCTTGTTTTTTCAAGTATTTTATTATTATCTTTTATGTCATGTGGTGTTTCTAATAGATCTATTCTCCGTTATCAGAAACTGGAAGAAGGAGTTTCAAATCCTACTACAGTTGAAGAATTAAAAGACGCCATTAAAAAATACGGGGAAAGAGCAGCCGATATACAACTTGCCAATGGTCAGATAGGTATTTGGTATAAAATATTAGGAACCCGTTATATAGATCAGAAAATGTATGGAGAGGCCTTAAAATGTTTCCAGGAGGCCTTGAAGTTTTATCCTGATAATCAAAACCTGTATTATTATGTTGGTGTATGTGCAGGTTATATGTCTCATTCGGCCATGGATTTTGGTGCGAGTGGAAGTTCTGAAGTTAAGTATAATTATCTTAAGCTTGCTGAAGAAGCTTATTTACGTGCAATTTCGATAGAAGACCGTTATGTTCGTGCCCTTTACGGATTAGGTGTTCTTTATGTTTTTGAACTTGATGAGCCAGAAAAGGCAATTCCTCATTTGGAAAAGGCACTTACAATTGACACAAAAAATATTGATGCAATGTTTGTTCTGGCTAGAGCTTATTATTCGACCTACGAATTTGATAAGTCTGCTCAGGTTTATGATAAAATTATAGCAACAACAAAATCTGCCCAAACAAAAGCGACCGCAGAGGAGAATAAAAAAATAGTACTTGATGCAGCTTATCAAAACTGATGATTTACTAATTTTACATATTTCACTAAATAGAATTACCTTCCTTAAGTATTCAGAAAAGAAAATTTTGGCAAAAAAACTTGACAGTTCTCGCTCCCTTGCATTACTGTCTATAGAAGAGATTGAAACAATCATTGGCCGCCAGATACAAAAAAGAGTGGTTTGGAATGGTTTGGAAAATCTTAGAATGGCAGAAAGGGCCTTCCTTTATTGTGAAACTTTTAATATTAAGATTTTGCTAAATGAAGATCCTTACTATCCAGAATTGTTAAGACAGATTTCCGATCCTCCTTATCTTTTATTTTGTCGTGGTGACTTAGAGCTCTTGTCTAAACCTTGCGTTTCAATTGTTGGAACTAGGCGTTTGAGTAGTCCTGGTAGAAGTGCAGCAAGAAATTTTGCTTACGATGCTGTTATGGATTCCTGCAATGTTGTAAGTGGACTTGCTACAGGTGCTGATGGATATGCTCACCAGGGGGCTTTAGATGCTTTTTTTGATTGTGATGAAAAGAATGCAGATTTATCAAAACTTGGTAGAACTATTGCGGTGATTCCGAGTGGGATAGATGATATAATTCCTTCCTGTCATAAAAAAATGGCTGGTCAGATTTTGCAAACGGGTGGTTGTATTATTAGTGAATACGAACCCAAATTGGAAATGGCTAACTGGCATTTTGTAGGCAGAAACAGAATTATTGCAGGTTTGTCAGCGGCAACAGTGGTAATTGAGGCACCAGATGGAAGTGGGGCTTTAATAACTGCGGATTTTGCATTGGGATACAACAGAGATTTAATGTTTCATAAAGTTGGTTTCAATGAACAGGCTGTTTATATTTCTGGTCTTGTAAAAAAGGATCTTGAAATAAAATATGCTGCTGGAAAAGTTAGCAAATATAAAAAGCAAAATACAATGGCTCGTTACCTTGATTCAGGGGCACTTGTTATTGAAGATTATAAGGATTATTGTAAAGCATTAATTGAAAGTCCTGGTTCCAGGTCTGCAAGGTCAGAGCAGGGGCTTCTTTTTGATGATTAGGAAAGGTTATGGCTGAAAAGAAAACAACTAAGAAAACTACCAAAAAGGCAAAAACACCACAGACACTTGTAATTGTAGAGTCTCCAACTAAGGCTCATACAATTGAAAAGTATTTAGGTCCTGGTTATGTGGTTAGAGCATCGGTTGGACACTTAATCGATTTGCCAAAATCTAGAATGGCTATTGATATTGAGAATGGCTTTCAGCCGGAATATATAACCGTACGTGGAAAAGCAAAGCTTTTGAAGGAATTACAGAAGGAAGCAAAAAAATCTGAAACTGTCCTTCTTGCATCCGATAATGACCGTGAAGGAGAAGCTATTGCCTGGCACTTAAATCGTGCCCTGCGAGATAAAACAACTGCTAAAATCAATCGAATTGTATTTAATGAAATTACACCAACTGCTATTACAGAAGCTGTAAAACATCCTGGAGAAATTATTGAGTCAAAGGTTGATGCTCAGAAGGCTCGTCGTGTTCTTGACCGCCTTGTTGGTTATAATCTTAGTCCTCTTTTGTGGGCAAAGGTAAAGAATGGTCTTTCTGCAGGTCGTGTACAGTCTGTTGCTCTTCGTCTTATTTGCGAAAGAGAAAAAGAAGTGGAAGACTTCCTTCCTGAAGAATATTGGTCTTTGGATGCCGATTTTACCAAGGGAAAATCAAGTTTTATTGCACATCTTGTAAAATATGCCGGTGAAAATCCTGATTTGAAGTCAGAAGCTGCCGTAAAAGAAATTATGGACAAGATAAAGAACTCTACTTGTAAGGTTTCTTCTATCAAAAAAACAGAAAAAACTGTTCGTCCTAAAGCTCCTTTTACTACATCAAAATTACAGCAGGCCGCTGCTAACCGTTTGGGATTTACATCTCGTAAAACAATGCAGATTGCCCAGCAGCTTTATGAAGGTATTCAGATTGGACAGAATCATGTCGGTCTTATTACATACATGCGTACAGACTCTGTTCGTATTTCTGAAACTGCTCTTGCCGATGTAAGAGATTGGCTTTCAAAAAATCATCCATCAGAACTTCCTGCAGAACCAATTCATTATGCTGTTGGAAAATCTGCTCAGGATGCACATGAAGGTATTCGTCCTACCTATGTTTCATATACTCCAGAAAGCATAAAGGAATCCTTGACTCATGATCAGTTCCGTTTGTATTCAATTATTTGGGAAAGATTTGTTTCTTCTCAGATGAATAATGCAAAAATGGTAACTACATCTGTAGAAATTACTGCTGGCGATGCAATTTTCCGTGTAGCAGCTTCAAAGATTGCAGAAAAAGGTTTCTATCAGGTAATTAAACTCCTTTCTTCAAAAGAAGACAAATCTACATCATTGCCTGCTATGAAAGAAGGAGAAGAATTACATGTTGATAACTTCCATCCTGAACAGCATTTTACACAGGGACCTGCCAGATATACTGATGCTTCAATTGTAGCAATGCTGGAAGAAAAAGGAATTGGTCGTCCATCAACTTATGCAACAATTATTTCTGTTTTGCTGGATCGTTATTATGTAACCCGTTCAAATAAGCAACTTATACCAACACAACTTGGTAGAATGATTAATAAGATTTTAGTTGAAAGTTTCCCAGAAGTAATCAATGAAGAATTTACTGCTAAGGTAGAAAATGAACTTGATGAAGTAGAAGAGGGAAAACTTGTTTGGAATACAATTATTTCAGATTTCTTTGGTCCTTTCAAAAAGCGTGTAGATGATGTAATGGAACATCAGGAATCAATTAAGGGCTTCCTTGATGAGGAAACTGACAAGGTTTGTGAACTTTGTGGTAAACCAATGGTAAAAAAACTTGGTCGTTTTGGTTTCTTCCTTGCTTGTTCAGGTTTCCCAGAGTGTCATAATACAAAATCAATTCCTCTTGCTAAGTGTCCTGTTTGTGGTACAGGAGAAATTGTTGAACGTAAGACAAAGGGCCGTGGAAAGGCCTTCTATGGTTGTACAAATTATCCAACTTGTACCTTTATCAGTCACTTTAAGCCAATTGATCAATACTGTCCAAAATGTGGCTGGTTCCTGGTAGAAAAGTTTGATAAAAAGAACGGTTCGTATAAGAGCTGTATTAATCCTGACTGCGATTACCTCCATACAAGCGGTGAAGAGGCTGCGGTTATGCCAGAAGGTGAAGAGTAATGAAGGGCCCCAAAAGGGGCCTTTTTTTCTTGAAAGTTTTTGTAAAATCTGTATTATAATTAAAAGCTAAAAAATCTTAAGGAGAGAAAAATGAGAAAATTAAAAGTTTTTATTAGTGTTTTATTGTTTGTTTTAGTTACTTCATCAGCTTTTGCTTATGATGGTTCTGTGTATGGTGACTCAATAGGAAAGTTTTCAAGAAAAGAATTTATTGAGACCGCATCTGATAGTGATTATGCAAAAGAATTAATTGAAACTGCAACAGATGGTGCCGACCTTGAAAGATTCTACAATGTAAATGAAGATAATCTTGATGAAGAAGATTATGAACTTTTAAATGACCTTGAAACTTATATTATGGACAACTATAAGGTTCGTAATAAGGATTGTTTCTTTCATATAATTATGAGGGGAGAAACAAAAAAAGGATGGGATGGCTGGATGACAATGACACACTATTCCGATTCAGCTTCTTCAAAGTTTTTCCATTATATCTATTATTTTGCAGTAGAAGAATAATTTTTCACATATATATATAAATTTGCTTTATAGTGATAGCGATGCTATCATATAAAGCATGGACAATAAGAAAAAATATGTGATTTCTCTTGATGAGGGTACGACTTCTTGCCGTGCTGTAGTTTATGATGGAAACGGTAAGGCCCTTGGTTCTAAACAGCGGGAATTTAATCAAATTTATCCTAAGCCAGGCTGGGTCGAGCATGATGCCGAAGAAATTTTTAAGTGCCAGCTCAAGGTTCTTCAAAGCCTCTTAATTGAAAATGAAATCAGACATGACGAGATTGCAGCTATTGGAATTACCAATCAGCGCGAGACTGTTGTACTTTGGGATAAAAAGACCGGCAAACCTGTATACAATGCTGTTGTCTGGCAGTGCAGGCGTACGGCTGATTATTGTGAAAGTCTTATGAAGGCCGGATGGACGGAAAAAATTCGTTCCAAGACAGGCCTTTTAATTGATGCCTATTTTTCTGGAACAAAAATCAAATGGATTTTAGATAATGTACCTGGGGTACGTGAGCGTGCTGAAAAAGGCGAGCTTCTTGCAGGAACTATTGATACCTGGCTCATTTGGAAATTAAGCAGTGGCCACTGTCATGTAACAGATTATACCAATGCATGCCGTACTATGCTTTTTAATATCTATAAACTTGATTGGGATGATGAGCTTTTGAATCTGATGGGGATTCCTAGGGGTATTTTGCCTGAGGTTCGTGATTCTTCTTGTGTTTACTGCGAAACTGATCCTGAGGTTTGCGGTTTTTCTGTTCCTCTTGCTTCTGCAGTTGGCGATCAACAGGCAGCTCTTTTTGGTCAGGGATGTTTTAATAAGGGTGATGCAAAGAATACATATGGTACCGGTTGTTTTATGCTTATGAATACTGGAGATAAGCCTGTCGAATCTAAGCAGCTTTTGACAACAATTGCCCTTGGTATGAACGGAAAAGTTGAGTACGCCCTTGAAGGTTCTGTCTTTATTGGTGGGGCAGTTATTAAGTGGCTGCGTGATGAACTGGAACTGATATCGAGTGCACCTGAAATCGATCGTCTTGCAGAATCTGTGCCTGATTCCAATGGTGCTTATCTGGTTCCTGCCTTTGTAGGACTTGGAACTCCTTACTGGGATATGTATGCCCGTGGAACAATTGTTGGTCTTACTCGTGGTGTAAAAAAGGCTCATATCTGCCGTGCTGCTCTGGAAGGAATTGCCTATGAGGTACGCGATGTTTTAGACACAATGGTAGCCGATTCAGGAACTCCTATTAATACTCTTAATGTTGATGGTGGGGCCTGCGTAAGTAATGTGATGATGCAGTTTCAGGCTGATATTTTGAATACAAAAGTTTGTCGTCCAAAAAATGTTGAAACAACTGCATTAGGAGCAGCTTATCTTGCGGGACTTGCCGTGGGTTTCTGGAAGAGTAAGGATGATATTCTTTGCCGCCGCGAGACGGAACATATGTTTGAACCTTCTATGAGCGATGAAAAGCGCGATAATCTTTATGCCGGCTGGAAAAAGGCTGTAGAACGTGCCAAGGCCTGGGCAGAGTAGTCTAACCAAAAAACAGGAGGCAAGTATTGATTTACGATGTAGCAATTATAGGGGCCGGTATTATTGGTTCCTGCATAGCAAGAGAACTTTCAAAATCTAAATTAAATATCTGTATGATTGATAAAGCTGATGATGTTGCCTGTGGTACTTCTAAAGCTAATTCAGGAATCATTCATGGTGGCTTTGATGCAAAACCCGGAACTTTAATGGCAAAGCTAAATGTTGAAGGAACAGCAATGTATCCTGAACTTGCACAGCAGCTTCATTTTGATTATAAAAACAATGGTTCTTTAGTTGTAGGTTTTTGTGATGAAGATATGGAACATATCAAAAAACTTTATCAACGTGGAAAGGATAATGGAGTTGAAAAACTTAGGATAATTGACCAGGAAGAACTGAGAAAACTTGAACCAAATATTTCTGAAGAAGCGGTAGGGGCTTTGCTTTCTGAGACTGCGGGAATCGTTTCTCCATATCAGGCAACCTGGGCTTTTGCAGAAAATGCTTTGATGAATGGTGTAAAAGTCTTTATGGAGCAGGAAGTGCACTCTATCACCGTGCCAGAGAAAACTGGAGATAATTTTATTCTTCATACAGGCCGTTTTGATATTGAAGCAAAAATTGTGGTAAATGCTGCCGGTCTTTTTGCAGATAAAATTTCTGCAATGGTGGGGGCCCGTGACTTCATCATCAAGCCTAGAAAGGGTGAATATTATCTGCTGGATAATAAATGCGGAAATCTTGCAAGTCATACACTTTTTCAAACTCCAGACAAAATGGGTAAAGGAATCCTTGTAACTCCTACTGTTGACGGAAATATTCTTTCAGGACCAACTGCTTCTGATGGAGATGATAAATACGCTACAGAAACAACTGCACAGGGACAGGATCAGGTTTTCAAAAAATCTGAAAAGACAATTCCAAATATTCCAAGGCGGAATGTAATTAATTCTTTTGCGGGACTTCGTGCCATTGCCTATAATGCGGATGGAAGTGCTGTAAATGATTTTATTATAGAAGAAGATGATAAAGTAAAAGGCTTTATTAATGTAGCAGGAATCTGTTCACCAGGGCTTTCGGCTGCACCTGCAATTGGAAAATATGTTGCTTCTCTGGTAGAAAAAGCTTCTGGCAAAAAGTTTGAATCTAATAAGGACTTTATTGCGGTTCGAAAGGGAATTGAATCTTTTAAGAATGCAAGCGATGAAAGAAAAGCCCAGTTGATTGAAGAAAATCCTTTGTATGGCCGTATGATTTGCCGTTGTGAATCAATTACAGAAGCAGAGATTGTTGCGGCTATTAAATCACCTTTGGGAGCCCGCGATTTAGACGGTGTAAAAAGACGAACTAGGGCTGGAATGGGCCGTTGTCAAAGTGGATTCTGTTCTCCTCGTGTTACAGAAATTATCAGCCGTGAATGTAATATTCCAATGACCAGTGTAACTAAAAATGGTGGATGTTCTTACATTTTGACAGGACGAACTCGATAGGGAGGGCTGATTTATGGAATTGAAATATGACATTGTTGTAATTGGCGGTGGTCCTGCTGGAATGGCAGCTGCAATTGCCGCAAAAAAAGCTGGAACTGACAGTATTTTGATTTTGGAACGCGATACCAGAATCGGCGGTATTCTTTTGCAGTGTATTCACAATGGTTTTGGACTTCATTATTTTGGTGAAGAATTGACCGGTCCTGAATATGCGGCAAGGTTTTCTGACCAGGTTCAGGAGCTTGGAATTGAATATAAAGTAGATACCATGGTTCTTGAAGTCGAAAAAGGTGGTTCTGTAGAAGAGGGGCATTGTGTAACTGCAATTAATACAATTGATGGACTTATGAAAATCAGGGCTAAGGCAGTAATTTTGGCCACAGGCTGTCGGGAAAGAACTCGCGGTGCCTTAATCATACCGGGTACACGTCCTGCTGGAATTTTTACTGCCGGAGCTGCTCAGCGTTTTGTAAATATAGACGGTTATATGCCAGGACGGAAAGTTGTAATTCTTGGTTCTGGTGATATTGGTTTGATTATGGCAAGACGACTTACTCTGGAAGGGGCAGAAGTAAAACTTGTTTGTGAAGTTATGCCTTTTAGTTCGGGCTTGCGTCGTAATATTGTTCAGTGCGTTGAAAACTTTAATATTCCGCTTAAGTTCAGTCATACAATTGTAAAGATTCATGGCCGCGAAAGGGTAGAAGGTGTTACTGTTGCGGCAGTTGATTCGAACCGTAAACCTATTGCAGGAACTGAAGAATTTATAGAGTGTGATACTCTGCTTCTTTCGGTAGGTCTGATTCCTGAAAATGAAATTGCCAGTGGCTGTAAAATTGCAATCGATTCTGCTACAAGTGGTCCTGTTGTAAATGAGCATATGCAGTCTTCCGTTCCTGGTATTTTTGCCTGCGGAAACACAGTGCATGTTCATGATCTGGTTGATTTTGTAACGGCAGAAAGTTTAAGAGCGGGTGAAAACGCTGCAAAATATGTACAGGGAAAAATAACTGAAGGTGGTGAAAAAATCATTCTTCGTCCTGGAAACCGGGTGCGTTATACCGTGCCTCAGTATATAGAATCTCGAAAACAGGATGGAAATGTTTCTATCATGTTCCGTGTAACTGATGTTTATAAAGATGTATATGTTGAAGTTTCAAGCGGTAATGAGATTTTGAAATCGTTACGCAAGAAAGTTGTTCGTCCTGGCGAAATGCAGGTACTTGAACTTACACCAGAGCAGGTTGCCAATGCTGGAGGAGATATTACCGTTTCAATCCAGCTTCCACAGGAGGTGGCAGAATGATGGAGAATACAAGTCAGACTACAGGGGTAAAAATCGAAAAACTTCCGCTTACCTGCATAATCTGTCCTATGGGCTGTTCTATGGAAGTTGAAGTTGAAACAAATGCCAGCGGTCAGAAAAAGGTTCTCAGCGTAAAAGATAACGGCTGCAAACGCGGAGAACAGTATGCTGCAAAGGAACTAATAAATCCAACACGTACTCTTACAACTACAATAAAAGTGGAGGGTGGACAGCTTCCTCTTGTTCCTGTAAAAACTGCCGGTGAAGTGCCTAAGGCAAGTCTGCTTCAGTGCATGGAAGTCGTTCGCCGTGCTTCTTGTAAGGCTCCTGTAAAAAGAGGCGATATCCTTATTTATGATATTCTTGGAACAGGGGTAAATATTATTGCCTGTGCAGATGTAGATAAAAGATAAATATCAAAAATATGGTAATTACCCTGTGTAATATGTTGTAATTAACAAAAATTTGATAATTAACTTTACAACCGCTTTAAAATGGTGTACAGTAATACTGATGAAGATAAATAAAGGTTTGTCAGATTCAGATATTCTCATTGAAATTGGAAAGCGCATAAAGTCTGCCCGCATAAGAAGGTCATATACCCAGGCTCAGCTTGCAGAAATTTCCGGCGTATCAAAAGGTACGGTTGCAAATATAGAAAGCGGCGAAAGCGTTCAGTTTGGAACTATTCTTAAGATTCTGCGTGAATTGGATTGCCTAAACGCTCTTGAACTTCTTCTTCCATCTTCTGAAAGCAGTCCTATGGAGTTGATTCACTCAAAATATCAGCATGAACGTCAGAGAGTTAGGTCTGTGGCTTCGGCTGTCCCCAAATATAAAGATGGCTGGAAATGGGGAGAAGATGAATGAAAACAAATGCCGAAGTAAAGCTCTGGGGAACAACAATAGGTGCCGTTTCTCTTGATGATCAGAATCGAACAGCTGATTTTGAATATAATCCTTCCTTCCTGCAAAGCGGAATTCAAGTTGCTCCAATTACAATGCCCCTTAAGCCGGGTATTTTCCGCTTCCCGGAACTTCCTTATGAAACTTATCATGGACTTCCCGGCTTAATTTCAGATTCTATTCCAGATAAATTTGGTAACAGTATTATTGATGTCTGGCTTGCAAAACAGGGACGAATTCCAGAATCTTTTAATGCAGTTGAACGCTTGTGTTATACAGGAAAACGCGGCATGGGGGCTCTGGAGTATTATCCTGTTATTTCCTCTGATAGTGTTGATGAAAAAGTAAATGTATCAGTGCTTGTAGAGCTTGCTTCAATTGTTTTGAAGAACCGGCAGAATCTTAAAACTGTCCTTGATGAATGTAATAAGTATCAGATGAATGCAGCCTTGGCTCAGATTATAAGTGTGGGGACTTCTGCAGGAGGTGCCAGGGCAAAGGCTGTAATTGCCTGGAATCCGAAAACAAATGAAGTTCGTTCCGGCCAAACTGAAACATCAAAGGGCTTTGAGCACTGGCTGATTAAATTCAGCGGAGTTGAGGGAAATAAAGATAAGGAAGATGAAGACCGCGAGGATTTTGGAATCATTGAATATGCTTATTATCTAATGGCAAGGGAAGCTGGAATCAATATGAGTAAATGCCGAATCCTTGATGATGGAAAAAACTCTCATTTTATGACAAAACGATTTGACCGTGATGATAATGGAAATAAATTTCATATGCAGACTTTGTGCACACTTGCTCATTTTGATTTTAATCAGGCGGGGCTTTACAGCTATGAGCAGTTGTTTTCAATCCTAAATCAGATAGGAGCTCATCACACGGATTCTTTAGAAGCTTTTAGACGAATGCTTTTTAATATTTTTGCATTTAACTGTGATGACCATACAAAAAATATTTCATTCCTTATGGATAAAAGCGGGCAGTGGAGTCTGGCACCTGCTTATGACATTTCCTTTGCCTATAACCCAAATGGATTATGGACTTCGAGTCATCAGATGACGGTAAACGGAAAACGAAAAAATATAACAGAAGATGATTTTGAAACCTGTGCAAAAATTGGAAATCTTACGTCAAGGGAAGTCAAGGCGACAATAGAAGATGTTCGTGCAGGAATTTCAAAATGGAAAAGTTTTGCCAAAGATGTCGGGCTTTCAGAAAAAAGAATTAACGAGATTTGGGCTTTGATTGGGATGAAATAATATGAAAAAATGCTACAGCAATTATTTCTAGTTTTCATTTGCTTATAAAATTGATTCTTGTTTTATAGATATACCTTTCGAATATGCGAAACTTTATATGTAATTGCGGCTATAATATGCAATGGAAGTGATACATAAACTGATTATCCATTTTTTTTAGGGACTATCGTGTTTGCGGTGGTCTTTTTTAATTTATAAATTCAACAAGACAATTTTTGATTCTCTGCCAAATTTCTGACATTTCAGAAAAAAGAGGACTCAATCTTTCCCAGTCTAATTCGTAGCCGTATGAGTGGCGGAAGACATGACGGAATCCCAGGTATTCTTTTAGAGGTTCTTCTAAATCTTGCGATAGAACAGCTTTTCGTTTTTCAGTTTCTTTGAACATAGAATGAAAAAGTTCACTGTGCCACATTGTGCTTGTGAGTGGAGTATTATCTGTTGCTTTATGAATCAGTTTGAATATGCTTTCCAGGTCATTGTAAAAGGAGTGGAGAATAGAACCCGCTGCATTTAAATCAAAAAAATCTGGTTCTGTATTTTTGCATTTTGTAAGAAGAAGAGAAGATTTACTTACAAGAGTGTCAATTTTGGAGATTTCAAGATTTATCTTTTCTTTTGTAATCTCATCCAATTTTTTTAAGTTCTCCTACTCTTTGAAGTAAGTCGAAAAAATCTTTCTGGTAATCAAAATCAACTAAATCAACTGGCATTTTTAAGGCTTCTTCCAGGTCTGAATGCATGCGGAAAAAGAGCTTTGGAGACAAACCTTTTACGCCTAAATCTACATCAGAATTATCATTGGCTTTTCCGGTTGCCTGTGAGCCGAAAAGATAGATTTCAGTGCAGCCTGCATTTTTGAGGATATTCGTTGCTTTTGCAAGAATCATAGCATTCATACTGATAATATAACACGATTTATGGAAATTTGATAGACTTTTTTTTCTTGAGTGAGTTTTCATCGATTTCTTCCGATAATATAAATATGATTTTATCGGAATTAGTTGAAGAATTTTTGCTTTATCTTTCAGCCGTAAGAGGGCTCTCAGAAAATACTGTAATCGGATACAGAAATGATTTAAAAGAGTTACAGAGGTTTCTGTCTCCAACGCTTGATATTAATACAATCACTAAGGAAAATCTTCTTTTATCAATCGGTCAGTTATCTAAAGAAAAAAAAGCTGCAGCCAGCGTGAACAGATTTATAGCTGCTGTAAGAACTATGTTTTCATATGCACTGAAATTTGGCTATATCAAAAAAAATCCTGCCTTAGATTTAAAAACTGTAAAATTGCCAAAAAGAGTTCCAAATTTTATGACACAGGCAGAAGTTCAGGAATTGTGTTCTGAACCTGAAAATAATGAACTTCTCTGGGAAAGCCGGGACAGAGCCTTATTTTTGATGTTGTATTCATCCGGCTGCCGAATCAGTGAAATTACAAATCTAAAACTAGATGATTTTATGGATAATTATCATTCTGCAATTGTTACAGGAAAAGGAAATAAACAGAGAAAGGTGTTTTTCGCAGAAGAGTCTAGAAAGGCCCTTGCAGAATACTTGCAGGATAGAAACAAATTGATGGTGGAGAAACATATCACTGAACCAACAAGACAAGTTTTTGTGAATCAGAAGGGAAATGCAATGTCTGTTGGAGGAATCCGCTTTATAATTTCAAAATATTCTGGAGCTAAGGGTACAAATCATCATGTAAATCCTCATTCCTTCCGCCACACTTTTGCAACTACTATGATTGGAAATGGGGCTGATGTGCGTCTTGTTCAGGAAATGCTGGGGCATTCAAGTATCAGTACAACCCAGCGATATACTCATATAACTACCGAAAAATTAATTGATATTTATAACAAGGCACATCCACATTCTTAAAATTAATCATCATTTTATTTGCCTACAACCTCTGAAATCATTATATTTTTAGATATGGGAAATAAAACAAAAATTAGAAGCACAACAATTTTAGCTGTTCGACGAAACGGACAGGTTGCTATGGCTGGCGATGGTCAGTGCACTTTGGGAGAAACTGTTTGTAAGGGAAATTCTCGCAAAGTTCGAAAAATTTATGATGGAAAGATTTTAACAGGATTTGCTGGTTCTGTTGCAGATGCTTTTACACTTTTAGATAGATTTGAAACAAAAGTAAAAGAATATAATGGTGATATCATGCGTTCTGCAGTTGAACTTGCTAAGGCATGGCGTACAGACCGTACTTTGCAGAAACTTGAGGCTATGCTCCTTGTTGCTGACAAAAAACAGATCCTTTTGATTAGTGGTGATGGAAACGTAATTGAACCAGAACACGATGCAATTGCAATCGGCAGCGGCGGCAATTACGCTTATTCTGCGGCCCTCGCTTATCTTGACTCTTCGGATTTGAGCGCTAAGGAAATTGCTGAGCGTTCTCTAAAAATTGCAGGTAGTATTTGTATTTACACAAATCAAAATTTGACTGTTGAGACGCTGGAGTAGTGATTTATACAAATAGTCGCTTTTTAGTTGACCAGTAAAAATCCCCTGAATGATATTATTGTGTTTATGTTTTTTTCAGGGGAAAAAATGAATCAATTATTAATTTTATATGCAAATCAGAAACCTTTTTTAATTCCAACATCTGTTCAGTCCGATTTGGACAAAAAAATCAAAACTTCAGATTTTTTAGTTTCAGATGATAAAGGAACTCACAGACTTGTAGGATTAAAATACATTCCAGGAAAGATGTGCGCACCTGTAATAACTTTTGTATGCATGCGGCACGAAATGGCTCTTGCTAAACAATTAGCTTTTGATACAGGTAAAAAGATTTTTTATAATTCTGAAGTATCAGCCATGCTTTTTAAATATCAGAAAGGGGAAGTCTTGCATGAAAAAGATTTTCTCCCGGTGGTAATGATGTATGCTCAGATAATCAAAAGTCGCCGAAAAGTTTACCATCAGTAAAAAAAATCCTTGTATAATTAAATTATGAATCTGGAAGAAATGCATAAAGAGAAATTCATTGAGAAAATAAGAATCAATGGAAAAGAATATGAATATATTATGACAAGCAGTTCTGAAGTCTTAAAAAGTGAACTTCAGAATCTTGGGTGCCGGCTTCCTGTTTATACAGACTATCGATACAATCCTCAGTTATCATTAGAAGTTCGGGATAAAATGATTCTCCACCAGACAAAATGGTCATTCACTTTTAGTAATGGAAGTGCAGTTTTGAATTATTATAAGGAAGATGAAAATGGAAAAGGAACACCTTATATCGTCTTTCTTTCTGAACTTCTTGATTTTGCTAAACTTCAGACCAATTATTCAGCAAAACTTCTTCAAATGTTCGAAAAAATCGGACATAAAGACTTGCCTGGTATTGCTTCTGAATGGTCCCCTCTTATGGTTGCTGTAAGTCAGAGAAAAACAGGAATTGTAAAGTTTCTTTTAGAAAATGGTATTTCTCCAGATTGTTCTGATTCAAATGATTTTACACCTCTTATGCTGGCTGCATTTTTGAATGAAACAGAAATAATGTCTTTTTTGATAAAGTATGGAGCTGATGTAAATGCACGTTCAAAAAATAATTTTACGGCTTTAATATATGCAATCTATGCAAATGCACTTGATGCGGTAAAAATTCTTAATGAAAATGGTGCAGATTTAAAGCTTTCAATCACACCAAAAATAATTGAGACAAAGAGAACTTTTAAGGAAACTTTGGAATTCTATATCAGTAATTATTCTCTGAATGGAATTGCAGATATAAGTCTTATTTATAAAAACTGCGGAATGAGTAAGCAGAATTTTTCAAAAATCAGATCATCAAAAAATAAAAATTATCATCCTCATAAAGAGACAGTAATACAACTTGCAATTGGAATGAGACTTACTCTGGCTCAGACGGAAACTTTACTTTCGAGTGCTGGATTTATTTTTGAAGAAGGAAATCCTGTTGATAGAATTGTAAAACAGCATATTTCAAATCAGGATTATGATATTGATAAAATAAATGATGAAATATGGAAGGTTGCAGGAAAATCTTTGATAAAAGATTGTAAATAAAAGTTTGAACTTTTTGTCTAAAACAGATTTATTTCATGTTTTTTTCAATAAGGGCTGCAAAATCACTTAATGAAATGTTAAAAAATTTTGCTGTTTTATAAATAACTTCTAGAGAAGGTGTTTTTTTGCCATTTTCAATCTCAGAAATATATACCTGATGTGAATCAATGGCATCAGCTAGTTTTTCCTGAGAAATCCCTTTGTTTTGTCGTAGTTCGCGCACAGTTTGTGCTACGGCTTTATTAAGTGGCATATATATAGAATAAAGGTATTTGAATTGAAAAGTTATAAACTATAGCTTATAATGATTACTTCATAAGCTATTGCTTATATATATTGGAGGATTTTTTATGAAGAAATTACTTGGTTTGCTGGTTCTTACAGCATCTATTTTTGCTTTTATAGGATGTGCTACAACAAAAACAAAAGGTTCTGGAATAAAAGGACAGGGCTCTAAAGTTGATACTGGAAAAAGAGTCTTAATTGATTATCAGGGAGCGACATTTGGATCAGAAATTCCTGAATGGGTAAAACTTATAGGCGAAGGTCAGTATTCGGAAAAGGTATTATCAAAATCAATGCCGGGCGTAGAAAATAAAAAGGTGTTTGTAGTAACTAACCGTGGTAATAAACTTAATTATATTGAGCAATGGGCTGACTTAGTAAAAATTGAAACAGAAGTTGCTGGTATAATGGAAAGAGTTGCTGGAAAATCTGTAGAAGCAACAATGAAAGGCAGTGATAACGAAGATTTGCAGGAAACATTGAATATGTTCCGCGTATCTCTGACAAATGTAAGGCTTTCTGGACTGGAAAAAGTTGCAAGCTATTGGACAAAGAATAAACTTGTTGATGATGATGGTGAAACAATAGAAACATTTTATGAGTACTATGCCGTATGGGGAATGGATAAAAAGATTTTTAATAATCAGTTAAAGGAAGCCCTTAAAGGAATAGACGAAACAGCAACGGAAGCTGCATATCTCAAAGCAAAGGTTACTGAAGATCTGATTGATTCTGTTACTGATGGTAGCTTTACAGATGCCTATTCATACTAAAACAAAAAAAACTGCTCAATTACTTTTCTGTTTTTTTGTAGCGATTTTTTGTATATCGTGTGCTTCCACAGCAAGGCACGAAAAGCCTTTATGGGCAGATTCTTTTACAATATCTCAAGTTTTTCCGTCTGAAAGATATATTGTCAGTCTGGGGTATGCAGCCACAAAAGAGATGGCTGTTTCTGCTTCAGACGGAAATCTTGCTTCTTATTTTTCACGGGAAATATCTTCATTTACAAGAGCAACTCAAAATCTTTCAAATACAGATGAAACGAAAGAAAGCCTGTCTAGAGAAATAATTATAAAATCTCATATTGAGCTGTTTGGTATAAATCATACAGAGCCTTATTTTGATTCTGATAATAAGAGTTATATTGTGTGTTCTTATATTTCAAGGGAAGAGGCATGGAGCATTCTGGAGCCTAAACTGAATATACAGTTTTTTTCTATTTCGAAAAGCATAAATCAAGTAAGAAATCAAAATGGATTAAAGGCAATAATCAATATAAATAAATTAATGTCAGCAGTTTCCAATTTTGAGGAATTGTATTATATGGCTCTTTTTATTTTTCCAAATCGTTGTGAAAAATATACAAATATGATGGAAGAACTGTATGAGCTAAAGCAGATGTCTCAAATCTTAAAACATGAAGTCAGAATCAAAATAAATATAAAAGGCGATTCCGATGAGCGAATTTATGCAAAAATAAGCAGTCTTGTATCTGATTCAGATTTTTCAGTTTGTAAAACTAATGAAAACCATATTATGAGTGTGGATGTTGATATTGCAGAACAAATTATAGGAAACATTCATTCAATTTATCCTCAAATTTCTGTAGTCATTTCTAATGGAAAAGAAGTTGTCTCGTCTTTTTCAAAATCACTTGAAAAGGTTTCAGCCTTTAATTCAGCTACAGTTAGAAAAATGGCACTTTCCAGAATAAAGAATGTCTTGGATGAGGAATTTGTAGAGGCATGTTTAAAGTAGAAAAAATTAAGGAACAATAAAGGCAGGAGTTTTTATGAAGAAATTTACAATTTGTCTTTTAGCAATTTTGATGGCAATTCCGCTTTTTGCAAAGACTTACAGCTTGCAGGAGGCAATAAGCAATGGAAGTGCTGAAATATGCAAGAAAATAGATGGCAATATAAATACCGTGGTAGTTGTAGATGTTCAATCTGATTCAGAAAGTTTAAGTGATTATATTTATTCTGAGCTAAATTATAGCTTTGTAAATAATCTTAAAAAGACATCTGTCGCAGAAAGAAATGAATTTACTCTTTCACTTATCAAAAAAGAATTTGAATATCAAAACTCTGGTGAAGTGAGTGATGTAACGATTCAGTCGGTAGGAAATTCTCTTGGTGCGGATTGTGTAGTTTTAGGTAAGATTGAAGATTTTTCATCTGGTTGGAAGTTTACCTTAAAAGCCGTTCAAGTGGAAACTAAGAAGATTTTGTGTGTCTGGAGTGGTACGATTTCAAAAAATGACAAAGATGTGAAGTTCATTGTGTCAAAAGATAATGTAGATAATACAGTGAATAAAAAAATAGAAAACTACGAAGAAAAAAGAATAATAAGAACTGAAGTATTCTTTCCTTATACATCGAATCCATGGTCTGAAGAATGGGAATACATATACTATGAGAGTGACAAGGGTAAATTCTATGACAGTAATTCATATCCAGAGTATTGGCAGGAGAAATTAATAAAACCAAAACTGATAAATACATATTTTATAGAAAATGACAATTTGACAGAGTTACAATATGCGACAAAAATATTGAAAGATTATGGAACTGTGTTTGTTATATGCCGTGCTGAGAATGAGATAAGATATTTTCAAGCTGTGAAATTAGAAAATAGTATAATATTTCAATTATATTTTAGTGCTGACGGACTAAAGTCTGTACAGAATGATAATAAGGTTATTTCTGTAATTGATAAGAAAAAAAATATTAAAGATTTTATATTAGTAGAAGGTGGTTCTTTTTATATGGGAAGCGGCAGATATAGAGATAATCCCATTCATAAAGAAAATGTTTCAAGTTTTTATATGTGCATTCACGAGGTTACACAAAAAGAGTGGTTTGCATATATGACTACTCTGCCAACAAAATATACAAAACATTTAGGAGATGATTATCCTATAGATTGTATATCTATAAATAAAGCTATTGAGTATTGTAATAAAAGAAGTTTAGCGGAGAACTTGCAGCCTTGTTACATAAAGGAAGGAAGTCTCTATTTTTGTGATTTTAAAGCAAATGGGTATAGATTGCCGACAGAATCTGAATGGGAATATGCTGCAAAAGGCGGAAAAAATAAAGATACATATGTATATAGCGGAAGTAATTCTTTAGAATCAGTTGCATGGACAAATGGTCCTCATAAGGTAATGACAAAGAACTCAAATTCTATTGGACTTTTTGATATGTCAGGCAATGTTTCTGAATTATGTTGGGGAAAAAATCAATATTACAATACAGATAATTGCAATATACGAGGAGGATCAGTTGCTCCTGAAGGATATGACCATGTCTATGATGTTTCTTTTAGCAATGATTGGCCTGGAGGTGATGGAGATGGCTTTAATACATTTATTGGCTTCCGGATTATACGCAATGCAAACTAATGTTCTCAAAGGAGAATAGATTTATGGCTGACAGAATAAATAATAAAGAGTTCGTATTCAGGTGTCTAAAAGCACTTGAAACACACGGAAAGGTAGAAGAGATTCATACTTTGCTTACAAATCCAATTATTTCAGAAAATCTGTTTGGAGTAACATGGCAGAATAATGAAAATGAAAAATGCCCGATTTTAAAAGCTGTTTTGCAAGGAATGGATAAAGAAGTGATGCAAAAGGCTTCAAACGGAAAAGACGTTTACTATCCCGAATTGATTAATTTAGATGGTGTTAATTACCTTGTTTATAATAATTGGATTGATGATGTAAGAAAAAAGTTTCTTAAGTGGACTAAAAATATCATTTTTCCCGAATTGGAAGAAATTGAAGAAATAATTAAAGGAAGTAATTAAACAGGGAGAAAAAAAATAGGAGTATAAACGATGTCAAATACAAACTATTGGAAACAAATGAAAATTGATGCTTCAGATGCTACAAAAAACGAACTGGAAAAACGTAAGGAAGCATACGAAAAAGCCCATGATATACGAAAGTTTGAAATTGGTTTGTTCTGGCAAAGAGCAACTTACTATTGGGCTTTTATATTAGCTGCTTTTACAGCTCATTTTGCACTAATTGGAATGCTATTTGGAAATGAAAACAGAGATTTTTCTATTCCTGAATTATACAAATTACCAGGTTTTTCTCTTTTTGCACTGGCAGTGACAGCATTCTTCTGCTATTTCTTTTCTCTCTGTTGGGTTCTAATGAATAAAGGCTCAAAATTCTGGCAAAAGAATTGGGAAGGTCATATTGATGAACTGGAACAAGAATTTTCAGGAGATTTGTATAAGGTAATTCTTAACACTAATGACAAAAATGAATTTTGTTGTTGTCCTTTATCTTTGCAAGCATACGATTATTCAGTATCAAAAATTACAATGATTACATCTATTGCATTGATGGTTGCGTCATTTTTGATGTTTTTATTTTATACAGGAATAATTTTTTTTCGTTGTATAAAATCTAAAAATATTGATTTTACATATTTTGAATCATTACGATGGGAAGTTGGTATTGTACTTTTACTTGGTGCATTTGCACTTTCTCTTTGTATTTTTTCTTCTGCAAAAGGAAACGACCATAAAAAAGAAAAACAAAATAGTCATTGGATAAATCGCGATGAATTAATAAAAAAGTAATGAATGGTTTTTATTATATTTATAAAGCAGGAGTTATATATGTTCTGTAAATACTGTGGAAAAGAATTGGCAGAAGGGGTGAAATTTTGTTCCAGATGTGGAAAGCAATTGTTTCACAATTCAATAGATTTACAAGGTGAAACAAAAGAAGGACCTATATCAGTAAATGAACAACTAAATGGTGGAGTTGAAATTCAGCCAGTTCAAGTAAAATCAGCTGAACAAAACTGTAACGTTGTTGAAGAAAAATCAGTTAACACCAAGAAGTTTTGTGAAAATTGTGGAGAACCACTTATTGATGGAGCTAAATTTTGTTTAGCCTGTGGTAGTCCTGTTTCTGCATCAATTTCGGTAGAAGAGCATATAAATAAAAATAGTCAGCAACCTGTAAACAGAATATCTCAATTTGAAACAAAGAATAATACTGCTCCGTATAATCCAACTCAATCATCAAAATCTCGTCTTGTTGCTGCCTTGCTTGCTTTTTTCTTGGGAGAATTTGGTGCACATCGTTTTTATGTAGGAAAAAAGTCTTCTGCTGTCTGGCAAATAATTTTTGGATTTTCATTTTTTATTGCTTTAATCTGTATCGCTGTTGATTTTCCAGAAGCAGGAATTTTTTTCCTAATGCTTGGATTGGTCTGGGCTGTGTGGATATTGGTGGACTTCATAATGATTTTATGCGGTTCCTTTAAGGATAAGGATGACTTACCTCTTGTAAACTGGGATTTTTAATTGGAGTGCAAAATGTATTGTAGTAATTGTGGTAAAGAAATTAGTGATACTGCGAAATTCTGTCCATTATGTGGAAGTCCTCAATCAGCTAGCCAGCAAACTAAATCAGAGTCAGAATCAGTTGTAATTGATGGTGAAAATGCAGAAGTATTCAATTTTCATGAATGGATTGTACAAAACGGTCTTGAATCGTACGAAGACTTACTGAAAACACAGGACTTGAATACTCTTGATGTTCTGATGACTCTGACAGAATCTGATTTAGAAAAAATAGGAATTGAAAGTATCGGTGCAAAAAAGAAGATAATCAATGGTATTCAAAGATTAAAAACTTCGGCTTCAACTTTTTCTGCTACCCAAGAGATTTCAGAAAAAGAGAGCATTCCAAACCGTTGCCCTAATTGTGGAAATATCTGGGGAATGGAAAATGAAACATCAGGAGCAGGAAATACTTTGGGTAAGGCTCTCGTTGGAGGGCTTTTTCTAGGTCCTGTTGGAGTAATTGGAGGGGCTGCTTTTGGAAATAAAACTGTAACTTATATTTGTAAAAAATGTGGTTTTAAGAAAGATTATAAGAGTTCTATAGTAAAAACAGCTGCCAGAGGCGTTAAGAATATTTTTAAGTAATATTGGTCGAGGAGAAAACAATGTTTTGCAAAAATTGCGGAAGTAAATTAGATAATGATGCAATATTCTGTACGAATTGCGGTAAAAAACTTTCTGATGTTTTTACTGCAAAGTATTGTGTAGCTTGTGGTGTAAAATTAGATGACGATGCAGTTTTCTGTTCAAATTGCGGGTATAAAGTTCATGAAGAGAAAGTAAATAATGATATTACGGATGAGAAGACTTTTAGTAATGAAAGCAGTATTGACGAAGAAACTCAAGAGAAGTTTGAAAACGCTGACGAAAATGCGGCTGATGTTGATAGAGTTTCAAATACTGATGAAACAATCAATGATATAGTATCAGTAGACAAACAAGATATAAAAGAAAATAAGGAAGAAATAAAAAATATTGCTATTGCGAATGTTATTGAAAGCTCAGAAACTAGCAAAAAGAAAAATGACAAATTAGTAGATAAACTATTCTGGTTAGCTTTGATTATTATTATTGTATTCGGGCCTTGTGCTTATATAGCAATAAATACAAAATCTCCGTGGGTTTCAAATGACACATTCTCTTTTGATATTTATAACTCTTATACTTTCAATCATTATAATGCTTATGAAGATGATGACTATGAATTTGACTGTTATAAGCTTTCCTCAAAGGTAATTTCAGAAATAAGTAAAAATCTTCCTCAGTACTTTATTTATAATCAAAAAAAATATGAAGTGGATAATGTAAATTTAGATTATTTTGAAGTAGATCTTGCACATGAAGATGAAGGTCTTGTAGAGGATTTTGGAATCACTAATGAAATACTAAAAAAATATAATGTAATAATTTTCTGGAACGACTATGACGGAAAATACCACCATTTTGATTCAGTCATGATTTTAGACGGTACGGAGAGTTTTATCTTATACAAGTACATTGATTTTTCAAATTTCAACTATTAAAAGAATCAAATGGGAGATAATTTTATGAAAAAAATATTATTAATTCTGATTGCAGCCTTTGTACTCCAGCTTTTTGTATTTGGAGAAGAAGTTAGTCACGAAGAGTCTTTTGAACAGAATGAAGCGGCTGATATGAATGATTCTTTCAGTAAGAATGATGCTTTAGGTTTGGACAGTATTTTTTGGGAAAAAACTAAATCTCAATTCAGACTTGGTTCTCTTTATTACAATGGAGATGGTGTTGTTTTTTCTAGGAGAGATAAGCCACTTTTTTATTTGCCTACCGTCTTCTAAATCATTATATTTAAGACATGGAAAATATCGAAAATAAATCAGATCTTACACCAAAACAGATTGTAGAAAAACTTGATTCATATATTATAGGGCAGGAAAAGGCTAAGCGTGCCGTTGCAGTTGCTCTCCGTAACCGCTTCCGCCGTCTTAAGTTGCCGGAAGAAATTCGTGATGAAGTTGCTCCTAAAAATATTATGATGATTGGACCAACTGGCTGTGGTAAAACTGAAATTGCCAGACGTCTTGCTAAACTTTGCGGGGCTCCTTTTTTAAAAGTTGAAGCTACAAAATATACAGAAGTTGGATATGTTGGTCGCGATGTAGAAAGTATGATTCGCGATCTTATGGCTGTTGGATATAATGATGTAAAAGCTGAAATGGAAGATCAGCTTCGTGAAAAATCCGTTTCAATTGTAGAAGAAAAACTTCTTGATCTGCTTGTTCCTGGCAGCGGAAAAAAATCTGAAAAGAAAGAAGATAAAAAAGATTCTGTAATTCCTATGGGCTTTTTATCTCAGTCAAATCCTAATGAAATTACAATAGATTTGAACAAGGCTGCAGAAGAAATGCAGGCCGAACTTAATGCTGCAAATCAGGCTGCCGCTGAAGCTCAGAAAGTTGATGAAGATGCTGCTGAAAAAGAACGTGAAAATCATACTCGCGAAAAGTTCCGTCAGATGCTTAGAGATGGCCTTCTGGAAGAACGCGAAGTTGATATGGTTGTAAATCGTCCTCAGCAAATGCCAAATATGGAAATTATTGCCGGTGGTTCAATTGATGACCTTCAGAACAGCATGCAGGGAATTATGAGCATGATTAACGGTGGTGGACGCAGAGGTAAAAAACGTTCTGTAACTATCAAGGAAGCCCGTAAAATCCTTACAGAAGAAGTTCTTGATAATATGGTTGACCACGACAAGGTTGCTGATGAAGCTAAAAAACGTGTTGAACAGAGTGGAATTATCTTCATTGATGAAATTGATAAAATTGCCGTTCATGGAGAAGGGCATGGTCAGGATGTAAGCCGCGAAGGTGTTCAGCGGGATATTCTGCCAATTGTAGAAGGAAGTAACGTAAATACAAAGTTCGGTGTGATTGACACAACTCATATCCTCTTTATAGGGGCTGGTGCTTTCTCTGTTGCTGCTCCTAGTGATTTAATTCCTGAACTTCAGGGTCGTTTCCCATTGCGCGTAGAGCTTGATTCTTTGAATAAAGAAGACTTCAAACGCATCTTAAAGGAACCTAAGAACTCTCTTATCATGCAGTATACATCTTTACTTGAAACTGAAGGTGTTAAACTTGATATTACAGAAGATGCAATTGACCGCATGAGTGTTATTGCAGAAGAAGTAAATGCTACAAATGAAAATATTGGAGCAAGACGTCTTCATACAATTATGGAAAAAGTTCTTGCTGATATCAACTTTGAAGCAGACGAACATAAGGGTGAAACAATTACAATTGATTCTGCTTATGTAGATTCTAAACTTACTGATATTACTCAGAGTGAAGATTTGTCTCGTTACATTCTTTAGTTCTGCATTTTTGATTTTTAGTCAGGTCTTTTAGAGATGAGTATTTCTAATACAAGCAAGGGAATAATCCTTATAATTTCTTCTGCTTTTTGTTTTGCTTTAATGGCGGTGTTTATCCGTCTTGCTGGAGATATTTCCTTTATTCAAAAAGCTTTTTTTAGAAATGCAGTTGCTTTTATCATTGCTTTTGCAGGTCTCCTGCTCGACTACAAAAAGAGCGGGAAGTCTGCAGTTTCTATTCCAAAAGGATGTCTCCTCTATCTTTTTATCAGGGCAATTTCCGGCTCTATTGGTATATTCGGAAACTTTTATGCCGTTGACCGTCTTGTACTGTCTGATGCCGCAATCTTAAATAAAATGGCTCCTTTCTTTGCCATAATATTCAGTTTTATTTTGATGAAAGAAAAGATAAAGCCTCTTCCTCTGGTTGCTATCATAATTGCTTTTTTGGGTTCTGTTTTAATTGTAAAACCAAGCATGGATTTTTCAAAAACCCTACCATCTCTTGCAGGTTTTATTGGCGGAGTTGGAGCAGGGCTTGCTTATGCCTGTGTAAGAAAACTTGGTGCTTTAAAATGTAATGGCAAAATCATCATCTTTTTCTTTTCTGCTTTTTCTATGATGCTTTCAATTCCTTACATGATTACAAGTTATAATCCTATGAGCCTGAATCAGTTTTTGTGTCTGTGTGGGGCGGGGGCCTGTGCTGCTGGAGGTCAATTTACAATTACTGCGGCTTATTATCACGCACCTGCCAGAGAGATTTCAATTTATGATTATTCTCAGATAATTTTTTCTACAATTTTAGGTTTCGTCTTCTTTGGGCAGTTGCCAGATTATTTAAGTGTTATCGGGTATCTGATTATTATTGCAATGGCCGCTTTAAACTTTTTCTATACTAAAAAGACTCAGCTTCATAACGAGCATTAAGAATTAATTCCGGGTGATATTCAAAGTGCATGTTATCAAAAATAATCCACTTGCCGCCCCAGATAAATCCCTGATCTTCAAAAATGTCTATTACAGCCTGAGGAGGCATCCAGCGGTTTTTAAGTGGTGTCAGCATCCAGCCATCAGGATCCTTGTCTTTTGTCCATGACCAGTAGACTTCTTTCCCTTTGTAAGATTTTGGTCTTATGTCAATTGCAATTCCAAGGCTGTGAAAAGATTTTCTGTTTGTGTTTGCTATAACCCGCCAGTAGTATGCTTCATTTTTTGAAATGCTTTTTACAAAATCAGCAACTTCCTTATCAGTTTTTGCAGCTTCATTAATTTTAGTTTCAACTTCTTTTAGTGGCTGTACAATTCGCTCGTGTACATTCACCCTGAAACCTAAAAATGAAATGCCTTTTATATGGCTTTCAAGTTTTCCCCGGGTTTTTGAGTCATAAATTTCATCAAAAAAGAACATGGGTGTTCCGGCCTGACTTTTTCGGTTTTCGTCGGAACCAAATTTTTTAATTTCTTCTATTTCTTGTGGGGTAAAATTGGCTGGGTCTTTTAGAGGTTTTCGGTAATCGTATTCATATAAAAGCGACCAGTAAAGATCCTTGTTTTTAAGTTCATCTTCTGGAAGCATGGCTCCGTTTGCCCAATAAAGAGTTATTTCTTTTTCTCCCAATGTCATTGTGATTTTCCAGTCTTTTACTTCATCTTCCCATTCAGATTCGAATGTGATATCGGGGTAGGCCTCCTGAAAGATTTTTAGTTTTTCAGGTATATGTATTTCTTCCTTTTTTGTAATTTCGAGTTCTAATGCAGACGCTTCACTGGAATCAATTTCTACATCATCCCATGAATCAGACTTGCCTTTTGCAAAACTAAGCTGGCAGACTGATAAAGTTGAAATGATTAAAATTGATAAGGTTCTTTTTAGCATTCTTTTACACTTCCGTCCGGATTAAAAAAGTCCTCTACACTGATTGTTGGATTGTCAGGTTTGCGGCGGGAATAAATGTCTTTGTAGAGTTTTATTACATCTTCTTTTTTCTGAACAAAATTTTTGTCATGGCTAAGGCAAAAATATTTTACAGGAAGTTCCTCCATCACCTTTATCATATCATTTAAAAGCTGGGCATTGTAGGTGTGATTTCCGATTTTTTCTTTCGCGTAAGTTGAATCACCCATAAAAGCATAGTCTCCGCATACTAGTGCCAGACAGCCTTTTGCATGACTTGAAGGAATTGGAACAAGCGTGATTTGAGGTTCTTCATCGAAAGTTGTTTCCTCCGAAATAACAGAGCCTTTTAAAGTGTAGTGTTTTGTATATTTTGAAAGATAAAGATTATCGCAGGAAATTCTTACAAGGTTCATAAGGTGGTCTGGATGAAAGTGAGAAATGACCACATTTTTTTTATCATTGATTTTTTTTATTTCTTCGTAAGATGGATTACCCATTCCTACATCAAAAATCCAGGTTGCCTTGTTTGTTTTAATAAAAACAACATCTGCAGAAAAAGGATCTTTGCTTGCGGGCAGGTAAGAAATGTTTTCGTTCAGTTTTATAAGTGCCATACTTTAATTTTAATTATCCGCAGAAAAAAATAAAAGGGGGCTTGGAATTTTAAATTTAATATTTCAATTCTTTTTTCTAAACCTTTAATTTAATTTTCCGAAAATGAAAGAGATGTAAACTGAAAATTTCAGGAGGATATAGTATGAATTCTTTTACCCGTGCTGTAGATTTATTACAGCGTGAAATGGATGTTACTTCCTTGCGTTATCAGGTTTCTGCAAACAACCTGGCAAACAGTGAAGTTCCAAATTTTAAACGTTCAACAGTAAATTTTGAAAGCGAACTGAAAAAAGCTTTTGAATCAGAAGAAATTGCAAAGAATTCCTTCCACCTTGCAACAACAGATCCACGTCATATGCAAATCAACACACCAATTGATTACCGTTCAATTGAGCCTCGACGTGTACTGGATTATACCTCAACATCAAAAGCAAACGGTAACAATGTAGATGCAGAATATGAAGCAAACAACATCCTTCAGATTCAGATGCAGTACCGAATGCTGACTCAACTGACCAGTTTTGAATTTGATCAAGTTACAACTGCAATGAAAAAATAGGTGCTAGGTGCTAGGTGCTAGGTGTTAGGTCTTTAGTCCCTATAACCTAGAACCTAAAACCTAGAACCTAATAAAAGGAGAAAACCGTCATGGGAATGTTTACCAGTATAAATATTGCAGCAACAGGAATGGCTGCAGAACGTCTTAGAAGTGATGTAATTTCAGATAATATTGCGAATGCAAGTACAACAAGAACTCAGGAAGGAGGGGCTTTTAAAAAGTCTTCAGTAATTCTCCGCCCTGTAGCAGATTCAAATCCACAGTGGAGAATGCCTTTTACTCCTTCAAATCTTGATAATGGTCCTGGAAAGGGTGTTAAAGTATTGGAAATTGTAAAAGATACTTCTCAAGGGCGTCTTGTTTATGATCCAGATCATCCTGATGCAATTCAGTCTGGTCCAAATAAAGGTTATGTAGAATATCCAAATGTAAATATTGTAAACGAAATGGTTGATTTGATTTCTGCCTCTCGTGCCTATGAAGCAAATGCAACAGTAATTGATGGTGCAAAAGACATGTTTACTGCCGCACTTGATATTGGAAGATAAGGGGTGTAAACTCTAAGGTAGGGTGGAAATGTCAATGATAATGCCAGAATTTGGTTCTTTAGAGATGAACCGTACAAATGTTCAACATTTTGGAAATAAAAAAATACAACCTTTAACTTACAATCTTGCAGGCACAGGTCCAGTTCCAAAGGTAAAAAGCCTTACTTCTGAAAGTCAGGCTGCCTCAATCACTCCTGCAGGTCAGAATAAATCTTTTCAGGATTATTTACTGGAAGCTATGAATACTGTAAATAATCAGCAGTTGGAAGTTTCAAATATTCAGGAAAAACTGATCACAGATCCTGACAGTATTGATGTACATGATGTTACAATTGCAATGTCAAAAGCTAGAATGAGTTTGAATCTTGCTCAGACTGTAATTGACCGTCTTGTAAGTGGTTGGAACGAAATTACAACAACAAGATAGTTTTCTTAAAAATCGCATTATATAACGAAATCATTGTCAAATTTATACTCCTATGTTATAATCAATTGAATTTATTATAAATTTCTTTAGAAATTCGTTCACGGGAGGGGACAGATGAACGAATGGCTTAAAAAGGTTTTGGACAAGCTTAAATCGCTTTGGTCCAAGTGGAAACCAATTCAAAAAGTCATATTATTTGGCATTATTATAGTTATAATTATTGCGATTATTGCTACGGCTAGGCTTTCTGCAAAGCCCGCTGCAGTACGCCTTTTTAATGCCCCTGTAACTGACAGCACATCTCTTACAAGAATCATGGACAGATTATCTCAGGAAAATGTTAATGCATCATCTGATGATAATGGTTATATTACAGTTGCTGATGATTCAACTGCAAGAAGAATGCGAGAAATCCTTATTAGTGAAAACCTTGTACCTTCTAGTGTTGACCCTTGGGCAGGTTTTTATGATAGAAGCTGGTCTACTACAGATGCAGATCAGAATGTAAAGCTCAAAAATACAATTCAAAAACAATTAAAACAACATATTGAAGCAATTGCTGATGTTCAGATGGCCGATGTAAATATCGTATTGCCAGAAAAACAACTTTTTACAGCTGATCAGGAACCTGTTTCTGCATCCGTTATCTTAAAAGTTAATTCAAACAGCTCTTTGCTCCAGGACAGAAATAGAATTCTTGGTATTCAGCGTTTGATTTTATCTGCTGTAGAAGGTCTTAAAGCCGAAAACCTCATCATCACTGATACAGAAGGTAATCAGATAAATGATTTTGAGGGTATGGCAGAAAGTGATAGGGTTGATATAGTTGCAAAACAACAGAAATTAATCCGAAAACAGGAAGTTGAACTTCGTGCCAGAATCTTAAAGGCCTTACAGAGTACTTATGGACAGGACCGCTGTAGAGAAATGGTTATTTCTATTGAAATGGATATGTCTCAGCGTTCTAGTGAAGCTACAGAGTATTCTCCAATTGTAATCAAAGAAGATAATCCAGATACACCTTATGATGATTCAGAATACAGAGATACTCTTCCAATTTCTCAGCAAACTGTAACAAAAGAGTGGCAGGGAACTGGATATAATCCTGAAGGTCCTGCTGGTGTTGAAGGTCAGACTCCTCCAGTTTATTCTGATATGTCTAATGTAATTGGAAAATCAACAGAAACTGGCGTTACACAGAATAATGTAATTAATACTAAACAGATTTCAGAAATTTCTTCCCCAAAAATTGATCGAATATCTGTTTCTGTAAATATTGATGGTAAGTGGCGTAAACCTAAAGATGATAAGGGAAATGTAATTATTGAAAATGGTTCAATTAAGCGTGAATACATTCCTCTTACCGAAAAGGAATTAAAGGATGCCGAAGAATCTGTAAAAGGTGCTATTGGTTATAACCGTAGTAGAGGCGACTTAGTTGTAGTTAAAAATACTGCTTATGATAGAGATGATGAATTCGAAGCTGAAGATGCAGCTTACTTTGCTAAAATCAGAAGAAACCAGACAATTCTCTTGATTTTGATTGCTGTTGCTGTTGTCCTTGTCAGCTTTATCCTCTTCCGTATTATCAGTCGTGAAGTTGAAAGACGTCGCCGTGAACGAGAAGCCCGTCTTCTTGCGGAGCAGCAGGCAGCTCGCGAACGTCAGCTTTGGGAAGCAAAAGACGATGGAATGGAAGTTACAATGTCTGTCGAGGAAACAAGACGTATGGAACTTCAGGAAAATGCAATCAATATGGCCAAGGAACATCCAGAAGATGTTGCAATGCTCATAAGAACTTGGTTAATGGAGGAATAGTATGGCAGACGAAGCATCTAAACCAGTCCCTAAGCCTGGCCAGTTAAAACCTGCCGGAGCAAGTAGTAAGAAAAGCGGTTCTAAAGATTATAAAAGTTTAACTGGTCGTCAGAAGGCCGCTATCTTCCTTATTTCTCTTGGACCAGAAGTTTCAGCAGAAATCATGAAACATCTTCGCGAAGATGAAGTTGAAACTTTAACATTTGAAATTGCACGTCAGGAAAAAGTTAATCCTGAGTTTAAAGATGCTGTTCTGGAAGAGTTCCAGGAGTTAATGAATGCACAGAACTTTATCACTACTGGTGGTATTGATTATGCTCGTGAACTTTTGGAGAAATCACTTGGTTCTCAGAAGGCTATCGATATTATCAACCGACTTACTTCAAGTTTGCAGGTTCGTCCATTCGACTTTATTCGCCGTACAGACCCTGCACATTTGTTAAACTTTATTCAGCAGGAATACCCTCAGACAATCGCCTTGATTCTGGCTTATCTTGAACCTGGAAAAGCTGCTGTTATTTTACAGAACTTACCTGAAGATATGCAGGCCGAAGTTTCAAAACGTCTTGCAACCATGGACCGTACTTCTCCTGATGTATTGCGTGAAGTTGAACGCGTATTGGAAAAGAAACTTTCTACACTGTCTTCAGAAGACTATACAGCTGCCGGTGGTGTTGAAGCTATCGTTGAAATCTTGAACCTTGTTGACCGTTCTTCTGAAAAGTCTATTATCGAATCTCTGGAAGAAGACGATCCAGATTTGGCAGAGGAAATCAAGAAACGTATGTTCGTATTCGAAGATATCGTTATGCTCGACGACCGTGCTATTCAGAAGGTACTCCGAGATGTCGATCAGCAGGAATTGGCAAAAGCGCTTAAGTCTGTTGATACCGAAGTACAGGATAAAATCTTCCGTAATATGTCTAAACGTGCGGCATCTATGCTTAAGGAAGATATGGAATTCATGGGTCCAGTTCGTTTGAAAGATGTTGAAGAGTCTCAGCAGAAGATTGTATCTATCATCCGACGTCTTGAAGATAATGGTGATATCGTAATTGCCCGTTCTGGTGAAGATGAATTGGTAAGCTAAAGTATAAAATTTTATAAAAGGATAGAAAGTTTATAATGGCAAAAACAGTTTTCCGACCTGGTGAAGCAAAGCAGGTTGAAGATAAAGTAATGTTACCTCTTGTAAAAGATTACGCTCCTGTTGAGGAAGTCGTTGAAGAAGTTGAAGAGGAATATACTGGACCTACAGCAGATGATTTACGCCGAGAAGCTGAAGAATTTAAGAACAATTGGGAAATTGAAAAGCAGGGTATGCTTAATCAAGCCCAACAGCAGGCTGATGAAATTGTAAAAAAAGCTGAAGAAACTGCCTTTGCAGAAGTAAAACGTCAAACTGATGCAGCTGCTATTATAAAATCCGACGCAGAAAATGAAGCTGCTTCCATTATAGAAAAAGCCAAGGCCGAAGCTGCTCAGATTGTAGCAGATGCTCAGGCTCAGAGTAGTAAGACAGAAAGTGATGCTTACCAGAAAGGTTTTGAACAGGGGCATGAAGAAGGATACGAAAAGGGTTCTGTAGAAGTTGACCGTCTGATTGAAAGAATGCATAAAATTCTTGAAGCAGTAATGCAGAGACGTGAAGAAATACTTCAGGAAACAGAAAGTCAGATTGTTGAACTTGTAATTTTAATGGCTCGAAAGGTTATTAAGATTCTTTCTGAAAACCAGAAAAATGTTATTATGGCCAATACTATGGCAGCCCTTAAAAAGGTAAAAACTCGTGGAACTGTTACTCTGCGTGTAAATATTGAAGATGTAAAACTTACAAGTGCTCATACAGATGAATTTATAAAGCATGTTGAAAATATTCAGGGGCTTACAGTTCTTGAAGATTCTTCTGTTGAAAAGGGTGGTTGTATTGTTGAAACTGACTTTGGTGCTATTGATGCCCGTATTTCTAGTCAGCTTTCTGAACTTGAAAATAAGATTCTTGAAGTATCTCCTGTTAAAAATATTAAACGCCAGGATCCTTTAACTTCCGCAGAATAGGGGGTAGGCATGAAATCCTCTTATACTGGTGAATTTAATTTTACAAAATACCTAGAAAAGGTTGTAGATACAGAAACAATTCTTTATACAGGTCGTGTTATAGCCGTTCGGGGACTTGAAGTTGAAAGTGAGGGCCCTCGTTCTGTAATTGGCGAAATGTGTACAATCAAACTTCGTGATGGAACTATGCTTCATGCCGAAGTTGTTGGACTTGATGAAAAAATTGTAAAACTTGCACCATTTGGCCCTACAAAAGGAATTGAAGTTGGCTGTGAAGTTGTTGCTTCTGGTCGTAGTCTTATGGTTCCGGTTGGAAAAAATCTTTTAGGACGTATGATTAATGCCGTAGGTCGTCCTTGTGATGATAAAGGTGAAATTGTTCCTGAAACTTATTATCCTGCAGAGGCAAGTCCCCCAAGCCCAAATGAAAGAACTGATATAAATCGTCGAATTACAACTGGAGTTCGTGCCATTGATTCTTTGTTGACAGTAGGAAAAGGCCAGCGTCTTGGAATTTTTGCCGGTTCTGGTGTTGGAAAATCTACACTTTTGAGTATTATTGCCCGAAACACTGATGCTGATATAAATGTAATCGGTTTGATTGGTGAACGTGGACGTGAAGTTTTAGACTTTGTAAAACGTGATTTGGGCGAAGAAGGAATGAAGCGTTCTGTAATTGTAGTTGCTACTTCAGATGAACCTTCTATCTGTCGTCTTAGAGCTTCTCAGGTTTGTACTGCCGTTGCTGAATATTTCCGCGACCAGGGTAAAGATGTAATGCTGATGATGGATTCAGTAACTCGTTTTGCCCATGCCCAGCGTGAAATTGGTCTTGCAAACGGTGAACCTGCAGCTCAAAAAGGTTATCCTCCTTCTGTATTTGATATGATTCCAAAATTGCTTGAGCGTTCTGGAACAAATAAAAAAGGTACAATCACCGCTTTTTATACAGTACTTGTTGATGGTGATGATATGAATGAGCCAATTACAGATAAAGTTCGTGGTACTTTGGATGGTCATATTGTTTTGAACCGTAAATTGGCCCAGGCTTATCATTATCCTGCTATTGATGTGCTTCAGTCTATTTCGCGTTTGTCTAAACGTGTAAGTGGTGCACAAACTCGTAAAGCTGTTGGTCAACTCCGAACCTGGATGGCAACTTACCAGGAAAATGAAACAATGATTACAGCTGGTATTTATGCCAAGGGAAATTCTCCTCAGGTTGATATTGCAATTGATAAGCATGAAGCAATTGAAGAGTTTTTAAAGCAGGAAGAATACGAACCTTGTTCTATCAAGGATACACTGGATAAGCTTTCAGTACTTACTGGAATTGAAATTCCACAAGAGGAATATGTCGAAAATCCTGCGGAGTTTATTCCTACTACAGCACAAATTGTAGATGCAGCAAAACAAGTTTCTTCTCAAGGTCAGGGAAATTAATAATTTATAATGAAAAAATTTTCTTTTGAACTGGAAAAGGTTTTAGATTATCGTAATTTTGAAAAAAAAGAGGCCGAAGGAGAATTGTCCAAGGCTATTGCGGCAGAAACTCAAATTAACGAAAATCTAAAACAGATTGCCTTTCAGTATGCTCAGTCGAAAGCTAATATGAAAGGGTCTAGAAACTTTGAAGATGTAATGAGTCTTAGTAAATACAATAATCTTTTAGAGTATCAAAAAGAAGAATTGCTTAAGCAATTGGCAGAGGCAAAGCTTATAACTGAACAAAAAAGAGAAGTTCTTAGAGAATGCATGAAAAAAACTACAGCTTTGGAAAAATTACGGGATCAAAAGTTGGAGGAATGGAAACAGGCTGCTGATTACGAAGAAGCTGAATCTATGGACGAAATAAAAAATAGAATGACAGAAATATAAAAAATTGAAAAGCAAAAAAAAACAGGCTTTTCCTTGAAAAAACTTTCTTGGAACAGCCTGTTTTAGTTTTTTAAAGCTTTATTTGCGAATACTGGATTAATAGTGGAAAGCACTTCCTCCAATAAATTCACGAATAATTGAACGTGGTGGAACTTCTGTTGGAGCAATAGTTGCAAAGTTTTCCAGGAAGTGGAGTAAACGCTGTGCTTCAGAATATTCTGGCATTGTTGGATTTACACGACGTAAAAGTGGTGCAGCATATACTCTTAATACGTTCAATTCATAATCAAGGGCTGTATTTAAAATTGCATCTGCATTTCCGTGGTATGGGAAGATGTGCAATTCTTCTCCTTTCTGAACGCTTGGCCACATAGCAATTGTTCCTTCTGCTGGTTTTCCGCGGAAGTTGTTATCGCGAACAATACGGCGGATAAGTCTGTTATCACTTGTTGATACACGGTTGTGGTCATCAAGGTTTAACTGGGTAAGGGCAGAAAGATAAATCTTGAACTTGTATTCATCAGGAACTTTTTCTGTGAGTTTTGGATTTAATCCGTGGATTCCTTCCATAATCAAAATTTCGTTTGGTTCAAGTTTCATTTTGTTTGATTCTTCAAAATAACTTGTTCCAGTGTGGAAATCATAACTTGGAATTGTAACTTCTTTTCCAGCGAATAAATCAACAAGATTCTGGTTCAAAAGTTCAACATTCAGTGCTTCAAGACATTCGTAATCAGGTTTGCCATTTTCGTCTAATGGAGTTTTGTCTCGTCCTGCATAATAACAATCCAAACTGATTAATTTTGGCTGATATCCCATTGCCTGAAGTTCAAGTCCCAGTTTTTTTGCAGAGGTTGTCTTTCCAGATGATGAAGGGCCGGCAATCAATACAACGCGAACTTTCTTGCTTTTTACAATCTGAGATGCAATTACAGAAATGTTCTTTTCCTGATAGGTTTCTGCTATATCAATAAAGTCATCAATTTTACGTTGAGCAACTAAATCATTTAAAGATGCTGCTGATGTAACATTTACACGTTTTCCCCATTCTTTGTACTGCTTGTAAATGCTGAAAAGTTTAGATTCGTCCTTGAATGGCTGCAGAGTATTTGGAGTTTTTGATTTAGGGAAGCGGAGCATTAATCCGTCCTGGTATTTAATAAGATCAAATACCTGAAGAGAGCCTGTAGAAAGAACTAAAGGTCCAAAATAAAGATCTGAGAAATCATCAATAGTGTTAATCATAATCTTTGAAGTACAAGTGTGATTTAGTTGTTTTCTTGTTTCTTTAAGATTTAGTTTTTCAAAAAGTTCTGCAGCCTGTTCCCAAGAAATAACCTGAGTTCTGATTGGTAAATCTTTGTTGATAAGGTTCTGCATCTCTTTTTTGAGTGCTTCTGCTTCAATAGCAGGTCCTTCAATTGTGTAGTAATATCCATAGCAGATACTGTTTCCTACAAGAATTCGTGTTTTTGGACTGAGTTTATGTGCTGCGGCTGCCATCAATAAACAAAGTGAACGACGGTAAACAGACATTCCTTCCTTTGTGTTATTGTAAACTGGTTCAATTTTACAGTCGAATTCAAGACTTGAATCTAATGAGCATAATTCATTGTTTACTTTTGCAGCAACAAGACGAGCTCCGTTAATGTTGAATTCAGGCATAAAACTGAAAACCTGTGAGCCTGCTTCTACTTCTTTAACTTGGGTTTTTCCTTCTCTGATGTAAGAAATTTTAATCATTTTAGCCATTTTAGGTGTCCCCCTATGAGTGTAATATACTTATTATATATGGCATTGTAATATTTGTAAAAAAAAATTGAATAAGAGAGGGATAATAAGAGAGGGATAATAAGAGAGTGATAAAGGTTTGGAAAGAATTTTTGTTTTGCAAAAATTTTAATGTTAATATAATATTATGTTATAAATGATAAAGGAGAGGTATAAGAATGAAAAAGTATTTAAAGTTTTTTACTACATTGTTGGTAATTAGTTTCTTGTTTTCATCATGTGGAGATTTGAGGTTTCTTAATGATGATATTTATAATAATTATTCAGATCTTTCTGATTCAGAAATATATATAAAAATGTTATTTGAAAGAGATGAACTTTGTTCCGCAAGAAGTGCTGAAGTTTATGATTATCCTGATTTTTTCTATGAAATGGATATAGTTGATAAAGAAGGAAATAAGATAGATTTTAGTGATTTATCTTCAGAGGAAAAAGAAATTTTTGTGCAAGTTTGGAAAGATAAAATTACAGAAAATATGGAAGATAAGTCAAAAGTTCAAAAAGAAGTTGTTGAGGAATTTAGAGAAGAGAATGTGGCTTTTTTAAATGCTTTATATTCAACGGACTCTCGTTTGGCTATTCATGATAAAGATATCTCTAAAGTATTTGCTCAATATCAGATTAATCTTGATAAAGTAAGAAACGAAAGAAAAGCAAGAGACTTATCAGAAAGACCTTACGTTTCGAATAATTATTTAAATCCAAATTCTGTCGAAATCTTTAAAAATAATTATAAGAGAGGTAGAATTCTTGTTACTATAGATTCTAGCTCATCGGCAAGTGCATATGGTTTAGGGCATGCTTCTTTAATGGATTATGAAAATGACTATAGAATAAAAAACTCTTCTTATGAAAAAATTAATTCATTAGATTCATGGAGTATTTCTTCATATCCACAGACTACCAGTTGTATATGGGAAAATCAAAGAAATGGTGTCCAATTTGAACCTTTAGGATTATGGGCAGGTGCATATGAAGGGGGATGTTCTGGTGTATTTATTTATGATATGCAGAAAATAGTGTGGGTTTGGGATTGGTTTAACTCTAAATATTTGCCATTTCCTGCGGAAGAATATGATTACGATCGTGCTGCTGATTATGCTGAAAATTCAATGGGGATAGGTTATGGAATTATTTCAAAAGAATCTAGATCTTTAATTTATTGTTCTGCATTAGTATGGCAAAGTTGGAGATACTTAGATAAAAGTTATGATATGTCGGCAGGTTTACAGGTTACGCCATTAGAAATTGCAAATTCAATGCAGACAAAATTAATTGCAGCATATTCAAATCATTAATAAAAGGAGAGTTACTTTATGAAAAAAATATTTGTTACTTTATTTACCCTGTTTGTTTTATTAACCCCTTTATTCGCAGAACATAGATTTCAGTTGGCATGGGATAAAGATTGTCGTTCTTTTATTAAAGAAGAGAAAGGTCCTGTTATTACAGCTGGTTTTTATTTATATCCAATACATGGTGAAGGTGGGGCATTGACTTATTCTTTTGAGTTTCCCTCTAACAATAATTTTCACTGCTTATTAGGGTGTAGTACCGGATGGGACGCCTGGGGCTTTATTATGACAGCAAATGCAGGTTGTCTAATAAATTTAGTTGATACGGAACATTTTAATCTTGATTTACAGTTTCTTGCAAAATTTGGTTTTATAACGCATTTGTATAATCAATTTTCATTAGATTGTATTATTTCACATAAAGATGATAAAGCCATTTTTTATGGAACTGGTATTCATAATACTTTTAGGATGGTTCGCTTTACGAACGCAAGTCCAGAGGTAAGTTCATATAAACTGGCAGATCAAATTGGTTTCCAACTTTTCTGTGGTTTTGTATTTTAAATAGATTTTGTAAATAATAGTATTTTTTTCTCCAGTTACACATGCTTGTACAAATATTGAATAACTTGATAAAATATGTTAAATTATTCAAATCAATTTGTTAATTTTTTATTAATTATAAGGAGTTCCCATGTCAGGACACAGTAAATGGGCCACCATTAAACATGCAAAAGGTTTAGCCGATGCAAAACGCGGTAAGATCTTTACAAAATTTATTAAGGAAATTTCTATCGCAGCTCGTATGGGCGGTGGAGATCCTAACTCAAACCCACGTCTTCGTACTGTTATTATTAAAGCACGTGCTGCAAACATGCCAAAAGATAACATTGAACGTGCTATCAAGAAAGGTACAGGTGAAGATGGCGGAGCAGCTTACGAAGAATTTGTATACGAAGGATATGCTCCTGGTGGTGTTGCTGTAATGGTTGAAGTTCTTTCTGATAACAAGAACCGTGCTGCAGCAGATATTAAGAACATTTTCTCTAAAAGCGGTGGAAACCTCGGAACTTCTGGTTCAGTTTCTCGTATGTTCCAGAGAAAAGGTACAATCGAACTTGATGCTGAAAAAGTATCAGAAGATGAAGTTATGGAAGTAGCTTTGGAAGCTGGTGCTGACGATATCGTAAATGAAGACGGAGTAATCACAGTTACTACAAGTCCAGATGCATTCTCTGCAGTAGCTGATGCATTGTCAGAAAAAGGATTTGAAACACTTTCTGCTGATGTTGGATTAGTTCCAGATGCATACACTCCAGTTGATAAAGAAACAGCTGCAAAAGTTCAGAAGATGATTGATCGTCTTGAAGACAACGATGATGTTCAGAATGTATACCATACAGCTGAATATCCAGACGACTTCGAACCTGAGGAATAGCGAGCAAATCTGAGCAGTGCGCAAGATTTGACGAGCGTGTAAATAGTAACTGCGTTAAATAAAAGTGCGAAAGCAATTTTATAGCAGTCTCAACTATACTTTTTTATCAAAAATCCGTTCACCACTGAACGGATTTTTTTTTATTGAGGGTTTATTACAAAACCCTCAAAACGGCGAAGTCAAGGCTTTAAGCGTGAGCGTGCCTTGACTCGACGTATATTTAAAAACAAATGATTTTAGTCTATAATCAATTTAAATGATTAATGATAAGCCTAAGTTTGAACCTCTTCCAGGTTCGGAAAATGTTACTTCTTTAAATAAAAAATCAATTCGACGCGTATTAGGAATAGACCCGGGGCTTGCAAATACAGGTTTTGGCCTTGTAGATTATATTGACGGACGTTATCGTATGGTAGCTTATGGTTGTATTACAACAAAAGCGGAGCAGCCACATGGAGAAAGACTTCTTACAATTTATAACAGGCTTATTGCCATAATTCAGGAATTTAAGCCAGATGAAGCTGGTATGGAAACTTTGTATTTTGCAAGGAATGTTACTTCTGCAATGGGGGTAGCTGAAGCTCGCGGGGTAGTGACACTCTGTCTTGCTCAGAATAATATTCCTCTTGGTGAATATCAGCCTAATCAGATAAAACAGGCTGTTACAGGAACTGCCGCCGCTGATAAAAAACTGGTCGAACGCTATGTAAAAATATTACTAGGCTTAAAAACTGAACCAAGGCCTGATCATGCAGCAGATGCACTTGCAGGTGCTATTACACACTTGCATTATTCCCGAAAGTTTTCATTTATTTTATAATGTGGATATGTTTAATTCGCTAAGTGGAATAATTACCGGAAAATTTCCAAAACAGGTTTTTTTAGATACTCATGGGGTGGAGTGGGATTTATGTGTTCCTGATTCAAATCTTGATATGCTGCCTCCTGTTGGAAATGAGGCTAGGATTTTTACATGGCTTCAGCATACAGACCAGCTGATGACTTTGTACGGTTTTGCCAGTGCGGAAGAAAGAACTGTATTTTTGGATTTGCTCAAGGTTGATGGAGTTGGTCCAAAGGGTGCTGTAAAAATTATGAGTGCGGTAAGCAGCGGCCGTCTTATGGATGTGCTTGAAAAAGGCGATCTTGAAATGCTGGAAAAAATACCTGGCGTTGGTAAGAAGACTGCAGGAAAGATGATGCTTACGCTTAAGGGAAAACTTACGCTTAGGGAAAGTTCTTCTGCCGATATGGTTAGAATTACTGCGGCTTCTCCTTATGCAGATGTTGTTTTGTCTCTTGCAAGCATGGGCTACGATAAAAAAGTGGTTGAACAGAAAGTTGCCCAGCTGGTAGAAGTTCTTACAAATGATGCTTCTTTTGCAGGAAAAAGTCAGAAGGAAAGGGAAGATATTCTTTTCCGCCGGGCAATTGTGGAACTTGCCTAAAATAGCAAATGCGTTAAAAACGATAGTCCATCGGGACTATCGTTTAGCATTTACGAAAGAATGGCTCGCGAGATTTATCGAGCGGCTTTTTTTTAGTATACTGAGGATTTAGAATATGAACGAAAATGAAGATTTTTCCGCTATTGTACGGGCTGATTTACGGGACAGATTTGATGAACAGGACAATAAGCTTCGCCCAACCATGCTTTCTGACTTTTTGGGTCAGGAAAGTGTAAAGAAAAATCTTTCTACATTTATAGAGGCTGCCAAGTTACGTGAGGAGCCTCTTGATCATCTTCTTTTGATCGGTCCTCCGGGTCTTGGAAAAACCACTTTGGCCCAGATTACCGCCCACGAACTTGGAGTTGATTTTAAGGTAACTTCTGCTCCGGCTTTAGATAAGCCAAAGGATTTAGCTGGAATTCTTTCTACAATTACACCGCGTACTGTTTTTTTTATAGATGAAATTCACCGATTAAAACCTGCCATTGAAGAAATGCTTTACATTGCCATGGAAGATTTTGAGCTGGACTGGATTATAGGGCAGGGGGCTGCGGCACGCACAGTTCGTATTCCAATTCCGCCTTTTACTCTGGTAGGGGCAACTACAAAGGCTGGTTCAGTAAGTTCTCCGCTGCGTTCACGCTTTGGTTTTATTCCACGTTTTGAGTTTTACACCCAGAAGGAACTTGCTTCCATTATTAAACGTTCCGCTTCAATTTTAGAAATTGGGATTGAAGAAGATGCTGCCATGCTCTTAGCTCTGTGCTGCCGTGGAACACCTCGTGTTGCAAACAGGGTTTTACGCCGCATGAGAGACTTTGCCCAGGTTGCAGGAAGCAATACAATTACTGTTGAAATTGTAGATGAAGGATTACGCCGTCTTGAAATTGACGAAATTGGTCTTGAAAAATATGACAGGGAAATCTTACGTTCAATTATAGAAAACTTTGGAGGCGGCCCTGTTGGTGCTGAAACTCTTGCTATTTCTATTGGAGAAAGTATTGATACCCTGGAAGATTATTACGAGCCTTACCTTATTCAGTGCGGACTTTTACAGAGAACTCCCCGCGGACGAATGGTAACTGAAAAAGCCTATAGTCATCTGGGCCTTTCTCACGCAAACGATTCTAATGACGGCGGAGAGCAGGGAACTCTTTTTTAGGCAAACAAAACTTTTTTTTGTTTGAAAACTAGAAGTTTACATATTTTAATGATTGCGACTTTCATAATCTGCAAGAACTATATATTTATTGGAAAAAGACAAATTAAAAAAGTCCCACCAGAAGCGGGACTGTAGTCAAATGACTTCGGCATATAGCCTTATTGTGATTTGATTTCTATATTTAGAATATCATTGTATAATAAATAAAACAAGTGAACCATATAAAAAACAGTAAGGAATGTATTGTATGAAAGTTTTAGGCTTAGATATAGGAACAAATTCAATCGTTTGGGGAATTGTAGATGAACTCCGAAGATAGTCATACATACAAATTCTAATTTTGATAAAATCACTCTTAAATCTGGACAAATCCACTTTTCAAAAGTGGATTTGTCCATTATTATATAACTGTGGTAAACAGAAAAATTGCAAATCAGCTTAATTCTCTTCTTTCAATGTATCCGATTGTAACCATAACCGGTCCGCGTCAGTCTGGGAAAACAACTCTTGCAAGAATGTTGCTCCCCGATTGGCAATATGTTTCACTAGAAGACCCTGAAATAAGGGAATTTTGTATCAGCGACTGCAAAGGCTTTTTAAAAACATTTCCAAACCATACAATAATTGACGAGGCTCAGAGAGTTCCCCCACTTTTTTCCTACCTTCAAACACATGTAGACCTTGCAGGAGAAAAAGGTATGTATGTACTTACAGGTTCCCAAAACCTGAACATGATGGAAGCAATTTCCCAATCGTTGGCTGGCCGCACATCAATCTTAAAATTACTGCCTTTCTCTTATGACGAACAGAAAGAAGCTGAAATTTTACCAGATAATGTAGAAGAACAAATATTTACTGGCGGCTACCCGCGTATTTTTGATGCACATATTCCACCACAGCAGTTCTATCGCGACTACATAAACCTTTATGTTGAACGTGATGTAAGACAACTTAAGAATATCGGAAATCTTGAAACTTTTACAAGATTTGTAAAGTTATGTGCAGGAAGAATCGGTCAGCTGCTCAACTATCAGAACCTGGCTGATGACTGTGGAATCGGAGCAACCACGGCAAAAGAGTGGATTTCTCTTTTGGAAACAAGTTTTATCATCTATCTCCTAAAGCCTGACTACAGAAACTACACAAAGCGTCTTGTAAAAAGCCCGAAACTCTATTTTACAGACACAGGACTTGCCTGCTCTTTGCTGGAAATTCAAAATGCAGAACAACTCAAATCTCACTATTTGCGTGGCAATCTCTTTGAAAATCTTGCCATAAACAGATTCAGGTCAGCAAGCTACAATAATGGAAAAGAGCCAAACCTTTCCTTCTGGCGTGACAAAAACGGTATGGAGATTGACTTAATAACAAACACCATTCTGCAAGACGGAAAAGAGCAGCCTATTGCCTGGGAAATAAAGGCAGGAGCTACATATTCAGCTGATTACTTCAAAAACCTTAAGCACTGGGCAATGTTAGCCAATATAAGTAAAGAGTTTTGCAAGGTTATTTATACCGGAGATACCAATATTCAAACACAATTTGGCGACTTATTGTCATGGAATCATTCTTTGTCTTAACGACTGTGTGCCGACAAAGACCATAAATAACAAGAAAAATCATCATTTTTATGATGTAAAAAAAACTTGTAAGTCTTTGTATAATATGGTTTTAGAAAACTCATATTATTTTACATCAAAGACTGAAATCAAAAAAAAACTACTTTCTCAAAGCTTTCATTTTCTCTTTAATTTCTTCGTTTACGCGGAAAGATTCGCACATTTTTTGAATGGCTTTATTGTAAGTCCAGCCATCCAGATGATTTTGAGGGCTTTTCATGTAAGACAGGCATTTTTCTGGAAACTTAGCGGCAAGTGTTGCCACTGCCCAGGCGACTCCCATTTTTGCGTAGTAATAGTCGGATTTGTCGGGCCTTTCTCCGGTGTATAAAGAATCGAGTGCCTGTATAACATCATCTATATAATCATCATTTAAATAATGGCTCATGAGCATGACTGCGACTACACGAACTTCAAATTCTCTGTGGCTTTGTGCATATTTCATAAAAAAATCCCAGCAGATTTTCTGGTTTTGAGGTTTTTCACAGATTTTAAAGGTCTGGCAGAAGGAATCGTTTACAGACCAGTCGTGGATTTTTGGAATAAAATCATCAGCACAGGCAAGGATTTCGCTTAAATCATCTTTTGCATAGCCAATCACCATGGCTTGAAGTGTTTCCATTTCGAAAGAATCCATAGGATTTTGACCAAGGAACTTTTTGTAATCATCCTTTGCAATTTTTTTTGCAAGTTTACGGAGTTCTGGAAGTCTTACACCAAGCATTGGCAGACTTGTTGGATTTAAGGCCTTAGAAAAATCTGCATATTGAGAAGAAGATCCATCATCAGACTTTGCTGCAGATTTTTCTGCTCCGGCTAGTTTGTATAATTCATCTTTTATTTCTTTAATTTCCATAAAAAAATTGTAACATTGTATTTGTAATGAGACAACTGCAAGGGGAAATTGTATAAATTACGAATCAGGGCTTACCTAGTATAAAAATACTTTCTAAAAAAAATGCCTCCCAGTCGTAAAATCGTCTTGTCGAAACCGCGGACTCGTCCGCTACACGCTGATTATGCATGAAATTATATACGTTTGCCGCCAGAGCGGCAGCATAATACGTCGAGTCAAGGCACGCTCACGCTTAAAGCCTTGAC
>DGWD01000009.1:56178-140583 GCA_002395155.1 Treponema sp. UBA4267
TCGCCGTTTTGAGGGTTTTGTAATACCCCCTCAATCAGAGTGTTTTCGAAAGCCGTTTTACTCCTTCGCGGCATTTTTTTCGGAACGGTTATAATCCGGAAGCCCTGAATACGGAAAACTTATACTGAAACCGCATTTCACAATCTTTTTGATTTATGCTAAACTGTGCCCATGTTAACTTCTGATTTTAATTTTGATTTACCTGAAGAATTAATCGCCCAGCATCCAAGTGGTGTTCGTGGACAGGATAAACTTATGCTTTTGGATCGTGCAAGTGGCCAGGTAGAACATCATATGATGGATGATCTTCCATCTTTAATCACTCCTGATACTTTAATGATTTTTAATAATTCCAGAGTACGTCGTGCCCGTGTTTATGGTATAAAAGAAACTACAGGTCGTGAGCAGGAATTTATGTTTCTGAATACGATTGATAAAGAATGTACAATCTGGAATACAATGGTAAAATCTGCCAAAAAACAGAAGCCTGGTATGCATTATAAATTTCCTGATGGAACAATTGGTACTATAGTTGATGTCCCTGGAAATGCCGGTACTGAATTCCGTGCCATGAAGTTTGATTTTGCGATTGATGAAGACTGGTTCGAACGTAACGGTCATATTCCTCTTCCTCCATACATTAAACGTGGTGATACAGAAGAAGATTCTGAACGTTATCAGAATGTTTATGCAGATCAGACTGGTTCTGCGGCTTGTCCTACAGCAGGTTTGCATTTTACAAAAGAAATGCTGGAACGTTTGGATAAGACTGGAATTGAACGTCATTTTGTAACTTTGCATGTTGGACTTGGAACTTTCCTTCCTGTGCGTGAAGATCAGATTGAAAATCATAAGATGCATGAAGAATGGTATACAATTCCAAAAGAAACTGCCGATGCAATCAACAAGGCTAAGGCTCAAGGTCGTCCAATTCTTGCAGTAGGAACTACAAGTGTAAGAACTTTGGAATCTGCAGCTCAGAAGCTGGAACAGTCTGGTCTTAAGCCTGGACAGAATGGTGAATGGGTTCATGCAGGAACATCTTCTACATCAATTTTTATGTATCCGGGTTTTGAATTTAAGGTTGTAGATAAAATGTTTACAAACTTCCACACACCAGAAAGTACTTTAATTATGCTGGTAAGTGCCTTCGCCGGAAGAGAACACATCCTAAGTGCCTACAAAGAAGCTGTGGAAAACCGATACCGATTTTTCAGCTATGGGGACTGCATGCTGATACGCTAGTTTTGCTTGCAAAACTAGGTAGTGAGCGAAGCGAACGTAGTGACTGCATGTTTATCCGCTAGTTTTGCGAAGCAAAATTATGTTAGTTGTTCAAAAGAGTAGCGGGCCAGGTTGATGAACTGTTGTTTCATTACATCTGAAATCATCTGGTCTTGTGCTACTTTTTCAAATTCTTTTGTAATTAAATCTTCAATTTCATTTACATCCTTCTGAGAAAGAGGAAGACGTCTTCCAATCATAGCATTTTCAAAGTCCTTACTGGTAAAGGTGAAGGGACCTGCAAAGGCCAGGTGGATTTTAAGAAGAGAATTTTTTTCAGTATCAGCTAGGAATGCAAATGATGCAGAGCGTTTTGAAATCTTTTTTTCGTGACCAATTCTGCGGAAAATAGAAAGTTCTGCATCCAAAAGAGGAATTTTTATATTTGAAAGAATAAAACCTTCTGGAACGCCCTTAAAATTTTTTATATTTTCTGTTCTTGTATCATTTTGATTACGGAATTCTAATTTAGTATCCAGAGCCATAAGTGGTGCAAAAAGAGTATGATGATGGTCTTTTGCACAAATGTTTCCGCCTATAGTTGCAATATTTCTTATAGAAGGATTTGCAATTGTGTATAAGGCTTCAGATAAAATAGGAGGAAGATGAGAGCCAAGAGCAAGTAATTCTGCCAAAGTTGCTCCAGGTCCAACATTTATATATCTTTCGTGGCGTTCTATTTGAGAAAGTTCTTTTATTCCATGTGTTGATACAAATTTTTCTGGCAATTCTTCTATTTGACTACAACCGCCAACCACCTGAATTCCAGCATTATTATTGAGAATTTTTATTAATTCATAAGTATTTTTTGCATATAGGACTGTTTTAGACATCAGGTAACTCTCTTTATCTTTTTATTTGCAAAATAAATAGCGTGAATAATGCCATTTACCAAAGTATCTAAGTCTGTACAACATGGGGCAAGATTTTTTACACTTTCAGAAATTTCTTCGCGAGTTGGAATTTTCGGCATTTTTAGAATTTGATATGCAGCAAAAATTTTGCCAGCGTTACAATAACCGCAAAGTTTGATTCCAGCCTTGTTAAAGCCCTGCATGATAAGCTCGTATTCTTCGGTTTTTGCAAAATAATCTAGCGTGACAATATCATTTCCTTTTACAATTCCAACTGGTATTTTACAAGATACAACTGGAATGTCATTTAGTAAAACTGTACAAGAACCACAAAAACCTTGTCCGCAACCATTTTTTACTGTCAGGCAGGCATTTTTACGTAAAACCTTCATCAGAGAATCTTCTGCATTAGCTTCTAAAATTGTTTTTGTTCCGTTTAGAATTACAGGAATTTTCATTTGTTTTCTCCTTGCTGATTATTGGTTCTATCCTTAATCAACTGGAAAAGCTGACTTTCTGTACAAGGTAATTCAGTTACCTGCTTTGTAAGGGCTAAAGAAAGTGCAGATGCAAAGGCTGCTGGAAGGGTGTTATGAACAAGACCTCCAATCTGTCCCGATTTATTGTTTGAGTTTATAAAATTAATTTTGATTGAGTCGCAGCTTACGGTCTTTCCTTTTACAAGCATGCCCAATTCCTGCTGTATTTCAAGTTTGATTGTTCTGATTGCGGCAGCTTCATCAAAAATTTCACCACAATCTACGGCCATCCAAATTCCATTTATTTTTTCGCTATAAGTATAGGTATCAAGCTGAACTTCTACAATTGTAGCGGCCGTCGATTTTGTAATAAAAGGGTCACCTGTAAAGTTTTCTTTATCCCACTTTGCTTTTGTGCTTCTTGGCAGGCTTTTTTTAGAAGTAATTGGAAGAGCCTGATGGAAACGCTTTTTCTGAATTTCCTGGCAACATTTTTTTATAAGTTCATTCATTACACCAATTGAAGAATTTAACTCTTCTGGGTTTTCTGGAAGTTCATCAATGTTGAAGTCTGAGTTAATAATTACATTCTGCTTTTGGATTTGAAGTATTTCTGTTGCAGTTTTTTTCCAAATTTCCTGAATAACTTCTGATGGTTTTGGACTATGAATTACAAGTTTGTCATCAGTGTTTAGAGTAACTTCAATTTTTTGATCATAAGGGAAGGCCGTACTTCCTTTGTAGCCAGAAACTACATAACCACTTGCAAGTCCAATTCCACGTAAAGGAAGGGCAAAGAAAGGTTTACTGTCTTTTTCGGTTCTATCTATAGCCTCCATATGGAAGGAAGCATATTTTCGATTAAAATCAGCATTTTTAATTACACTTTCTAGTAATTTATCAAAGTTTTCAGCTTCTATTTCGAATGGGAATGCCTGATCTTTATTTTTTTTGTCCTGCTGACAATTCAAAAGCCTTACTTCATCTGGAAGCTGCTGAGTTATATTACAAATTTTTTGTATTTCATTTTCAATTGCAAAAAACGATTGTGAATCTACAACTTTTAGAGAAATTGTTGTAGGCGGATTTTTGGAAGTATGGGTGTTTGTATGTATATAGAGATTTTTTGGTTTGTAAAAGTTACATGCCGCAATTGTAATTCGGTCTGTAATTTCTTGTACAAAAGGATTTCCGCATCCAACATCAATATCTATCAAAACTTTTAAGGCAGAAAGGTGTCCCTGAGCATCAAGGGCACTCTGGTAGTTAATTTGAGTTTGAACTCCAGGCTTCAGGTAATAATCCTGTTCTTTCTGTGTTAAAACTAATTTAATTGGTTTCTTTGAAAGGTATGCCGCAAGAGCAGCTTGAGCCGCTATGATACTGGTTCTCCATAGTCCTGTTGGATATGTTCCAGAAACCTTTGTTTTGTGGATGTATATATTTTCACTTTTTATAGAAAGAACTTGGGAAAGGAGTTTTTGAGTTAGACTGGTCCATTTTGTTGGAACGTAAATGTGGAGGTTTGAACCTTCCATGTATGCAAAAGCACCTTCTGTTTCTTTCCATTTTGGAGATTCCAAAGATTGTTTCCAAGTATTACTTGTTATAAGGCTTTTGTCGTTGAAGAGTTCTTTATCAGCTTCTGCTACTGACTTATTTTGATAAAGTCCGTATTTTACTTCGCGGCTGGCAAGTGTGATATTTGGATTTTCTTCGATTCCTGATTCAGAAATTACTGTATCAAGGGAAGGCATGTCATTTATCTGCTCAAGAACTTCTGTAAAGTTTTCTGCTTCTTCCTGTTTATTTTGATTTGTAATTACATTGTGCAGGGCGGATTCAAGGTTTTTTACATCTAAATCGATTGATACTTTTTCTAAAAGTTCTGTAATTACGCTTTCATCTGGACCAATCAAAATTCCAAGTGGTTCTCCAGCATAAGATATATCGTCAAAACCGAAAATCTTACTTTCAAAATCACCAATTTTAAGTATTTTATCGCCCGGAATATCTTTTGCAGTGTAAAGTACGTAGTCAGCTGGCAAATCTGGAATTGAAATGTTTAAAACTTTTCCGGCTGGGGCAGGGCTACGAATCAAAGCCGCAAACAAAGAACCTGCTCTATCATAATCAGTGTAAAAACCTGTTGTATCAAGAGAACGAATTAGTTTTTTGCCTGCAGTTTTTTTTGTTGACATATTATTTCCTGTTTTCCATTCCTATTTGAGTGACTGTATCAATTACCAGTTGGGCTGCATCCTCTGTCATATCTGGATAAAGAGGAATTGAGATTGTCCTTTGATAATGGTCTTCTGCCTGTGGGTAGTTTTCTGCTGTAAAATCTGGGTAGAGTTCTTTCCAGTAGGTGAAATGGAAGATTGGGATAAAGTGAACCGAAATTCCAAGTCCTGCTGCCTGCATCTTTTTTGCAAATTCTTCACGGCTTATAGTAAGTTTTTCTGGAATTATACGCATTAAATAAAGGTGCCAGGCATTTCCTTCGCCATCAGGGGGAAGCTGGATAAAGTCCAGTTTTGAGAAGGCCTTATTATATTTTTCAACGATCTTTTTTCTCTGTTCAAAAAAGAGATTTGCACGGTCTACCTGACAGCAACCAAGAGCAGCCAATAAATCTGGAAGATTGAATTTGTAGCCTGGTGCAATAATGTCATATTCCCAAGATGCTCGTGGAGAAGTGTAACGGTCCCAGGTAGTTCTGTCCATTCCGTGCATGCGCATAACTGTCATACGTTTTGCCAGGTCTGGGTTTCTGGTACAAACCATTCCACCTTCCGCAGTGGTAATTGTCTTTGTAACATAGAAAGAAAAAACACCCACATCTCCAATTGCACCTGCAAAACCAAGAGAAGTTTTTGAAGGAAAGGAGTGGGCTGCATCTTCTATAACATATATTTTGTGGTCTGGAGTGGAATATTTTTTTGCCAGTTCCAGAATAGCCTTCATGTTGCAGACATTTCCTGCAATATGAACAGGTACAATGGCCTGAACTTTATGGCCGTTCTGAGCATCTTTTTTTAAGATTTCTTCTATTTTATTTGGGTCTATGCTGTAGGAATCTTTTTCTATATCTGCAAAATAAACATCTGCTCCCAGGTGACGGGCACAAGCGGCAGTTGAAACAAAAGTATAAGGTGTGGTGATTACGGCATTACCTGCTTTTACACCGCATGCTTCCATTGCCAGAATCATGCCGGATGTGTTTGAATTAACAGCAAGACTGATGATGGGGTCACGGCCTTTTTCCTGGTCGTCCGGACAAGTTAGGGCAGCCGAAAATTTTTTTTCAAACTCCAGGGCGTACTTGCCTGTTGTGAGCCAGCCGGAACGTAAAACATCCAAAACGGCATCTTCTTCGGCCTTTGTAATTGCAGCTCTGTGAAATGGAACTTTTATTTCTGCCATATTTAAATCCTTTTATAATAAATCAGTTCTTTTTTGATTATCGTTTTTGATTTCTTCGTAAAAGTCTTTAAGGCTTTTGCAATCATCACACAATATCTTTATAAGTTTATCACGATTTCTAAAATCTGACTCTTTTGTTGGTGTATAGAAGCAAATTGGATACAGCTCTTCAAGAAGTTTTGAAAGTCTTTTTGAATCGTATTCTTTATTATCCAGAGTAAGAAGTTTTTTATACTTGGTCTGGGTTGGATGTTCTTCTTCCAGCCAAAGTGGTTCAATCAATCTTTCACCTTTTCTTGCTCCTACAATTTTAATATCAATGTCTTTGTAAGGTTCAAGTCCTGAAAATTTGATGATTTGTTTGGCTAAATCAATAATTTTGATTGGTTCACCCATGTCTAAGAGGTAAGATTTTCCATTTTCACCAACACCACCAGTTTGCAATACAAGAGAACAGGCTTCCGGAATAGTCATAAAGAAGCGGACCATGTTTTCGTCAGTAACGGTGATAGGTCCACCAGTTTTTATTTGATTCTGGAAAAGAGGGAGGATAGAGCCACGGCTTCCAAGAACATTTCCGAATCTTACAAACATAAGAGCCTGATTTTCACTTGCAGATTTTGCAGCGTCCAGAACAAGTTTTTCGCAGAGCATTTTAGAAACTCCGTAAACTGAAACAGGAGAAACTGCTTTATCTGTTGAAATCAAAACAAAACGATCAACTTTGTATTTAAGGCTGGCGTCAAGAAGGTTTTTTGTACCAAAAACGTTGTTTTCAATTGCCGCAACCTGATTTTCTTCCATCATTGGAACATGTTTGTAGGCTGCACAGTGGAAAATTACATTACATTTTGTGTTTTTAATGATGTAATCAATGTATTCTCTATCCCTCATATCACCAATGATAGGGACGATTGTTGCTTTTTCACCAACTCCTTCTGACTGCAAAAGACGGAGCTCTCTGTAAATCTGGCAGATTGAGTTTTCTCCATGGCCAAAAAGATAAAGTCTTTCAGCACCTCCAGACAAAAGCTGACGTGCTAATTCTGAACCGATTGATCCTCCAGCACCGGTAATTAAAACTCTTTTTCCACGAAGGTAATTTAAGCTTTCTTTAAGGCTGATTGTGACTGGAGTACGGCCTAAAATATCAAGAGGATCAATTTCGCGAGTTTGTACTAAATGGGCGGTTCCAGTAACTACCTGGCTTATGCCCGGCAGGATTTTTATATGAGAAAAACCGTTTTTTGTAAGAGTTTCGTAAATTTCTCTGATTCGTTCAGTAGGTGCAGAAGGAATTGCTATAATTGCTTCATCTAAATCTGAATTTGAAAGAATTGAAGTAACACCACTTATTGGACCTAAAACAGGAATACCATCAATTGTAGTTCCAATTAAATCTTTATTATCATCTATAAAGGCGTTTACTTTTCCAAAGATTTTTTTACGTTTGATATCATCGGCAATGGTTTGACCTGCAAACCCCGCTCCAATGATGTATATTCTTTTATCCATTTTCCCAAACCCATTTTAATTTTAGCATAGTAGCAACAAAATCTCAATCTTATGATAAAAATCTCTAAACTAAAGGCAAAATATTCCGATGAAGTAAATGATAGTCGATAAATATTTTTGGGGTGTTTCTATGGGGAAACTTAAAAGATTAATTACTGTTTGTTTTATTGTGATGTTAGCATCACATGCTTTTGCAAAACAAATTAGCTTTCAAGTTGTTCAGCATGACCAGACATCAAGTGTTGTAACAGAACAGTCTTTGGTTATTGAAGATGAAGTTTTGAACTCATTTTTTGAATCAGGATATATTGTTACAAATTCAGATGCTGCAATGTCTAATTCTGATGGTCAGGATGATCTTCTTTTTAAGGCAGGAATTGGGGAGGCCTTTGAAGGTTGTTCTGAATATTTTGTTCAGATTAATTTATTTTTTACTAGAACAGATCAAACAACAAGTAAGAATTCTGATTTGGAAAAAATAAACTTTACAATTGCAAAAACAAATACTGGTAAGACAATCGCCAATAAAAGTTTCGACAATATCAAAATAGTAAATGTAAAAACTGACTTGAAGAAGGTTTCTCTAAGTCTGGTTAAAGAAATAAATAAAGCATTAAATGCATATAAAGCCTAAGGATGGGTAGGGAAATGAAAAATAAATTCAATAGTGTAATTACAAAGGTCTTGGTAGTAGTTGCAGCATGTTTGATGTTTGCATCTTTCAGTCCATCCCTTGATGGAAGAGCCGTTGTCGTTGATGATGGTGTTTTTCCTCAGGGATTGTTTGCTAAGACTGTAGGTTATCTTCCTGGAGATATTATTACTGTGGCAAATATAAGTGGAGAAACTACTGTAGATTTACTTGTTATTGGTGCCCTAGATCCTTCTGAAGGTGTTGCAATTATGCTTTCACCAGAAGCGGCAGCTGCTCTTGGGATTGATAAAGATGCCAATAATATCGTAAAGATAACCAAGCGTTCTGGTCAGGATGATAGAGTTTACGGTACTGCAGTTATTGCAAAACAGAATCAGGCTGCTGTTGAGTTTGAAGAAGAAAGTCCTATTGAAGAGAAATCTGAAGATGCATTTGAAGATATAGAAGAAACTCCTGCAGAAGAATCTGAAGATATAGCAGAAGAAAACTCAACTGAGGAAACTCCTGTAGAAGAAACTCCTGCTGAGGAAAGTTCTACAGAAGAAAGCGTGGAAGCTATTCCAGAAGAAACTGAAATCGAAGAAATAGAAGAAGATTTTGAAGAAGAATCTGTAGTTCCTGAAGAAGAAATTGCAGAAGCAGAAGCTCCACAGGAAGAGGAAATTGTTGAAGAAAACCTTGAACCTGAAGAGGAAATTGCAGAGGAAGAATTTGTAGAAGAGGATATTCCTGAAGAAATTGCAGAAGAAGAATTTACAGAAGAAGATATTCCTGAAGAATATGTAGAAGAAGATGTAGAAGAAGAACCTGCAATTGAAGAAGAATTTAGCGAAGACATACCTGCAATTGAGGAAGAAGCTGCTGAAGAAGAAGTAGCAAAAGAGGAATCTGCAATTGAGGAAGTTCCAGAAGAAGAGGCTGAAGAAGAAACAATAGCCGATGAATTTGTGGAAGAAGAAGCTGCAGAAGATCTTGCAGAGGAAGAAAGTCCTGAGCCAGCTGATGAAGAAATGGTAGAAGGGGAAGATGTTCAGAATATTCCTGAAGAGCCTCTTGAAGAGGAGGCGGTTGCAAGTGAAGAACTTCCAGAACTGACTGAAGCTGAGGAAGAAGTTGCTGCTGATTCTTTTGAAAGTGAAGAGACAGAAGAAAGTTCATCTGAAGCAGTTGAAGAAGAGCTTTTTGCTGAAGAAGTTGAAGAGGTTACAGAAGAAGTAGAAGTTGTAGAAGAAACAAGCGAAACTACAGAAGAATCTGAAAGTGAAGAAGAATATGAAGCCATTGTTCTTGTTCCAGTAGATTCAAATCCTCCTCTTGCAAATGAAGATTCTGTTACAGAAAGTGAAACAGAAGAAGTTGTAGCAGAAACTGAAATTCTTGAAACAAAGGATTTAGAAAAGACAGAAGAAAAGACTGAAGAAAAATCTGAAAATACAAAAACATATGAAAAAACATATAAAAAATATATGGTGGATGGACTTAAGGATTTGAAATCGGGTTCTTACTACATCCAGCTTGCCGTTCTTTCTTCTGATGATAATATTCAGAGTATTGTAGATAAGTATTGCAGCAATTATCCAGTTACAATTGTTCCAACTGCAAATGGAGAACGTAAACAGGTTTTGATTGGACCTTTGGGAATGGATGAATATGCTGTAGTTCTTGAAAGATTTAAGTCTTACGGATTTAAAGATGCATTCTTAAGAAAAATTAAATAAAAAAAGAAAAAGAGTTAAAAACAAAAAAAACTGTTCAGTTTAATCTTATGGACTAAATTGGACAGTTTTTTTTGTTTAACTTAAAAATTAGAATTATAAGTTATAAATTATCACCGTTAGATTCAATTACCGATTTATACCAGTATGCAGAATCTTTTGGCCTACGTTTTAAAGTTTGATAATCACAGAAAACCATTCCAAAACGTGGATTATATCCGGAAGCCCATTCAAAATTATCCATGAATGACCACTGGAAATATCCTCTTATATCACAACCTTCTTCTGCGGCTTTGCGTAGAGAAAGCAGATAGCGGTGGAGGAAGTCTATACGGTTTGGATCATGTACTTTGCCATCAAGACTTACCCAATCGTGGCAGGACATACCGTTTTCTGTAATGTAAACAGGTAATTTATATCGCTTTGTATAATGTTTTACACCCCAGTAAATTGCTTCCGGTTTAATATCCCATGCAAGTTCACTGTGAGCCATTCCTTCTGGCCTTTTCCAGTCACCCACATAGCGGCCCTGGTAGATATTCAAACCGATAAAATCAATTTTCTGGCTAATCAGTTTCATGTCTTCCTGGGTGAATTCTGGGAAAATATCCTTACATTCCTCCAGTAGCTGTTCAGGATATTTTCCAAAAATGATTGGGTCGCACCAGAAAGCACCAGACCAGACAATATTTTCTTTACTGCAGTGGAACTGAGAATTATAGGCACTTTCATAATCTGAATCTTTTACAGGAATTGCAGGCATTTCTGCAAAGGTGATTCCAATTTTTGCATCTGGAACAAGCTTTCTCAAAGTACGGACAGCCTTGCCGTGTGCCATATGGATATTGTGACCTGCGTTTAAAAGATCTCTTTTTCCAAGTTTCAATCCTGGAGCATGAGAACCTTCCAACATACCGCAGCCTACAAAAACAGATGGTTCATTAAAGGTGATGAAATTTTTAACTCTATCACCAAAGTTTTCTGCAATTACTTTTGTGTAGGTCTCGAACCAGTCTGAAATTTCTGGATTTAACCAGCCGCCTCGTAAGTAGGCATAGTAAGGTAAATCCCAGTGATACAAGGTTACATAAGGAGTGATATTGTATTTAAGAAGTTCATCAATAAGCTGATTGTAAAAATCGATTCCTTTTTGATTAATACTTCCGTTTATGTCACTTAAAATTCGTGGCCAGGAAATTGAAAATCTGTAGGCTTTAAGCCCCAAGTCGGCCATCAGTTTTACATCTTCTTTAAAATGATGATAGTGATCACAGGCTATATCACCAGTTGAGTTGTTATGAATATGTCCTTCTTCATGGCAAAAGACATCCCAAATGCCAGGAACTTTTCCATCTTCATTCCAGGATCCTTCGATTTGATAAGAGGCTGTAGCAGCTCCCCATATAAAATTTTTACTAAATCCCATAATTTTAATTGTAAAAGTATTTGAGCAAAAAAAATATAACAAAGTGGCTGTAAAAATTGTATTTATGTACTATTTGAAGCAAAAAAAAGGATGTCAAGGCACGCTTACGCTCAAGGCCTTGACATCCTCGTTTTTACACTATTAATAATTGCTTCGCAATTAAGTCTTTCTGAGATACGAGGCGTCAAGGCACGCTTCGCTTAAAGCCTTGACATCCTCGTTTCTACACTATTAATAATTTACTTCGTAATAAAGTCTTTTTGAAATACGAGGCGTCAAGGCACGCTTCGCTTAAAGCCTTGACATCCTCGTTTTTACACTATTAATAATTGCTCCGCAATTATTATATAGTGTAAATCCATCCTTCTGGGGCTTCTATGCGGCCCATCTGGATGCCTGTGAGTGTTTCGTAGATTTGTTTGAGTTTTGGACCCATTTCCTGTTTACCTTCATTGAAGATAATTTTCTTTCCGTGGTCGTCAATTTCTCCAACTGGGGAAATAACTGCTGCTGTACCACAAAGTCCGCATTCAACGAAATCACCAATTTCATCCTTGTTGATTTTTCTTTCTTCAACTTCCATCTTAAGATATTCTTTTGCAACAATTACAAGAGAACGACGTGTGATTGATGGGAGAATAGAATCTGATTTTGGAGTAACAAGTTTTCCATCTTTAGAAATGAAAAGAATGTTTGCTCCACCAGTTTCTTCGAGATATGTGTGAGTTGCAGGATCAAGATACATATTTTCTGCATAACCACAGTTGTGGGCATCTACAATATTATGAAGTGACATAGCGTAGTTCAAACCTGCTTTAATATCACCAGTTCCATGAGGAGCTGCACGGTCAAGGTCAGAAAGACGAACTTTGATTGGTTTAACTCCACCTTTGAAGTATGGTCCAACTGGAGTTACAAGAATTCTGAACTGATATTCTTCTGCTGGTTTTACACCAATTACAGAACTTGATCCAAACATATATGGGCGGATATAAAGAGTTGCACCGCTTCCGTATGGTGGAACCCAGTCTTTGTTAGCTTCAATTGTCTGAAGAACTGCTTCAATAAAACGTTCTTTTGGGAATACAGGCATTTCAAGACGTCTGCAGGAATTTTCCATACGTTCTGCGTTCAAATCTGGACGGAATGTAACAATATCACCATGTTCTGTTGTATAAGCTTTTAAACCTTCAAAACATGTCTGGGCATACTGAAGAACACCTGCACATTCGTTGATTTTTACAGTGTGATCTTTTGTAAGTTTTCCTTCATCCCATTTTCCATTTTTCCAGTTAGCAACATAACTTTTTGAGGTTGGCATGTAACCAAATGTAAGATTTCCCCAATCAAGATTTTTCTTTCCCATATTATCTCCCTGAGTAAATATTTAATATTACTCAATAAATTTAGTTATACTTAAGTGTTTCTAATAACATAATAATCACAAATTGCAAGTGAGTAAAGTCTTTTACAGATTATTCGTAAAACTTATTCACCAAAGCAAGCACCTGATTGATTTTTTTAGATGCAACCTGTGAAAATTCTACGTTTTCATCAATTAGAGTTTCAAGGCTGGAATGACTTTCTGCCAAGGCGGTAGAAAATCCTCTGGAAACCTTAAACCAGTAATTTCCTTTTGCATCTGTATAAAGAGTTATAAAACCGTATTCTCGGCCTTTCTGCTTGGCTATAGAAGTTCTTAAAATCCAGTCCAAAGAATCTACAAGTTGTTCTTTCTGCAACTGGTCATAAATATTTACATTCATATGACGGTTCCATTTTTTTTCTGCAATAGGATTAAGATCAAGTTCTTTTGCTAGTTTGATGATGAGGGACAGTTTTTCACCTTCAAGTAAAGTTCCCTTATCACGAGTTTCAATTTTTCCCCTTAAGTTTCCACAGGCATTTAGCTTGGATTTGTCTTTTTCCTGAAGAATTGCAAGCTGGAAGTGTTCAAGAGGAAGAATTGCGGTTTTCTTTCCTTTGATTTTTTTTGTTTCAAAGAGGAAGTCGCCGAGGGAGAGGGCATTATCTCCATTTTTCTCTGCAATTTTAAGCTGTTCTTTTTCGAACTTCTTTTTTGCATTAGTTTTACTTCCCTTATCACCATTACGGTCTTTGATAAATTCTTCTGCATCAGAAAATTTCTTTGATGATTTTTCGTTCTTACAGGCCATCAGTTTATTGAAAAGTTCTGGAGCAATTGTATCAAGCATCTGATGGGTGAGAGGAGAAACACTCATGGCAAAAATACGGCTTGTTCTAACAATTTCACCTGCCACAATAAAGACAGGGTTTTGGCGGAACATAACACTTCCCGGGTGAATACAGATGTGATCTGCTGTGAGGGAACGGTAACTTTCGCGTCCAGTTCTTACGCAGACAAACTGAATCATACCGGCTGCAATACAACAAAGATAATCTGAAATAGAACCCTTTGCATGCATAACTGGAATATTCATTCTTTCGTTTACAATTTCTGTAAGCTGGAAGTTAATATTTTCTATTTCGGCCATTACTCTTTCATCCAGATAGTTCTTTTTACAGAACTTTTCACGGTTATCGGTCTGTTTGTAGGCTCCGAAAAGTGTAAGATAAGTTACAAAATCTCCCTGCATATCTCTAAAACGGTGATGGGCTTTTCGGGCTTCCATTTCTTCGTTTGGAGGCAGAACAAAAGGGGAATTTGCAGAAAGAAATGATGCAGCTATCAGAACTTTTTCAAGAACATCTGGGAAACGCATAATTGCTTCTACAATGATACGACTAATTCTAGGCTCAAGAGGGAACTTGACCATCATCTTTCCTATAGATGAAAGTGTATTATCGTCTTCGAGGGCCCCCAACATCTTAAGTGTGTCAACGGCTCCAATAATTCCTTCCTGTCCAGGGTTTGAGATAAAGTCGAAGGTGTAAAAATCTGTAATTCCAAGTTCAGCCATTTGTAAAACAACTTCACTAAGGTCAGTACGATATATTTCTTCTGTTGTATATTCAGGGCGGAGTTCAAAATCCTTGCGGGAATACAAACGATAGCAGGTTCCTTCGTGAGTTCTTCCGGCACGACCCTTTCTTTGGTTGCAGGAAGCTTTTGATACAGGATTTTCTATAAGGCTAGAAGTAAAGTTTCTTGGGTTGTAAAAATTGAGCTTACAAAGGCCTGAATCGATTACTGTTGTAATATCGCGAATTGTAACAGAGGTTTCTGCAATGTTGGTAGAAATAACAACTTTCTTTTTTCCCTCAGGAGGATCTTCAAAAACTCTTTCCTGTTCTTCTTTTGGAAGTCGGCCGTAAAGTGGCAGAATGTGGAGTTTTCGTCCGATTGGAGAATAATAAAGTTTGTCTACGCAGTCTTTGATGATTTTTTCGCCAGGCAGGAAAACAAGAATGCCTCCATCTTCATCATTATCTAAAACACGGTCTACTGTATTGTAGATTTTGTTTAAAATCATATCGCAGCCGGCTTCTGTAGTTGTTGTTGAACCACCTGAAATTGGATCATAAACAAGAGCAACGGGGTAGGTTACAGTATCAATTGAAACGATTGGGGCATTATCAAAGTATTCGCTGAAAACCTGGGTGTTCATGGTTGCAGAAGAAACTATAACGTGGAAGTCGGAACGTTCCTTTAAAACTCTTTTTACAAGTCCTAATACAAAGTCAATGTTTAAACTTCTTTCGTGGGCTTCATCAATCATCAGAACTGAATATTTAGACAGCCAGGGATCCAGTTTCATTTCCTGGAGAAGGATTCCATCTGTCATTATCTTAATTCTTGTATCCTGATTGGTTACATCTTCAAAACGCATTTTGTAACCGACAAGGCCTGGGTAAGGAGTGTTCATTTGTTTTGAAATAAACTCACTTACACTTAGGGCGGCAATTCGTCTTGGTTGAGTTACTCCAATAATTCCGTTTGTTGCATAACCTGCTTCGTACAAAATTACAGGTATTTGTGTAGTTTTTCCCGATCCTGTTGGACTTTCAACAATTACTACCTGATTGTTTTCCAGACAGTCCAAAATCTTTTGTTTTTGTGCATAAACAGGGAGTTCTTTAAAATTTAATGCCATTCTATAAAATCCTTAGTCGCGTCCTTATTAATCTGTATTCGACGTTCAATGTATTTTGCCCAATTAATTCGTGGGACATCGTATAAATAATCTACAAAATCCTGGTTAAGAGGTTTGATAACGTATTCATTTGCAGTATTTATGTAGGTTGTTATAAAAAATGCTTCTGCCTTTTGAATTTTGACAGAGCCTTTATTGTCTTTTTTTAATTTGACCTTGTAAAAAAGTCCGTCGCCAGTATTGTCCCTTTCTCCAATTGGATTTTTAGAGGCAAAATCTGGTTTTGTACGCTGGCCACTTATAGTATTACCATTAGCATACATTATCAGTTTATCACGATTTTGTTCAGTATCTACAATAACTTTTCTGTTTTTTATGATATGGGCGTGGTTGGCCCAAACTATATCAACTCCTGCATCAATTAAGTCCATGTAATATTGATTCTGGCTTTCGGTAACATATCTAGTGTATTCTGGTTCAGAGGTATGAATAGAAAGGATAAAGAGGTCGCAGGGATTTTTAGCCTTCAGGTCTTTTAAATATTCAATAAAGTTGGCCCGCGAGCTATTATCATTTTTTATAAAATTAATATAGTCGGAATGGTCTGGTCGATTTAGAAGTTCTGTCATTGGGAAAAAAAGAATCTTCCAGCCATGACTTTCAATTAAATTGTAGGTATAGGCTGATTTTGGACTTTCCTTTATTCCAGAAAAATATGCATTCAAGTTGTTTTCTTTTGCGTATTCTTCAATCGATTTGCATGTTTTTATAGTTTCAAGAATTCCACTAAGTCCCTGGTCATTTGTGTGGTTGTTACATAAGGAAAACACGTCAAAACCAGCATCTACTGCGGCCTGAACATATTTTTGGGTCATGTTAAAGTTTGGATAAGAGGATGCCGGTCTGCTTGTGTCAATTGGAGCTTCAATATTGGCAAAGGCTAAATCAGAATCTTCTATATAACATTCTACATCCTTATAAATTTTTGAATATGTAGAAATATTATAATTGACTGAGTGGGCCATTATATCTCCTGCAAAAAGAAGTTCTATTGTGTCGCGATCTTTATTGTCCTGTATTTTATGGATTGTTTTATTTTCCTGATTGGAAGAATTGAGTTCTTGTTCGCGTTTAGAGGATTCAGTTACAGGGGATGTATTTTTTTTAGGATTTGAGGCACATGCAGTAATAAAAATAAGTGATATAGATGTCAGAATTATAAAAAGCTTTTTCACAAACTACCTTAAAATCAAGTCCCCTTTATATAAAATAAAAGGATACCAAAGATTACTATATTATATCATAATAACTTCGATATCCTTCTAAAATCTTGAAATCTTATTTCAAAAAATATGTGATAAAGACTACTTCCAAATCTTTTCACGGATGAAAGTCTGGTTACGATCTGCACCTACAGATACGATTCCAACTTTTGTTCCAGTAAAGTCTTCGATGTAATCAATATAGTTCTTTGCATTCTTTGGAAGTTTTTTGTAAGAAGTACACTTTGTAATGTCTTCTTTCCATCCTGGGAATTTTTCAAGAACTGGTTTAGCCTTGTTCAAATCTGGGATTGAAGCAGGGAAGTCTGTAACGATTTTTCCGTCGATTTCGTATGCAACACAAGCTTCAATTTCGTTCATATCATCATAAATATCAAGGTGAGTAAGAACTAAGTTGTCGATTGAATTTACGTGACATGCATAGCGTAATGCTACAAGGTCAAGATAACCACAGCGGCGTGGACGACCAGTTGTTACACCAAATTCATTTCCTGTGTTACGAACATAGTCGCAAAGTTCTCCTTCAGTTTCTGCATTGAATTCAGAAGGCATTGGACCGTTTCCTACACGTGTTTCGTAAGCTTTGAAAACTCCGTAGATTTTATCCAAAGCTTTAGGACCAATTCCAGAACCAGAAGCGGCACCGTAAGAACCAGAAGCTCCAGAAGAAACATAAGGATATGTACCAGAGTCAATATCAAGCATGGCACCCTGAGCACCTTCAAAAAGAATGTTTTCGTTGCGATATTCGTACATCTTAGCAGCAATATTTACACGCATTTTAATAAGCTGATCTTTATACTGATTAAGGAAAGTTTTATCTGCTTCGTCAAGGTCATTCCATTTTTCTTCCCAGTCAAGGTCAGCAACACGGATACCGTCACGTTCAGATTTCATAGAATATGTTGTACCAATTCCGCGGCCTGTAGTTCCAATTGGGCGTTTACGAGCTGCATCACGCTGTTTATCCATTTCGCGGTAACCAGGCAATGTAAGATGAGCACGGTCAGAAATAAATACACGACCTTCCCAGTTAATACCGTTGTCTTTAAGCATCTGGAGTTCTTTAAAAAGAGCTTCTGGATCGATTACCATTCCTGAACCAAGGAAAACTGACTTTTCAGGATAAAGGATTCCTGATGGAACCTGGTGGAGAGCGTATTTCTTTCCATCAACAACGATTGTGTGACCTGCATTTGCGCCGCCGGCAAAGCGAACAACGTATTTAGCATCCTGAGCAAGGTAATCTACAATTTTACCTTTACCTTCATCGCCCCACTGGGCACCCATAACAACAACGTTCATGGTTTTAACTCCTCGTTTCCGCAGAATCATCGCGGATCATAAGAACATTTTTTTGTGAGATATTATCTCGCGTGTAAAAGCATTGCAGACTCATCGCTAGTGTTTTTACATATTGATAATATCAAAATTGTTATAGATGCTCAATGAAGTATGACTAAATATTTGCAGCAGGACTTTCTAAAAAACGATTTACCAGCCAGGCAATTACTCCCAGAAGCCCACCAATGTATACGCAGATTGTAACTGAGTCTAAATGCTTGAAAGCCGAAAAGATTTTTTTCATATTTGCACCTCGTTTTTGTTTTATGGTTTTAGTATAGAAGCGAGGTGTGTCAGATAGTGAAACAGTAATTTTTTTTTTTTTGAATTTTTTATGTTTTTTTTACCAATCCTTTAATTCAAAAGAACTTTCGTGCTCCTGAAGAGGAAGCTCCTTTTTTTCAATTCCTTCTATTTCTATAAACATTCCGTGTGAAATAGTTTCGATTAATCTGATTAGACTTTCAGGTTTGCCCTGAGCTTCCATTTGCACTGAACCGTCATAATCATTATATACCCAGCCTGTAATGCCTAAAGCCTGGGCTGCGTGAATAGCGGTGTATCTAAATCCAACTCCCTGAACCCGTCCTGTAAATCTGTAATGAATCCTTTTTTTTATAATATTCATATTCCATAATCCTTATTAAATCGCTATACTATTTTACTAATATTTTTTTAGAGGAGAAACCCATGGCTTACATTTTTGAAGAACCATCACACACATTTGATGAATATCTGTTAGTACCTGGCTACACAGGTCCAGATTGTATTCCTGCCAATGTTACATTGCAGACTCCAGTTGTTCGTTACAACAAGAAGGCCGGAGAAAAGTGCCCGCTTACAATGAACATTCCAATGACTTCTGCAGTTATGCAGGCAGTTTCTGACGACAAGCTCGCAGTTGCACTTGCTAAGGAAGGTGGAATTTCTTTCATCTTTGGTTCTCAGACTATTGAAAATCAGGCTGCCATGGTTGCTCGCGTAAAGGCATACAAAGCTGGTTTCGTTTCTTCTGATACAAATATTCGTCCTGAACAGACTTTGCAGGAACTTGTAGAGGCTATTGAAAAAACAGGCCATTCTACAGTTGCTGTAACTGAAGACGGAAGCGCAAACGGTAAACTTGTTGGTATTATTACAGACCGCGATTTCCGCATTTCACATTGTCCCTCTGATGCAAAAGTAAAAGATTACATGACTCCTTTGTCAAAACTTGTAATGGCAAAAGATGGAATTACTCTTGAAGAAGCAAACGATATTATCTGGAAGGAAAAGGTAAATCAGCTTCCTGTTGTTGATAAAGACGGAAAACTCCTTCATCTTATTTTCAGAAAGGATGCTGCAAGTCACGAAGAACATCCTCTTGAACTTCTGGATGCTCAGAAACGTTATATCGTAGGTGCCGGAATTAATACCCGTGATTATATGGAAAGAGTTCCTGCTTTACTTGAAGCTGGTGTTGATGTAATGACTCTGGATTCTTCTGAAGGATTTACAGAATGGCAGAGAAGAGCTTTGCAGGATATTCACGCTAAATGGCCAAATGCAAAAATTGGGGCTGGAAATGTTGTTGATGCAGATGGTTTCAACTTCCTTGCAGAAGCTGGTGCTGATTTTGTAAAGATTGGTATTGGTGGTGGTTCAATCTGTATTACACGTGAACAGAAAGGTATTGGCCGTGGTCAGGCTACTGCTACAATTGAAGTTGCAAAAGCCCGCGATGCTTATTACGAAAAAACTGGTATTTATATTCCAATCTGTTCTGATGGTGGAATTGTTTATGATCATCATATTACTTTAGCTCTGGCTATGGGTGCAGACTTTGTAATGCTTGGTCGTTACTTTGCCCGTTTTGATGAATCTCCAACAAATAAACTGATTGTAAATGGTTCATATGTAAAGGAATACTGGGGAGAAGGTTCTAATCGTGCCCGCAACTGGCAGCGTTATGATCTTGGTGGAAAGAAAGGAATGGCATTTGAAGAAGGTGTTGATTCTTACGTTCCTTACGCAGGTTCTCTCCACGACAACGTTACTTTGACTACAAGTAAAATAATTCATGCTATGTGTAACTGTGGTGTTGTAAATATTCCTGATTTGCAGAAGAACGCTAAGATAACAATGGTAAGTGCTGCTTCAATTCGTGAAGGTGGTGCACATGATGTTATTGTGAAGAATTCTATCAAGGCTAATTAGGTGATAGGTTTTAGGTTCTAGGTTTTAGGTGCTAGGGGCTGGGGTGTTGATAGCCTTTGGTGCTTGGGGATAGCACTTGGTGTTTGATGATAGAAACTAGGTGATAGGTTTTAGGTGCTAGGTTTTAGGACTTAGGTGATAGGGGCTGTCCTTTTTGAAGGGGACAGCCTTTTTTTTGTGTGGGTTAATTAAACAATGGCGTTTACGGCGTTGTTTAATTTGGTTCTTCCTCTACTAAGACTGTTTTTGCTGTAACCTGGATTTTTTCATCGTAGCAGGTGAAAATCTGGTCTACATCATCTTTTTTCATCTTAGGCGTAAAGAGACTTACTATTGGAACAATAACAAGGCCTCCTACCATCGCTAAGGCACCACAGTTGATAGGGTTCATGAATTTTAAGAAGATATTTGCAACTGTAATTCCAACTCCATAAATGAAACAAATCCATACAGAAGCTTTTGTAACTTTTTTGCTGAAAAGTCCGTATAAGAATGGAGCAAGGAAGGCACCTGCTAAAGCACCCCAGGAAATACCCATAAGCTGGGCAATGAAGGTTGGTGGGTTCAGGGCAATTACTACAGAAATAACAATAAAGAAAACAATTAAAAGTCGCATTGTAAGAAGAGTCTTTTTATCATCAAGCTTTTTACAAACTGTTTCCTTTAATACATCAAGAGTAAGAGTCGAACTGGAAGTTAAAACAAGTGATGAAAGGGTCGACATTGATGCAGAAAGAACTAAAACAACTACAATTCCAATTAAAATATCCGGAAGGGTTGCAAGCATTTGTGGAACGATTGAGTCGTACATTATTTTTCCGTTGGCCCCGTAAATTGCAGGACTGTCGAAGAGGCGTCCAAAACCACCAAGGAAGTAACATCCGCCGGCAATTACAACTGCAAAGAAGGTAGAAACGATAGTTCCAGTTTTTACAGCTCTTTCTGATTTAATTGCATAGAATTTTCCAACCATTTGAGGAAGGCCCCAGGTTCCAAGAGAGGTAAGAATTACAACTCCAAGAAGGTTTGCAGGATCTGGTCCAAAGAAAGAAACAAATGAACCTTTCATGTTCTGTAAGGCTGGATTTGTGTTTGCTGGATCTGTTGGAATTTCTGAAAGTTTCTGGATGGCAGCAAGGAATCCTCCCTGACCTTTGAGAACTGCAAGAATGATTGCAACAATTCCACCAAGCATAATCAGTCCTTGTATAAAATCGTTGATAGCAGTTGCCATGTAACCACCAAGAATAACGTAAACTGCTGTAAGAAGAGCCATTGCAATTACACACCAGCGGTAGTCAATATTAAAGGCAAGCCCAAAAAGTGTAGAAAGTCCTTTATAAACTGAAGCTGTGTATGGAATAAGGAAGATAAAGGCAATTGTTGAAGCGGCTATTCTAAGTGATTTACTTTCGTATCTTTTTCCAAAAAAGTCAGGCATTGTTTTTGCATCAAGATGATGGGTCATGACTCTGGTGCGGCGTCCCATAATCACCCAGGCTAACAAAGAACCAATAAAGGCGTTACCAAGGCCTACCCAGGTAGAAGAAAGACCGTATTTCCAGCCGAACTGTCCTGCATAACCAATGAATACAACTGCAGAAAAGTAAGAAGTTCCATAGGCAAAGGCTGTGAGCCATGGTCCAACTGAACGACCGCCTAAAACAAATCCATTTACATCTTTTGCCTGTCTGCGGGAATAAATTCCTACTCCAATCATAATGGCAAAGAAGATGACTAATAATAAAACTTTTAAAATCATGAGAGAGCTCCCTAGTTAGATTGAATAAATTTTAAGTGGGGATTTTGTTTCTGTCAATAGAAACTTTTTTGAAGCCTTATGGAAGATTATAGAACGCTTGGAGAAAAAGCCTTATCTTTCAATAATTGCTTGCATTTGCTATAATTCGCATTTATGAACGATGAAATGATTGTGATACGCGGGGCAAGAGAACACAACTTAAAGAATATTGATGTTACTTTTCCACGCAATAAACTTGTTGTAATTTCGGGACTTAGTGGTTCTGGAAAGTCTTCGCTAGCCTTTGATACTCTTTTTGCAGAAGGACAGCGTCGTTATATGGAAAGTCTTTCCAGTTATGCCCGTCAGTTCCTTGGTCGTATGGATAAGCCTGATGTAGATTTAATTGAAGGCCTTTCTCCTGCCATTTCAATCGAACAGAAATCGACTAATAAAAATCCTCGTTCAACTGTTGGTACTATAACCGAAATCTACGATTTTTACCGACTTCTTTATGCCCGCTGTGGTCATGCACATTGTCCAAATTGTGGTAGAGAAATTCGTGAACAATCTGTAGACCAGATTATTGATACAGTTTTAGCCTGGCCTGAAGGTACCAAAATGCAGATTCTGGCTCCTGTAATTCGTGGAAAAAAGGGTGAACACCAGAAAATTCTAGATGATGCCAAGGCTTCTGGTTTTATTCGTGCTCGTATTGATGGTGTAATGGCCGACTTGGAAGACTCAATCAAACTGGATAAGCAGAAAAAACACACTATTGAAATTGTGGTAGACCGAATTAAGAATGGTCCAGATGTTCGTAGTCGTCTTGCAGATTCTATTGAAATTGCCTTAAAAAACGCAAACGGAATTGTTGTTGTAACCAGAAAAGATCCTGATTCTGATAAGGAAATTGAAGTTTTCTTTAGTCAGAAAAATGCCTGCCCGGATTGTGGTATTTCTATTCCAGATTTACAGCCTAGACTTTTTTCTTTTAATAATCCTTTTGGTGCCTGTCCTGAATGTACGGGGCTTGGTGAAAAAATGGAATGGGATTTTAATAAGATTTTGCCAGACAGGTCTTTATCATTTAATGAGCGTGCCTTTCCTTTTTTTAATCCTGAAAGTGAATGGAATCATTCTATGTTTTCTGCTGTAGCGGAAGCATCTGGTTTTACTCTTGATACTCCAATTTCACGTCTTACAGCCCAGCAGTTTGAATACCTTTGGGAAGGTGATCCTGATAAAAAAATCCACTGGATTTATAAAAAACAAAGCGGCGAAGGTTTTAGCGAATACAATCGTCCATGGCCTGGAGTTATAAACGAAATGAAACGCCGGTATGCAGAGGCCTGGGGCGATACTCAACGTACAAATATAGAAGAAAAGTTTATGAAGGTGGGGCATTGTTCCTGCTGTAATGGACAAAGACTTAGAAAAGAAGCTTTAGGTGTAACTGTCGGTGGAAAAAATATCTGGGAATTATGCTGTCTTTCAGTTGCCGATTCTATTGAATTTTTTGATAAACTTGAACTTTCTGCTAATGAAGAAAAAATTGCAGAGCAGATTATGAAAGAGATTAAGGCCAGACTACGTTTTTTGCGTGATGTAGGTCTTGATTATCTTACAATGGAAAGATCTGCGGAAACTCTTTCTGGTGGTGAAGCTCAGCGTATTCGTCTTGCAACACAAATAGGTTCTGCACTTTGTGGAGTTATGTATATTCTGGATGAACCTTCTATTGGTCTTCATCAGCGTGATAACCAAAAACTAATTGATACTCTTTTGAACTTACGTGATAACGGAAATACTGTAATTGTTGTTGAACATGATGAACAGACTCTTCGTACAGCAGATTATCTGATTGATATAGGACCGGGTGCTGGTGTAAACGGTGGTCGTGTTGTTGCTGCAGGTACTCCTGAAGAAGTTGCAAAGGTAAAGGAAAGTCTTACAGGTCAGTATCTGGCGGGAACTTTAAAAATGGATATTCCAGCTAAGAGAAGGCCTGGAAATGGAATGTTTATAAAGGTAAATGGTGCTAAAGAACATAATCTTAAAAATGTAAGTATTCAGATTCCTTTGGGGGCCTTTACATGTATTACTGGCGTAAGTGGAAGTGGAAAATCGACCCTTATGAGCGATGTCCTTTATCCTGCTTTAAGTAATAAGGTTATGAGGACTAATTATGATGTAGGGGAATGCGAAAGTGTAGAAGGTTTTGAAAATATTGATAAGGTAATCAATATTGACCAGTCTCCAATTGGTCGTTCTCCGCGCTCAAACCCAGCAACCTACATTGGTGTATTTGATGCTATTCGCGACCTTTATGCCTCTTTACCAGAAAGTAAGGCCCGCGGTTATCAGAAAGGCCGTTTTAGTTTTAATGTAAAGGGCGGTCGGTGTGAAGCCTGCCAGGGTGCCGGTGAGAACGTAATCGAAATGAACTTTTTACCAGATGTTTATGTTACCTGCGAAGTTTGTGGAGGAAAGCGTTTTAATAAAGAAACTCTGGAAGTTGAATATAAGGGTAAATCTATAAATGACGTTTTGAATATGTCTATTGATGAAGCCTGCGATTTCTTTGCTTCAATTCCACATATTTCAAGAAAACTCGAAACCTTAAAATCTGTTGGTTTGGGGTATATTGAACTTGGACAGAATGCACTTACTTTAAGTGGTGGTGAAGCTCAGCGTGTAAAACTTGCAAATGAATTAGCCCGCGTTTCAACTGGAAAAACACTTTATATAATGGATGAACCTACTACAGGTTTGCACTTTGCAGATGTAAAACAGCTTATGTCTGTAATTCAGAGACTTGTTGACCAGGGAAACTCTGTTGTGATGATTGAACACAATCTGGATGTAATTTGCCAGGCAGATTATATTATTGATTTAGGTCCAGAGGGTGGTTTTCGGGGCGGTAATATTGTATGTCAGGGAAGTCCAGAAGAAGTTGCCCAATGTAAGACTTCTTACACCGGTCAATTTATAAAGGAAATGCTGGAAAAGAAGTGATTTTGAATATGCATTACTGATATAATCAGTTTATCAAATATAATTAATTGAAATAAAGTGAAGCAAAACGTTTTTTTTAAGAAAATTTTGATATCCTCGTCATCTTCAACTTCTTTATTATCTTTTGCATTTGTATGTAAGCGGCTAAAAAGAGTTTTCTGTCTTATTGTGGTTTTAATGACTTTTGCTGCTTATGTTTCTGCACAAGACGTTAAGGTTACTACAATTACAATTAATAATGCCCGTCAGACATCTTATTCTAAGTCTGAAGAAACTGGAAATGAAACAATCGTTCTGGAAGGTTCTGTTGAACTGGAAGTAAAAAAAGATTCTGCTTCATCAACAATTAAAGCTGACCGAATTACCTATGACCGTGTAACTGAAATGCTATATGCAGAAGGCAGTGTAGAAATTACTTCGACCAACTCTGCTTTTGGTGAAGAAACTACTACGGCAGATTCGCTTCTTTTGAATACTTCGACTTTGGAAGGTATTTTTGATGGTGGTAAGGTTATTCAATCTCAAAACGATTCCCTGAATCTACCTTCTGGTTCTACTCTTATTGTTTTTTCTAAAAGATTTGGAAAGACTTCTAACGATATAATTGCTTTTAAAAATTCGAGTTTAACTTTTTGTGATGAAGATGATCCTCATTGGCGAATTGATGCTACCAGAACCTGGCTTTTACCTGGCGGCGAGTTTGCTTTTTTTAATGCCCTTTTATATGTGGGAAATGTTCCTGTTATGTATTTGCCGGCATTTTACTATCCAAAAGATGAACTGATTTTTAATCCTGTTTTTTCTTATAGAAGAAGGGAAGGTTATTCTATACAAACAACAACTTATATTTGGGGAAGAAAGCCTCTTGATAGCAGTAGTTCAAGTTCAACTTCTTCATCTACAACTTCCGATAAGTTTGCAGGCTTGTATAATTTTATTAAGCCAACAAAACTAAAGGAACAGGTTAGGGAAGGTCTTATTCTTCATAATCTTGATCAGGATTATACTGGAAGTACTAGTGAATACGCTAAAATTATGGCAGACTGGTATTCAAAACTAGGTCTTATGGTGGGTTTTGATACTAAGTTTTCTCCTGCAAAAAAATATTTAACAGACGTAAGAATTCAGGCTGATATAGGTCTTTCAAATACGGTATTTTTGGATACCAGTACATATAACTACAATATATATTCAAGTTCTGGTGTTATTTATAAGGATGAAGCAAGTTTTTTGGGTATAAAAACACCCTTCAGATATAGTGCCGATTTGGAAATGACTCTTTCGAATCCTTTTAATATGAAATTGTCTTTGCCAATATATTCAGATCCTTTTTATAACTATGACTTTAAAACCAATCGTAGCGAAAATATGGACTGGATAGCTTATTTTTTGGAAAACACAACAAGTACAGAAACTACAGAGGCCGTTACAGTATCTGAAGTATCTTCTTACATGTGGCAGTTAACTACATCATCATCTCCAAATCTTCCGGACTTTATAAAACCCTATATAAGTTCTTTTTCTGTAAATACAAACTCTTATGTAAATCTAGCCTCAAAATCGGCATCTACAAAATCAATGACATATAAGGGTATAACTCCAACGGATAATTGGTCTTCTTATTCACCAACAAGAAAGTTTTATTATCCATCACTTATCACGCCACTTTCTGTAAATCTGTCAATTTCAGGAACACTTTTTAGCTGGCCTTTAGAAAAGAAAACTTCAAAAAATACAGTTCTTACATATCCAATTCAGCTTAATAAACCGGAGGAATTAAAGTCTGTAAAGGAACTTAAAGAAGAAGCAGAAGCTGCAGAAAGAGAAAAGGAAGCTCAGAACAAGGATGATAAAGAGTCTAAGGATTCTAAAGACAATAAAGAAGAGAAAGATGATGAATTCAAGTTTTTCCTCCCAGAAATAGACTTTACTCCAGAACTTACAACTCTCTCAGATATTTTTAAGTATAAACTGACTTATAGTGCCGCTGCAAATCTTGTGACTCAGCTTAATTATTCTGAAGCAAATCTTTCAACTTCAGATGATTTTAAATGGGAAAGTATACGTTCAAGTATGTATACTCTAAAAACTCCTGTAACGCTGACTTCTGCAATGAATTATGGCGGGGAATTCTTTTCTGTTGTAAATGGACTTTCTTATTCACCTGTTTATCAGAAGCACCCTTATATTTCTACAGATGAAACTATAGGTTATACAGAAAGTGCCCAAAAGACTCTGGTTCTTGCAGATTATAATGCGGAAAAACAGGATATTTTGAACACAAATACAATTACCCTAAAGCCTTTTACAAATCTTAATATATTCAGCGAATCTAGTTTAGCCTGGAATTCAACAATTAAACTTTACAGACGTAATTTTACCGGAGATGCGGATAATCCTCAGTGGGAAGATCTTGGTATAGACTGGGCTGATAAAGATTGTGTTACGGTAAATTCTCTTACTGGTATAATTTCTGCTAAAGAATTAAATAATAAACTTGGTCAGACTTTGACACTTACTGCAATTATGCCTCCTTTACAGAAGCAGTATACGGCAAATCTTGCTTTGACCTTCCCTTATGTTACAGCCTCTTTTAGTTCTGGTTTTCAGGAGAATACAGATTCAAGTACATCTGCAGAAAAACCTTGGATAAAAAATCCATTCCAACAGAGCCTTTCAATTTCTTTCCCACTTTTGGAAAAGACCGCAAGTTTTACAGAAAGTTTTTCTTACAACCTGGAAGACGATAATCCAGAAAGCTTTAAACTTTCTACTTCTTGGAATGGTCTTGCTATTGCCTATGTATCGTCTTATACATACGGGTATGATTTTTCAAAGACTTCTGGATGGACTACAAGAAGTCAAAAGGAATTTTTACCATATTCATTAAGTTTTTCTTATGCATCAAATACAAAGACTTATTACAAGTGGTTTAATCGTATAGAAATTTCACCAAGAATTAATACAAGTATTGTTGCGGATTTGTTAAAACCAACAAGTTCATATTTTATTTTTACTCCATCACTTACATTTAAATTACACGAATTTCTTACACTTACATTTTCTTCAACTTCGAAGAACTCTGTTTTGTACTGGTATTTTAATAATCAGTCTGGAGATTTATATAGTGATTGGGGTGGATTCCCTGGAAATATAATTAAGGACCTTATAGATTCTTTCCGTTTTGATAATCAGTCTATACGCGAAGGTTCAGGATTTAAGTTAAAATCTCTTAATATGACATTGTCTCACGATTTACATGACTGGACCTTTAATTTTACCCTTAAAATAGAACCTAGAGTTATTCAGGAAAATGGCAGCAAGGTTTATGATTTTAGTCCTTATGTTACAATTGGAGTTGTCTGGAACCCAATGCAAAGCATAAAAACTTCAATTGTTGATAAGTACGGCGAATGGACTATGGAGTAATAAAGGCTATGACTTATAAGACTATTTGTAAATTTTCAAATTTCCTTTATAATTTATAGATATATATATGAATGAATATACAATTGTAGTTCCAGATAATGATGTGCTTTCCTGCCTTTGTGGAACCAATGATAAAAATTTAGAGCTAATTGAAGAACATTTAGGGGTACCTGTTTTTACAAGAGGGAACGAGCTTTCTGTCGAAAACGATAACCCAGAAATCTGTCAGAAATTTCAGTTTATAGTTGACCGTGTGGTTGATGAAGTTATGGCAGGTGGAAAGAATTCTGAAGATATAATACATACAGTTTTAAATACTCAAAAGCCTGTAAATGCAGACGAAATGGTGATTATGGTACCAGGAGCTGTTAGAAGGGTTTACCCTAGAACACAAGGTCAGGCAGAGTATATTAATCTTTTACAGACTAAAGATATGGTTTTTTGTACTGGTTCTGCAGGTTCTGGTAAAACATATCTGGCGGTGGCAGAGGCCTTACGGCTTATTCTTAATCACAAAAAAAATAAACTTATTATAACAAGGCCTGTAGTAGAAGCAGGAGAAAGTCTTGGCTATTTACCAGGTGCGCTTGAAGATAAGATCGATCCTTATTTGAGACCTCTTCGTGATGCAATGGAATATATACTTCCTGTAGAAACTGTAAAAAGACTTTTTGAAGCAGGTATAATTGAAGTTGCACCTTTAGCATACATGAGGGGGCGTACTCTTAATAATGCTGTGGTAATTTTGGATGAAGCTCAGAATGCTACCCGTGAACAGATTAAGATGTTCCTTACCAGAATGGGCGAAAATTCAAAGATTTTTGTTACCGGAGATCCAAGTCAGATTGATTTACCTAAGAAATCCAGTTCAGGGTTAATGCATTCAATTAGTATTTTGTATAAAATAGATGATATAGGGTTTATGGAACTTACGGCAGATGATGTTGTAAGAAATCCATTGGTTAAAAAGATTGTAAAGGCATATGAACATGAAAAAGAATGAAGATAAACAAAATGTTGCGGGGCAGTTGTTGTCTGCGGCAGGTTCTTACATCAAGCAAAAATATCCTTTTTTGATTTTGTTTTTTGTAGGACTTTTAATTGTTTCTGCTTTGAACTTTATGAAAATTTCTACAGTTCAGAGCATTGCTAACTTTTCTATTAATGATTTTGAAATTGGGCAAATTTCAGATCGAACTATTATTGCAGACAGGAACTTGGCTCCAGATGATGTAAACCCAATTGCAATTACAAAAGGTGAAAAAATTATTAAGAAGGGTTTCCCAATTACAGAAGAGGCTTTTTCAAAATTAAAGAAAATGGCTTCATCACCCTTGTATATTGATTACAGAGCTTTTGCCAATAATGAACTTTATCTAGTTCTGCTGGCAATTATGTGGTATCTGCTGTTTTCATTTATTCCATTTGGTAGAAAAATTCAACTCAAAGAACCAATATTGCATGTAATTCTTTTTATAATTGTATATTCTGTAACGGCTTTTTGTGCAAAGTTCTCTTTCTTCTCGGATCCTTACAGAATTTGTATTGTAATTCCAACAGCACTTTCAATTATGCTGGTGACTGTTCTTTTTGGAAATATTTCTGCAGTTCTTTTATCATTAATCTTGTCGCTGGGAGTATTGAATGCTGCTAATTGGGAGCTTGCTCCATTCCTGTTTACACTGGCAACATCTTTATGTTCTTCTGCAATTGTAAGAAAAATAGAACGTCGTTTGGATCTGGTAGTTGCAGGTCTTTTAATTGCACTTTTTGAGGTTGTATTTGTTCTTTTAATTCTGGTGATTTATAACGAAACCTTTACAGAACTTCTTCCATTAATTTTAGGAATTATAGTTAATGGTTTTATTTCTGGTATTTTGACTTTAGGTTTACTTACACCGCTTGAAATTATTATGAACACAGCCTCTGTATTCCGTCTTATGGATTTAAGCGACAATAATGTTCCTATTTTCAAACAAATGCAGATTCAAGCAAACGGAACTTACAATCATTCTATGATGGTTGCTCAGCTTGCAGAAAGTGCCTGCCGTGAAATTGGTGCTAATTCAATTTTGGCAAGAGTCGGCGGCTACTATCACGATATTGGAAAGATTGAAATGAGTGAATATTTTGTTGAAAATCAGCAGAATATGGAAAATAAACACAGCGACTTAAACCCAACACTTTCGGCTTCGGTTATTAAAAGTCATGTTAAAAAGGGTGTAGAAAAGGGGCATCAGTTGCATTTACCACAGGCTGTAATTGATATTATTGCTGAACACCACGGAAATTCCGTAATCACTTATTTTTATAACGCCGCAAAAGAAAAGGATCCAACTCTTTCTCCAGAAGATTTTGCTTACCCTGGAAATCCTCCTACATCACGCGAGTCCGGTGTTGTAATGCTTGCAGATACTGTTGAAGCGGCCTGTCATACACTTGAAAACCCAACTTCTCAGAGACTGGAAAAATTTATTTCAACCTTAATAAATGCAAAAATGGATACAGGTCAGCTTAACAACTGTGAATTAACATTTAGAGATATTGCAAAAATAAAGGAATCCTTTGTAAATCTTTTAACTGGTTACTATCACAATAGAATTAAGTACCAGAATCAGGTTGATCCAGATGAAAAAAAAGAAGATAAGCCTGGTGATAAAAAAACTGAAGCTAAAAAACAGGAATTAAAATAATGAATAGAGTTTTTGTTTCTTTGCAGGAAGATATTGATGAACCTCAATGGCTGGCAAATGTAGAAGGATTTGTCCAAACAGCTATGAAGGCTTTAAAATTTGATGGAGAAGAAGTATCAATTCTTTTTTGCAATGATTCTTATATGAGAGAATTGAATAACACCTACCGTCATATAGATTCTTCAACAGATGTCCTTTCTTTTGAAAATGATCAGGAATATGAAGATGAAGAAGGAAAATGGAAGTGCGTAGGTGATATTGCTATAAGTCTAGATACTTTGCCTGTAAATGCCCAATATTTTGACGAAAATAATAATAGTGAACTAAAAAGACTTCTTGTTCATGGTCTTTTGCATTTAAACGGAATGGACCACGGTGAAGAACACATTGAAAAAGGTCAGACTCCAGTTTGCGAGATGCTGGTTCTTCAGGAAAAAATTCTTGAGTCTTTGAAGGATGAAAAAATTATATTATGAGTATTTTTAATCGAAAAAAGAAAAACAAAGCAAAAGAAGATGAAGATAGTATAAATCAGGAAATTCTCAACGAAGAAAAAAAAGACATGATTCAGGGTGTTGAAGATTTGTCTAAAACAGCCGTAAAGGAAGTTATGATTCCACGAATCGATGTTGACTTTATTTCTTCAGATACACCCCAGGAAGAACTTTTTTCTAAAATTGTAGCAAGTGGGCATTCTCGTTTTCCTCTTTATACAGAATCAATAGATAATGTAATTGGTGTTTTATATGTTAAGGATATTATAAAATGCCTGGCTGAAAAAAAGCCTATAAACTTACAGGAATTAGCACGCAAGGCATATTTTGTTCCTGAAAGTAAAAGAATTGACTCTCTTTTAAGAGAATTTAAACGTCATCATCTTCATATTGCAATTGCTATAGATGAATATGGCGGAATGTCTGGAATTGTCACAATGGAAGATATTATTGAGGAAATTGTTGGCGATATTCAGGATGAGTTTGATAAGGAACAGGAAAATATTCTTACTGTAAGCGAAAATGTATGGCTTTGTGATGCCCGTGTTGATCTTGACGATTTGAATGAAGCTTTGGATGCTCAATTTCCTAACGAGGATTTTGACAGCCTTGGTGGTTTTGTATTTGATCTTTTTGGAAAAGTTCCTGTTAAATATGAAAAGGCCACCTGGAATAATTATGACTTTATTGTACAGGACATGGAAGGTCACAGAATAAATATTGTAAAAGTAATAAAAAAACTTGATAATAAAGAAGATGATGAATAAAAAATTAAAAAAGACTTTAATAATTTCTCTTTTAATCTCTTTTAGCTCAATTTCTTGTCCTATTTTTGCCGCAGAAGCAAGAAATGCTATAAAAGTATATCAGCAGGCCCAGGAATTACAGGCTGATGATAACTGGTACGAAGCATCTCAATACTATATTGAGGTGGTTAATATTAATCCTGCTTTTTCGGATGCATGGTTCCACTTGTCTGAATGCTGCTATCATCTTGGAGAATTTGATCTTGCAAAACAGTATCTTGAAAATGCTGAAAAATACGAAAAAGACAATTCAAAAATCCAAAATCTTAAAGGGATGATTCTTCTGGCTCTTGGTGAAACCGAAGATGCCCGTACAATTTTTAATGAAATCTTAAAAAAATATCCAAATGATATAGATGCCCACTTTGGTCTTGCCGAAATTGAACTTTATGATGGAAAGTTTTCTGGTGCTGAAAATCAATATACAGAAGCCTTAAAAAGACAGTCTTCGAACCGCAGGGCTTTACTTTCTCTGGCTCTTGTTTGTGCAGAAACTCAACGCTATAAACAGGCCGAAAAGTATTTGCAACAGGCTATTCAGTTTTATTCTGGCGAAGCAGAAGTTCATTATCTTGCTGCAATTATTTATCTTATGCAGTCTGATTACAAGAGAGCAGAAAAGCACGCAAGAATTGCAGTTGAACTTAGGGGGGATTATGAAGATGCCTACGGACTTTTGGCATCCATTCTATATTCTCAAAAAAAATATTCCCAGGTTATAGATTTGTGTGATTATTTGATTGGAAAAAATAGACGTAATTCTTCTGCCTGGTATTTAAAAGGTGTTTCTGAGCAAAATCTTGGAAATGTTGAAGATGCAATTGAAACATGGTCAACTGGTTTGAATATTCAGCCTCAAGATGAAATGATGAGGATGATGCTGGAACTTACTATAAAGGATCAGGTCGACTTGACTGATGAAAGACGTGCTGCCTGGGCAAACTATCATATTGAAAATGCCAGACAGTATGATTCTCGTTATGATAAAGCTGGTTCTACTTATGAATACCAGAGAGCTTTAATTATTGATCCTTCAAATACAGAAGCAAGACTGGCTTATGCAAATATTCTTGAAATGAATGGAATGCATGAACTTTATCTTTCTCAGTTAAATTTTATAAAGGAAACTTCCGAAAAAGAACTTTCAACTTCTTTAAAAGACACAATTGAAGCTTATAATTCACTTTTGCAGGATACTCTTGCTAAAAAATGGAAGGTAGATCCTTTTTATCTGGATAAAATCCGCTGGAATATTGCTGTTTTCTATACAGAATCAACTTCTACCTTTAATCATGCTGATTCAGACCGCCTTATTGCCTTGGCTTGTGCAGATGTTTTTTCTGGCGTGGCAATTACTTCTGTAAAAACTCAAGTAACACCTGTGTCTGGATATGCGGAAGCCTTTAGAAATGCCAGAGCAAACAATTTTGATTATTTTGTAATTGTTTCTTTGAGCGAAGGTGCTGAAGACCTTTCTTTAACTTCTAAAATGTATTCAGGCCGTACTGGTACAGAAACTTCAACAGATAAGTTTTATGCGACTGGAAATAACAGGCTTTCTACGGTTCTTAGACGTTTTAGAAATTCTGTTTTAGAAAAACTTACAGTTCGTGGAAAAATCTTAAATCGTAATGGAAAAACTGTTCTTATAGATTTAGGAAAATCTGAAAATATTGTAAAAGATGCCGAATTCAAAATCATAAAGAAGGGTGGTTTAAAAACTGCAGATTCAGGTACAGGTCTTTTTTATAAGGATGATGATGTAGTTGGTTCTCTGGTTGTAAGTCAGGCTGGTGAAGAAGTTTCTGAGGCTCTTATAACTGAACATGGTTTTTACGACCGAATTAATATTGATGATGAATTGCTTTTGGTAAAAATGCCTGAAAAAGAAGTGTCGGGTGGAATGGATAACGTTCCAAACTCTGATGAAGAGGGAAATCAGGTTGTAAATAACGAAGTAAAAGGTCAGGAATTGGTGGAAGAAATTAAAAAGGCTGTTGAAAGGCCTGCAATTCTTGAGATTCTTAGAAATATTTACTAGTAAAAAGGCTGGATTAAAGTTTGTTTAGAGCTGAATCCAGCCATTTTTTTGTTTGAATTGGATATACCTGCTGAATCTTTATAAATGTTTTTACAGCCGCATTATAGTCACCAGTAAGATACTGGGCTTCACCAATATAAAAATAGGCTCTGTTTCTTGTGCTTTCAGAAATATTAGTTCCTACAAGTTTATTTAAATCTTTTATAGCCTGATCATATTTTCTTTGAACAAAACTTGTTTTTAGAATTTCAAAAAGAAGATAATCATCACCACCATCAGGAGAAATCATATCTTCTTCAAAAATGTATTGTTTAAGAATTGTGTTTTTGTTTTTTTTGCTTGAATAAAGTTCTTTTGTTGAATCCAAAGTTTCCTGAGAAATTTTTTCTTCATCATCATAATTTTTATCCAAAATATCAACGTAAGGAAGTGGAGTTTCTCTTAAAGTTCCATCAGGATAAACTTTATCTGGTTCTATTTTAATGCTTGCATCCTTTTTTTCTTTTGGAATTAAGTGAGCACCATTTACTGTAGAATTGAAAGATAAGAGTATTAAATCATAAGGCTGGTCGGTAACAATAATAACAGCATAAAAATAGTCTTTAAAATCTGTAACTGTATCGGTATAACTTGTGTAAGTTGCTTTTAGTTCTGCTAAAGGCTTTTTATCTTTAATCTGATCATAACTTGTAATTTGTTTAAGACTTCTGTATAGGTAAAGCTTTTTAATTGGTTTTTCAGTCTTTGCAGGAAGGGTCCATGTGACAGTTATTTTTTGTCCTTTTCCACCAAGGGCTTTAATGTCTTTTACAAGAGGCTGTTCAGCAAAAATAAAAACTGTGAAAAGTAGGGACAATATTAAGCTTACCAATTTCTTCATAATAGTTAATAATATAGGTAGAATTGCAGAAAATCAAGATTGTTGGTATTCTAGACCTATGTTAGAAGAAATTAAATTACCTATAGAACAATTACGCGAAGATATTATGAATGTTTGGGGGCGTCTTTGACTCGGACGCTATCGAAAAATCAATTAAAGAAAAAGAAAAGCTAACAGAAGTTCCAGGCTTTTGGGATGATCATGAAAGTGCTGAAAAAGTAATGTCCCAAATCAGAAAATTAAAAAATCGTGTTGAGCCTTGGAAAAAACTTATTGCAGATATGGACGACCTGGAAGCAATGTATGAACTTGCTTCTGAATCTGGTGAAGAAAGTGATGAAGCCGAAGTTCGTTCAATGTATGATGCTGCAAAAAAACAGTTTGAAAAATTAAATATTCTAAATCTTTTGAGTGGCGAAGTAGACCAGAATGATGCCTTTTTGACAATTCATGCGGGGGCAGGTGGAACTGAAGCCTGTGACTGGGCTTTTATGCTTAGCCGCATGTATTTACGCTGGGCTGAACGTCACGGATATAAAACAGAAGTAATGGATGAACTTGAAGCTGAAGGTGGTATAAAATCGGTAACCATTCAGATTTCTGGAGATTTTGTATATGGATATTTAAAAGGGGAAGGTGGAATTCACCGCCTTGTAAGAATTTCTCCTTTTGATGCCAATGCAAGACGTCATACAAGTTTTGCTTCGGTTTATGTTTATCCTGTTCTGGATGATACGATTGAAGTTGAAATTAAACCTGAAGATTTAAGAGTTGATACTTACCGTGCAGGTGGAAAGGGCGGTCAGCATGTAAATAAAACTGATTCTGCTGTTCGTTTTACCCACCTTCCAACAGGAATCGTTGTTGCCTGTCAGACTGAACGAAGTCAGATTTTTAACCGTCAGGCTTGTATGAGCATGTTAAAGGCAAGACTTTACGAATATTACAGGGAACAGAAAGAAAAGGAAAACTCAAAATTTGCTGCTGAAAAAAAGGATATTTCCTTTGGTAGTCAGATTCGTTCTTATGTTTTTTGTCCATACACCATGGTAAAAGACCATCGTACAAAGTATTCTGTTGGAAACATTCAAGGAGTAATGGATGGTGATCTTGATGATTTTATGAATGCTTATCTGATTGCCAAGTGGAAAGGTCTTCCTATGGATGGCTCTGGAGACGATGAAGACGAGTAAGTCAGTTTTTAGCAGACTGTTTTTTTTCACATTATTAGTATTTCTCACAAGTGTAAAACTATACTCAGAAGCAAATTCCAGTTCATGGGTTATAGCAGCACAGGCTTTTACTTATTCTAAAGGTCAGGAAAAAAATGCTGTAACTGATGCTGCATCTCAAATGATTCCTATTTCTATTCTGGAAAAAATAAGTAAGAATCTTGAAAGAAATGTTCTTCCTGATGAAAGTTACGAAAGAGAACGTTATAAACTGCAAGTTGCCCGCCAGTCTCTTTATCTGCAATTGTCTAATGAATATAAGAAGAAAGATGCTCTTATGCTCTACAATTACAGTCCGGCAGTTTTAATGTCAAAAACCAGGGATCAGAATAAAAATATCGAAAAAATTGAAAAGAAAATTGAAGAAAATCTACAAGAATTAAAAAAAGCTCAGAATGAATGTGAAGATAATATGGCACTTGTTAGTGATGAGCTAAAAAAACTTTCTGATGATAAAAATACGGAATTGGAATTAATAAAGAATCTTTTTCACCGTATTTTTATAAAAGATGAAAATGTTATAAAACAGGAAGATATTAGCCTTTATAAAAATGATTTTACCCAGCTTTACGTTCCCAGTCAGTCTGTAAAAAATAAAGAATACGATAGTCCTGCTTTTGAAAAAGAAATGAATTCCTGCAAAATCAATTTGCTTATAACCGGTTCAATTTCTTCTTATGGCGATTTTATTTCTGTTTCACTTGATCTTTATCTTTATCCTGGTTGTAAAAAAATTGCCAGTCTGATGGAAGTTGGTACATTAAAAGAAATTGATTTGCTTACAACTAGTTTAGTCGGTCAAATGATTCCTCTTTTTACTAATGCAATGCCTGTTAAAATAAATCTGGAAATTACTCCAGAAGCGGCAATGGAAAATACCAGATTTTTTATAGATGATGTTTTGCAGGTATCAAATGAAGAAAGTATTACTTTGGAAGCCGGTCAGCATAATTTTGAGTTTACATGTGAAGGTTATAAAACAATTTCTACAAATTATGTTTTTGAAGGCAATAGAAACTATAAGATTCAGGTAAATTTACAGCCAGTTGTTGAAGGTCATATTGAAATTGGTTTGATTAAACCGCTTGAAGGTGAAATTTTTGCAAATGCCCAGCTTGCAAAGGAAGTTGATTCAAAAAAGGCCCGGATTAAGATTAATGGAAACGCCATAATGGGACAGTTTGTTGATAAAGATGGTCATACAGATTTCTTCTACCTGCCAGAAGACCTTTATTACGATCAAAGTTTTGTTTCTATTAAGCCAAAACCAAGGGATCGTGATGAATATATAGATGTTCGTCGAAGATGGTTCTATGCCTCTTATTCAATGTTAATTGTTTCATTGATTCCTACTTTTTATACCTATGGTAATTTAATGAACGAAGTAAAACTTTATTATTCCGGAAATGTTCGTTATAACGAAGCAAATACCTGGCAAGTGGCAAGTAATGTATGTCAGTGTGTTTCAATAGCATGTGGTGCCTTTATGGTTTATGAATTGGTTCGTTATCTTGTTGCTGCTGATTCCGTTTTGCCGCAAAAGGCTAAGGCCGTTAAAGATGGTAAGGAAACCTATTATGTGCCTCCTTTAGATTTAGATGGAGGTCAGGAAACTGTGCAAACACAAAATGATGATGAAGATATGAGTACAGAAAATATAGAAAATACAGAGAAATCTGAAAAAACTGAAGAAAAGTCTAGTAGAAAATAGGGGAATAAATATGAAAGAATCTTTTGGTGCAAAATTAAAATCTTTGTTTTCAGGAAAAAAATCTATCAATGAAGATTTTTATGATGAATTGACTGATTTACTTGTAGAAGGTGATATAGGAGCTAAGGCCGCTTATCTCCTGGTAGAAGAACTTGAAAACGTTTGTTCAAAGGAAAAAATCACCGATGAAAATCAGATTATTTTGAAACTAAAAGAGCTGCTTCTTAGAGATGTAAAAAAACTTTCTCTTACCCCAGAAAAAGATAAGGTAAATGTCTGGATGGTGCTTGGTGTAAATGGAGTTGGAAAAACTACTTCGGTTGCAAAATTAGCAAATCTTTTTAAGGCAAGAGGCTGGGAAAATCTTGTATTAGCTTCTTCTGATACCTTCCGTGCCGCTGCAATTGAACAACTTGCTATGCATGGAGATAAAATTGGAGTGCGTGTTGTAAGTCATCAGCATGGATCAGATCCTTCGGCAGTTGTTTTTGATGCGGCTCAGGCAATCAGAGCTAAGGGAAATGGTCTTGTAATTGCAGATACAGCTGGCCGTCTCCATAATAAAGAAAATCTTGTTAGGGAATTACAAAAAATAGATAAGACTTGTGCTTCAAAAGCAGATCCTGGCTGCTATAAAAAAATCCTTGTTATAGATGCTACTACAGGACAGAATGCTTTGCGTCAGGCAGAAGTTTTTAACGAGGCTGTAGGATTGGACGCCCTAATCATGACTAAATATGATTCCACTGCCAAGGGAGGAGTAGCTTTTACAATTGGTAAAGAACTTGGACTTCCAGTTTCCTTTATCTGTACTGGCGAAAAATACCCTGATATTCAGGAATTTAATCCAGAAGAATATATAAATGAATTTTTAGGTTTGTAGAATTTGAAAAGAAAATTATCTTTTTTTACATTTGCAATTATCCTCGTTTTTTCACTTGAGCTTTTATCGTGTTCGAAAAAAAATAATTCGGTAAAAGTTGATGATAAGGAAAAGCCTTCAAAAGTTCTGGATGAGTCGAAAGTGGATGAAGGACACTCTAGTGACGCTCTGGTCGGAGAAGGAATGCCTGGAGAAGGAATGTCTGGTGGAGAAGGAATGCCTAGAGGAGAAGGAATGCCTGGTGGAGAAGAAATGTCCGAGGGTGAAGAAATGTCCGATGAAGAAGGCCTTCCAGATGATGAAGAGGTAATTGCCGAAGAAAAAAGAATTGCCAGTGAAATTGGCGATTTGGAAAAAGACCTTTCAGATTCCGAAAAGCCTAAAGAAGAAGAAATTTTCCTGAAAATTATTACAGATAAAGATAATCAGCTTGGCTTTATGGAATATGGGGATGAACTTTTAATTCCTCAAAAAAGTGATGAAGGATTTACTCTTGTTCATTCTTCTAAAAATAAGCTGGAACGTAATTTTTATGATTTAAATCATAGGCTTACAAAAAAAGAAGTTTGGAATTATAAGGATTACGAATCGGCAAAACTGAAGGAATCTTACACCTATCTTTATCTGAATGATACTTTTACCCTGCTAAAAACAGTTTTAGACACAGATCAAAATCAAATTATTTATGAATATGGGCCAGATGGACTTTTGGAAAATGTCCAGAAGTTTTTCTGCAAGGATGAAAATAAATATCTGATTTCTGAAAAACACATACTCTATTATGATGATAAAAGAATAGCGGAAGAGGAAAGTAAATATTATTCTTATTCAGAAAATTACAAAAAAAGAACAGATACTTTTCAAAAAAAATACAAATACTTTTATAATGATGAAGGCATTCCTCCTGACCTTGAATACCTGGAAAACGGAGAACTCAAACTGAAAACTAAGTATAGTTCCGAAAAAGGAACTTACACCAGTCAGACATTTTTTAGCGATGATATTTCTGTAAAATCCTATTATGAAAAAAGTTTTAGGGTTAAGGATGTTTATTACAACAAAATGAAGGTTGTAAGGGTTAGAAATTATGAAAAAAACGATATTTCAGAGTTTTAAATGGATTTTTATAGTTTCTAAACGTTTTTCAAGAGTTGATAGAAACGGTCGTTCAGCTGTTACTTCTTTTTTGGCCACCTTGGGAATTGCCTTTGGTGTTATGACTCTTATTGTTGTAATGAGCGTTATGAACGGTTTTCAGATGAGTTTTATAGATTCCATACTGGAATTGTCCTCTTATCATATTAGAATTGAAGAATTTCCGGAAGAAATGGAAAGTTCTCTTATCCAAAAACTAAATGAAAGTAAGCAGATTGTATCCTATACACCATTTTATGAAGCCCAGGCCCTTGTAACAGGGAAAAAAGGTGGTGCAACATCAGTTTTAATTAGAGCTCTTAATCAAAATGTATATGATGAAGACTCTGGTTTTAGAAAAGAGATGCAGTTTATTAGTGGCAGTTTTGACTTTTCTAAAAAGAATTCTATAGTTTTGGGAGCTAGTCTGGCTAGAAATCTTGGAGTTCATTTGGGAGATTCTGTAAATCTTATGGTGATGAGCGGCGGTTCTGATGTAGACCTATTTTCAAATGACCGAATATTTACTGTTTCTGGTATTTTTACAAGTGGCTATCAGGAAATTAATAATTCTTACGCCTTTGTAAATTTAGATGCTGCTAAGGAATATTTTGGTTCTTCTGCAAAAAAATACTGGGGACTTAAATTAAAAAACTATAATTCTTATGGTCATAGTTTGGCTTTTTTAAGAAAAGCTTTTCCAATGGCAAAAATAGAAGCATGGTCTTATTATAATAAAACTTTTTTTGGAACCCTGAGAATCGAAAAAGACATGCTAAAACTTCTGGTAGGACTCATATTTATTGTGGTTGCAATAAACATTTACAATGGTATGAGACGTTTGGTTTTTGAACGCAGAAATGAAATTGCAATTCTTTCTGCTTTGGGTGGCAAAAAATGGGAAATAAAATCAATTTTTATTACCCGAGGCCTGCTTACAGGGCTAATAGGCTCTATTTCTGGTGTAATTTTAGGTCTCTTAATCAGCATGAATACCGACCATGTTTTTAATGCTGTTGCAAAAGTAATGTACTTTTTTCAATACATAATCACTGCAATCACTAATCCTCAAAATCTTATGTATGTAGCAGAAAATTCTACATATTCACTATACGCATCTATTCCCGCAAGAATTTTTCCTGGAGAAGTTTTTGCCATAAGTTTGTTTGGAATTTTAGCACCTTTGTTCGCATCATGGGCAGCAAGTAAAAATGTTTTAAAAATGACTGTTTCGGAGGTTCTTCACAATGAGTAATATTTTAGAAATAGAAAATCTTGAAAAAAAATATATAAGTGAAAGCGAAAGTCTTACTGTTTTAAAAGATTTGAACCTGACTGTAGAAAGCGGTAAAAAAGTTGTAATTGTAGGTGAAAGTGGAAGCGGTAAATCTACACTTTTAAATATTATTGGCGGTATTGATAAAGCTTCTAGTGGAACTGTTAGGGCTGGAAAATGGATTTTGAATGAATTATCCGAAGCTCAACTTTCTGAATACCGTTCAAAATACCTGGGCCTGGTATTCCAGTTCCATTATCTCTTAAAAGATTTTACTGCTCTTGAAAATGTTGCAATGCCTGCCTTAATTGCAGGTATGCCAAAAAAAGAAGCTTACGAAAGGGCTGGACAGCTTTTACAGGATGTTGGGGTTTACGAAAGAAAAGATCATTTACAGTCGCAGCTTTCTGGAGGAGAACGTCAAAGAGTTGCAGTAGCCCGTTCTTTAATCAATAATCCTCAACTGCTTTTAGCCGATGAACCTACTGGAAACCTGGACCCTGCCAACGCCGAAAAAATTGGTCAGCTTTTATTTTCAATTGTAGATAAGTATTCTAAAACCTTAATCCTTGTAACTCACGATATGAATCTTGCTTCCAAAGGGGATTTTCAATACAGAATTGTGGAAGGAAAATTGCAATGACACTTAGAACTTCCTTCATGTTTGCAAAAAGTTTGATTTTTCCAAAAGCAGAAAAAAAATCTTCTGCCAGACGAAGTCTTTTTGGTGCCATGATTTGTATTGGTTTGAGCATAGTTCCAATGTTTGTTGTTCTTTCAATTACAAATGGAATGATTGATGGAATGACTCAGCGTATAATTGGGCTTTCTTCTGGTCATTTGCAGGCTTATGTTGCTGCTGGAATTGATTCTAATTCCACCGCAGAAAAGTTTTGTTCTTATGCTCAGGGATTAAAAGAAAGTGATGATGAAGTATTGCAGGTTTATCCGGAGGTGCAAGTTTCAGCACTGGCCGCCGGAAAGAATGTAAGAAGCGGGATTGAAATTAGGGCGGTGGAGGAAGATATTTTTGAAAAAAATCAGTCCTTCAAAAGTCTCTTTACATTTATTGATGGAGATTTGTCTGAATTTAAAAATGGCCAGACTTGCGCCCTGATTGGAAAAAAAATGGCTCAGGAATTACAACTGCAAGTTGGAGATTCCTTTAGAGTTATTACGACCCGTTCTGTAAATGAAAAAATCATTCCAAAACTTACAAGTTTTAAAGTTGGTGCTATCATTTCTTCTGGCTATCAGGAATTAGACCAATTTTGGGTTTTTATTCCACTGGAAACAGCTTTCGACAAATTATCGCTGGAAAATGCCAGCTACAATATAATGATAGAAACTGCAGATGCTTTTGCTACCGATCTTGTTAGAATTCAAAGACATTGCAGTTCTTACTTTGGGCGTTATGCAAATGTTTACCGCTGGGACCAAATACATTCTGCAGAATTTGAAAACTTTTCTTCTACCAAGGTTATGCTTGTTTTAGTTATGCTTTTAATAATTCTTGTTGCTAGTGTAAACATTTCTTCTGCCATTATCATGCTTGTTATGGAAAGACAAAAGGAAATTGCCATCTTAAAAAGTATTGGTGCAAGTCCTTCCGGAGTCAGTCTTTCCTTTTTACTGGCTGGAATGTCATGTGCAATTGGCGGAATTATTTTTGGCCTTCCACTTGGAATTATTTTGACAATTTTTTCAAATCAGATTATAAAAGGTGTTGAAAATTTGATAAACTTGTTCACAAGACTTTTTCATGGTTCTGAAATTGTTCTTATGGATCCGGCTTATTATTTGGCAGAGATTCCTGTTGAAATTCCAATAAAACAGATTCTCTTAATTCTTCTTGGAGTACTTATTCTTTCATTTTTGGTTTCTTTTTTACCTGCCCACAAGGCTGGCAAAGAAACACCTTTAGAAATTTTGCGAAAGAACTGATTATAGAAGAAGGTATAAAAAGAGAGATTGAGGATAAATTGATGAAGATTTGTAGAGTGTGCGGTTCAACATTTGATCAAATAGTAAAATCTCAAAATATTGGTTGTCCTGAATGCTATTATACATTTAAGAGTGAATTTCAAAATACTTTAAAACAATACGGAATTGAAACTGAATATAAGGGATCCCTTCCCAAAAGAATAAAAGGCTATCGTTCAACTTTAGTAGACCGAATGACCATGCAAATTAAACTGGAAGAAGCTTTGGCTGCAGAAGAATACGAAAAGGCAGCTCTTTATCGAGATTATCTTAAGGTGCTTAATCATGACGCAGAAAACCCAGAAGAACAATAAAGAAATTGAGTCTGCCTGGTTTGCTAATAAAGGTCCAGATAATGATGTCATTTTATCTACCAGAGTTCGCCTTGTTCGTAATCTTGCAGATTTTCCTTTTCCTTCAAAAATGAATGATGAAGACCGCTACAGAGTAAATTCTCTGGTATACGATGCCTTTTCATCTTTAGACAGTTTTCATTATTTGGATTTTAAAGAATTGTCTAGACCTGGCAAAGAAATTTTAATTGATAAAAATATCTTAAGTGAACAGAAAGTAAGTGCTGCAGAAAATACTTCTAAAACTGGGGAAAGTCCAAAAGAAAGTTATGAACCTACAGCAGTTCTTTTTAATTATGAAGATGAAAGCCTTTCCTGCCTTGTAAATGAGTCTGATCACATAAAACTTTCTGCTTTTGTTTCTGGTCTTGATTGTGAAAGGGCTATGGAAAAAATCTTTAAGGTAGACGAAAAATTACAGGAAAAACTACAGTTTGCGGCTTCTATCGATTTTGGATATATGACATCTCATATAAAAGATTGTGGAACTGGAATGAAAATTTCTATAAGAATCTTAATTCCTTCTATCGTCCTTTCGGGCCAGCTAGATTCCCTTATCTCTTTAATTCAAGAAAAAAAACTTCAAATTAAGCCTGTTTTTAAGCCCGGACAGTCAGATTTGTGCGATTTTTCCAATTTTATTTTTGATGTTTCTTTATCAAACTCATTTGAAGGCAGCGAATTTGACCAGATGGCCTTAATCCAATCTGTAGGAAAATTAATTTTGAAAACAGAACGCAAGATTCGGACAGAATTTGCCGATAATAATTCTACAGTAGTCTTAAATTTTTTTAAGCAGAATTACGCAAAGGCATTGTACTCTCTACTTTTGTCTTATGAAGAATGTGTGAGTATTGTGTCTGCTGTAAAATGGGGACTTCATATAGGATTAATTTCAGGTATTTCTGATTCCGAACTTAATTCCCTTTATTTTAGGGCAAAGTCTGGTCACTTAAAATACCTGTGCGACAATTTTAATTTTAATTTTGAAGACGACATTAAAAAAAGCGAAAACCTGCAAATAAAAAGATTGAGGACGATTGTAATTCAGCAAGCTTTTGAAGGAATCGTCAATGAAAAATCTGTCTCCTAGAGCAAAAAGAATTTTATTAGTTTTGGCACAGGATGAAGCTAGAAAAATTGGAAGTAGTCAATTGTTGCCAGAACATGTTATTCTTGCACTTCTAAAAATGAAGGAAGGCATAGCTTATAAGGTTTTTGATAAACTGGACTTGGATCCAGAAAAACTAAAAAATAACCTTGAAGAAAGTTTTAAGGACGAAAGTCATAATCCTACTTTAGATACAATTCCAAAAAGCCGTCGATATCAATTTTTGATGGATATTGCAGATATAGAATCTTCTGCACTTCATAATGATTATTTGGGAACAGAACATTTACTTTTAGCTGCAATTCGTGATGAAGGTGGAATAGTTGCCCGCTTTTTTACTAATTCCGGCTACAATATCATGGATGCCAGATTTACTGTTATGGAATTACAGTCAGAAAACCTTTCTTCAATAAAACAAAAGTCCGCTGAAAGTATTGTTGATTCTGTATTCCGCAGTCTTTTAAATGATGATGCTGGCGGAGGCCTTTTTGGTATTTTTGATGAACAAAAGTCTGCAAAGAAACAAAATGTAGATAAATCAAAAAATAATCAAAAACAATCATTCCTTTCTGAGTACAGTCGAGACCTTACCCAGATTGCCCGTGAAAATAAAGATGATCCTGTCGTTGGTCGCGATAAAGAAATTCATAGAGTAATTCAGATTTTATCCCGACGTACAAAAAATAATCCTGTTTTGACTGGCGAACCTGGAGTTGGAAAAACTGCAATTGTAGAAGGCCTTGCCCAGCATATTGCCCAGGGACAGGTTCCTCAGGATTTATTAAAAAAACGTATTTTGTCATTGGATTTGGCTGCCATGGTTGCCGGAACAAAATATCGTGGTGAATTCGAAGAAAGAATGAAAAAGATGATGAAGGAATTGCAGGAAAACAAAGATATCATCCTCTTTATTGATGAATTACATACAATTATTGGTGCCGGCGGTCCTGAAGGAACTATGGATGCTTCCAATATCATGAAACCAGCACTTTCCCGTGGTGAAATTCAGATAATTGGTGCTACAACAACAAAAGAATATACAAAATATATAGAAAAAGACCTTGCTTTGGAGCGTCGTTTCCAAGTAGTAAAGGTGGAAGAACCTGGTGATAAAGAAACTGAAGATATTCTTAGAGGAATTAAAGAAAAATACGAAGCCTATCATCATGTTGTTTATGATGAAGATGTAATTCCTACAATTGTAAAACTCAGTCGCCGTTATATTCCAGAAAAAGTTTTGCCCGATAAGGCAATTGATATTTTGGACGAGGCTGGTGCTTCTAAAAAAATACAGGAAGAAGCAAGACCGAGCGAACTTTCTGAACTTGAAACAAACATTTCTTCTCTTATAGAAGAAAAGAAAGCCCTGGTCGATAATCAGGATTATGAAAGTGCCGCTTTAGTTCGCGATAAGGTTATTGATTTAAAACGAAGACTTAAAAAATACAGCGAAGTTTGGCAGGATAATATTAATAATAATGGCAAAAAAAGAGTCTGCGTAAGCGATATAGAAAAAATTATCAGCGAAATGACAGGCATTCCAGCCGAGCAGTTAACTTCATCTGAAACTGAAAGAATTATTCACATGGAAGATGAACTGCATAATACAGTAATCGGCCAGAATTCTGCAGTTAGTATTATTTCTGGAGCAATTCGTCGTGCACGTGCAGGTATTTCTTCTCCAAAACATCCGCTTGGATCCTTTATCTTTTTGGGGCCTACAGGTGTTGGTAAAACTCAACTTGCTAAAGCTTTGGCAAAATACCTTTTTGGTAGCGAAGATTCCCTCATCAGAATTGATATGTCTGATTATATGGAAAAACATACAGCCAGTCGTTTAGTCGGTGCACCTCCTGGATACGTTGGTTATGAAGAAGGGGGCGTCCTTACAGAAAAAGTTCGTCGTCATCCTTATTCTGTTGTTTTACTTGATGAAATTGAAAAGGCGCATCCCGATATCTTCAATCTTCTTTTACAACTGCTTGAAGAAGGTGAACTGAGCGATAATCTTGGTCATATTGTAAACTTTAGAAACACTGTAGTTATTATGACAAGTAATGCAGGTGCTCGTCAGATTACAAATGAAGGTAAAGTTGGTTTTGGAACACTGGAAGGAGTAATGCCTTATGAAGAAATAAAGGCAGGTGCTCTAAATGAACTTAAAAAACTTCTTAGTCCAGAGCTTTTAAACCGTATTGATGATGTAATTGTGTTTGATGCACTTACTAAAGATGAAGTTTCTAAGATTCTGGATATTCAAATTGCTGAACTTGATCAGAGACTTGCAGATAAGGGACTTTCAATTGTAATTGATGATGAAGCTAAGGACTATCTGATTGAACATGGCTATAATCCTGCAATGGGTGCCCGTCCAATGAAACGTCTTTTACGAAAAGAAATTGAAGATCCTTTATCAATGGAACTTTTATTAAATGCCGGTAAGGACTTTAATGCGGTTGTAATTTCCTGCATTGACGGAAAGATTGTGGTAAAGCTGGAAAAGGAAGAAATCTTCCCTATACAAAAAAAACACGTTATAATTGAAGAAAAGAGGTAAAAAATGAAAGAGTTTCTTCCATACGAAACAGTTCGTAATGACGCATTAAAATTAGCTCATAAAATATATAAAGATGGTTTTATTCCAGATGTAATTTACTGTTCGCTTAGAGGCGGTGCTTATATGGCAAACGTCATTAGTGAATATTTTAAGGTTTTGAGTAAGGTAGAAAAATTCCACCCTGTTTTATATGCCGGAGTTGTTGCACGTTCTTATTCCGATATTGCTCAGCACACTAAGGTTTATATTGATGGTTGGACTTATCCACCAGAGAACCTTCGTCCTGGAGATAAAATCCTTTTAGTAGACGATATTTTTGATTCTGGACGTACTATTAATTCATTGGTAGAAACTTTAATGAATAGCCGTGGTATGCCTCGTGAAGATATTAAAGTTGTTGTTCACGATTATAAGTATTTTTCTTATTACAAGGAACAGTTGCCAATTCAGCCTGACTACTACAGCCGTAAAATCGTAATCAATAAGCCGGAAGATAACCTTTGGATTCATTATATGAGTCACGAACTTATTGGTCTTACTCAAGAAGAACTTGAAAAAAATTACTACAACGAAGATCCTGAATTAAGAGAAGTTCTTGAACCATTTTTTAAGAAAATAGATAAATAGCTTAATGATGAAAAAATTATCTCTCTTTTTAATTACAATTTTATTTTCTCTAACTCCTTTAATGGCAGAAATTAAAATTCTTAGTCCTGTAGCGGGTGTTTGGGCAAATAAACAAATGCTTGTTATAGAAAACTCCGAAGAGGGGGATTATTTTTATTCTCTTGATGGTTCTGATCCAGAATCTTTTGGTTTTGCCTACGATGGTCCAGTTTTAATAGATCTTACAGAGCAGGTAAAGCTAAATGTAAGTTTTGTTTCTAAGAACGGAAAAAAGGAAAAGGCTAGTGTAAGTTATGAAGTTATTCCAGATGATGGGCAAAGAACTTCATACAGAGATTTTGTAAGGACTTTTTATAAAACAGGTGTTTATAGCTATAGTTCTGGTTCAAAATTTTCCATTCCTTCTACCTTGATGTATTCCTTTGGACTTCCTCCAGATTCTTTTTTGCAGGGAACTGATCTTTCTATATCCGAAAAGTCAGTTTTACTTAGAAATGTTCCTTGTACAGTTTATGATAAAGAAAAAAACATAAAATACCGCTTTATTGTAAAAACATTTCCACAAAACGCTGGAATTTATAGCAAAAGAGAAGTTCCATTTACAGTAAGTGACTGGAATACAATTACTTTTACAGATCAAAATCTGCTTTATAAAATTGATTCAGAATACTGGGGTCTTCCAAAAGAAGCTCGTGTAATAGATCGTTCCGTAAGTCATATGATTTCATGGCAGAGTTTGGATTACAAAGAAGGCAATCCTGTTGAATTCTTTGTCCTTCCTCCAAAACCTCAGATTGAAATTAAAAAAAATGATGATGGAAGTCTGCTTTATACTTTAAATGGTGATGATTCCTATACCATGAGCGTTTTTTCAAAAGAAAAAAATGATTATATGGAATTGTTCCCAGAAATTGGAGCCGATGTCTTTTTGGGAGACAGAGCATCTGGACTTTTGGATATTGGTGTTTTTGCTAATTCTGTTTACCAGGGTAAGATTATTGCTCAGTATGAAATTGATAAAAAACCTCCTGCAGAACCTGTAATCACTTCGTCTGCTAAATCATTTTACTCAAAAAATCGTGTAAAAATTGAAGTTCAATCCGATTCAGATTCAGATTTATACGTTGCTCTTAGTCAGCCTTACATTTTCCCTGAATCTGATACAGTTTATAAGTCTGATTCCTCTGTTTTCAAAAATATCAAAGCAGATGAGTTTAAAAAGGTAAAAAACTCTAAATATACAGTTTACTGGAATCCAAGAAGTAGTGGACCTGCCTATTACAAAATAAGTGCTTATACTCAATCAGGAAAAAATAAGAGTAAGGTTGTTGAATATAGTTTGATTATTGACCAGTCAAGCTACTATTATGACCAGTCTGCAAATCCAGATGAAGCTGAAGGAACAATTGAACATCCTTTTACTTCTTTTGCTCAGTGTTTGTCTGAATTGGAAGGGGTAAGAGCGGTTACTCTTCGTGTAAAAGGTGATTTGAATATAAATGAAAGAAGTCAGATTGATTCTAACTTTGAAATAATTAATAACGGGGATGCAAGAATAATTTTTGGTCCACAAGCTTGTATTAATGTAAAATCTTCAAGTTTAGAAATTAGCGATTGTAGAATTCAAAATCAAACAGCTTCAGAAGATTTTAAACAACCTTTAATCAAACTTGAAAATGCCGTTTTGACAATTAAAAATTCAACTATAGCTTTAAATTTTAGTTCTAATGGAAGTGTGATTGATGCATTTAATTCAATTGTAAATATTTCCGATACAATTGCTTCTGCAAATGCCATAAATTATCTTTCTTTTATCACATCTGTAAAATCTAGACTTTCAATTAAAAAGTCTCAGTTATCTAGTTCTGCCGAAACAAGTGTAATTATTTCGGCCAATGAAGGTAACTTAAATGCCAGCGAAAATGAATTTATGGTAAGTGGTAAAATAGGACGAATTGCCGAATTATTTAAGGTAAAAGCAAAATTGACTTTGAATAAGTTCAAGGGGCAGTTACAGTCTGAAAGTCTTGTTGAACCTATTTACACAAATACCCCTGGAAATTTAACTCTTTCCGAAAACGAAACTTATGGATTCTAAAATATTGATTGTTGGTTTTGATGAAGCTGGGAGAGGTCCTTTAGCTGGTCCTGTTACAGCCGGATCTGTAATTTTACCAGCAGATTTTCCAATTGAAATTTTAAATGACTCTAAAAAATTGTCCGAAAAAAAACGCAATGCAGCTGAAAAAATTATTAAGGAAAAAGCCTGCTGGGGGCTTGGAATTGTAGATCATAAAAAAATTGACGAAATTAATATTTTACAGGCCTCTTTGCTTGCCATGCAAATTGCCTACCAGGAAATGCTAAAAAAACTTCCAGACTATCTTAAAATAAATAATATTTCTGACTATGAACTCCATGCTATTACTGATGGAAATAAGTGTCCTAAAGTTGATATTGAATGCAGGGCAGAACCTAAAGCAGATGGAAAATATCCACCTGTAATGGCAGCTTCAATTATAGCAAAAGTTTCTAGAGACAGGATTATGCTCGAAATGGATAAAAAATACCCTGCATATGGTTACGCAGGGCATAAAGGATATCCGACAAAACTTCATCGGGAAATTTGTCATAAGCTGGGGCCTTCACCAATCCAGCGTATGACTTTTCATTATTAAAAGCTTTTCTTAGTTGTCAGTTTTTTCAGTTTCTTTTTTAGAAACAATATGGATTACTTTTCCAGTTCTTTTTATTCCATCATCAGCTTTGGCAGCTGTTTTTTCTGATTTTACGCGGTAAATTTTCTTGCCGTTGGCAGCTTCTCCATGTCCATACTTTGCTTCTTTAGCTGCCTTCTTTTCTCTTGCGGCTTTCTGGCGCTGCTTGCGGTCTTTTTCTACAAAGTCCAAAGATTTTTCCATTCCCTGAAGGAATTTCTGCATATCATCTGCAAAAATGGCAATTTGATGACGGTCTGCTTCAGCACCATCTCTGTTTTTGCTTTCTACAATCTGAAGAAATACATCTCCAGTTCTGTTTTCTTTTACATTGAAAAAGTATGAACGGTTATCAAGATAAACCTGAGTTGTAAAAAGTTCTCCACGTGCTCCCATAAAATTACTCCTTAAAAATAAATCTATTATCTTTATCTTTCTTGTGATTTAGAGGGAAAGCCCTAAACTTAAATCGCGAAGAACCATCCCTGAATATTTTTAATTATTAGTTTAAGAAAATTATCATATTAAAGAATAAAAATCAATTTATATTCAGAAAATGATTTATTTCTAGCCGTTAAAAGTTGAATTAATTTCTTTTACAGCCTCATATAACTGGTCCATGGCTTCTTTTGTAGTAGAAGGTCCAAAACTAAAACGCACAGAAGTTTCCCTGTATTTGGCATCTACATGCATAGCTTCAAGAACAGGTCTGCTATTCTTTTTAGAAGAACATGCAGAACCAGTTGAAATATAAAATCCTTTTGAATCCAAAGCTCTAAGCATTACATTTCCAGGTATATGGTCAAAAGCCACCTGTAATACATAAGGAGAAAAAAGTTCTTCTTTTTCTAAACGACTTGGTGGAATTATTGTACACCCCTTTAGTTTTGAAAGAGCTTCAGCAAAGTTTTTAGTTCTTACTGCCTGTTCTGAATTATCTTTGTTGTAATAGCGTTCCAAACATTTAGAAAATGCTAGGGCTCCCATAACATTTTCTGTTCCTGAACGAATGCCTTTTTCTTGACCACCACCTCTTAAAAATCCATCTAATGAATCTTTAAGATAAAGAATACCAATTCCTCTAGGTCCACAAATTTTATGTGAAGATAAAGCAGCTGAATCAATTCCCGGATAATTCAAATCGAGTTTTATTTTACCAGCGGCCTGTACACAGTCTACATGGAATTTTGGACGACGCTTACCCTGACAGGCTTTTGTAAGAGCATCTGCAATCTGGTAGATTGGCTGGATAGAACCTGTTTCATTGTTTACAGCCATTACACAAACAAGCATTGTGTCGTTTGTAAGTAAATCAAGTACAGCCTGAGCTTGAATAATTCCATCTTTATCTGCTGGTATAGAAAGAACATTCCAGCCAAGGTTTTTCATAGCAAGGGCTTGTTCTCTAATAGCAGGATGTTCAATAGAACTAATTAAAACAGTACCTTTGTTTGGTTTTGTTAAAACAGAAAGAAGGGGAATCTGATCACTTTCAGTTCCACCTGAGGTAAAGAAAATGTTATCTTCTTTTACTCCCATTGCCTTGGCAGCTCTAGTTCTTGCTTTATCTAAAAGACTTTTAGCATTTTTTCCAGCCTGATGAGAACTTGAGGGATTGCCCCAGTCTTTTAAACTTTCTTCTAAGGCTTCACGTAAAATATCTTCATCTGTAGGACTTGTTGCGGCCCAATCAAAATAGTGTTCTTTATCTGTCATTTATTTAAGTACCGCCAGAATATCATTATCATCTACTTCTTCTACAAAAGCTTCTTCAATGCCTTTTAGAATAATAATTCTTACCTTATCAGTAAGATTTTTTTTGTCCATGTGCATAATCTGCAGCATACGGCTTCCAATTCCACCACCTCTTGCAACTTGAGGCTGTGCATCTGTTTCCCAATTGTATTTTTCAAGGATAGAAAAAATTTCGTCTCTAAAAGACTGCAAACAGTATTCTTTTTTCAATGCAAGTTCAACGGAACGTCCAATTCCCCATGCAACTGCAGCTCCATGAGTAATTGAGCCAAGTCCAGAAATGTCTTCTAGGGCTCTTCCAAATGTATGACCAAGATTTAAGAGAGTTCTTGTACTTTCATCCAAAAAGTCTTTGGCTACAACATTGCCTTTTGCCTTTACGGATCTTTTAATTATTTCTTCAAGAGTATTTTCATCACGGCTTAAAATCTTATCTGTAGAATTTTTGAATAAGTTGTAAAGTTCTTTATCAAAAAGTAAACCAGTTTTAAAAGCTTCTGCCAAACCTGAATTATATTGGTTTTCGGGTAAAGTTTTTATAAATGCTGGAAAATAGTAAATATTCGAAGCAGAAAAGTAAGTTCCGATTATATTTTTGTATTCGCCAAAATCGCAGGAAGTTTTTCCACCAATAGCAGCATCTACCATGGCTAAAAGACTACTTGGAACAAGCTGAACTTCAATTCCCCGTTTGTAGATTGATGCTGCAAAAGATACCAAATCGCAGATAACTCCACCACCAATTCCTACAAACATATCTTTGCGAGTAAAATTGGCCTGAACTGCAGCAGCAACAATAGAAAGAATTGTTTCAACAGATTTAGATTTTTCTCCAGATCCAATTACCATTAAGAAATCGTTTTCGTAAACACCATCATCAAATTTGCTTGTAAAGTTTTGCAAGCACTCCAAGCTGGCTACATTTGAATCGGTAATAAAAAAACGTTTTTGTATAGGATTTTCCTTCTTGTCCAAAAAAAGTTTTACAAGATCGACTGGCCCGTCAATAAAAGAAATGTTGGATTTTTTGCTTCCCAAATTAACGGAAGGATAATCAATAGAAATTAAATCTGTACCCATAGCGGATACTATATTAGTATTTTTTATCCATTTCGTTAAGTTCTTTTATGTTTTTTTCCAGGCGGCTAATTTTACGTTTAAGCATTTTTTCATAATCTAAATCACCGTTTGCAATTCTTTCTCTTTCATCTTCCCAGTTTTGTTTACCGGTTATAAAGAGAAAATTAAAAGATGCGGCATTTGCTTTTTCGCACCATACTTTTGCTTCCTGCCAGTAATAAAGTCCTGCCTGATAACAAGATAAAGCCTTCTGCATATTGTTTAGGTATTCATCCTTCCATGGGGCGTCATAAAAATAAATACACTTTTTGTCGTAGATCCTGCCAAGCCTAAGGTGCTGTTCAATAAGTTTTAAGTTTATATGCATTTGAAAAAGATAACGGTATTTTTCCCATTCTTTTTCTGTTTCAATTTTAATATCTGCAAACTGAGGATTACAAAAGTCAGCTTGAACGGCTTTTTCCAGCCAGTAAATGTTTTCTATACAATCATCCGGGTATTGCTGATAATGAACGTGATAAAGCTTGTACCAGTCTTCCTTATATTTGACCATATAGGCCGATAAAGATGATGGAAGGAATGTGAGTAAAATGATTGAGAATAAAATTTTTACAAAATGCTTTTTCACACTTTGATTATCGGAAGTCGAAATTATTTATTTAGATATTTTCTAAATGGCTTTTAATTAAAGCTGCAATTTCATCTATACCCTTGGATGCATCAATCCTTATGATTTTAATGCCTGTGTTTGCTGCATCTTTTTCATATTGACTGATAATTTCTTCGTACATGTTTGAAATCTTTTGCTGTAAATCTAATTTTTCGTAAATTTCTTTTTTTTCGTTTCTGGCATTTACTCGGCCCAAAGAAATTTCGGGATTAATTTGAAAGTAGAAAAGGTATTCAGGCAGAGGAAAGGGGGAATTTAAAAGTTTTGGAAGTTCCTGTCCACATGAAATAGATTGATAAGCCATGCTGGAAAAGAAGTAACGGTCGCTAACAATGCATTTTCCCTTGTTTATATTTTCTATAATTCCGTCTTTTCCGTAAATATGTTGACATCGGTCTGCCGCAAATAAATAGGCATTTGTTCTTTCATCTACCTGAAAATCTCCGGCAAGCATCTGTCTTAAAAATTTTCCGGTCGGTCCAGATGTTGGCTCTGCTGTTGCCATAAATTTTTCTGGATTACTTTCAACAAGTTTTTTAATTTGGGTAGAAGTACCAGCTCCATCAATTCCTTCAAAAACAATAAAATTCTTCAAAATCATACTTTCATTATAATTAGCCTTAATAAAATGTACTATATATGGAGACAAAATTTTGATATAATATTTTGGCTAAAATGGGCTCTTTATACAAACTTGGACGTATTCGTAAATATATTTTACTTTTTCTCATTTTAATAGCACTTATAGTAAGTGTTCCTCTTAGGAATTCTATGTCCGATTTGTTTGATAAAAAAGTAAAAGCTATTACAAGTCTCTTATATAAGCAAACAGGATTAACTATAAAATATCAAAGCCTTTCTCCATCAATTTTATCAAGCATTTCAATGAAGGAAATTAGTGTTTACAATTCTCAAGATGAAGAAATTTTAGAAATCAAGAAAGCCAAAGTTGGATTTAAGCTAAGCAAACTGTTAAAACTGGATATACAAAACGGAATTTCACATGTTTTGCTGGATGGTATTCGCCTTGATTTAGATAATCTTGAAAAACTTCTGCTGTCGTTAAATTTGCAGTTTGGAATGGATTCAAATATTAAAATTTCGTCAATTCAGCAGGTTTTACCGGCAAATATTAAACTTAAGAATCTTGATTTTGTTTATGATAAAGACCCTTATTCCGTTTTAATGGCTGTTAAAACCATCAGTTTGAATAATAATGCCAATAAAGAAATTCTTGAAATTGATTTTGATTCTAATTTAACAGCTTCGGCAAAACAGTTTAAGCATAATCTTACAGGTTCATTAAAATTAAATGGTACTATTACACCTGAATTAAATAATTCTCAAATCAATTTAAAACTTGCTAATTTGACTGATGGAGATTTTAAGCTTAATAAATTGAATCTTTATGTTGGATATAATGATTATGTATTTGATGTTCATACAATCCAGGCTGTTAATCCTTTATCAATTACTGCAAATTTTAATGTTAAAACAATGGATTTGAATGCAAAGGTTAAATCTAAAGACCTTTATCCTACATCCATTGTGTCTGTAAATTCATTGCAGAAGGAACTTTCAACTGTAAAAAATATTAAAATTACAACCGATACCAACCTTGCCTGCAATATTCTGGAGAAGAAACTTGATTTTTCATCTGACACAAAACTTGCTTGTCCTCCAGAGTTATTTCCACAAGGATTTGATTTAGCATTTAAGATAAGTGGAAACGAAAAACGACTTTCTTTATCACAATTTAATATTGATGGAGAAAGAATAAATGCTTCTGCCCAGCTGGATTTTACTTATGCAAAAAAACAATTGAGCGGAACTTTGTCTCTGGAAAACTTAATCTTAAATAATAATAAGAGTATTTCTACAGAAATATATATAGACCCTCTGGATGCCGGTTTTATGGCCTTTTCTCCACAACTGTTTATTGGAGATAAAGCATTAACAGCCTTGCAATTGACTCTTTTGCCACAAAGCGATTCTTATGATTTCTCTTTTGAAGCTTCCGATTATTCACATACCGAAAATACTGAACCCGCTTTAATAAACTTTGAAGGTTCTTACCTTACTAAATCAAATTATTTACAGTCAAATATTTCAATAGGCTCTCTTTATTTTGATAGTATTGCCGGTTTTGTCAGTCAGTTTTTGGATGAAAAATATGCAAAAACAATTGATAATAATACAGAAAAACTTGAACCTTATGTTCTTTCGGGCGAAATTTTTGCTGCCACCGATTTTAAAACTCTTTCGTATAATGTTCCTTACATACTTGCTGCTAATACCCAAAAAGATAATCAGTTACTTATGATTTCCCTTAACGGGTCAGAACAGTCTTTGCAGCTTAATCAATTTTCTCTTGTATATGGCAAATATGCATGTCAGGCTTCTGCCAATATAGATAAGGCTATGGATTCTTCAGACATGTTTTTTACCCTGGATTTAAACAGTCAGTCTATTCCTTATCATTTTGCAGGTTCTATAATGCCAGAAATTGTTTCCATTACAGGAGATTACGGAACTGATATAGAAGTTAGAATTAAAAATAATAATGAAATTGATGGTCGCTTTATCTTGCAGAGTCTTCCTGTGGCATTTATGAAAAATTCTGTAATTTTTTCAACGAATTCTAGTTTCCATTTTGATAAAGAAAACGGACCTGAACTTCAAATTTCTAGTTTTGAAGCGGAACTTGCCAGTACAGGAGTTTCTGTAAGCCCAAAACTAGTTTTTTCTGGAAATATGACAAAGTATGGTGCTCAACTTGATTCAATGGCTTACACCGATTCCTACTCAACCCTGGTCGGAACTGCTGATATGATGATTAATATCAATGAAGGTCTTTTCGATTCGGTTGGAATGATGGTGAATGTAAAAAATCCAATGTCAGAGGAAAGCATTATTGTAGATGGTAATATATCTAATCCTTATCATCTTCCTTTAAATAAAGAAAACCTGCTTAATTATATTTACCTGAACATGCAGCTGCAGATAAATAAATTCAACTTAAACCGAATTGCTTTTTCTCAAAACGAGGACAACCAGATTACTGCAACACTTTACACATCTGGAACAATTGAACATCCTTATGTTTCTATTAATATTGAAGATTCCGCCTTCCTTGTTGCTTCAGATTTTATGAAACTTAATGGTACTTTAGTTCTTGAAGATCGTGATATTGATGTAAACGATTTGACTTTATCTTATAGTTTGCTTACTGTCGATTCTATAAATGCAAAGGCCTCTTTAACTGATATGACAATGGAAGCTACTGGTAGTTTAAATTGTGCAATTGTGGGCAAAACCATTGAGGCACCTTTAACTTTGACTGTTGGAAACGCAATTATTCCAGAAGGCAGTATTTTCCCAGATTCTTTAATGGTTACTCTTGAAAGTAAGTCTATTTCTGGAAGTCTGATAAAGAAGCAGTTCCCTCTTACAATGAATGTTCTATATTCAGATAAACAACTGCTCTTGTATTCATCAGAAAATTTGGGAATTAATGGAGTTGTTTCTGAGCAGGGGCAGGTGGAATTAAATATTAATAACGAATTTCTTACAGGTAAAATTGATGGTTCTGTAAAAAATATGAATATGGATATGGATTTATATGACTGTACTGTAAATCTAAAAAATCTACTTCCATATTTAACTCTGGATGATTTGATTGTAATTGATGAAGGATATCTGGAAGGCCTTTTACATATTGGTGGTAATATGGATGAACCAGATTTTCTTGGAAACTTTAATATAGTTCAACCTGAGTTTAAGATTCCTATTCTAACAAAACAAAAAATTTCAGCAGATAATATTAGTCTTAATTTTAATCATAACGAAATTATTCTTGAAAAGAATATTTTTAGAACCAAGAAAGGACAACGTCTGGAACTGGCTATGAACATTTTCTTGAATAAATGGTTCATAAATCGTATAGAAGGAAGTGTAAAAACCTTAAAGAGGGAATTGTTCCCAATAAACTTAAATACTCCTCTTGTAAAAGTAAATGGAGATTTTTCTTTAGATCTTCAACTTGATTTTGAAGAACCTGATCTTGAAGTTAAGGGCAATATATTCGGAGAAAATGTTTTAATTTCTTCTTCTTTAGCATCCGTTGGTACTCTTGCATTTGCTGGTAATTCATCAACTGCAAGTTCTTTAGAGAATATTAATCTGCGTACCGATTTGAATGTTAGTCTTGGAACCCATGCATCAATTGACTTTAATCCTCTTTTACGTTGTGTTTTTGTTCCTAATACAAATATAAATGTAAAAATTGATAAAGATTCCGATCTTCTTGCAGTTAATGGCGAATTAAAACTTAAATCCGGCGATTTGTCTTATCTAAACAGAAACTTCTATATTAAATCTGGATCTATAAAGTTTAATCCTAACGATATTACAAATCCTATTTTGACACTTTCTGCTGAAACAAGAGAAAAAGATTCTAAAAACCAGACAGTAAAAATTATGCTGTCGGTAGAAAATCAATATCTAAAATCCTTGAATCCTCGTTTTTCATCAAGTCCTGCTAAATCGGAAAGTGAAATAAGGTCTCTGCTTGGTCAAATTGTTATTGCAGACTCATCAAATGCTTCAAGTTTCCTTTTTGCGGCTTCAGATTATGCCCTGCAGTCTACCTTGGTTCGTACCGCTGAAAATAAGTTGCGAGACTTCCTTAATTTTGATATATTTTCAGTACGAACAAACGTATTACAGAATACTTTGAATCTAGGTTTTTCTGGAAAATTAGCAGCAGAAAATCTAACAATCGGTAACTTTTTAGATAACTCAACTGTTTATATAGGTAAGTACCTGAACAGTTCTATATATATTGATGCTATGCTTCACGTATCTTTGGAAGACTCTGGTATTAATAATAAACTGTCTTTAGGGGCTTTAGTTTTCCAACCAGAATTTGGTATGGAAATGGAGTCACCGTTTGCAAATATTCGTGTAAATGTTGCTCCAGACATTAATGCTTTACTAAATAATCAATTTGTACCTTCTACGTCATTAACTCTTTCGTGGAAGTTCACATTTTGATAGGAGTTAATGATGCATCGAAAAATGCTATCCGTTTTCTTTATACTTTTTACTTCTGTTTTTTTTATTTTTGCAGAGGATTCTGAATGGTATTGGAATCAGCCAATTACAAAAATTGATTTTGTCGGATTAAAAAATGTAAAAAAATCTGAATTGTCTGGTCTTACAAGCAGTTATATTGGGGCTTCATTTACAGAAGATACATATAATGACATTATTGATCGTTTGTATGCCCTTGATTATTTTGAAGATGTAAGTCCATATGCAAAGCATGATGGAAAAAGTGAAAACAATGTTCTTCTAGTTTTTGAAGTAGTTGAACATCCTGTTATTAAAGAAATTAATTTGGTCGGTAATACAAGAATTCGTAATGGTGAATTAAGGGAACAGATAAAACTTAAAACCAGCGATGTTTATGTAGAATCAAAAGTTCTTGTTGATGAACGTATTATTCGAAATTATTATATGTCAAAAGGTTATACTACATCAAAAGTTTCACATACTGTTGAAAAAACTGATGATGGTATGATTATTAATTTCATTATCAATGAAGGTGCAAATACTGTAATTAAAGAAATTGCTTTTTCTGGAAATACAATTGTTTCTTCAAGAACACTTAAAAGTAAACTGGAACTTAAAGAAATAGGTTTTATGCGAAATGGTGCATATCAGCCTACAACATTGGAAAAAGATAAGCAGACTGTTATTACTTATTATAGAGAAAAAGGTTATGCCGATGCCAACGTTCTAGATGTAAAAATTGAATCAGCTTTTAATGAAACAAAATCAAGAAATGATCTTACATTAACTTTTATTATTCAGGAAGGTTTCCAGTATACTTATACAGGAATGACAATTACTGGAAATGAAGTTTTTACAACAGAAGAATTACTTCCTAATGCAAAATTAAAAGTAGGTTCTACTTATAATGAAACTAAATTTCAGGAAGATTTAAATACAATCCAAAGCGTTTACTATGAAAATGGATATATGTCTAATGGATTTGATATTACTCCAATAAAAGATTCTGATCGTCACGAGATTTCATTTAATGTAACAATTAAAGAAAGTTCCAGAAGTCATATTGAAAATATTATCATTAAAGGAAATTCTAAAACAAAAGATTACGTAATTCGTCGTGAAATTCCAATTGAACCTGGTGATGTATTCTCAAGAGAAAAAATTTATACTGCTATGCGAAGTCTTTTGAATCTTCAATACTTTTCGAACGTAATCCCAGAACCTCAGCAGGGTTCCGAAGCAAACCTTGTCGATTTAGTTTGGAATGTTGAAGAACAGTCTACAAAGATGCTTCAGTTTGGTATGACTTTCTCTGGTGTTACAGATCCAAATCAGCTTCCTATTTCACTTTTCTTTAAGATACAGGATTCAAATATTTTTGGTGAAGGAAAATCTATTTCGGCTTCATTATCACTTTCTAATTCTGAGCAGTCAATTGGTTTTACTTATGGCCAGAACTGGATTGGAAATTTGCCAATTTCATTATCTCAGACTTTATCAATTTCTCATGAAAGTGCCACAAGCCTTGTAAATTTCTGGGCTCCTGATTTGACTTTGTATCAGAATGGTTATTACTATAATTACAATGGATTAAGTGCAAGTCTTGGAACAGGATTATCTAGACGTTTTGTTTATGACTATGCAATTTTATCTTTATCTGCAGGTATTAGTAATAGTTTGAACAATAATATTTATGATGAAAACCTTTATGTTCCTGTAGATACTGGTGTTTCAACTTATGCAAATCGCTGGGGTATTACAAACTATATATACACTGGGGTTTCAGTTGATAACCGTGATGTAAGTTATTATCCAACTAAAGGATGGTTTACAAGCCAGAACTTTACCTGGTATGGACTTGTTCCTGGTCTTGAAAAGGAATTCTTCCTTAGAACAGACACTAAGCTTGAAGGTTATTTGAAACTCATGGACATTCCATTTACAGATGACTATTCATTAAAGTTGATTCTGTCAGGATATTCTGGAATTTCAGTTTTGTTCCCAACTGCATCAGGAATTACAGATTCTCATAAACTTTATATTGATGGTATGTTTAATGGTCGTGGTTGGACAGAAAATTACAAGGTAAATAAGGGACAGGTATTAATTTCAAATAAACTTGAATTAAGACTTCCGATTGTTCCAGGAATCATTGGTGTTGATGCTTTCTTTGATGCAGCTGCAATTAAATCATCATTCCAGGATCTTTCATCACTATCTATTAATGATTTCTACTTCAGCTTTGGTCCTGGTGTAAGATTCCTGCATCCTCAGTTCCCATTACACTTGCTTTTTGCATGGAAGTTTAAAACAACTGATGGAGTTCCAAGTTTTGACTCAAATCCATTCCAGTTTGTACTTTCATTTAATATTACAAATAACTAGAATAGGTTATAGAGAATATAATAAGAAGGTTTTATATGAATAAAAGAATTAAGCTTTTAATTACAGTGTTTGTTATTACCTGTGTTTTTTCAATTCCTGTATTTAGTCAACAGATTACAAAATTCGGTGTTGTTGATACAGCTAAAGTTTACGAAGCCTATTTTAGAAATACAGCTCCAATACGTAACTATGAAAATAAAAAGGCTGAATATCAGGCAGAAATTAATAAACAAACAGAAGAGCTTAGAAAATTACAGCAGAAAAAACTTGATTATGAAAATAAAGGAAATGATTCTGCTGCTCTTAAAACTGAAGCTGAAATTACTAAAAAAAAGGATTATCTTACAGAATATACAAATGCTAAGAATGTTGAGCTTGAATCAATGCAAAGATCTTTGCAGAATTCTGATGATTTTTACAAAAAACTTTACAATACACTTTCAAGAATTGCAGAAAGTGGTGGCTATAGTATGATTTTAAGTCTTCAGGATTCAAATTCGATCCTTTGGTATTCTTCATCTGTTGATATTACACAACAGGTTATTACTGAGCTTGGATTATAATGGCTGAAGAAACACTAACCCCGATGATGATTCAGTATCGGGGGATAAAAGAAAAGTATAAAAACGAAGTAGTTTTTTTCCGTTTAGGTGACTTCTACGAGATGTTCAATGATGACGCCGTAGAAGTTTCTCGTCTTTTAAACCTTACTCTTACACATAGGGCTCAACAGCCTATGTGCGGAATTCCTTATCACGCTGCAAAAATTTATATTGCAAGACTTTTACGTTTAGGAAAAAAAATTGTAATTTGTGAACAAGTCGGCGAAATTCCAAAGGGTGGAAAAGGCATAGCCGAACGTAAAGTTGTAGAAATAATTACTCCTGGTACAGCAGTAGAAGCGGAATATTTGGAAGGAAATAAGGCCAATTATCTTGCGGCTCTTTCAATAACAAAAGGTCGTTGTGGCTTTGCATTTATAGATGTAACGACTGCTTCTTTTAAGGCAACTTCATGGCCTGCTGCAAAAATGGCAGAAAACTTTGGAAAAGAACTCAATCGTGCTTCTCCACGAGAAATTCTTCTTCCTTTATCATTAAAAACAAATCAAACTATTCAGTCCATATTAAATTCTTATGGGGATTTATCGGTTTCTTATTATCCGGACTGGGATTTTTCTTCAGACTTGTCCTATAAAAAATTAAATGCCCAATTCCAAACTCAAAGTTTAAAGGCATTCGGACTTGAAGAAGATTCTGCAGAAGTTGTTCCTGCGGGTTTCCTTTTGGATTATCTGGAAAAAACTACAAATTCTAAAATTCCTCATATCAACTCCATCCGCATTTATTCTGATAGTGAATATTTGATAATGGATGATTCTTCAAGACGTAATCTGGAAATTACAGAAAATATGAGGGATGGTAGTACCCAGTTTTCTTTGTTCTCCTGCGTAAATTTTACAAAAACTGCAATGGGTAGCCGCTTGCTTAGAAACTGGCTGCTTTTTCCTTTAACGAATTTAAGCCAAATCGAAAACCGACAGTCAAGTATTTCTTCTTTCTATGATAACCGACCTCTTTTGGAAAAAACTAAGAATGATTTAGGACTTATTCTTGATGTTGAAAGACTTGCCGGACGAATTGCAATGGAAAAGGCTCATGCTAAAGATTTACAAGCCCTTAGAGCAAGTTTAGAGGCCTGGTGCCGAGTAAAAGATTATCTTAATCAATATGATTTTTCATTTGTAAGCTCCGAAAATTCTTACACAATAATTGATCTGATAAAAAATTCAATTTTAGATGACCCTGCAACCTCTTTAACTGATGGTGGAATTATTAAACGTGGCTGGTCGTCGGAATTAGACCACTGGTGTTCAATTCATGATAATTTTAATCAGGTATTGGCCGAATATGAGGCAGAGGAAAAAGAAAAAACTGGTATTTCGACCCTAAAAATTAAATATACAAATGCATTTGGCTATTTTATTGAAGTAAGTAAGGGAAAACTTTCTTCTGTTCCACCTCATTTTATTATGAGAAGGGCTCTTGTAAATGGAGACCGTTATACAACAGAAAAACTGCAGCAATTAGAACAGGATTTAAATGAGTCTTCTACTAAAATTCTGGAACTTGAAAGAGATCTTTTTGTAGAAATTCGTAAGTCCTTGCAAAAGTATATTCCATATCTTTTGCAGATATCGGACGAAATTGCAAATACCGATGTTGCAGTGTCTTTAGCCCAAGCGGCAATTGTACATAATTGGGTAAAACCAGAAGTACAGGATTCTACTATTTTTGAAATTAAGGATGGACGTCATCCTGTTGTTGAAATGAATCTGCCAAGTGGAGAATTTGTACCAAATGATTCTTTGCTCTCAGCTGATGATGAAAATATAGCTTCTTTTGCTTTAATTACAGGTCCAAACATGGCCGGTAAATCAACATATCTTCGTCAGAATGCCTTGATTGCACTTTTAGCTCAAACTGGTTCTTTTGTTCCTGCAAGTAAGGCTAAAATTGGAATTGTTGATAGAATTTTCTGCCGTGTTGGTGCTTCAGATAACCTGGCAAAAGGTGAATCAACTTTTCTTGTAGAAATGATTGAAACAGCAAATATTTTACATGCTGCTACAAGGAAGTCTCTTGTTATTATGGATGAAGTTGGCCGAGGTACTTCTACAGAAGATGGACTTGCAATTGCCAGAGCAGTTTCAGAGTGTCTTTTGGATACAATCAAATGTAAGACCTTTTTTGCTACCCATTATCATGAATTGTCTCGTATGGAACATAAGGGCTTAAAAATGCTTTGTATGGATGTGCTGGAGCAAGATGGTTCAGTAGTATTTTTAAGAAAGGTAAAAGAAGGTGTTACAGAAAATTCATACGGAATACATGTTGCAAAACTTGCCGGTATTCCTCAGCCTGTTATTGAAAGGGCAAAACAAATTCTTTCTTATATTCAAGCGTCGGCTTTGGAAAATCCTCTTGTTTTTGAACATATTCCAGAAGCTAAAAAAGAAGAGCCTGTTCAATATTCAACTCCAGGTCTGTTTAGTGATGAAGAAATAATTATTTCAGAAATTCTTTCTACAGATTTAGATAATATGACTCCAATGAATGCTCTTCAGACAATTTCTCGCTGGAAGAAGAGTTTGTCTGGAAAATAAATAAAAAAAATATAAAAAAAAATCATTCTCATTTCCTTTTTTAAACACTTTAGGACAATTATATATATGTGAAAAGCTTATATTTTTGTTTTAAAGAAAAATTTGTACAAACAATAAGATTTTTTTATGCTTTTTTAGATGATGGTAGCAGGTGTTTTATTTGTAATAAACGCTCCTTGTTTCTACCTGTCTGTAAATCCTGTATAAAAAAGTTTTATTCCGTAGAAAATGCTTTTTCTTCAAAACGATGTATGTATTGTGGTAAAGAGTTAATTTCTACCCATGATACTTGTATGAAATGCAGAGAGAATAGGGTAATTACCAGTTGTGATTATGTTATGCCTTTGTTTTCCTACAGGTTGTGGAATAAAGAACTTTTGTATCATTGGAAAATTGAGGGGAACAGGTCTTTATCTTCTTTTTTTTCTAGTCTTGTAAAAGAAGCTTTATTGAAATTGAATGAAAGTATTATTGTTCCGGTTCCGCCTCGAAAGGGAAAAATTCAAAAAAATGGTTGGGATCAGATAGATGATTTATGTCAATTTCTGGAAAAAATGTATGGTTTTAGAGTTTTGAAAATACTGCAAAGATGTTCATTACAACAACAAAAGAAGTTAAACAGACAGGAAAGACTTGAAACTATAAAATCTGCTTATTCTTTGTTACCAGAAGCTGCTTTTCGAAAAGAACTACAAAAGAACAAGGGGATTCTTCCAGAAAAAGTATGTCTTTTGGACGATGTTTGTACCACTGGTTCAACAATTGAATGTTGTGCTCAAATATTAAAAAAGGCAGGAATTAAGAAAGTTGGAGTAATTACTTTGTTTACTGTAGATTAGTTTAAAATGAAGGAGGTTTATTTAATAGGATTTGCATTGCAAAATATGGAATTTCAGAGTATTATTTAATATAAGATTTGAATAAATTATTGGAGAATATATGGCTACTGAATCACAATTTCAATTGGTAACTTTCCATCTTGGAGAGGAGTTGTATGGCGTAAACATTATGGATGTTAAAGAGATTGTAAGACTTCAGAATGTTCGTGTAATTCCTAACGCACCATATTATGTGGAAGGTATTATTAATCTTCGTGGAGAAATTATACCTATTATCGATTTGCATAAACGTTTTAAGATTCAAGCTGTTACAAGAACAGAAGATATAGAGATGGATGGTGGCTTTATCATCTTAAATATTGAAGGTAACAAAATCGGTATTATTATTGATAAGGTAGAACGTGTTGTTACTGTAAAATCAGAAGATGTAAAAGAACCTCCTCAGATGCTCAGCGGAATTGGTACTGAGTATATTGAAGGTGTTGTTCGTGAAGAAACTGGATATCTTATTATGTTGAATATTCACAAATTGTTTAACGCAAAAGAATTACAGAAAATTATTGAAATGCAATAATGATACAGACATACAGTACAACTATTCGTAGAAAAGAAATGGATGCTGTTTTGACTTGTATGGTCGATGAAAAAATTGGGCCAGGCGAGATGAATGCAAAACTCATTCAGCAGATAAAAGAATTTATTAAGTGTGATGGTGCCGTTGCTCTAAGAAGTCCAGCCATTGCTTTAAAGTATGCATTACAGACAATAAGTTTAGATGAATCCTCAAAAATTATGATTTCTGCGTTGGCACCTGCCTGGCAGTATCAGACTATTGAAAGTTTAGGATATGAACCTCTTGTTTTGGATGTAGATGAGTCTTCGGGTTTAGTAACTCCTGAAATTGTAGCAAATGGTATGAAAGAAGGCGGAAAACTTTTGCTTCTTCATGAAACAGAAGGAATTCTTCCTGATTTTAAAGGATTAAAAGAACTTCAAATTCCTATTATTGAAGATATTTCTCAAAGTGCAGGTTCTTCTGTTCCTGTTATCAATGAAGATGGTACTACATCAGACCTTAGAAAAGACGCAGGTACATTTGGTCTATTTACAATTTTAGGCCTGGAAGAAAGAGATGTAATTACTGCTGGAGGCGGTGCAATTTTGATTGCTACTGGTAGAAGAGAGTGGTCTGTTTTGAAACAATATGTAGATAAGGCTCCTCTTACAGACTTACTTCCTGATATCAACTGTGCACTTGCATGGGTTGAAGTAAAAGAATTTGCTAGAAACGAGAAATCTCGTAAAGAATTGTATTCTATGTATAATCAGGCATGTATGCTTGGCCATCATAAAACTTTTGCCAGAGAGATGGAATATGGCTCTACAATGTGTTCATTTCCATTGATTCTTTCAAGTTCTTATAAAGATGTAAAACAGTATGCTGCTAAAAAAGACATTGAAATACAGCTTGCTTTTAATAATTCCGTAATTGCTTTGCATGATGAATTGTCTGAGGTTTGTATACACGCGAAATCATTGTATTTACGCTGTGTACACATTCCTCTTTATCCGCGTTTAACACATGCAGAAAGTGCAAAAATTGTAAAGATTTTGTCTACTCTGCCTTAACTTTTCTTAGTTTTTAAGGAAGATCATGAAAAAAGCTTTAATTATTATTAATATAAGCAAAAATGAATCTATGGATTTAGCTCAGGATATAAAAAAGTATCTTGAGTCTAAATCGATTGAAGCTGACTATATCAGTTTTGATGGATTTTGCGATAATACCTCCTTTGAGCTTTACGATTTTATTGTTTCGCTTGGAGGTGATGGTACGGTTTTATATGCTGCACGAAATGCCGTATCTCTGGGAATTCCTGTATTTCCTGTAAATCTTGGACAATTTGGTTTTATAGCATCAATACAACCATCAGAATGGAAGAATGTTCTAGATAATTTCTTAAATGGAAAAGAACCTTATGAAGAACGTTCAATGATTAAGGTTGAAGTAAAAAGGGAAGAAAAAACAATTTATTCTTCTCTTGGTCTGAATGATGCTGTTATTTCTTCAAGTATTGGCGCTTCTACAGTTTCTTTAAAAGTTGATTACGACAGTTCTTTATTATGTAAATTGAAAGCTGACGGAATCATTATCTCTACTTCAACAGGTTCTACTGCATACTCAGTTTCTGCTGGTGGACCTATTGTTGATACTCATCTGGATGCTTTTATTATGACTCCGATGAATTCTTTTTCACTTTCCAGTCGTCCTATTGTATTAAGTACAGAAGGTGTGATTAAGGTTGAAATTGAACCTTGTAGAACAAAAAATATTTCAATTTCTGTTGATGGTCAGGAGCATGAAAAACTTTTAGTTGGAGACTCAATTTCTATAAGTAAATACGAAAAAAATATAAAACTTATTTCATGTACAAGAGAAAAGTTTTATAATGCATTACGTTCCAAATTAAATTGGTCAGGAGGTCCACATGCTTGAGGATTTAACAATTAAAGATTTTGCTCTTATTGATTCTGACTATTTGGAATTTAAAAAAGGTTTTACAGTTCTTTCTGGAGAAACTGGTGCAGGTAAATCAATTTTAATAGGAGCTTTATCATTTCTTTTAGGTGGAAAAGCTGAAACTTCTCAAATTAGAAGTGGCAAAAGTGAAGCTTCTGTAAGTGCAACTTTTTATATAAAAGATCAGCCTGTTAGAACTGGTATAAGTCTTGATGATGAAGCTGAAAATGCCTGTGAATGGCTTGTACAGCATGGTATAGAAATAGAAAATAATCGGGTTTTGTTAAGACGCTTTATCAGAGATAGTGGAAAATCTGCCGCATGGATTGATAATACTCCTGTTACAAGAAGTGATTTAGCCCAATTTTCCGCTTTTTTACTTGATATTCACGGTCAGCACGAACACCAGTCTTTGATGAAGGTTTCTGAACATAGAAAATATCTCGATGCGAGAGCTGGAATACTTGATCAAGTTGAAAAATTTAAGAGCCTTTATGCTCAATTGGTAGCAAAAAGAAAGCAGCTATCAGAGTATAATATGTCTGATAGCGAAAGATTAAGAAAACTTGATATGATGACTTTTGCTGTAAAAGAAATTTCAGAAGCAAAACTTAAAGCAAATGAAGATAGTCTTTTGGAAGATGAGCAAAATCGTCTTATGTCTTATGAAAAAATCTATTCAGATTTGGAATCAATTAATCAGGCAATGTCGGATTCAGATTCCTCAATCATACCTCTTATGAAAAAGGTAAAAAGAGATTCAAGTCATATTTCAGAATTAGATAAAACTTTATCACCTTTAGATGAACGCTTAGAATCTGCCTTTTATGAACTTTCAGATATTGCTGATGAATTCCAAAGTTATAAAGATAAACTTGTTTTTGATCCTAATCACTTGCAGGAAATAGAAGATAGACTTTCTTTAATCTACAGTTTAAAGAAAAAATATGCCTCATCTGTAAATGCACCTTTATCTGAAGTTATGGATTATTTTAACGAGGCTCAAAACTTCATTGAAGAAAATGGAGAAGGGAATAATAAAAAGGAAAAACTTGAAGCTGAAATAAAAGCTTTGGAAAAGGAAGTTTTATCTTTAGCGGATACATTATCTGCAAAACGTAAAGAAACTGCCGAAATCTTAAATACGGAAGTGGATCAAATCCTTTCAAATCTTGGAATGTCTGGTACAAAGTTTAAGGTTAGCCTTTCGCAAAAGCCTGGTTCAGATGTAGAACAAACTTGCGGTCCTTACGGAAAAGATAATATAGAGTTTTTGATTTCTGCAAATCCTGGAAATCCTCCTTTACCTTTGGCTAAGATTGCCTCTGGTGGTGAACTTTCCCGTGTAATGTTGGCTCTTAAAACTATTTTTGCACAAACTGACTCAGTTGATACTCTTATCTTTGATGAAATTGATACTGGAATTGGCGGGCAGGTTGCTGTAGCCGTTGGTGCCCACTTGAAGGAATTGGCAAAAAATCGTCAAATTTTCTGTATCACACACCTAGCGAGCATAGCGGTTTATGCCGATAATCAAATAAAGATAGAAAAGAGTGTCTCTGGTGAGATTACTTCATCAAATGTTTTTATGATTGAAGGCGAAGACCGTGTAAAAGAAATTGCACGAATGTTATCAGGCGATGCAGATACAGAACAATCACTCCAGCATGCTAGAACGCTTCTTTCGAAATATAGCAATGTATAAAGGGGTTTCCTATGGCAAAGATTTCTGAAGAAACAAGACTTCATTTTAGCGAGGTTATTAAACCTTATCAGGAAAAAATAACAGCAACTCTCGCAAAAGAAAAGACTATGTTAAATGGTATGCATAAAGGTGATGTCGATTACGAAAATAAAAAACTTCTTTTATGCGAAGATATGATTTACATTTCTTCACTTTATATGGCTCAAAATAGTCTTTCCTGGAAATTGATGGAAGTTAAAAATAATGATGCCTTAAACGATGCCAGAAAAATCTTATATAAAGCTATTATTTATTTGGAAGAAGTTGTAACAGATGGAATTGATGTTCCTTATGCAGATTTAAGTGAATATCTTGAAAAAATTTCCAGTGTAACAATCACTCGTAGATATGCTATTATTCGAAAGCTTGGTCTTGCCATAACTTTATTGAAAGATGCTTTTGGAGATAATAGTAAGTGGAAATGGTCTTTTGTTGAATTGGAAGGCCGTTTTACAGCAGTTGCAAAAAATCTTATAGATATGAAGTCTTGTGTAAAAGACTATTTTGATCCAAGATCTGAAAATTACGAAACAACTGTTTTGTATATACGATTAATTTCAAAACTACTAAATGATTCTGCTACAGCATATCGTGATAAATACGAAACTTCAACCAGACGTATTGATGATATGCGTAATGCAATTAAATATCTTTTGGCACTAAGAAAATTAAATGTTGCCATTAGTAATTCTGAACAGGCTGAAGAAGTAAAGAAAAAGGCTCTTGTTTGGAAGGACAAAATGGATGCCGACCATAAGGCTGGTTTGAGCAATTAATTAAAATTATTTTCATGGATAATATATGGAAAAAGATCTCGTTTTGAAAATCTTTGAAGGTTTTTCTATACAAAGATGGAATGACCTGATACGGCCTTTTGATTTAGTTGAAATGGATAAAGCAGGCGAAAAAATGGTGCTTGCTTATATAATTGGAAAATTTGAAGAAAAGAAAGGTCATAAAATTGATTGGGTATGGATGATTTATGCCTCTCTTTTTGATTTATTAAGAAAAATTTCCCTTTGCGATATAAAAGCTCCAGTTCAACAAATGTTGAAAAATGAATTTAAGGAAGAATATTTAAGACTTAATGAATGGGTATTAAATCAATATAAAGATATGATACCTGATAGTAAGTTATTCTCTGAATTTACAATTTATACAGGTCAGAAGGCTGATTCATTACCACTTGCGGCGAATTTAAAAAGATCTCTTATGGTTTATAATGCCGCACATAAATATTCTACCATTCGTGAAATGGAGATGATTGCTCCTGTAAATGAAGCTGCACGTCTTTCTAATATAAAAACTGCATTGGAAAAAGAAATTCAACAATATCTTGAATTAGAGGGCTTACAAAAATTAATGACTCACCAAAAGGAATTTGATTTTTTATTGAAAATTGAACAACTTCGTTTTCAAACAAGATGGAATCAAACTCCAAGAGTTCCTGCAACTTCTGTTTTGGGGCATTGTTTTTATGTAGCAATAATGACTCTTCTTTTGGGCCGTGAATCTAATCCAAAGATGTGCAAAAAACGTATTGTGAACAATTTCTTTTGTGCTCTGTTTCATGATTTACCAGAATCTGTAACAAGAGATATTATTTCTCCGGTAAAACAAGCAACTGACGAGCTTCCAAATATCGTAAAAAAGATTGAAGATGAAATCGTAAAAAAAGAACTTGTACCTCTTATGGATGATTATTTCGTTGATGAAGTAATGTATTATACAAATGATGAATTTTCAAACCGAGTTTTAATTGATGGTAAGGTAAGGGCTGTTTCTTGGGAAGAACTTAATGAAAAGTATAATTCTGAAGAATACAACCCAATTGATGGAAGACTTGTAAGAATTTGTGATCATTTTTCTGCATTGATGGAGGCCGATATCTCTATCAAACATGGTATTACTTCAAAACACTTAATAACTGGTAGAGAAGGAACGATAAATCACTATAAAGAAGGCGAGATTATTTCTGGAATAAATGTTCATGATTTTTTTAATAAAATCATTTTATAATAAATGAATGCTAAAAAATTGCCGATAATATATTTATGATGAAATACCTAACAAAAAAAAGCCTTACATTTATTTCAATTTTTCTAATTTTATCTTTTTGTATTTTTGCTGACACATTATACAAGGTAAATAAGGGAGATACTCTTTATTCTATAAGTCGAAAATATCAGATTACGGTAGCGGAACTTAGGGCTGCAAATAATTTATCTGAAAATGACGTATTAAAAGCTGGTCAAAAACTTATTATCCCTGAAGCTGACATTAGTACTGCTGTTGCTTTATCTGGAGATAAAAACAATAAGAGTGATTCGCCTGTAAATACAAGTAATACAACTGAAATTGAAGTTAAGAAGGGTGATACCTTATATTCTTTAAGTAAAAAGTATGGATTAACAGTTGCTGATTTACTTGCAATAAATAATTTAGATTCTTCATCTGTAATTAAAGTTGGTCAGAAGTTAAAAGTTAGAACTACAAGCCTTTCAAACGCATCTCAGAATGAAAGTAAGGTCGCCAATGTAAATAATGACATTAAGATTGTAGAAAAAGCTCCAGATACAAGAACTTACGGAGCTACAGTTACAGCTGATACAAATACAAAATGGCCTGTTTCAAATCCAAAAATTACCCAGGTAAAAGGTAAGATTTCGGGGGTTCAACTTTCTGCTAAAGAAAATGAAAAAGTTCTTTGTATTCATGAAGGAACTGTAATGTATGTTGGAACTTACCGTGGTTTTGGTCAGGTTGTTTTTGTACAATCAAAGACTGGCTTAATTTATGCTTACACAGGACTTGGTTCTGTAAAGGTTAAAAAAGGTGAATATGCTGTTGCTGCTACAGAATTAGGTAGTGCCGGAATAGATCCAATTTCAGGAAAATCACAGATAACATTTATGGTATTCCAAAATGGTCAGCCAATTGATCCAGGAAAAGCTCCAAGAAGCTAAATAAGATTAATATTTTTCAGGATTAATACATAATTTAAATAATTCCATGCAAGTTTTTGCATCATCAAGGGCTCTATGTGAAGAGCCTTTGTCTATTTTAAAGGCATCTGCAAGAAAATCTAACTTGTGTTTCGAAAAATTTGGAAAACGCTCCCTGGAAAGTTGTAAAGTATCAATTACTTTATTATGTGTAACAGGATAACCACAAGTTTGGCATTCTGCGTTTAAAAAGTTCAAATCAAATTGAGCGTTATGTGCAACCAGAATTGTATCTTTTATAAAGCTTAAAAAAGAGGCTATATGATCTTGTATAGGATCTGCTCCATCAACCATTTCTTGCGTAATATGAGTAAGATTTATGATGAAGGGGGAAAGTGTTTGTGCTGGATAAAATAAGTTTGTCCAGTTTGAAATAAGGCCGTCTTTTGAAAATTTGACGGCGCCTATTTCAATGATTCTGCCAGTGGTAGGAGTAATTGTTGTAGTCTCCGTATCAAAGGCAGTAAAGATTGCACCCTCGTTATAGAGTTTGTACAATCTTCGGTAATCAGTGAGTTTTTTATTTGGATGCTGCATCGATAATCTTCTGAATATCAGCAGTAATTCCGTTACAGAGTTGACCTGCTTTTACTTTTGCATCAGCTAACCAAGCATCTGTTCCGTTTCCTGCAGGTACCATAGAGTTGATGTAGAACTTAATTTTTGGTTCTGTTCCAGATGGACGAGCACTAACAATAGTTCCGCTTTCCAAATAGAACTGAAGAACATTACTCTTAGGAAGTTTTGGATCGTTCAAGAGGTCACGAACTTTGACAACTTTTTCTCCACCAAGGCTTGCAGGAGGATTCTGCCGCATAGAAGCCATCATATTCTTCATTGTTTCTTTTCCTGTCATACCTTCAAAGTTCTGTGAAATTGCACGGTCTTCAAAGTATCCGAATTCCTTCCACATATCATCAAGGTGTTCAAGCAAGCTCTTTCCTTCTGAACGCCAGTAAAGAATCATTTCAGCACACATAGCAGCAGCAGAAACTCCATCTTTATCCATTACGTCTTTTTCAACTTTGTAACCGTAACTTTCTTCAAGACCGAATACATAGTTGTAAGAACCGTCTTTTTCAAATTCATCTTCAATAGCGGCAATCCACTTGAAACCTGTAAGACAGTCAAGCATTGTAACTCCGTATTTTTTACAAATGTAATCGCCAAATGGAGAAGTTACAATTGAACGGATACAAGCTGGATTTGCAGGCATTTTGTTGAATTCTTTGCGAGAACGGAATACATAATCCATAAGAAGAGCACCCATCTGGTTACCAGAAAGGAGAACCCAGTTTCCATCTTTGTCAGGGAAAGCTGTACCGAAACGGTCTGAGTCAGGGTCAGTAGCCATAACACCATCAGCATTTTCCTTTTTAGCCAATTCAACAGCCATCTTAAGTGCTGGTTTTTCTTCTGGGTTTGGCTTTTCTACAGTTGGGAAGTTTCCATTTGGTTCTCTCTGTTCTGGAACTGTAATAACTTTAAGTCCAAGATCTCCAAGAACTTTTTCTACGTGCATAGCACCTGTTCCGTGGAGTGGAGTGTAAACAATGCGTACATCTTTTGCCTTAGCCTTGATTAAGTCAGGACGGAAAAGCTGGCTTTTACACATAGCCCAGAATTTTTCATCAATTTCTTTATCAATAAGAACAAGTTTACCAGAAGAAATTGCTTCAACTCTTGTCATTGTCTTTACTTCTGTAACCTTGTTTACTTCTTCAATAATTCCTACATCATGTGGTTCAATAACCTGAGCACCGTTATCCCAGTATGCCTTGTAACCATTATATTTTTTAGGATTGTGTGATGCTGTAACTACAACACCAGTCTGAGCCTTCAACTGTAAAATTGCATAAGAAAGTTCTGGAGTTGGACGGAGACCAGAGAATAAGTAGGCCTTAATTCCGTTTGCAGCAAAAATAAGAGCAGTTGCTTCAGCAAATACATCTGAATTGTTACGGCTATCATAAGCAACAACAGCACTTAAAGTTCCTGCCTTTGCCTTGTCTGGGAAAGCTTTAATTACATAATTTGCAAGACCTTGTGTAGCTTTGTTTATTTCGAGTGTGTTCATACGGTTTGTACCGCCACCCATAATACCACGAAGTCCACCTGTTCCAAATTCAAGAGTCTGATAGAATCTGTCTTCAAGTTCTGTATAATCTTCTTTTGCAATAAGTTCTTCAACTTCTTTGCTAAATCTTTCATCTTTTTCGGCAGCAATGTATTCTTTTGCACGCTTTAAGATTTCGGTCTTATCCATTAATGTCTCCTTAAATTGTATATGTCCTTAATAACCTATAAAAGGTTGAAATAATAAGTACAATTTTATTAAAAAATTATAATAAATTTAAGCATAATATTAAAGTAGAAATATATACAATAATCAGCTTATTTATTGAGTAAAAAAAATGATTTAAAATTTTAATTGTTTGAAAAAAGCTTATTTATCTGCTTCCTGAATGAGTTTTGTTTCCCATTCAAGGAGTTCTTTTTCCATTTGAACTTTATCACCTTTCACATCACACATAATACGGAATACAGGTTCTGTTCCACTTCCACGCATCCAGATAAAGGCAATGTTTTTAGAATTTTTATCTTTTAATAAGATTTTTAAACCGCCTTTTCCAGAGGTAGAAAAATCGCTTACATTTCTGGTTTCTTTTGTTCCGTTTGTAATTACAGCTTCCCAACTGCAGATTCCATATTTTTTATTAAGTTCTGATTCCTTTTTCTTCCAATCCTCTTCAAAAACTTTCTGGAATTTGCCTTTGAGTTCGGCATGATTTGTGTTTTTTACATGTAAAACTGCTCTTGGTTCAGAAACACCAGTGGTTGTATATTTTGGCAAGGTATCAAGAACATCTGTAAGTGTATAATTTGGATTATATTTAATACCTGCTTTTTTACACCACATTTCAAATAGACCATTTTCTCTCATTACAAGAAGTTTGATGATGGCAAAAATTGTGTTTAGAGGATCTCTTACAGCAGAAGGATAGGTGATTGTTCCACCATTAGACCCTTCACCTAATATTCTAACTGTATAACCTTCAGAACGTTTTTCACGGGCAAGATTTACAACGTTAGCTTCTCCAACTTCTGCTCGGAAAACTTGACCACCAAGAGTGTTTACAATTTCTTCGATTCTCATAGAAGTTGGACAGTTAACTGCAACTGCCGGCTTAAAATTCTTATCAGATCCATGCTGCCAGATTGAATAAGTTAATTCTGAAAGAACAGAAAGACTAAAAACTTCCTGAGCTTTTAAGATAACTGATTTCTTTGCCTTGTCATCCCAGTAAACAATATTACCGCGGTCTCCATCACAATCAGGCATATAGCCTAAAACAACTTCCTTATGACCTTCCTTCTGCAATCTTTCCATTTCAGCTGCAACATGAATAAGGTTTTCTGCTTCAGGAATAATTTCATGAACTATTTCATTATCATTAATAGAATAGAAGTTGATATTGTGTTCTGCAAAATAATCACGATCAATACAATGATTGCGTGAAGAACCGTTAAAATCGCAGACAACACCAATAGGATTTTCAATTATTGTGTTGTCAATCATTCCAAAGAAGTCTTCCTGATATTCTTTGTTTTCGGTTCCAGTAATAGTTTCGTTAATAAAGTTTTTATATGCATTTAATGCATTGTATTTTGAAGAATCTGAAACCTGGTATACCTTTTGAAGTTCGGAAGTAGTGCATGAGCAGGCTTTTTTGTATGCTTCTTCAAGACCTTTTTCATCATTTAATCTGTCAGTAAACTCTTTTACAAGTTTTGCATTCTCTGTTCCGTTTAGAACTCCACCATCATTTGTACCAAATTTAATTCCGTTATGGCCTATAGGATTATGACTGGCAGAAATATAAATAAAGCCATCCAATTTTTTAGCATAAGCCATAATTTCTGGAGCTGAAGTAATTGCTGAGTATTGGATAATGGCACCTTTCTTAATAAGGGCTCTGATCATTGAGTCTGCAATGGCGGGTCCTGTTGGACGGCTGTCAATTCCCAATGAAATAACAGGAATTTCCTGACCGCTAACTTCTTTTATATAATCAAAAAAAACATTAGCAGCTGTAACTGCAATCTTTTTATCATTTTCACTAATTTCTGGATTTTTGTCCTGTTCATTTCCTGAAAGGGCAAATACTTTACGCCAGCCTGAAGCTGATAAAATCATGTTATGTTCCAATGTTTTCCTCCACCTTTTAATAAAATATTCTAGCATGTTTAAGTGTATTTAACAACTTTTCATTATTTTTATACAAAACCTATAAGTTTAGTAGGTAAACCTATTGACTATTTTTTTTAATATAACTATAAAATACACAACACCTATGTATTTGGTGCATTTCATTTATTAAAGGAGATTCTTATATGAGAAAAACTTCTAAATTATTATTGACTGCACTTGCACTTTCCCTTTTGTTTAGTGGTAATGCATTTGCTGCAAAAAAATCAAAGAAAAACTCCAAAACAATTACTGTTGGAGCTACTCCGGAGCCTCATGCTGCTATCTTAAATCTTCTTGTTAAAGATATGAAAGCAAAAGGATTTACACTTAAAGTTCAGGAATTTACAGATTATGTAACTCCAAACGAAGCTGTTGAATCTGGCGATATCGATGCAAACTTCTTCCAGCACATTCCATATATGAATTCTTTCAACGAAGAAAGAAATTATCATCTTGTAAGTGTTGCAGGTGTTCATATTGAACCAATTGCAATTTATTCAAACAAGATTAAAGCTCTTTCTGAATTAAAAGATGGTGCTAAGATTGCAATTCCAAATGATCCAACAAATGAAGGTCGTGCTTTGCTTCTTCTCCAGTCTGCTGGTCTTATTAAAGTTGATGAAAAAGCTGGATTGACTGCTGTTCCTGCAGATGTAATTGAAAACCCTAAAAAATTAAAGTTCCAGGAAATTGAAGCAGCTTCTTTACCAAGAATTTTGCCAGATGTTGATGCAGCAGTTATTAATGGTAACTATGCAATTACAGCAGGCCTTACAGCAAAAAAAGACGGATTGTTTATTGAAGGAGCAGATTCTCCTTACGTAAATGTTCTTACTGTAAAAGCTGGTAATGAAGATAATCCTGCTATTAAGGCTTTGGTTGAATTGATTAAGAGTCAGAAAGTAAAAGATTATATTGAAAAGACTTATCCAGATGGAGATGTAGTTCCAGTATTCTAATTTTTGATCTAATAATACGTCGAGTCAAGGCACGCTCACGCTTAAAGCCTTGACTTCGCCGTTTTGAAGATTTTGTAATAAACCCTCAATCAAAAAAAGGACTTGGTTCTGTATAAACAGTATCAAGTCCTTTATCGTTTTAAACTCGTTTTATCTAACTGTTATGTTATAGTTGATTTGCTTTATATTACCCAAAATATCAACTTCGGAAAGTCCAAGAGTAGCTTTACCAGGTGTAAACATTGATTCACCTAAAAGATGAAGTTCTTCATTTGGATAAACGTCTTTATTTGTGTATTTTTTCTTACCTGCAATACATATTTTTTTGTTTTCTTGAATAATTGTGTCATAGGAAAGTTGATCCAGAACAATTCCGTTTATAGAAATGCTTGTTTTGTAAGGAACTGCAATAGGATTACGTTTTTGATAAATACGATAAAGTCCAGAAGGATAAGTTTTATAAAGTGTTATATCAAAAAATTCATGATTTTTATTTTCGATGAAAATGCCAGTTAGAGTGAGTGGAAGACTTTCTTCAAGACGAGGCATTAAAACCATTGGATTAATTGCAGATTGATCCTTTGTATCAATGATTTGGAATTCCAGATGACTTTTTTCATTTTGCCAGCCAGAACTTCCACTTTGACCAAGAATTGTTCCTGAATCAACAGTTTTTTCGTTAATATCATTTAAGGTTATAGTTTCTGCATCCATATTTCCGTAGACAGAAAGAAGATTGTCTCCATGCGAAAGTATTACTGCAGTGCCCAGTGTTGATGGGAAGAAATCTGAATCATCATTATTTTCATTAATAATTGCAAGAATGTAACCGTCTTCTACAGCTTTAATTTCGCCTGGTTCCGAAAAACAAAGTGATGAAGAAATTAACTCTCCACGGTTTTGACCAAAATATGAACTGTAGGAATCAACTTTAATATCGTTTACCGGCCAGTCAAAAGCAAATAAATTAAAAGAAAGTTCTGCTAAAATAAGAAATATATTTATAATTTTAAGTCTTTTTATCATCATCTTCACTTAATCCTCTGGATATTTTTCTTAATCGTTAGAAATTGATAATTTTGAAATAGTAGAATCTTTTCCAACGTACAAGTTGTTATCTTTTGTATGAATAAATGCTGTATCAGCTGTAAAAGAAAATCTTCCAAGTAGTGTATTTGTTTTTTCTATTATAGAAACAGTGTATTCTTTTTTGTTTTTGCCAAGTAGGAAGATAAAGTTATCGTTTTCTTCAATCTTAATTAATTTGCTTTCAAGATTAATAATTGTATTTTCTTTTTTAATAAAATCGTAAATGCCAAGTTTATTCTGATAATTATATAAAACTCTGTTGCCGTCTTTACAAAAGTGAACAAGAGTTTGATAAGGGGAGTCACTTGTTAGGAATGTATGATAAATAATTTTCTGCTGATTTTCTTCTTTGTGAGAAAGTACAAATCTTTGCTGACCATGTCCTGAGATAGAAGCTACATATTGACCATCTTGGGAAATATCAATTCCTAAAATTACAGGGTAATCACTTCCTCCAGGTGCAAAAGTTGAATTTATAGAACCATCTTCATTATTAAAAATAGAAATTGATCCATCAGCAAAGCCTGCTGCAGTGTAATTTTTATTACTAGAAAATGCTGTAATAGGCATAATTCCTTCGTATGTCCAGTCTATTTGTCCGTCATCTTTACATTTTGAAAAAGAATTTCCACCTGGAAGCATAAGAAAAATCAAATCATCTATAAAATAAGGATAACCTTCGTGCTCAATTGTTCCGGCAAGTTCTCCGTTTGCAAAATAAAATGGCGTATTTTTACAAGAGGAATTATAGGTTGTATAATAAACATCTGAAATAGAAGTTTTTGAAGGAAAGCTTTTAAAATTGGTTATAGTACCATCTTCTGTAAAATAACCCAAAGTTTGTCCAAGATGAAAGTACATTTGTTCTTTATCAGAAGTACTTATTACAGGATTTGAAATAGAAATTTTCCATTCTGGTGTAATCTGATATTCCTTGGCCAAAGGCTTTGCTGCAAAAATTACATATAAAAGAATGAATATTAATGAAATGATAATTGGCAGGCCAAACTTCTTTTTATTCATAAAATAATTTTATAGTATTAATAAGTAAATTTCAATGAAACATGTCTTTATATGTCTTTCTAAAAAGATAAGAAAAAGATGAACTTGACAAAGCAACGTAAAGGATGCAAAATATTCTAAAGTTTTCAAATAAAAAGTAATTAAAAAAGACCTAAGAGGAAAAAAAATGGAAGATGATATTCTGACAATTGAAGAAGTTGCAAAATATTTGCGCGTTTCAGATAGAACTGTATATGATTGGGCCCAGAAAGGCGAAATTCCAGCCGGTAAAATTGGTACTGTATGGCGATTTAAAAAATCAGAAGTTGAAAATTGGGTAAATGCGAGACTTTCCTCTACATCAAACAAACCTGCTGAAATGCAGATTCAAATTCGTAATATTCTTTCTCCAGAACGAGTTGTTTTTATAAATCATACTACAAAGCATGATGCCCTTGTACAACTTGCTGATATTTTGTCTTCTGCTCCTCAGGTAAAAAATGCAACAGAATTGACTCAGGAAATTCTTAAGCGTGAAGAACTTATGTCTACAGCTATTGGAAAGGGTATTGCTATTCCTCACGTAAGACTTTCATCTGTTACAGATTTAGTAATGGCAGTTGGTGTTTGTAAAAAGCCTATTACCGATTACCAGACAATTGATGATGAACCTGTAAATCTTCTTCTTATGATTGCTGCTGCATATAATCAGCATTCCTACTACTTAAAAACAATTTCGCACTTCAGTGCAAAGTTTAAGGATAAAACAATCAGAGAGGCAATTGCTTCTTCTGCATCTGAACAGGAAGTCTACAATCTTCTTGCTCGTTCATAAGATTTATAAATCTAATCTTGGAAAAAAGTGACAGGAATCCATTTGCTTCTGTCACTTTGATCCTGTGCAATCATTCCCCAAGTAACCTTAGCTGTTGTTTCCCCAAATATATATTCCTTTTGATTTTCTTCCAATTTATATGTCTGACCAGGTGCTTTAATATTAGTTGCTGCCATAGCGTGTGAATAATCTCTTGAAATTAGTAAAATACTTTCAATATCAATAGAATTAAGCAAGATAGAAAGTAACATACTTCTTGAATCACAATCATTTCCCTGACCGCAAATTGCAGCAAGAGGAGAGGTAAAATCTGAATCATTTTTATTACCCGCTCTTTGATAGTTAAAAGTCTGTACCCAGGAAAGAAGATATTGAGCATAAGTAATATCAGGATTTGAAGGATTTTCTTTTTCTGCTAATGGATAAAGTGCTTCAAAAGTTTTTTCAGAAAAATCTTCCAGACGACCAAAAGCATCTCTGTAAATCATTTTATAATAACGCTGCCAGGCTTCCTTCCATAATGCGTGTTTTGCATAAAGTTTTAAAACAGAATATTCTAGTTCAATTACAAAGTTAGAAGCTTCAATATCAGCTTTATCTATTTGACTTATAATAGTTTTATTATTAATTGTAACCTTGTTTTGAGTTTTTCCTTGTGATGGAAAAGCGTAGCTTGTTATGATTCCGGGTACATTGTAATAGTCAGGATTTATACAAAGGCCATTTAAAGTTGACATAATAAACTGTTCACATGCTGCTTCTTTATCTGAAGGTGCATAACACATAAGATTGATATAAGAACCTTCGATTAAAGATGGAGCACAAATAGCCCAGCCTTTATAATTTTGATCAATGGTCATAGAAAAGGATGATATGGCACAAGTTTTTTTTGACCAGTAAAAAGAATCTATATCAGATTTTGCAGATAATTTGGAAAGTGTATTTTTTAAAACGGATGCTGAATCAGTTTTGTCTAAATTATTATAAATACGCAAAACCAAAGTAACCGGAATATTTGGGTGCGAAAAGATATAGGACATTCCATCTTCCGTGTAAGAATCAATCTGAAAGCCCTCTGGTATATCTAGAGAAAATTTAAAATCCTTATCTGAAATACTTTCTGCGTTTAGAGAAAAAATGCTGCTTAATAATAAAAAAACAAATAAAAATCTGAATTTTGAAAGTCTTGTCATTTTAAATTACCTCTATTAATATGTTTCGGATGAATCCTATTCCTATTTTATACGAGAATGACGAAATAATTGTAATAAATAAACCTTCGGGACTTGCTGTTCAGGGTGGTCAGGGAATTACACATTCTTTAGATGTAGATTTTTCAAAAGAGCTTGGCTATAAAATTTTTTTGGTTCACAGACTTGATAAAGATACTGCAGGTCTTATGATTGTTGCAAAATCAGCTCAGGCCGCAAATAAGTGGACAAAAATGATTGGGGCTAAAGATGCTAAAAAGGAATATATTGCAATTTGTGCCGGCAGTCTAAAAAATAAGGAAGGTTGGATAAAGGAATCGCTGGTGCAGCATGGAATCGAAAAAGCTGCATCTACATTTTACCGTGTTGAAAAGGAATGGGATCTGCTTGTTGAAAACCCTCAGGAAGGACAGAGTGAGTCTATAAAAATGTCTCAAATTCGCTTAAAACTCGATACAGGTCGTATGCATCAAATTCGTATACATCTTTCTAAGCAAGGTTGCCCAATTGCAGGTGATGATCAGCACGGAAATTTTAAGATAAACAAAATTTTAAAAAAACAGATGAAGATAAAGAAACTTCTTTTAGCTTCTGTAAAACTAAGTCTTCCAGTTAATAACAAAGAAATGGTATTTGAAATTCCTCTTCCTGATTATATGCAGTTTTAGCTTATTTAATAATTCTTCTATTTATGTTACAATATAAGAATGAGTAGAAAATTACATAACATCCTTATTACAGGTGGAGCCGGATTTATCGGTTCAAACTTTATTCATTATTTATTTGGAATGTCATCGGCAGAAGGGAACCTTTTTGACGATGCTAATTTTGACGGAACAGTTGTAAACGTAGACTGTTTGACTTATGCAGGAAACCTTGAATCTTTGAAAGACATTGAAGAGAAGTTTGGTGGAAAACGCTACTTCTTTGAAAAAGTTGATATCTGTGACCGCGAAAATATTGAACGCATTTTTAAGCAGTATGATATAGATACAGTAATTCACTTTGCTGCAGAAAGTCACGTAGACCGTTCAATTCTTGGTCCAGAAGCATTTATGAAAACAAACGTAATGGGAACTTTTACATTACTTGATGTTGCAAGAAACTACTGGAAAAAAGAAGATGGAAGCATTCGTGATGACGTACTTTTCCATCACATTTCAACAGACGAAGTTTATGGTTCACTTGGAGAAACAGGTTACTTCCGCGAGGATACTCCTTATGACCCAAGAAGTCCTTACTCTTCATCAAAAGCATCTTCTGACCACATTGTAATGGCTTACTTCCACACATATGGTTTGCCAATTACTTTATCAAACTGTACAAACAACTATGGTCCATACCAGTTCCCAGAAAAACTTCTTCCACTTATGATTTCAAACATCCGCGACGGAAAGAATCTTCCTGTTTACGGAAAGGGAGACAATATCCGCGACTGGATTTATGTAGAAGACCACAACCGTGCTGTCTGGCTGATTGTAAACAAGGGTGTGACTGGTGAAAAGTACAACATCGGCGGTGAAAATGAATGGCAGAACATTAAGCTGCTTCATAAGGTAATTGAACTTACTGCAAAAGAAACTGGTAAAAAAGTAGAAGATGTAGAAAAGACAATTACATATGTAAAAGACCGTCCTGGTCACGACAAACGCTACGCAATTGACTGTACAAAAATCAAGACAAAGCTCGGTTGGGAAAGAAAGATGACTTTCGAAGAAGGTTTGCAGGAAACTGTAAAGTGGTACCTCAAGAACTCAGACTGGATTAACCACATTTTGTCTGGAGACTATAAGAACTGGATTTCTAAGAACTATACAGAACAGGGTAGATAATGTGTAAGGCCGCTGGCGGCCGGTGTTCTATAGCAAAGCGTTAAA
>DGWD01000015.1:0-15000 GCA_002395155.1 Treponema sp. UBA4267
CGAAAAGGGGCGTGAACATTCCGCGGAATTGTTTCCTAAAATTACAGGCTTCATTCAATTAGAAGGAGAAACTATTATGAGAAGAACTGTTGACATTTCAGAGTTGTATGATTTTTTTAAGTCGCGCAAGGACTGCTGGTTTGTATGTGGTGACATTGTTCCCCTTATTCCGATTAATGAGATTTCGCACAAGGCAGGGGATGCCGCAATTGCAGAAGCCCTGCGACGAATGGAAAGCGTGTGCGGTCCTGAAGATGTTGTGTTCAGAATTGGCGGTGATGAGTTCGCTCTGCTTACAAACTCAAGGGACCAGGCATATGCCGAAGAGTTAAAAGAAAAAATTCTTGCAATGAATGGACAGATTATTCAGTTTGAAGGGAAAGATATAGCGCTAAGCCTTTACGCAAAAACTGTAAAGATTGAAGATAAGACCGTCCGCTATGCTGAAATATTTCCTAAACTGATGATTCCGGACACGGAAAAAAAGAATTAGAAAGTGATAAAAAATCTTTTGGATGATTAAGAATGCCAAAGGCAGAATTGATAACCAGACTTTATATAGTATATAATTATTCTCATGTATAAAGAAATATTATTTCCGGAACATGAATACGAATCAATTCAGAATTTCTTAAAAAACTTGGGATATTGTTATACTACAAGGGTATATAAAGAAGTCGGAAAGTATAAAACCGGAGAATTATATCTTGCCCCCTGGGGTGATGTATTGAAAATCGATGAGGTTAAGACTTACTGGAAAGTATCAGAACGTCCTTTCTATGACGAAATGAGTGATGATGAAAAGGCTGAAATCTTTAAATATTCAGAAGCTATCGGATTGCCATACGAATTTATTAAATTTTCTAAAGGCTCAGTCTGATTGCGGAAAAAACTAAGTATGGCAAACATTATCAAGACTCAAAAACACCTCCGAGTTATAATCATCTCATAAAGTTTTGGAGGAGATGACTTTATGGACGATTTTAAACCGCTGTTTGAATATGTTGAAAAGAACATTGAAAACAAGCTTGGGCTAAAGGAACTTGCAGATTTTATGGGCTACAGTCCTTTTTACATCAGCAGAAAATTTATGGATCTTTACGGCATTCCAATTACTGCTTATGTGCGAATAAGGAAGCTGCAATATTCTATAAAGGATTTGCTCGCTGATATGAAAGTGATTGATGTTGCCATGAAATATTCCTTTGAATCTCACGAAGGTTTTTCGAGATCGTTCAAAAGTCTTTTTGGCTCTTCTCCAAAAGATATCAAAAAATATTTGCAGAAGTACGACATTCCGGAGGTTGAACTTTTTGCAAATTGTAAAATCAAATCTTTGGAGGAAGAAAAAATGAGTTTAAGCGATGACATGCACAAAATGATTTTCACGATTCTTGGTAATTCGTTTGAAGAAATGACGGCGGGCTTTTGTTCTAAAATTGAGCTTAGTCTGCTGCCGGATAATTGCCTTAAGATTTTTGATGATGGCCGCGGTATCAAACTGGATGACGATGGAGTGGTTCACGAGGAAGTCCTGCAAAATCTTTTTTCGGGTAAACCAATTACAAAGCTTGAGTATGCCAAGATGGGGGACCTGCCCTTTGATGACCTAAAGCTTGTAAACTCCCTTTGCGAAAAGCTTACAATAACTGTCTGGCGAAATGGAAAAATCTACGAACAGGATTACATCCGCGGACTTCCTCAACATTCTGTTATGAGCAAAACTAATGATTCTAAAATTCTGCATGGGACACAGGTAGTTCTTAAGCCAGATAGCTCGATTTTTGGGGAGAGTGAGTTTTGTAAGGAAAAGATTAACAAGTGGATTAGCGAAAATTATTCGGGCTTGATGGGGAAGGTGAGGATAGATTAAAAATATTGCCTGAAGTTTGCTCAAAGTAGTAAACTAGTAGGGTTTTATAATTTTACCAAATCATGAATATTCTTTTCAGACCAATATTCATTTTCCCAGAAAAAGAGTTCGGTCTTGCGTTTTTTAAAAATTCTAAAAGGCACATCAGAATTATCATAAATATGCATAACATCGCAAACTTTGACAAGTTCTGGAATTAAAACAAGGGCTTTTTCGTATCGCGAAATTATTTTGTCTTCAGGAACACCATGTCCACCCTGAGATTCGCGAGATTTTACACGAGCAACATTAATGTTTGAATCACAAGTTAGGACATAAATACATCGAATAAAGTATCCTTCAGCTTTTGCCTTTTTTAATAATTTCAGATTCCTGTCTGTAGAAAGCACTGTTTCAAAAGTAAAACTTTTGTGTTCTTTGACATACTTTTCACGCATTGCCTCTGCCATTTGAGCCGCTTCTAAATCTGTACAATGATTTGTACGTTTTATATCATCAGCATTAATATAAGGCTCAATGATTTTAGCAAGCCTTGTTATTGTAGACTTTCCGCTTCCATTTGGACCTGCAAAAACAATTATTTCTGGAAGCTTTTTAGCGGGCATTAACCACCTCTTTTCTTCCATCAGGATATTCGAGATAAGCTGTTTTAGTTTTTAAATCATAGCGTGCAATAGGAGTGCCTTTTATTCGTTTGATTTCATTATCTATGCGAATCGACTCTTTAAATCTTTCTGTTAATTCAGAATCAGAAAGTCCGCAAGTTGAATCAAGCTCATTTTCTTCCATGGACACCATTCCTCCTATAAATTGATTATAACACAACTATAGTATTAATTAAATGCTTTAATTATAATTTATTATTCACTTTATCCATGTAGCAGTCCTACTACTCAACAATTTTTTACACAAAATAATTTCCAATCGGATTTTTTGCAATTTGTCATATTTTCATAGTAGCAGTGGAAGAATTAAATTGCTATAGTTTGATTATGGAAATAAAAGATTATCTAAACTCTCTTTCGAAAGATGAATTGATTTCTTTACTAATGCAGCTTTCGGAGGAAGAAATTGTTGTAAAAGAATCTCTCGAAAGTAAGTTACCACTAACATCTTCCTTTGAGAATAGTAATTCTGGAAAATCCGATTTTAATCTTTCTGCAGATAATCATAATCTTGTGTCTCGGACAAGTTCTCTTCAAGAAAAAATCAATATTTTTAAATCTCTTTTTGTTGGGCGACAAGATGTATTTGCCTTACGATGGCAGAATTCCAAAAGTGGGAAAAGCGGATATTCCCCTGTCTGTGAAAATAAGTGGATAAGTGAAAAATGTGATATGAAAAAATATTCCTGCAGCACATGTCCATTTAAACTTCCTGTTCGTTTAGATGATAAATATTTTTATAATCATCTTGCAGGAAAAGACGAATTGTCACGTGATGTTATAGGCCTTTATCCTCTGTTACCAGAAAATCTCTGCCGCTTTCTTGCAATTGATTTTGATGCGCATGCGCCGAATGCCAATATTAGTGAACCATGGAAATCTGATATTCTATCTGTTCACAAAACTTCTTCTGAATTGCATATTCCTAGTTATATGGAAATATCTCGTTCTGGAAATGGTGGACATCTATGGTTTTTCTTTGAAGAAAATATTTCAGCTCGATTAGCGAGAAATTTTGGAAGTGCAATTCTAAAACTCGCAATGCAAAAAAGGCATTCAATTTCTTTTGAAAGCTTTGACAGGATGTTCCCTAATCAGGATGAAATTCCAAAAGGCGGTTATGGAAATCTTATTGCTTTGCCTTTGCAGGGGAAGGCAGTAAAAGAAGGTCACTCTGTTTTTGTTGATGAGGCTTTCAAACCTTTTGATGATCAGTGGCGATTTTTGAGTTCTATAAAGAAAATTGACGAAAAATCTATAAGGAGCGCAATTAGAGAAATAGAAAATCAGTTGCCAGATTTTGTTGAAAAAGATGAAAGTGAATTTGAGATATCAGGTGGAATAAATCTTAAAGAGGATTTCAACAAGCTCAATCAAAAGAATGCTTTTTTAACTAAAAACGATTTCCCTTCAAAAGTCAAAATCACACTTTCAAATTATATCGAAATAGAAAAGACAGGAATCTCAGAACGTGCCCTAGGTATTCTTAGACGTACTGCAGTTTTTTTGAATCCAGAATATTATAAAAATCTTAGAATGCATCTTCCCCTGTATAATATTCCGCGCTTTATTGACTGTTCAAAAGAAATTGAAAAATATCTTCTTCTACCGCGAGGCAATCTGCAAACGATTGTTGATATAATTAAAGAGGTCGGAGCATTATATGAAATCTCCGATGCGCGTGAAACTGGAGCAGCAATCGAAATAGAAAACAAAGTTTCTCTTTATGATGAACAGAAAATAGCACTTGCAGAAATGCTAAAATCAGACGCAGGAATTCTTTGTGCAGGAACAGGTTTTGGAAAAACTGTAGTTGCTTCGGCTCTTATCGCTGAAAGAAAAATCAACACTCTTATTCTTGTCCAATCGCATGCGCTCCTTGAACAATGGAAAAAATCCATTAAACAATTTTTGAATTTCACACCAGGTACGATTGCAGCTGGCAAAGATAAATCAACGGGAATCATAGATATTGCGATTGTTAATTCTCTTGTAGAAAAACAATCTGATGAAGTCAAGCCTCGCTCATATAAATACGGAATGCTGATTGTAGATGAGTGTCATCATGTTTCGGCATTTACAACTGAAAATCTTGTAGCCAGTTTTAAATCAAAATATGTTTATGGGCTTACAGCTACCCCAATCCGCCGCGACGGACATCAGAAAATTATTTTTTATCAATGTGGAAAAATCTTATATTCAACAACAACAAAGCAGATGAATGCGGCTCAGTCTTTTTCTCATTATTTTATTCCCCGTTTTACAAGCTTTCATTTTCTTGCAGAAAAAGCTGATAATAAAAATCCGTCTATAAATCAATACTATGAAAAAATAATTGAAAACTCTGCACGTAATGAATTAATTATTTCTGATGTAAAGTCCGCAATCGACAATCAACGAACTCCACTTATTCTTTCAGAAAGACTTGAGCATCTGGAACTTCTGCAGGAGCAATTAAAAAATTGTGCTCAAAATGTAATTCTAATTACTGGCAAAGGAACCCAAAAACAAAAAAGAGAGCAGATGGAAAATCTGAATAATATTCCAACTGAAGAAAGTTTGATAATTCTTGCAACCGGAAAATATGCAGGGGAAGGATTTGATTATCCAAGAATTGATACCCTTATATTAGCCATGCCTTTCAGCTGGAAGGGAACTCTTTCGCAATACTGTGGCCGTCTCCACAGAAACTTTACTGGTAAAGAAGAAGTAATCATTTATGACTACGTTGATTTCCGAATCCCTGTTTTTGACAGAATGTATCAAAACAGATTGAAAGGATATAAGCAGCTTGGTTATACAATCAAACCGAAAGAAAAAGATTTTGAAAAAAGTTCTTCAACTGAGGCAAGTTCCAGACTTTATTCGAAAGAAGAATATCTCCATGATTTTGAAAAAGATATAGTGAATGCAAAATCAAAAATCATAATAACTGCGCCATATCTTTCAAAAACAGAAACACAAACTTTCGCCCTGCTTACTGCAAAAAAGATAGCAGAAGGAGTGACGATAATTGTCTATGTCAAAAAAGCAAGTGACGAAACAAAGAACAACAAACTGCAGGCTTGTATTCAACTTTTAGAAAATACAGGAATCAGGGTAGAAGAAAAAGATGATTTGTCGCAAAAGATTGTAATAATAGATGAAAAAGTTTTATGGTATGGAAATATAAACTATCTGGGTTATACAGAAATGGAAGAATGCTGTATGAGAATTATGGATGCTAAAATTGCTTCGGAGATTGAAGGTGAAGTGGTTGAAAAATAATGATTAAGATTTAACAGTAATATGAGATTTTAGAAAAAGTAGACATCCACTTTTGTTCGATTTCAGGTATACGCATTTCAATAATTCTGATTATGTTATTTAGAGTGGCTGGTGGTATTTTTGATTTATTATGGGCTAGTGAGCATCTGTGATTTTTTGTTATCCAAACTTTTGTACCATTTGGAACTGGCTTGCCCTGTGAAATATGTACATGTATTGGTTCAAGGGGAAGATTTTCATCCAGCCAAAAATAAACCCAATAAGAACCAATTTTAAAAACCTGAGGCATTATCGAATCCTCCGGTCTGAGAAAATTCCAATATTAAATGCGTCTCCGAAGAAACTAATTCTTTTAAATAATCCAATTCAGAATCTGAATAACCAGAAATATTAATCCATTCAAAATCAGGAAGAATACAAGTAGCCTGCTTAAAACCGAGTTTCTCGTCTGGAGTTTCAATTAAAACTTTTACTTTTCCATCCGAATCCATTTCTGTATGTACAATTTCTGTATTGTCATTCAATGTCATAAAAGGGTATATCATTTGTCCTCCATCAATTCTATTATAATGTATATTTGACTTTTTGAAATGGCTTTTTTAATCTCGGTAGCCTATAATTAAAATATCAGAAAAATAGGAGTCCCCATGTTTACCCAATTACCCGAAGAAAAACGAGATTGATAAAACCGCTCTTTCAGAAAAAGCAGCCGAACAATTCTGCGCTCTGGTGTTATTTGGATGGAAAGATGACGGGCAAGACTTTTGTTGATGACATAGCCGCTCCCACAAAAGCAATTTGCAGGCTGGACATGAGCTGGACTTATATCAGTGATGATGCGGATTTACCCTGGATTGAAGAGGTCTTGGTCGAAGTTATAAAAAAAGACTGGCTTCAGGTAATTTGGGTTCCGGAACGGCGGGGTACATATCCTCTAAAAGAGTTTTCGAAAATTATTCCGCACTTTGAGTTTATTGAAAGGAAAGAAGTTTTAGAAAAACCATGTGATGTGGAAATCACACCTTTTACAAGTGAATTGTTTGACAAGTTGCCGGAAAATTATAAAAACTGGCATTTGCAAAATTATGGAACAAAAGAAGCATTTCTTAAAAAAGCCTTTGGATTTTATGCTGTAGAAAATGGCGAGGTCTGTTGCGAAAGTGAGGCTGCCTTTACTGCCCACGGATTTACGGAAATTGGGATTTACACTTTTGAACCATATCGTAAACGTGGCTTTGCTTTTGCGACTTGTCTTAAAACTCTGGAAGAACTTGAAAAGATGGGCTTGAAGGCAAGCTGGGCATGTGATGAAGAGAACGCAGAATCTGTCAGGCTTGCCAAACGACTGGGGTTTGTGAATCCTGTGGAGTATGAGTTTTTGTATTTTCCGACGAGGAATTAATTGAATGTGGATGCGCAAGGGTATGGAAGGGCGGCGAAGCCGGCCACCGCAATGAAACGAACTAACGATAGTTAGTGAGTGAAATGAGGAGGCTGAGCGTTAGCGAACCCTGGAACACCCGACAGGCACAAAGTGCCGGATGCGCCCAAAATAAAAAAAAGGACTATTAAAATGAACCTTAAAGATTGTTACATCGAAGAAGATCTCTTTCCAAAAATTTTTACAAACTTTGAAGAGAGGGATTACGGGATTCTGTTTTATAACTCGGAAAACAAAGATTCTTTTGACTCTAATCATGCGGTGATTTACAGGGAGAGGATTCAAAATCTGCAGGCGGTGCTTTCTGATATTGCTGACTTTTACAAAGCAAAGGGAAGCCGGACGATAATTTATCAGTCGATGCTGGATGACAACTGGTTTGATGAAATAAAGGATGAGCTTGAGGCAGGCGGTTACAGAAGCTGGACTGAAAATCAGGAGTTTATGTTCCTTAAAGAAAAGAATGAGATTGTTCCAAACCCTCAAATAGAAATCCGCAAGGTTGAAAAGTGGACTGAAGAAATTGAAAATGTTTTAGTCGAAGCGGAAGAGCCCTGGGAAATCATGGTTGCAAAAAAGACTCTGAAATATCCAGGGGCCTGGATGTTTGCGGCGCTTTTGAATGGGAAGCCTGTTGGGCTTTTGTATGGTCATATTTCTGAAAGGGCTTGCCGGGTTGATTATCTGATTGTCTCCAAGAAGTACAGAAAGCAGGGAGCCGGGCGTGCACTTTTTTACAGGTATGTGGAATGGTGCAAGGAGCGGGGAATAGAAAACTGTTACATCTGGCCGGACGGAGAAACTCCAAAAAGGATTTATGAAGAAGGCGGATACAGGCTCGTAGAAATCTGCAGGGCCGGGCGTGCGGTGATGGAGTGATGGGGAGGCATAGCTATGACGTACGTTTTGAAGTTGGGATGCAGCGAAACAACGGAATGACGGAGTGATTGCAAGCGTTGTGAAAACGAGATGCAGCGGAGTACCGAGGCGGAGGAATATCGGAAAGCGTTATGAAGCCGTGATAGAACGGAGTATCGAGTTGACGAAGAAACGAGGCGGCGGAGTGATTTATGAAAATTGAATTCAGGGAAGCGGTGGCTGCAGATGCCGGGGTGCTTATTGAGATTTACAATTCTGCTTTTTACAAGGATTTTATCAGATATGGCGAATGTCCGGCTTATGGAAGAAGTCTTGAAGAGATGCAGCGGTCTATCCTTGAGTTTCCAAAGTTTGTGATTTTGTGTGATGGCGATCCGGTTGGCTGCATTTCATGTAAGGCTGTGGAAAGCAGGGTGTATGAAATTGGCTGCCTGTGTGTGAAGCCGGAGTTTCAGGGGAAAGGAATTGGCACGGCGGCTGTGGCTTTTGCAAAAGCTCATTATGAGGATTGGAAAAAGTTTACGCTGATAACTCCTGTGGATAAAGAAGAGAATGTCAGCTTTTATACGGAAAAGTGCGGCTTTAAGATTGCGGCGACCGAGATGGATGGAAACGTGAAGGTTGTGCGCTTTGTTTTGGAGAAGTAGAAATTAGAAATGTCATATAAATTATCGGTTTTCCTTATAATATATGACATTTTTGCTGCATACGGATCGGGATTTTTCCAGAAATGTCATATAATTTAAGGATTTCATCAAAAATATATGACAATATAATCAAAAAAATAGATTTCTGCAGGTGAAAATCCCGATTTTTTTCTATTTATTAAGTCGAAATGTCATATAAATTGGTTAAAATACAGAAATTATATGACAATTTACTGGAAACAAATTTCATTTTCATCCTGTATGTCATATAAATTGCTAAGTTTTAGTAATTTATATGATTTTTGTCATTGATAATTACTGATTTTCTATTAAAAAATCATATAATTCAATCTATTTACTGAATTTATATGACTTTTATTAGAAATCCCCCTCCTCACATCAGAGCTTAAAGCGGCTACGAAGCACCTTTTGAAACTCAGTTCTTCCAATGTATCGCTGATGCGAGGACACCTGTGAACTGAAATTGGCAGCAGATGAAATCCCAAACAAAAACTTGTAGAAACACAACAAACCTTATAATATGAAAATACGAATATGATAAAATTTGTTGAAGATGCCAGCGAGCGCAGAAGGATTTCAAGACAGATTCTGGAAGCACTGCCCGAGTGGTTTGAGGTAAAAGAAAGCAGAGAGCAGTATATCCGTGAATCAGCGGAGCAGTCTTTCTGGGTATCGATTAACGGAGATGAAAAACAGGGCTTTCTTTGCCTGAAAGAGACCGGCAAGTCTACAATGGAACTTGCCGTAATGGGAGTCCGAAATGAATGCCACAGAAAGGGAATCGGAAGAAGACTTTTTGCGGCCGCCAAAGACTATGCTGCTAGAAAAGGATATGAATTCATTCAGGTCAAGACCGTCCGCTCTGGAGTCTATCCAGATTACGATATTACAAATGCTTTTTATCAAAGTCTTGGTTTTAAGGAACTGGAAGTTTTCCCAAAATATTGGGACGAGGCAAATCCCTGCCAGATTTATGTAATGTCGCTCAAGAATGCAATCAACACGATCTCAACACGTCACAGTTATCGCGGTGAGTTCTTACAGGAAAGCGTTCCGGAAAAAGATCTTTTGACAATCGTAAAAGCGGGAATCGACGCGCCTTCCGGCTGCAACAAGCAGACAACAGATTTAATCATTGTAAACGATCTGGATATGCTGAATAAAATCAAAGCACAACTTGACCTGCCGGTTGCACAGACAGCACCCGCCATGATTGTTGTCCTTACCCGAAGGATAAACGCATACAGGGACAAATGTTTTGCCGTCCAGGATTATTCCGCCGCCATCGAAAACATGCTTCTTGCCATCGTTGAGCTGGGATATCAGAGCTGCTGGTACGAAGGCCACATTACAGATGATGACAGGATTTGCGACAAAATTGCTGCTGTTCTGAATGTTCCGGAAGAATATGATGTAGTCTGCATCCTCCCCGTTGGAAAAGCAAAAGACGACTTCCACGCCCCCAGCAAAAAGCCTTTGTCGGAACGAGTCCGCTTCAACCGCTGGTCACAATAGAAGGCGTCGATGAAATTTTAAAGATAGCCGGGTCAAGCCCGACAAGAGCAAGGCTCCTGTTTCGAATATACTCCGCCAGCGTAATTTGGAAGGAGGGGGAAGTCTCCCCCTGCGCTCCCAAGCAAGTCGCTACGCTTTGTTGCTTGTCCGCTACCCCTTCTAGCGGGGGACACCCCCGCAACGCCCCCGTTGTTTTCCCCGTGAGTTTTCGCCGAAACCTCAATAGTGAGCGAAGCGAACGTATAACGCCCCGCGAATAAGTAAACCTAAAAATTGCTTTCGCAATTTTCTTAACGGTTTGCTATTCAACACCGCCCGCCAGCGGGCTTACACATTTTATAAGTTTCCATCTGTCCACATAACAAATTATAAAAACCGAAACGTGAATAAAAATATTTTAAGTCTTCATCATAAAGAACAGAAATCATATAAATACATTCCTTTTTCAAATACTCAATCATCTTATTCATAAGTTCACTACCAAGGCCTTTACCCTGAAAATCCGGATGAACCATTAAATCCTGAATATAGGCATCAGTAACTCCATTTGAAACGCTGTCAACAAATCCAATAAGCTTCTGCTTCTCTTCTTCATAAACAGCAATGTGATAATAAGACTTCAGCCTTGGATCTGCCATTTCCTTTTCCATTCTATTCCAGCCAACTGACTGCCGTAAATCGCAAATTTCTTTTACATCAATTTTTTCATTGTATTTGTAAATCATTTATACTCCTTCTTTAGCACAGGCAAAAGCTTTTCCACAGTCTTTTTCACAAAATCATCAGCCTGCTCTGGCCTAAGATATTTATACTCTCTGTGAAGGTCACCGTGATTGCTGCTGCGATAATATCCCGTAATGTACTGACGGCGGTTTTCAAACGCATCCTTACTGAAAATATCCATAAAGACATTTTCGTAATTCACTGATTCTTCGTAAATTGAAAAGGCGTGAAAATCCGGATGCTGCTCAAGATATAAAAAATCCAAATCATACCAGTCGCCTTTTGCAGTCCAGACTAACTTATATTTATCTTCAGCAGCTTCTTTTGGATAGGCTTTCAAAAGCGGCTCGTAAACATTGTTGGCCCATTCAATGTCAGTGAGTAGATGTGTGTAGTAACCCAGGAAAAAAGAGAATTCTTTTTTGTCATAAGATTTTATCAACTGGTCATTAAAATATTGCGAAGTAAACTTTTTTATATTGATTGTTTTATTTTGCGACTTTTCGCTGAAGTGAGAGACATCTTTTGGCGGCTGAAAAACTGTCCAGTCTTCATTTGGGACACCGCTGTTTGGAGCTATGTTCCCCATAACAAAAGCCTGCTCGTCAAGATTTTCTATTTTTTTAAGCAGCTCATCTGCAACTCTTAAATGTACCATCCAGGATGCCATCGTTTTTTAACTCCTTTATTTTTGAAATTAAATTTTCATCAATATTTTTAAGTGTTGGGATGTGAATGAAAATGGCTTTGCCCTCGAACTTTTGCAGGGCGTACCAGTAGGCTTCGTTGCATAAATAATGTGTGGGAGTTTCCGAGATTACATTCCCAATTCCACCTTCGCCCAGTCTTCTCGATAACAATTCCAAGTTCAGATTTGTCTCTAGTTTTATTCCATTCCTTTCTGCAAAGCGTTCTATCCGCACACAAGACTTCAAACTCTTATCACAACCAAACATTATTACAAAATCGTAGTTGCCCTCAATTGCCTCTATGTCTCTTTTTACGCCTTCAAAGGAATTTGTGAGCAAACAGAAATTTTTCAGTGTTCCATCTTCCCGCAGAGGAGACTCTTTCAAAAGTTCACTAACCAGCACACACGAAGAGTTTTTCTTTCCTTTGAATCCGACGAAAAGGCATTTCTTATTTTCCATAAAGTCCCCAACAGCGAATCTGGTCCAGCTGCTCTGCCGTCAAAGTTCCGGCCTCATACAATCTAAGATATTCCTGATCCACAGAAGAATCAAAAATCAGAAGGTCATCCGTGTTGATTGTAACAGGCACTCCATTTTCTACAAGGATTTTTATTGGATGCTCGGCGTAACTATTAGCGTAGCCTAACATAATATTACTTGTAGGACATACATTCAAAGTAATTTTTCTATCTGCCAGCAGCTTCATAACACTTGGCGAAGTGGCCGCATTTATTCCATGATGAACTTCATCAAGCCCAAGCGTTTCAATTGCAGCTTCTACATCTTCAGCACTTCCGCTTTCGCCCACATGCATGCGTTTTTTTATGTGATATTTTTCGGCAACCTGGTAAAGGGGAATATAATCAGAAAAAGGCTTGTAACCTTCACCGCAGCAAACGTCAATGGATTTAAAATATCCGCTTGCAAAATACTTTTCTGCGTTTTCTACATCTGCCTCAACATCAGCATAAGAAGCAAAGGCCAGCTCCGGCTCATAAACTGCATCGGGGCAATATTTTTCACGAAGCTTATCCCAGTAATTTGCAAAGCCTTCAACACCACCAAATTCCTCAATATCAGTATCAGAAAAACTCGGTGCAAAACGCGCAAGATGATTACGCTGGGCCTCGGCAAAACAACCTTCCCGGCGGATATTCAAAGCATCATGCGCACGACAATAATCTCTTATTGCGCCAACATACCAGTTCTGCATTCCCATAAGCCCGTCAAACTTTTCAGGCGGCGGAGGAAAATCGTGATTCAATTTTTCCGAAAGCCACAGCCTTCTGCAACCCCGTCCAAGATGATTATGCAAATCACTTTTTGGAATTGAAAGAAGGGCATTTGTATCATGATTTTTAAGTGCGTTTATAAAATCTTCTGAAAACTTATCTGACATAGGCTTTATATTCCTTTAAGGCAAAATATTCGCGTCTATACAAGCCAAAATCGGCAATGTTTGTTTTATGATAATCCTCGTATCGGCCAAAAATATTCAGAGCCTCTTCCATCGAAAGCCACTTAAAAGTACAGCCAGCCTCTTTTTCAGCTTGGGTAAGATTTATGCTGCCGGTGTCTTTTATTAGCTCACAGACAAAATAATGATTGATATGGTTCCAGTCTAAAAAGAGTTCTCCAATTTCCAAATACTCTTCTTTTGCCCTAACCTGCATTCCGGTTTCTTCCAGAAGTTCCCGCTCACAACACTGCTCATAAGTTTCGCCATCTTCAAGGCCACCACCAGGAATAATATACTTGTTATTATTTTCTTCATAACCTAAAAGAACCTTGCCCTCATGCACAAGAATTCCACGACAGGCGTGTCGCAGGTGTTTTACATACCCAAGAAAATCATCATTTTTTAATTCAAGCTTTTTCATTTTTTTAATCCTTATTTTTTATATTATCTGATTCGTTAAACCTTTTTGCAGCAAAACATTCCGTATTCTTTTGGAACATTCAAAACCCCATTCACTACAAACTTCCCAAGCAGCTCGCGAATTTCATCCTTTGGCACTGAGCTTAAATTTGTCATACTGGAAAGCGAATAAATGTATTCAATTAAATCATCAAGGTTTGTTACTACGAGAGAATCTTCATAGTTCAATCTCTGGATGTTTGAAAAAAATGACTCAAGAATTTCTTTTCCATTTTGCAGGGTGAAATTTTTATTGGCCTTATCTTCCACACCATAAGCATTCAAAGCCTTGCAAAGAAATTCCATAATTCCGTGCTCGCCAAAAGTTGCACAGTAAAAATCTCCGCCCTTTTTCAAAACACGACAAACCTCGGCCAGTCCGCGATTCATATCCGGCACATGATAGAGCATCATATTTGCAATCACGACGTCAAAAGTTTCATCATCAAAAGGAATATTCTGGATGTCAATCACGCGGTATTCAAGGCTGGTCCTTTCGTCAAGATTCGCTTTCGCATTTTCCAGCATGCCCTCAGAAAAATCCGAAAGAACAAGCCTTTCACAAGTCTTGATTAAATCCTCGTGTCCCTTCCACATTTCGCCGGTTCCGCAGCCAAGTTCAAGAACCTTCATTTCCTGCGAGATTTTATAATTCGAGAAAATCCACTTACCGAAGCCCATTTTATTTGTGGAATATTTTTGGTGAATCGAAATGCGAGTATTCAAATTGCCAGCGTTGGCGTACTGTTCTTCTACATCTTTCTGATTATTAATTGTACTCATTTTGTAACTCCCACATACATTACGTTCCCGCAGATTTCGTTTATCTCAATATTATACTAACAGATTTTCTCCCGTATTTTCAACTTTCCGTTGAGTCATTCCCAAAAATGAATTGTTAGGATTTTTCCCTGACTTCTGCTAATATACAATTACCGCGCGGAATTAAAGACCGGCAACTTTCAATCCTGTCACCCCGAACTTGTTTAAGGGTCTCATAAATAAAGTTTGCCGGAACACAAGGAGAAACAAAATGAAAAACTCAATTGGTTCAAACATCAAATATTACAGAAAGCAGCTGGGGATCACACAGGAAGAACTTGCGGGCCAGCTCTTTGTAACTTCTCAGGCGGTGAGCAAATGGGAAAGCGACGCGGGTCTGCCGGATACTGCGCAGATTGTTCCGCTTGCAAAGGTGCTCAATATTTCTACTGACGCGCTTTTTGGCCTTGAGCAGGGAAATTATGATGCAGTGACGGCCGCAAAGATTCATGTAAAATTCCGCGAACTGCGCAGTCAGATTGATAAGAAAAAGGGCGCACTTGAGGCCTGCGAATATCTTCTTTCTGAATGCGAGGC
>DGWD01000015.1:15063-15431 GCA_002395155.1 Treponema sp. UBA4267
TGAACTTTGAAATCTACATGTACTTTGTTCAGAGCGTTGCAAACTTAAGCCGCAATATCGAGCCCTTCGGCGACTACAAAAAAGGCATGAATGAAACTTACGACAAATATTTTGACGAAGCTTTGAAAAAATCTGTACAGATAATCCGCTACTGCAAGGAAGAAGATTTTGTTGAAAAAACTCACTTTGCTCTTTCCTGGATTTACATTCACTGTAAAGAATACGAAAAGGCCCGCGAGCATATTGCCAAGCTTCCTAGTATAAAATCTAACATGCTCAAAGAAAGTATTCTTGCCAAACTGGAGGGCTTTGAAAATGGCGTTGAAGCACAGCTTAAAGCTCAGCACAATAATTCTCAGCTCATGTGC
>DGWD01000012.1:0-5248 GCA_002395155.1 Treponema sp. UBA4267
AGGCCGTCAGCTTTCATTTTGCTGAGTTCGGCACTTAAAGCAGAACGGTCTACCTGTAAATAATCTGCAAGTTGCTGCCTGTCATAAGGAATATCAAATTCTGCATGAGGGCTTTTTGCAGGAAGGCAGGATGAAAGATATGCCAGAAGTCTTCCTCTGATTGTCTTTGCATTTGTATGAAATATACGCTGTGAAAGATGAAGATTTTTATTCATGCTAATTCGCAGAATATTTTGAAGCAAAATTGAATTGATTTTATTGTCATCCTGTAAAAAAAGCATTTTAGGTTTTAAGAGCATAATCCTGGAATCTTCAACAGCAACAACATCTACCATCAAAGGTTTGCCTGTTAAGGCATAAGTCTCTCCGAAAACCTTTCCGCTTCCAAGATTATCAATAATAGTTTTATTTCCCCAATAATCTGTGCTTTCTATTTGAATTCGTCCTTCAAGTACAAAGCCCATTGCTTCTGTTATGCTTCCTGAATTAAAAATACACTCCCCTTTCTTTAGAGACTTTTCTGAACTTTCAAAAATCTTTAATGCCTCTGGCAAGCTTTTTTCATCAAGGCCTGTAAAAAGAGGATGTTTAATCAACTCAAGGATATTCATATTTCTAGTTTATTTGATTTTTGTTGTTTTAACAACATTCTTTTTCATTCCCCGCTGGTAAATTAAAGTGCCGTAAGTTTTTGGCCTGCGGGATAAAGCATTTTAGATCAATTTTGCAATCTTTTTTCAATTTTTTACACAAACTTAACAATTCTTTAATTGCAATTTTACTCAAATCATTTATAACTAAGATATGGTTTATATTCTTGAAGACGATGACAACATCCGTAAGCTCATCAATTATTCATTAAAAAGTCAGGGATTTGAAGTTCAGGATTTTGCGCTGCCTTCTGCATTTTGGACGGCTCTTCAAACTAAAAATCCGGATCTCCTTTTGCTGGACATAATGCTTCCTGAAGAAGACGGTATTTCCATTCTAAAAAAGCTTCGTTCAAATCCGAAAACTTCTACAATTCCCGTAATCATGCTTACCGCAAAAGATTCAGAATACGATGTTGTTACAGGCCTTGATTCTGGTGCTGACGATTATGTTACAAAACCTTTTGGAATGATGGCTCTTGTTTCCCGCATAAAAGCAGTTCTTCGCCGCTACGAAAAATCAGATTCCCATAAAGAACTTCTTGAGGCTGGCGGAATTAAAATTGATGAAAATCAGCATACAGTTTTTGCAGGCAACCAGCAGCTTTTTCTTACAGTCAAGGAATTCGACCTGCTTGTCCTGCTTATAAAGAATCGCGGAAATGTGCTTACCCGTGAACAGCTTCTTGAATCTGTATGGGGCATTTCTTCCGAGATAGAAAGCCGCACCGTAGATGTTCACATTCGTACCCTGCGTGCAAAACTTGGTGAATATGAAAAAAATATCGAAACAATCCGCGGAGTCGGATATAAGTTTAATTAGGAATGCAGAAAGCGAAATTAAGAATTGGGCGTGCCGGCAACAAGTTGCCGTCGTGCGTTCCGCAATTCCGCTGTCGTTCCAATGCCTTCGGCATCGCTTCGCGTTGCTCCATGCACTCACGCATTAACATAAAGGAGATAGCTCAACATGAAACCAAAATCACTGACCTTTAGAATCTTCATCAACACTTTTTTTGTTGGAACTCTTATTTATTTTATCTGTGCGTTTTTATTCATTTCAAATATGTACGGATATTTTGAAAAGCAGATTTTTTCAGAACTTAAAACCGAAAGTTTATTTTTGGAAAATTCAGTCTTAAATCAACAACTGGACCATCTTTCCGAATTACAAACAGAAAATCGTATAACACTTATCCACTCTGACGGAACCGTTTATTTTGACAATAAAGTTGATGCTGCCAAACTTGAAAATCATGGAGCAAGACAGGAATTCCTTGAGGCAAAAAACAACGGCTCAATTCAAATTTCCCGTTTCTCTTCCACAATGACAGAAAAAACTCTTTACTTTGCACGGCTTCTTCCAAATGGGGATGTCCTTAGAATCAGTTGCAATCAGCATTCTGTGTGGGTTCTTGTTTTAGGAATGAGTCAGATTTTGTTGATTATGCTGGTTATCGCAGTAATCATTTCAGGTTTGTCGGCTAACTGGATTAGCAAAAAAATTGTAGAACCATTAAACACAATTGACTTTGAAAATCCGGAAGTTTCAGAAGTTTATGAAGAATTGAAACCATTTACCAAACGCATCATAGAAGAAAATTACGAAAAAGCGCAGAGGGAAGAACTTCGTCAGCAGTTTACGGCAAATGTAAGTCACGAATTAAAAACCCCTCTTACAAGCATTTCAGGCTTTGCAGAAATCTTAAAAGCTGGTGGAACAGATGAAGCCACAACAAAAGATTTTGCCTCATCAATTTATGATGAAAGCCAGCGTATGATAAATCTTGTAAACGACATTATCAGATTAAGCAAACTCGATGAAAAATCCATCAGTCTTGAAAAAGAAGCCTTGAGCCTGAGAGAAATGTGCCGAGAAGCAATTGAAGCCGTTTCTGTTAATGCCAGAGCAAAAAATGTATCTATAAATCTTACCGGAGACTCCGGCTTAATCAACGGTGTACGGCCTGTTATTTATGAAATGGTTTTTAATCTGATAGACAATGCCGTAAAATACAATGTTCCAGATGGAAAAGTAGAAATCAACATAAAAAACTTTATGGAATCAAACCGGGTATTTTTTACAGTCCAAGATACAGGAATCGGAATCCCAGCCGCAGAAAAAGACCGAATTTTTGAACGCTTTTACAGAATAGACAAAAGCCGCTCAAAACAAAACGGCGGAACAGGGCTTGGCCTTTCAATTGTAAAGCATGCCGCAAAATATCACGATGCCAGCATTCTTGTAAACAGCGAAGTTGGAAAAGGCAGCACTTTTACGGTAATTTTTCCAATATAAATTTTACAAATATCTTTTCATTTCACTGCCAATAACACCGGCGTAAAGTTCAATAAGATTTTTTGCCGGACTGGAATTGATTTTTTGAAAAAGCACTTCTTCTATCTGAAAAAAGCCAACATCGGCACTCATATTAACTTCAATTTTTATGGGTTTTTCCTGACCTGCAAGTATTTTTACCTTTTCTATAGAGTTGGCTGAATATTTATGAATGTCACCAACAGATGGCGTTTTATTCAGCTCCATTGGAATGCGGGCACGTCCTTTTGTCATGTCACATCCATCAGCAATAAGAATGAGTCCAGCTTCAAGAGAATAAATTTTTCGTGTACCCATGTGGCCAAGAATTCCTTCAAAAGCCATAGATCGGATTACAACACGACGGTGGAGATTTTCAGGGCCAGGAAGAGTTGTTTTCAGAATACGGTTAATAAGGTCTGCAGCAAGAATTCCAGAATAAAGTTCATGATCCTGGCGACCAATAGTCATCCCAAAGTCGTGCATAAAGCTTGCAATAATTATCGCCGAAACACTGTCCGCAAAAGAACCACACTGTTCATTTTCCAAAGAAGTTTTTATTCCAGATTGATAAAGAATTTTCAACATTTTCAGTGCATTTCTGCAGACTGTCCGCATATGAACCGGTCCATGATCATTATAACCAAGGCGCACAATTGAAACGCTGTTAGCATAATCCTGGATTGCCTGAACTTCATCATCATCAATCAGAAGTTTCATTATTTTTAGTGGAAGTAAATCCTTATCTTCTGTCAGTTCAATTATTTCTTTTGTTAGAGTAATTAGTTTTTCGTTTACGCTTATTTCTTTTGGAGATTTCATATTCTTTTTTAGAATTTTATAGTATAAACTACGTCATCTTCCGGCTTGTCTGCACCTGGAAGAATTTTCTGGCAGAGCCTGTTATCTTTTTCAATCAAGGCAAAATCATTGTCGTTCGCAACACAGATTGTGTGATTGTCTTTAAGCCAAAGGCCTTCAAGTTTGTCGTGACCGTAACTGATTTCTGCAACTAAATCTGTAACAAGTTCTTTTTTTACAAAAGTAATTCCAGCATCAAGAACTTCTGCCTGTGTACATTGCTCCAAAGTTTTTCCGTCAATCAGCATACCATTCTTAGAAGTCATGTCGCCGTTTACATCCGTAGCATCTTTTAAGTTGATTTTGAAAAGGTACTTGTGGGCATTTTCTTCTCCTGCAAACTTTCCGTCTCGTTCAATTACGATGAATTCGTCATTGGAAAGGGCTGTAATTCCGCAACAGGAATCGGTTTCCTTATTCTGCTGGTACAGATACTGCCATATTTTTCCTGTGGCAAGTTCGAATTTTACGATTCGGATAAGGCGGTTATTTACAACTTCCTTTTTTGAAGGATTGTACAAAGTTGACTGCATGATTCCAACCAGATACTTTTCATCCGGTGTTTTTGCAAGTCCTTCCATGCCACGGTTTGCACGACGATTTGCAAGAACTGCTGGAATTTTTCTACCATTTGTTGTCATTCCATAAGGGCTGATTCTTTCAAGTTCAACACCTTTTTTAGAAAAGTGAACGATGTGAGGGCCGTATTCATCTGAAACCCAGAAAGAGCCGTCTTTCATTGCAACAAGACCTTCGCTGTCTAAGCCATATTCGTCAAGTCCAAGAATTCTGTCGTTCAGGTCGTAGGCAATTTCTCCAGTTGCACCTTTACCTTTTGGGTTAGGAAGCCCTGTAATTTTTTTGCCGTCAGGAGCTTTTAATGGAATAGCTTTTATTTGTTTTACAGATCCATCTTTCTGAAATTGAAACAAACCGATTTCTGGATTGAATTCTGGTACTGGGAAAAGTTTTCCTTTTCCTTCCGGTCCTTTGAAGTCAATGTTTGGGTCTCGGTCTGTAATCAGATAAAATTTTGAACTGTCACCTGGAAATGCACAGGCATCAGAACCAAAACCACCTTTACGAACTTCTACGCCGTCTTGTGTAGTAGTTAATGTTTTAAATGGAACTTCACTACCTTCTTTCCCCGTCTTTGTTTTTACAGTTTTAGCATAAAGTGAAATTGCACAAAGAGAAATAATTGCAGTGGTAATTGTTGAATATATTTTTTTCATAATCAATCCTTAAAAGTATTTAAATGCGTTAGGGATTGGAGCAGTGCCGTAAGGCAAACAGGGGCTGTTGTGTAACAGCAGTCCCTGTTCGGAGGCGAAAGCCGGAGCTGCGGATAGCCCGGCGGCAGCCTGTCTGCCGCAACGCCCTGATATTTTTAATCTTTCACAACCTTAGTAAGTTTTGC
>DGWD01000012.1:5303-6658 GCA_002395155.1 Treponema sp. UBA4267
ATTTTCTTGTAGATTTCTGTGTTGTCGTAGAAGCCTTTGAATTCTTCCTGACCTGCACCTAAGGCAAATACTGGAACTGGCAAACCTGTATGACTGTTTGAAGTCCAGCCCAATCCTGCCTTTGCATTCAAAATGTGAGTGATTGTAATTGTAAGTGGCTCGTAAGTTCCGTACAAATCATATTCCTGCTGATTTCGACTCTTATCGTTTTTGATTGTCTTCTCGTAAGCTGTCTTGATACGTCCAAGTTCGTAGTCTGTAAGAACAAGTCCGCCATTTTTATCAGAACCATTTGAACCTGGAAGTTTAAGACCAAAGAGTTTTTCTACATCCGCCATAACAGTTTCAAAACTTGTACCGTTCTTTTTGTAAGATGAAACATAATCTGAATCAAACTTTGCGTATGAGATTTTCTGTCCGTCCAATGTTCGGAAGAACAAGTTGTAATCTGTTCCGGCATAGCCGATTGTAAGTCCCCCAGTTTCGTGATCTGCAGTTACAAGGATGAGTGTCTCTTTAGGATGTTTATTATAGAAGGAGATTGCTTCTTCTACGGCCTCGCTCAAAGCCAATGTGTCAGCAATTGAAGAACGGGCATCGTTAGCATGGCAAGCCCAGTCAACTTTTCCGCCTTCTACCATCATGAAGAAACCTGTTTTGTTATCTAGAATTTCAATTCCTTTGCGAACATAATCCCGAAGCGACCACTCTCCAGATTTTCGGTCGTTGTCATAGCTCATGGAATCTGCATCAGCCAATGTTTCCGCAACAAGGATTGCCTTGTCACCATTTTTTAATGCATCCGCTGATTTTTGATCAAAACAAACTTTGTAACCTGCCTGCTTAGCAAGCTCATAAATTGAAGTTTTGTCTTTGTTTTTGTCCTGAGGTTCCATTAAAGCACCACCAGCAAAATAGTCAAAGTTTGAAACAACAAGTTCTTCACCAATTGCATAGTTTGATTTCCGGCTTGCCTGATGAGCGTAAGTTGCTGCGGGTGTTGCGTGATTCAAGTTTACTGTAGAAATTACACCAATCTTGTATTTTTTCTGATCCCGAAGCTGTTCTGCAATTGTGCGGTACTTAATCTTTTTTGTAATGTCCACATTAATTGAAGAAGAATGAGTTTTGTAGCCAGTAAAAATTGATGTGGCAGTTGAAGCCGAATCTGGTGCAAAAGAAGTTGCATCGTAAGTGCTTGCCGAACCTGCTACAGGAAACTGATAAAAACTTAAAGCTTTCATTTCTGGTGAATCAGATGGATTTTCTGATTTTTTTACAACATCAACAATTCCTGCTGCATCTTTACCTGCATAGTAAGCAGCACTCTGAATCTGTGGATAGCTCATTCCATC
>DGWD01000002.1 GCA_002395155.1 Treponema sp. UBA4267
ATGGAAGGCGGAATGTCGGGTTCTTATCTGTATGATTCTCTTGATGATAAATATAATTATTTGAATGAAGTTTTTGAAACTTTGATTGTCCGTGATATTCAGCAAAAATACAAAATAAAAAATCTTCCGCTTTTGGACATGTTGAACGATTTTCTTGTTGATAACATTTCCTCTGAAATTTCTGCAAGAAGACTTGCAAATACCCTGACTTCAAAAGGCAGCAAGGTTGATGATAAAACGGTTTCTTCATACATCAAATATCTTTGTGCATCCTTTGCCTTTTACAAAATCCGACGCTACGATATAAAAGGAAAAAAATATCTTGCAAGCCAGGACAAATATTATCTTGCAGACCATTCTTTTAAATATGCAAAACTCGGAACTAAAAATCTGGACTATGGGCGGATTTACGAAAACATAGTCTGCATAGAACTTTTACGCAGAGGCTATGAAGTTTACACGGGAGTTCTTTACCAAAAAGAAATTGATTTTGTAGCCGTAAAACGAAACGAGAAAATCTACATCCAGGTGAGCGACGACATTTCCCGAGCGGAAACAATGGAAAGGGAAAGTTCCCCGCTTTTGAGCATAAAGGACGCTTATCCAAAAATGATTATCGCACGGACAAAACATCCGGCCTATCAGTATGAAGGAATTGCGGTGTGGGATATTGCGGAATGGTTGATGAGTTCCCCTTAATATTACTTCCAAATTAAGCTATACTGATATAAATCTATTTTGGGGAAGTTGCTTTGATTACGCTCGAAAATTTTCAAAAAGTTCTTAAATCTCTTGGGTTTATAAATGAAAACAATATATACATAAAGCATTTTGATAGTGTTGACTGCGATTTAAAAGCCGATTTTACAAATCGAAAGCTTATTTATCCTACTGAGAAAGGCTTTGAAGTGAATGACGGAACAACAAGCAATTTTGAGCATCCAGAAAACTTTGTTGTCTTTGAGTGTGTTGCCCGTCTTCTAGAAAAAGGGTACCGCCCTGAGCATATTGAACTTGAACCTCGCTGGTCTCTTGGTCATGGTGGAAAAAGTGGCAAGGCTGATATTTGTGTAAAAAATAAAGACGGTTCCCGCTATCTGTGCATTATCGAATGTAAGACAGCTGACAGTGAATATAAAAAAGAATTAAGTAATATGAAAAATGACGGTGGTCAGCTTTTTTCTTACTGGCAGCAGTCAAAGGCTACAAAATGGCTAGTTTTGTATGCAAGTGATTTTGATGAGGCAAATGAAAAAATTACATCTACGGTGGCAACTGTGAATTGTTCTGATGATGCCAACTATATTGAACTTGCTAAAGATGATAAATCACTTAAGCTTTATCGTGATGCAACTACAGTAGAAAATCTTTATGAAGTTTGGAAAGAAACTTACGAGCAGAAATTTTTAGGTGATATTCTTTTTGATGAAGAAACAGTTGCTTATGACATTGGTGTGCTTCCGTTAAAGAAGAAACGTCTTGTTGACTTTAGCCGTGATGATAAAATCGTAAATCAGTTTGAAGAAATTTTACGTCACAATAATGTGAGCGACAAAGAAAATGCCTTTAACCGTTTGATTGCCCTCTTTATTGCAAAGCTCTATGATGAAAAAACAAAATCGTTGGAAAGTGAAGTAGAGTTTCAGTACAAGACAGGAACAGATACCTATCAAAAAATGCAGGACAGACTTCAAAAACTCCATCATTTCGGTATGAAGGAATTTATGAAGGAAGATGTATTTTATGTGGCGGATGATTATGTAAAAACCGTGATGAAAAACGCAATCGGTGAGAACCGGGAGCAGCTGGAAGCAGAACTGAACGAAACAATTACGAAACTCAAATTTTACACAAACAATGATTTTGCATTCAAGGACGTTCATAATAAAGCCCTCTTTTACCAGAACGGAAAAATTCTTGTAGAAATGGTAGAGCTTTTTCAAAAGTACAGAATTATTGATTCAAATGAATTACAGCTTTTAGGTGACATGTTTGAACAGCTTTTGAACAAAGGTTTTAAACAGAACGAAGGTCAGTTCTTTACTCCAATTCCAATTACTTGCTTTATCTGGAAGTGTCTACCGCTTAGAAATATTATTGAAAATGAAGAAAAGAAGGAAATCCGCTATCCAAAAATTATAGATTATGCTTGCGGAGCAGGACATTTCCTAACAGAAGGATTCCGTGAGGTAAATGAAACAATTGCAAATCTTGGATTTAAGGCAGAGAAGGGATGGGAACGAGATTGCCTTTTTGGAATTGAAAAAGACTACCGTCTGGCACGGGTAAGCAAAATTTCTATGTTCATGCACGGTGCTGATAACGGAAATATCGTTTTTGGCGATGGTCTGGATAATCACAATGAAAAGATTGTTATTGAAAACGGACAGTTTGATATTTTGGTTGCAAATCCTCCATATAGTGTAAGCGCATTCAAGAATCATCTGGAACTCAAAAATAATGAACTGAATCTTTTGCAGTATATTTCAAAAGACGGAAAGGAAATTGAAACTCTTTTTGTGGAGCGAATTGCCCAGCTTCTAAAGCCTAAAGGAATTGCTGCCGTAATTTTGCCAAGTTCTATTTTGAGCAATTCAAGTACAAGCTACATAAAAGCCCGCGAAGAGATTCTAAAAAATTTTACACTTCATGCCATCGTTCAATTTGGAAGCAAGACTTTTGGAGCGACAGGTACAAATACTGTTGTTCTTTATTTGCAAAAAAATAATGAACCGCCTGTGAAAGCAGAAATTGCAAAAGATAATGTAACTGCCATATTTGAAAATGATGACTTGAATGTAGTAAGTGACAAAGAGATTTTTGATTCTTATTGCAAAAAAATCGAGGCAACAAAAGAAGATTATCTCCAATTTATAAAAAGTGCCCGTGCATGCGAGGATTATACGCAATTTAAGACACATGCCTATTTTGGAATGTATGTAAAAGAGTTTGAAGAAAGTACAGAATTTAAAAAACTCAAAAGTGAAAAAATTTCAAAAGCTTTTTATGATTATGTTCTTTCCATTGAAAAAGAAAAACTCTATTACTTTGCCCTTATCTACAAGCAGCATACACTTGTTGTAACAGCTCCAAGTGACAATGCAGAACAGGAAACTTTCTTGGGCTACAGTTGGAGCAACCGCAAAGGTGATGAAGGAATCAAGATAAAAAGCTCTACGCCTCAAAACGCTTGTGGTCTTTTGTACAATGTTTATGATGAAGAAAACAGCATTGCCCGCTTTGTAAAAGATGCCTTTCTGGGAATTTATCGAAGTGAATGTAAGCTACAGAAATATGTAAACTCCTATGCGTTCAAAGATATGATTGATTTTAGCCGGACAAGTTTTGACAAGGCGATAAAGGCGAATGGAAAAATTGAAAATGGAAAGTTGAAAATCGAAAGCAAGTTCCCGTTGGTAAAGCTAGGTGATTATGTTGAGACATTAGGAGGACTTTGGACTGGAAAAAAGCCTCCGTTCAAGAAAGTATTTGTAATTCGAAATACAAACTTTACAATGCAAGGAATTTTGGATTTTACAGATGTCGCGGAAATTGAAGTTGAAGAACGACAATTTGAAAATCGAAAACTGCGAAATGGCGACATCATTATTGAAAAATCAGGTGGAAGTGAATCGCAGGCGGTCGGTCGTGTTGTTCTCTTTGAAAATGTCAATGGAGATTACTCATATTCAAATTTTACAGCGCGCTTGCGTATCGTGAAAGATGGTTTAGGATACAAATATCTTCACGACTATCTGAATTATTTTTATCAGCAAGGAAACACTTTCCAATATCAGACTGGTTCAAGCGGACTGAAAAATCTTAATCTAAACGATTATCTATTGCAGAAAATCCCCCTCCCACCTCTCGATGTGCAAAAAAGCATTGTCGCCGAATGCGAGCAGGTTGACGGTGAATATCAGAATGCAGAAAAAGAAATTGCAGAATGCAGGGCAAAAATCACTGAAATTATGGCTAATGAAACAGGAATAAATAAGAAACTCAAAGATATTTGCGAAATGAAAGCAGGTAAGTTTGTTTCTGCAGATGATATTTCACCGATTCAAAAGGAAGGAATGTATCCATGTTTTGGTGGAAACGGTTTGCGTGGATATGTAGCAGATTTTACACATGATGGAGTTTATCCTTTAGTTGGCAGGCAGGGTGCTTTATGTGGCAATGTTTGTATGGCAACAGGAAAATTTCATGCAACTGAACACGCTGTAGCGGTAACTCCAAAAGAAAATATTGATGTGTATTGGTTGCGCTACCAGCTTGAGTTTATGAATTTAAATCAATACTCTACTGGGACAGCTCAACCTGGTTTGTCTGTAAATAAAATTGTTGAAGTTTCGTGTACAGTTCCTCCTCTCGCAAAACAGCAAGAAATCGTTTCCCAAATCACCGCTCTTGAATCAAAAATCGCGGATGCAAAGAAAGTTATGGAAGAATGTCCTGCGAAAAAGCAGGCAATTCTGGACAAGTGGCTAAAATAGGGGAGTAAAATGGAAAACGAATTTAACCCAGTTGGAAATCTTTTGATTTACCAGAATGAAAAGGGCGACACAAAAGTCGATGTTCTCTTTCAGGACGGTAATATTTGGATGACACAAGCTGCCATAGCGGAATTGTATCAAACAAAGCCTCAGAATATTACTCAGCACATAAAAAATATTTACACAGACGGTGAACTTGAAGAAAATCGAACTTGTAAGAATTACTTACAAGTTCAAACAGAGGGAACAAGGCAGATAAAACGTAATACAAAACATTATTCTTTCGAAATGATTCTAGCTATTGGTTACCGTGTCCGCACTAGAATTGGCATTCATTTCAGAAACTGGGCGACCTCACTCATTCATGAATACACTCAAAAAGGTTTTGTTCTGAATGATGAACGTCTTAAAGAACCAAAGGCTTTTGGCGATGATTATTTTGATGAACTTCTTGAACGCATCAAAGACATTCGTGCCAGTGAAAAGCGTTTTTATGAAAAAGTAAAGGCAATTTATGCAACAAGCATTGACTATGACAAAGATGATGAAAAGACAAAGCTCTTTTTTAAGACCGTTCAAAATAAAATGCATTACAGCGTACATGCTCATACGGCTGCTGAAATTATAGACAGCAGGGCAGATTCAACTAAAGACAACATGGGGTTAACAAGCTGGAAAGGAGCTGTAGTCCGCAAAGGTGATGTAGATAATGCGAAGAACTATCTCACAAAAGATGAAATAGAAGCTCTTAATAGAATTGTAAATATGTATCTTGATTTTGCAGAAGATCAGGCAAAGCAGCATATCCCCATGCACATGGCAGACTGGGAAAACAAACTGAATGATTTTCTGAAATTCTATGGACGAAAAATTCTGGATAATGCAGGAACAATAACCGCCGAAAAAGCAAAACAAAAGGCCTATGCTGAATATGATAAATTCGATGCTGCAAGAATTGAAAGACAAAAAAAAGACTTTGCAGAGCTTGAAGAAAAAGTAAATTCAATTATAAAGGAATAATTTTTTTCATGGGTCTGTAATGTCTCAAGGATAAGGAGAGGTCTCGAGTGTGCGAAGGAGTGCACTCAAAACCAACTCACAAGGATTTCTTGTTAGTTCAAAACAAGAGACAACTATAAAGAAATTCTTTATAGTTCAAAAAGAAGGAAGCTGTGAAGTAAAATGCGAAAAATCCTTGAAAAGCGTTAGGGATTGTAGGGGCAGCCCGATAGGGCTGTTGCGGAACGAAGTGGAGCAATGGAGCCGAAAGGCGGAACCCCGCAAAGCCCGGCGGCAGCGAAGCTGGCGCAACGCCCCAAATAAAAGAGAGGAAAAAATGACACAAAAAGAACGCAGATTATATTTGATAAGTGAACTCCTCAAAGAATATAAGGGTAGTGCAGGCTTTAAGCTGGGGCTTGTGCCCGGAAATGAAGGCGACTTTGTAATTCCTGATGATGAAAAAAAGCAGCGGGATTTACTCCGAGCCTTGATGAATATTCGGGGGCCATATTCCATTAGCGAAGACTTTTTGAGAATACAAGATGAGTACCTGCAGCAGGTTAATAAAGAGCGGGGGATTACGGATATTGCTGACTTAAGCCCGACAGAAAGGAACCCAAAGCTATACCTCTGGCAAGGCGACATCACTACGCTAAAAGTTGATGCAATTGTTAATGCTGCAAACTCTGCCCTGCTTGGCTGCTTTGCTCCTCTTCATGCCTGTATCGACAACTGCATCCACACCTTTGCGGGCATTCAGCTCAGGCTTGCCTGTAACGAGCTGATGCAAAAGCAGGGGCACGAAGAAGGAACCGGACTTTGCAAAATCACACCGGCCTTTAATCTTCCAAGCCGCTATGTTTTGCACACTGTCGGCCCCATTATTTACACAAGTGTAGGGCCCCGCGAAAAGCTTCTTCTTGAAAACTGCTACAAAAACTGCCTTGAAACTGCGTCTCAAAATCAGCTTGAATCGGTCGCTTTCTGCTGCATTTCAACCGGAGTTTTCAGATTTCCTCAAGACCTTGCCGCTCAGATTGCGGTGGAAACGGTAGAAAAGTGGCTGTCAGAAAATCCATCTTCCAGCGTGAAGAAGATTGTCTTCAATGTTTTTGGAAACAAAGATCTGGAGATTTATAAGAAGGTACTTGGTCAAAAATGATAATCCAGACAGGACAGCGAACTGATATTCCGGCATTTTATTCTCAGTGGCTTTTGAACAGGCTAAAAGAAGGGTATGTGATGGTAAGGAATCCCTTTTATCCTTTGTCGGTTTCGCGTTATGAACTGAATCCTCAGATTGTTGATTTGATTACTTTCTGTACTAAAAATCCCCTGCCGGTTTTGAAAAATCAGGAACTCTGGAATGAGCTTTCAAAATATAATCAGTGGTGGTATGTTTCGCTTACACCGTATGGAAAAGAAATTGAGCCCAACGTGCCGGAAAAGGCTGCTGTTGCAGAGGGCATTATTGAACTTGGAAAACGGCTTGGTTCTGAAAAAGTCGGCTGGCGGTATGATCCGATTTTTATCTCTGAAAAGTATACGATTCCATATCATCTAAAGGCGTTTGAGAATATTGCGCGAAGGCTTTGCGGTGCGACGAAAACGGCTGTAATCAGCTTTATAGATTTGTATCCAAAAGTGAAGCGTAATTTTCCAGAAGCCCGCGATGTGACGCAAGCGGAACGTTTGACTCTTGGAAAAGCTTTTGTTGAAATTGCTGCAAAATATGGAATGACGCTGCGCCCATGCGCAGAAGGAAAAGACCTTGCTCAGTTTGGTGCGGATTGCTCCGGCTGTCAGACACTTGCAGTCCTCGAAAATGCCATTGGTAAAAAACTTAAAGTTCCCAAAAAGAATTCTGCAAGAAAAGAATGTTCCTGTTTCTTAAACGGAGATATCGGCGCCTACAATTCTTGTGGTCATCTGTGCCGATATTGTTATGCAAATGCGAATGCGGAACTTGTCCGCCAGAACATGAAGTCGCATAACCCGGCTTCTCCACTGTTAATAGGCGAGCTGACTCCTGATGATAAAATTTTTAATACGGTACAGAAAAGCTGGATTGTGGAATAAATAGTTACTAATTTTTGATTCTCTTCTCAAATCTGAACATGCCTTCCGGGAACTGGCCGTCCTGTTCTTTGTTCAATAATCCCTTTACCGTATCTCCGTGACGCTTTTCATCATTTTTTACACTTTTAACTTCCGGGAACTTTTCGGCTACCGGTGCATAATTCTTTACGGCCGCATATTCCCCCTGTGCGATTGCCCTATACAAAATCCAACTTCACTCAGAGCGTTGTACATGAGAACGGCATCCAGTTCTCCCTGCTGCGATTTCAACAGTTCCTTATGCGGACATTTTAGCATTAATATTAATGAATGGCGATAAGCTGATTTTCGGGAAGCTCTGTCAGATTGCGGCAGCGAAACTGACGCAACGCCCAAAAAACTTTTAATTTCATACAGCCCTACTGCAAGACAGAATGCAGCAAGTTAAGAAGGGCAGGTGGGGCATAAATGACCGCTTTGTTTTACAGCCTGACTTCAATTTCATCTTTTGCTTCAAGGCTGTCCGGCTGGACCTGGCATTCCAGGGCGACGATTTTTACTCCTGCGGTCTCTGCCTCTTTTAGTGCGTCGGCAAAATCGGCATGGGTCTTTCTGTTGGGGGTAAAATATTTGCAGCCGGTCATCTGCACAATCAAAAGAATCATACTTTCGTATTCGCCGCTTTTTGTCAGGGAAGTGAGTTCCCGCACATGTTTAAGGCCGCGGAGGGTAGGGGCATCAGGGAAAAGGGCGACACCATCCATTTCCAGAGTGCAGCCTTTAACTTCAATGAGCATTTTGTGACCAGTGCCTGACTTGTCTTTGTATTCGGCATAAAAATCAAAGCGAGAATCTCCAAGACTGTATTCTGCTTTTAAAAGCTTCAGGTCTGGAAAATACTTTTTATTCTGAGTGATCCATTCCGATGCAACTTTATTGGGGGCCTGGCTGTCCATATTGATGAGAAGTTTTTTTGTGTTGTCGGGCTTTTTCAAGACAGAATCGTTTTTTTCTGTCACAGATTTTTCCACTGCAATCAAATCGAACTTTGTCTTTCGCAGGGGATTTTCGCTTTCTTCGAGGTAGACGGTGGCCTCTGGTAGCAGCAGTTCCCGGCATCGGCCTGTGTTTTTTACATGGACAGTTTCGGTTTTGCCGTTCAGCAGGACATGAGCGATAAAGCGGTTGGGGCGGTCCATGAAAATGGCTTTTCGAATGTTCTTGTAGTGCATAAAAGAATTATAACATGAGTGCAGGGTGAAAATGAATGCGCTCTTGTTAGCTGTAATCTGCGCTTTACTGAATATTGGAACTCTACAAAGCGTAGGTTGAATTGTGCACCGGCGGGATGTATTGTGTAATTGCAGCTGCAGGAGATTTTTATGAAAAATGAATATATTACAGGCGCCATGATTAAACGCCTGCGGGAAGAAAAGACGCTTACACAGTCAGAACTGGCTGAAAAGATTTTTGTTACAGACAAGGCAGTTTCAAAATGGGAGACGGGCAGGGGATATCCTGATATTTCCCTTGTTGAAGCCCTGGCAAAGGCTCTGGACGTTTCTGTGATTGAGCTGCTTTCAGGCGAAAATGTGATTAATACTAACCGCGCCTGCAATATGAAGCATCTCAATTTTTATGTCTGCCCGGTGTGTGGAAATATTATTCAGACAACAGGGGAAGCAGTAATCAGCTGCTGCGGTATAACTCTTCCTCCTCTTGAAGCAGAAAATGAAGATTCAGCCCATCAGGTAAAAATTGAAGTTATGGAAGATGAATATTTTGTGTCGGTTGACCATGAGATGACAAAGACGCATTATATTTCATTTATTGCAGCTGTCCGCTCTGATGGTGTGGAAATTAAAAAACTCTACCCGGAACAGAATGCAGAAGCAAGGTTCAAAATAAGCGGCACAAATCAGATTTTCTTTTACTGCAATCAGCATGGACTTTATAAAGTTGATGCAGGGAAAAGGAAATGAGGACTGGCACTATTCTGCTCCTCACGGTGCCGGTCCTGATATGGGATTAAAGGAAGCCAGCATCGGGCTGGTAAACAATGAATCAGGTCTGAAATATATGCTATAAACCAAAACAATGAAAACAGTTTTATACATCCACGGAAAGGGTGGGAATGCTACTGAAAGCGCTCATTATGAAAAGCTGATTTGCGATATGATGAAGTGGTCGAATGTGACCGAAGCGGAACTTGAGCAGAGAAAAATCATCCTCACGGAATTTGGAGAAGAACTTTCCTGGGAATATTTGTGCTATGTAAGTAAGCATTCATTAAACTGGCAGATTCCGACTTCGATTTTATATGGCGAAAAAGACAACCTCACTTCGCTTGAAACAATAAAGGATTTTGCTGAAAAGCAGGGTGCAAGTCTTACTGTAATGAAGGGCGGCGAGCATTGGTTTCACACAGAAGAAGAGATGAAGTTTCTTGATGAATGGATCAGAGGTCAGTCCGTTTTCACAATTCATGATAATAAGGACAGATGTTTTCAAAATGTCCGTCCTTCATTCTAAATCCCTTTGGAATTGTGCCCAGCTGGACAAAGCCCAGTCGCTCATACAAATGTCGGGCGTGAATATTGCTTTCTACAACAGCATTGAACTGAAGAACTCCATAGCCACATTTTTTTGCCTGGATAAGGCAGTCTTTTACAAGCTGTTCACCAATATGTTTTCCGCGGGCATAGGAAGCGACGGCATAGCTTACATTACAGATGTGACCGCAGCGTCCAACATTGTTTGGATGAAGGATGTAAAGTCAATAAATTTTGCCATCTTCTTCTGCAACACAAGATAAGGTTTGTCCTGCAAAAAAAGCCTTGCCGCTTTCTGGAGTCAGCAGCTCTTCCTGCGGAAACGCAATTCCATCTTCTACAACTTCGTTCCAGATTTGAATCATTGCTGTAAGATCTTTTTCTTCGTATTTTCTGACTGTCATGTAAACCCTTTTATTTAAATATAATTATAACTAACCCAATTCGGCAAGCCAGTCCTGAACAGCCTTTTTAGCGGCACTTCTATTAGTCTGGGCAACCCTTCCCTGAACGGCAAGGCCTTTTTCTACTGTAGCTCCCTTGCAGGTTGAACGGATGCGGCTTTCTGTTCCGCTAAGTCCGCTTCCTTCATGGGTGCAGAATGGGATGATTGTTTTTCCGCTCCAGTCGTGGGCTTCTAAGAATGTGTAAACCGGCATTGGCATGTCTCCCCACCAGTTTGGATAACCGATGAAGATTGTGTCGTATGCGGTGATGTCGATATCAGCTTTGAGGGCAGGGCGGGCCTTTTTGTTCTGCTCGTCTTTTGCAATCTGAGTCAGGCGGCTGTAGCTGTCGGTCGGATACGGTTTTGCACTTTCAAGTTCAAAAAGCTCTGAGCCTGTTTCTTCTGCAATAAACTTTGCGATGATTGAAGTATTTGTCGCAACCTGCGGTTGCTTACCGAGTTTTGCAGGCAAAACTCGCCTATGTGGATTCCAACGCGAGTTTTCGCAGAAAACTCGCTAAGCAGCGCGTAAGCGATGCGACTTATACTGTTCGCCTGCGAGCGAAAAATAAACAACCAGTGATTTTCCCATTTTAGTCTCCTTTGAGTTTGAAGTTTTGTTTTGTGCGAATAGCGAACCTGCAAGGCCAGCTGCAATTCCCAAGCCGATAAGTGTTTTTTTCAGATTCATTTTTTCCTCCGAAATAGTTTTTTTTCTGGGCGTTCCTGCCTGCCTGCGGCAGTCGGTCGGGCGTTCCGCAGTTCCGCTGTCGCTCCAGCCACTGGCTTCGTTCACATGTTCACTCAGCCCCTTCGCAGCATAGCTGCTCGGAGACTCACTCAAAATGCTCCGCTGGAGCATTTTGCCGGCTTGCAGCCGTCGCTCCCTAAGTGGCCTGCTTCGCAGCTGCTCCATGCCCTAACGCTCACTTGCATTATAAGCGACATCTGCCTGTTTTCAATGTGCAGATTACATCGATGTGCGGGATAAGCGACAGATTTTGCAAATGTGCCTAGAAATGAGCCTATAATATAATATGAAAAAATTGGACATTCCAGATTGTCTACAGCTCCTTCCCGCATTTACGAAGCAAAGTTAGGAAGACCCGCCTGCTGAGAGATGAACGGATAAATCCCCTTTGTGTATGTACTATCTGTCTGAGGAGCGTTATTTATAATTTTATTTCATGCAAACGATGTGAATTATTGTATCCTTAATACGGTTTATTTTTTTTGATTATTCTGAGATTGTAAAAAAAGGGCATATTTTTTCCCTTTTGGAGTTAACGAAAACCTCCTATATCCAACTCTCGGAATACTTTCCAATTCCGCTAAACCATGAAGATTCATCTGCGGCATTATGCTAAAAAAAAGTATTTTTTCCATGTCAGACATTCCATACTGGTTTGTTATACCTGTTATCATAGTAGAATAATGAACTTTAATGATTTCATTAATTGTAAGACTGTAGTTTTTTCCCTCAGCAGTAAATTTTGCTTCCAAAGAATTATATTTTTTATATATTTCAGAAAAATCATCATATTCAACTTCTATTTTCTGATTCTTTTTTGAGTTTTTCTGTTTTGCTTCTTTTCTAAGTTCATCAATCTCTTTTCGTAACTTCTCATTAGTTTCAATCAGTTCTGCATATTTTAATTCCAAATCGCCAGGAATCCAGCCTATAAATTCGTATCTATCCTTAAAATCATGTAATGTTTCATGAATTGCTAGTTTTATATCCTTTGGTGAATCAAAAAATTGCGATGTATGAGCTAAAACTTTTTCCTTAAATTCTTTATATTTTTGACTATTATCAGTTTCTAAAACATCTTTTCCCTCTGATTTTATTTTTTCATCTAAATATGTATCAGAAATAACAACCGCAAATAAAGGTTTCTTGTTAGTAACTGCATAATCATATTCAAGTTCGGTATAACTTTTTCCCGTTTTTGGCTCAATGCTACCATATCTTCCACCAAGGATAAGAAAATAAATATCAGAATCATCTATCCATCTTGTAATTGTTTCCAATTGGGATTCATTACCAGCTGTAAATAATTCCATACCAGCAGGGATATTTCCTGATTTCAAAATTGCTTCGACAGCTGCTTGTCTTTCTTCTTTTAAATCCGTATAGGTTGATGATACAAAAATTTGTAATTTCTTTTTCATAAATCTCCTAAAATTAAATATAAAAGAAATTTCTTAAATCGGCAAATTTTTCCTTTAACAATTCTACAATCTCATTTTCACACAGTCTTCAATTTACGGAATGAATCGCATGGAGAATGTGTATAGGCAAGATATTTTTCACATTACTTCCAATCAATTTCATGTGGCGTTTTTATTCGATGCTGGAAATGCGGGAAAAGATAATAGGTATATTTTGATAGCAAGTCGAGCTTGCTATCAAAATTATTTTAACCGACCAGCAATCAAATCTATTAGCTCTAGGTTTTCATTAGACAGATGATTTAATTTAGGAATTATATCCTGTAAATTCTGCTTAATTCCATTTTTCTCTTCATTCTTACCAGTTACAAGGTATTCAATAGAAGTATTTAATTGTTTTGCGATTTTCAAGGCTTGCTCTGCATCGGGCAAACGGTCTTTTGTTATCCATGATTGCAAAGTATTGTAACTGATTCCAATTTTCTCAGCCAATTCTTTTTGAGTTATAAGATTATACTCTAGTTCTTCTTTTACTTTCTGCCAAAACTGCAACATATTAATAACAGAATAATACAAATGGACTTTTATAACGAAATCTTGATATTTATGGATTATTATGATAGCATTTTAATCCAAATGGACTGCTTGTACTGTTGTTAATAGACAATCGTATTGCATCTAAAAATTTTGGCTAGTGTACACTAGCCAAAGGAATTGAAAAATTCCTTTTAGCAAATCCTTTGCTTCGCTCGGATTTGCTAAAAAAAAGAGAGGTAATTTATATGAAAATGAAAACTAGATTTTTAGGACTAATTTGCCTGACTTTATTTGCATTCATTTCCTGTGAAAACTCAACAACAATTTATACTCCAGTGGAACCGACTTATTGTACCGTAATATTTGATTCTAATGGAGGCACAGAAATTGCTTCTCAAAAGGTTGAAAAAGGAAAAACAGTTCCAAAACCAACTAATCCGATAAAAGAAGGTTATACCTTTTCTAATTGGTACAATGGAAATTCGCTTTTTGATTTTTCAACTCCAATAAATTCAGATATTACTTTAGAAGCATCATGGAGTAAAAACTCAACTGAGGAAGGAAATTCTGATAATGATGAAAGTGGTGAGGAAAACAATACTGATCCTGGAGAAATCAGTGAAAATAAAAAAATATATACAATTATATTCAATATAAATGATGGTTCTGATAATCCCATAACAAAAACTCAAAACATTGAAGAAGGTAAAGCCTCTTCATTAACCACTGCAGTTTCTCTCGCATTCGTTAGAGCAGGTTATGTTTTTTCGGAATGGAACACTGTACAGGACGGAAGCGGTACTAAATATTCTGATGGCGCAGAAATTACACTTAACAGTAATCTAACACTCTTTGCTCAATGGACAGCTGGAAACGGAACGTACTACACAGTAAAGCATTACCAGCAAAATATTACTGATGATAATTACACGCTTATAGAAAATGACACACAAATTCTAACCGGAAAAACAGGCTCTTCAACAAATGCAAATTCAAAAACATACGAAGGATTTACAGCACAGACCTTTGAACAAAAAGATATTGCTGTCGACGGAAACACAACCATTGAAATCTATTACAATCGAAACATCATTACCCTCACTTTTTCTGCAAATGGTGGAACTTGGTCAGATGGAACAACAGTCGATAAGATATTGACAGGAAAATATGGTGCGGTTGTAAATATACCTGACTTACCAACACTTACAGATTATAAAGGAAAATGGGATCAAGAAATCCAAACAACTTTTTCAGAAAATAAGAAATATTCGGTAGTTTGGATGGATAGTGCTTATGTATTCGCCGAAAACTTGGACGAAATAGATTTTAATGATGCTATTTATAAAACTAAGAGTCTTATAAAACTTGGTGGAGAGTGGACTTCTTCTGATTTAATTAATCTAGGGGAAAAACTACGAAGTTCAAGTTATACTAGAACTTATACTCTTGATATGTCAGAAGCTCTTGGAATAACAAAAATTCCTGACAGAGCTTTTTTTTCATCAGAGTTTGCCGGAAAGTGTAAACTTTTTAAAGTCATTCTTCCTGCAACAGTAACAGAAATTGGAACGGAAGCATTTTCAAATACAAAGATTTCTTCAATAAATCTTCCTGCAAGTGTTAAAGTGATAGGTGATTTAGCATTCGAGGGGACATCATTTGGGAAAATTGAGATACCTGAAGGCGTAAAGAAAATTGGGACTGGTGCATTTAGAGATTCTCCCTTGCAAGAAATATCGCTACCATCAACTCTTAATGTAATCGGCGAACAGGCTTTTAAAAATTCATGGTTAAGATCTATTGAAATTCCTGACAGTTGTACAGTAATAGAAAGTTTTGCGTTTGAAAACTGCGAGTATTTGCAATCTGTTAATATTCCGGCTAATATTACAAGAATTGGAACTTATGCTTTTTCGAATTGTAAACAGTTGGCTAGTGAAATAACGATAGGAAGCAAAATTACGGAAATTCCACAAGACTTATTTTATGGTTGTAGAAATCTAACAAAAATAAGTCTTCCAAATACAATTAATGTAATAGGCCAAAGAGCATTCAGCAGTTGTATTTCTTTGGAAACTATTAACATTCCTATCAGTCTCGAGACAATTGGAGAAGATGCATTCGGAGGAACAAAAATAACAGAAGTAATAATACCTTCTAGTGTCAAATCAATTCCTTCAGAAGCATTTGGCGGGTGTAAACTCCTTAAAACGATTACACTTGATAAATCTACTTCATTAGAACCCAGTGCTTTTTTTGATGTGCCAGCACAGGATATCTATTACAATGGTACTCTTGAAGAATGGATTGAAAATGGTGTGAAACATTTTGGAAATGCTGGAGCTTTTCAAGAACGCAGAGGGTATAAATTGCACTTAAATCAAAATCAAGAATTTTTAATGATTAATTCCTATAATGCAGTAAATACAATAAATGAACTTCCTGCCAGCGATACTCTTTATTCAATTGTTGCGACGGGAAACATTGACGAAAATCTTGTGAAAGAAGTAGTTGCTGCAATTAGTAAAAACTCTGGTGTAAAAAAAGTCAAATTAAACCTTGCAAATACAAATGGTTTGACAAATTTATTAGAAAAGACTTTCTATGGGCAAAGTAAAATTACAGAAATCGTTTTGCCAGAATCTTTAATAAATATTGGCAATTATGCTTTTAGTCTTTCATCTCTTACGAATATTGTAATTCCTGATTCAGTACAGACAATAGGCGAGCATGCGTTTGAGTCTAGCGGTCTGGAAAATATAACACTGCCATCATCTTTAACGAAAATACCTGCATATTGCTTTTGTGAATGTAAATCGTTGACAAAAATATCTATTCCTAATTCTGTTGTGGCTATTGGAGAAAACTCTTTTAATCTCTGCTCAGCCTTATCAACAATCACAATTCCCGAACAAGTAAAAATAATTGGAAAGGATGCATTTTTACATAACGAATTTACTTCTATAACCTTCAAAAATACAGAAAATTGGTATAGGAGTTTATCATCGGATTATGACTCATTTTCATGGAGTGATGGGGCAAAAGTTTCTGCAACATATCTTGCTAGACCAGCAAGTTACAATTTAAATGGTTATTTTTGCGAGCCGGTTAGTTATGGAAGATATAATTCATATTACCTGTTTCACAAAACAAACTGATAAATTGGCAGGAGATGTCTATGAAAATAAATCATCATGAATCTGTTTGGAAAATAGGAAGTCGTTGGTCAGAGAACGGAGATATAAACAGGAAAATATTTTGCTTATTCAAGGAATCTCATTGCGTGTTCTTTGGTGACAATCAAAATCACACAACTTCACATATTAACACCTATAAAGATAAAATTAAAAAAAATGATTTTCTGCTGATTGCAGACGGATTGAATATAATTGCACTGGCTCAAATTATAAGTTCGGGGGATTATATTCAAAATTTGGAAGATATTCCACATGATGTTTTTGAGATAAATAAATCTGCTTTTGACTATAATTGGGAAACAAACAATAAAAATGCTTTTGGTTGGAAAGTAAATCTACGATATCCGAATGATGGAATTATTGTACAAAGAAAAATAAAAATTGGTAGACAAAGAATTTATAAAATGCACAAGTATGCAGATGATGTTATTGATATATTCAATAATTTTTCTCATACTTGATTAGAATATAAGCGGAAGTTAAAACAGCCTTGTCTAATCAAATTAATTGACAACTTTTGCCTCCAGTAAAAACAGCATTTTTCAATGAAATTTTTCAAAAATTGTGATATAATAATGAGAAAGTTAATAATGAAATGGAGGTTTTTATGGAATACGCAACAATACAGCTAAAAGTTCCAAAAGAAATGCAGGTTTATTTTACTGATGATTATGCATTTGAGTCAAATGAAGAACTGAAGCGAAACGCTCTCCTCCTATATCCATATATTCACAATAATACAATATCTCATGGCAGAGCCGCTGAAATTTTAGGAATAAAAAAGCTGGATTTAATTGATTTATATGATGACATGGGATTTCCTTATTTTGATATGGATATAACAGATGTAATTTCAGACATTCAAACTTTCCGTGCTGTAAAAAAGGAAATGGCATGATAGCTCCACAGGGCTTGATTTAGGTGAAAGCGAAGCAATATATCTTTCCGACAGCAAGAAAGCTGACATTTTGCTGATGGATGAAGTTCGTGGTCGAGAAGTCGCTGCAAGAATGGGAATAAAAATCATGGGAACAATCGGAGTTTTAGGAACCGCTTTTGAAGAAAAAATTATTTCTAAATCCGAAATCAAAAACGCAATTGAGATATTACGAAATTCTGGACGACATATTAGTGAGCGTCTCTATGAACAATTATTAAATTTTATAGAAAGCAGTAACAATGCCTGACATGATTTTCATAGCGGATTTCTAGTCTAATGCGTTAGGCTATGGAGCGGTGCGAAGCAGTCTGCGTCAGCAGACCGGCCGTAGGCAAGCCGCGGAACAGCCGACGTAGCGAGTTTGTGAAGCAAACTCGGTAAGTGAGCGTAGCGAACGGCGAACGCCCTGTTAATCCTCCTATTCCTTCTGCTCCTCAGGATCGAGCATATTAATAACTTTTGCAGGCACCCCACCGACTACCGCAAAATCCAGAACATCTTTTGTGACAACAGCACCCGCCGCAACCACTGCATATTCGCCGATTGTAACGCCGGGACAAACAGTAACGTTCATTCCAAGCCAGGCATTTTTTTTGATTGTGACCTTGCCGTAGGTGTATTTTGTGTGACGCTCATTAAAGTCATGGTTGATTGTAGCAATGCGAAGACCAGGCGCAATGCAAACTCCGTCGCCAAACTCAATTCCGCCGGATGCCGACAAAATTGCCGAATGATTGATGAAGACATTTTTCCCGAACTTTACACGGTTTCCAAAGTCGCAGATAAAAGGAGTGAGAATGCGAACATCATCCAGTTTGCGGCCAAAAAGTTCTTCCAGGTCAGAAACATAACTTTCGTCATCGGGCATCTTTGCATTTGCTTTTGCGCAGAGCTTTCTCGCGTGCATACTCGCTTCGCTCGTTTGCATGAGAAGAAATTATATAAATCGTCGCTCACGCGACTTGCGCATCATCTCGCTGACGGCTTCCTTAAAATAAGGCTCGCGAACATCCGTTGGTCCGCCTTTTTCCATAAGTTCATAAACATAGCCTGGGGTGTAGTCCATTTTGTCCTCCGAATAAAATAATTTGGGCGTTCCCGCCTGCTTTTAGCAGTCGGTCGGGCGTTCCGCCATTCCGCTGTCGCTTCAGCCTCCTCACTCCGCCTGCGGCTTCGTTGCGGTGGCCGCCTCCGGCGTGGCTCCATGCCCTAACGCATATCTGCATTATAAACGACATGTGTCTATTATCTATGGGCAAGATATGGTATAATGTTGTTTAAACGGCAGATGTTGCAAATATGCCTATTAAACAGGCTTTTCCGGAGGAAAGATGGCTGAAGAAAAACTCGACCCGCGCATTATCCGCACAAAGGAAGCAATTCAGACGGTTTTTAAGCAGATGGTCTGTGAACTGCCTTATGAAAAAATTACAGTAAAGGCGATTACCGAGGCGGCCGGAATCAACCGCAATACTTTTTATCTCCATTATAATTGCGTGGACGATGTGCTTGCGGAGATTCAGGCAAAGCATTCCGGCGAATACAGCGCCATTGTCTCGGGCTTTGACCATCTTAAGGAAACCGGAAAACTTGTGCGGGCCTTTTTTGAATACATGGAAGCTCAGGATGGTTTTTTCAAGCGTGTTACCTGCGACAGTCGTTTTGACTATATCCGCGAAAGAATGCAGAACCGGGTAACAAAGCAGGCAGCGGAATCTCGTCCTCTCAAAGGTCTTGACCAGAGTGTGCGCAACATTCTTTTGACTTTTAATAACTGCATTGTACTGCTTTACCGCCAGTGGGTTGCCGACGGTCGTAAGATTCCAATGGAAGAAATGATTGAGCTTGCAACGACTCTGCTTGAAAATGGGATGAAGGGGTTTAGGAATAAATAGAAATATAAAACTAGTTAATACAGGTATAATGAAGATACCCGTCGTTGATTTTTTTCATCAGATTATATACGATGCCTTATGTCTGAGACAACTTTGTTTACTTCCGGGAGAATTGCTCCCCGGCTTCTTCGTTTTGCGCTTCCAGTTCTTGGGGCTTTGTTTTTACAGTCTTTTTATGGTGCGGTAGATTTACTTATTGTAGGTCAGTTTGGAAACGCCGCCGATGTTTCTGCTGTGGCAACTGGAACCATGATGATGCAGACCATTACTTTTATAATCGTTGGTCTTGCTATGGGTACAACCATTCAGATGGGACAGGCACTGGGGGCCGGTAAAAAAGAAAAGGCTGCCGACATTGTTGGAACGAGCATAATCTTCTTTGCCCTGCTGGCATTTGTGGTTACTGTTATCATGATTTTTCTTACAGAACCTTTTGCCCTTCTCATGCAGACTCCAAAGGAAGCATTTGATAAAACCTGTATGTATGTTCATATCTGTTCGGCAGGAACTGTTTTTATAACTGCCTACAATATGATGGGCGGTGTCTTCCGTGGAATGGGAGATTCAAAAACCCCGCTTCTGACTGTTCTTGTTGCCTGCATAATTAACATTTTTGGTGATCTTCTTTTTGTTGCTGTTTTTCACATGGCAGCAAGTGGGGCTGCTCTGGCTACTGTTATTGCACAGGCTTTGAGTGTTCTATTTTGTCTGATTATTGCAAAAAAACGAGGGCTTCCATTTACTTTTTCAAAAAAGAATATCCACTGGAAGGGAAATCTTGTGACTCTGGTCTGCAAAACTGGTGCACCAATTTCTTTGCAGGACGGACTTGTTACTGTATCTTTCCTTGTGATAGCGGCAATCATCAACCGGCTTGGCTTGATTGCATCTGCGGGTGTAGGAGTAGCAGAACGTGTCTGCGGATTTATTATGCTTGTTCCTTCTGCATTTTCTCAGTCTTTGAGTGCCTTTGTAGCACAAAATATTGGAGCCGAAAAATATGACCGTGCAAAAAAAGCATTGCTGTATTCTATTGCGGCCTCTCTGGCTTGTGGTGTGATTATGGGCTATTTTGCCTTCTTCCACGGAAATCTTTTGGCTGCCATTTTCTCTAAAGACAAGGAAGTAATTTCAGCTGCCCATTCTTATCTTAAGGCCTACGCCATCGACACACTTTTTGTTTCATTTCTCTTTTGTTTTATCGGATATTTTAATGGATGCGGAAAAACTTCCTTTGTTATGATTCAGGGAATCGTGGGAGCTTTCGGTGTTCGTATTCCTGTTTCATATTTGATGAGCCGCACGGTGAATCCAACGCTTTTCAGAATCGGTCTTGCAACACCGTCTTCAACTTTTGTGCAGATTATCTTGTGTGGAATTACCTTTTTGATGTTGGAAAGGAAGAGAAAAAAATCATAGGATTATATTGCAGCACACCAGACGCAAAATAGAACACTAAAGTTTCATTCCATCGGGGAAGGGGGTTGTTCTCATAAGCCCCCACATCTTGTCGATATAACTTAAAGTGTAAAAGTTTTCATAATGATGGTAATAGAAGCAGCCCTTCTTTGTTAGAGTGTAGATTCCATTTTCCTTTTGGAGAAAGCCCAGTAGCCTTGCAAGAGCAAATTCCATTCCGTACTTGTACTTAAGTTTTTTACCGAAAAACTTCTGGAAATCTTTTGGATCCAGGCGAGTTGTATATAGAGTCCAGAAAAGCCAGTAGCACATCCTTTTTCTCTGGCTGAAATTTATTGTAAGTGAGGTTGCAAGTTTTCCTTCGTTTATACAGCGGGCATATTCCTTTACGCTGAAGGTATTAACTTTAAACTGGCTGCGCAGCAAAGTTGTGGCAGAACAGCCAAAGCCAAGGAAGTTTTCCCGGGTCATAGAAGAGTATTTTGCGCTTTTGTCGTTAGAGAAAGTCCAGATTGAATCGCGGCGGTAACCTTTTTCCGTGCACCAGTCGGTTATTGCATCAAGGAGATGGTGCTTCTGATTTTTAGACATCGGCTTAACGGTATTTTTTGCAAATGAAAAATCAATAAAAGGATAGATTGCCACATGATTTGCACCGTATTCGAAGGCCTTTGAAATATCTGCTTTTAAATCCTCTACAGTCTGGTCCGGAAGTGCAAAAATAAAATCCATACTTACGGTTTCAAAAGGAATCTTCTTTAAGGCTTCAAACATCCTTGAGTAATCAAAATTGTCGCGGCCAAGTAGGGCAAGATATTTTTGATTGAAGGATTGAATTCCAATGCTGATTTTTGTAACGCCAGCTTCCTTTAATTTAAGGAGAGTTTCTTCGGTCACATTATCAGGATGAAGTTCAAGACCAATCCCTTCGGTTATTTCAAAATATCTGTTTAATTCTGAAATTATTTCTCCGATTCTGTCTGCTGCAAGAGCCGGAGTTCCACCACCAAAGTAAAGGCTTGTTGTTTTCTTTCTTGTGCCATTGTTCATAGCACCAACTTTTTGAATTTCTTTTTTGAGGGCATCAATATAAAGAGCCATATCCTGCTGATTGTATATCTGCTTGCAGTAAGGGCAGAAAGTGCAGATTTTTTTGCAAAAAGGAATATGAACATAAAGACCAAGACTTTCCAGGTTGGTATAGTCTATAAAATCACTTCCTCCAGCGGTAAAAGTAAAAGGTGAAAAAGATCTTGTAAGCCACATTCGTGTTAAAGTTGTAATTAAACTCATAAATTGTCCTGTAAATTCCGTCACAGAGCCCTGGAACATCAATGCACCTTCCGCAGACAGAAAGTTTTCCGTTTTCCATTACGATACACTGCCAGAAGGGAGTAGGGAAGGTATTATTTATAAGAAACTTCATCCTGAATATAAGTTTAAATCCAAAAAGACGGAATAACAAGTTAAACTCCTGGAATTCATCAGAAATTCTAGAAGTTCCCTAACTTTTTTTCAAAATTTAAATTTTCTATTATAAATGAAAATGCCCGCTTCAGAAATTATGTTTATTCTGTGAAGTGTATTGCCGAGTCAATGATTGGAAATTATTGCCGGAATGTAACGAATCCTCAGATCACTCTTGATTTATATGCAGAGTCAGATAACTTCAAGCTTTTTATGGGTGATACAGGTCTTCTAATTACGCAGATTCTGAGAACTTCAAATATTGTTCAGGAAGATTTATATAGAAAAATCATTACAGGAAATTTAGGAGCTAATCTTGGAATGATTTTTGAAAACATGGTTGCACAGATGCTTAGGGCAAGTGGTTATGAGCTTTTCTTTCACGAATATTACTACACTCCAAAGGGAAAGAAAACTGAACAAAAATATGAAATCGATTTTTTGATTGTGAAAGATGGGCATCTCTGCCCGATAGAAGTTAAGTCATCCGCTTACAAAAATCATGAATCTTTTGACTATTATATTGAAAAGTATAAGCCTAAGAAGCATGAGCGTTTTATTATTTATACAAAAGATTTAGCACAGGATAATGATATTACATTTTTGCCTGTTTACATGACTATGTGCTTGTAAACAGGTAAGGCCTTAAAGAAATACAGGCAGGTAATGTTATTATTGAAAAAATAAAACAGTTGGTTATATAATTATAAAAAAGGAAATGGCAGACAAGCATTATGTAATCCTGATACCATAGATGTATCATGTGATATTGATACATCTACTGTAATGCGTGGTGGATGCCCTGATGGGGACTATTTTGCTTTGGTATATTTATACTCATCACCATCACAGTGCACAATTGAATTACGTAACAGTGATTTTACTGAATATTATGGTATGAAATTCTATGATGATGTATCTTCATTGGAACTCACTGAAAAGTTGGATGCATTTACATACTGGTACTCTACATATGGCTACACGGCTTGTTTTTTTTTGGCAGGAAGATGGTCTGCCTGTTCAGTGTAATCCATTGCGAATGCTGGAAGTGTTGAATGTGCAATTATATCCCTCAGGTCTGTAATGTCGTCCTGCTCAATAAACTTTGCATCGGGAATTGCATGCTTAACCGCATTGGACCAGAATCCAAGTTCTGAAAGCATTATGAAGGTTTCGCCTGCAAGTTCTTTGAGTTTTACAGATTTACGATTGGCCAGGCTGTGACTTTTTGGAAGCAATACTTTGAGATGTTCTTCAAAAATCTCTGTTGCAAAAAAGCGTTCGTCCGAGCGGTTAATTGTTGTGATTATAATTTGAGCCTTGTCTTTTTCCAGCAGTGAAAAAAGCTCATCATTTTCGTTTTTCATCTGGCCGGTTATTTTAGTCTTTGGAAAAGTCTTGTTAAACTTTTGAGTCAAAACATAAAGCGGCATTGGCGCAATTGAAGCAATTTTAATTTCCCGGGTCTTGTTGTAAAAATCAAGAACCTCATTTTCCATCTCGTTCTGAAGCGCAAGAATTCGGCGGGCATAATCCACGGCAAGTCGGCCGGTCTGATTCAAAGAGATTGTATTTTTCGTCCTGTCAAAAAGTTGTACTCCAAGAATATCTTCCAGCTTTTGAAGCGAGCGAGTAAGAGACGGCGGAACCTATAAAACCGTTCGTGAAAAGGCAAAGGGGGCAACCGTTCTTGAAGGTCTTCCTGTTTCTATGAAAGAAGCAGAAGGCGGTGACGGCAAGTCTGTAGAAAACTGGCTTACAAAGCTTGGGCTTAAAAAATAAAATCTGGGCGCAACCGCCGGCAAGCGGCGGTCGGGCTTTTCGCACTTCGCCGTCTTGCGCGGCTCATTCCTACGCTTACGCTTCGGAACTGCTTCGCACCGCTCCATACCCTTGCGCATCTTACACATAAATATCTGAAAAGAAGGCAGGAATGCAGAAAACATCGTGATTATTACATTATATCGGAAACATTAGGGAAAACTCACTTCCTTCCCCGATTTTGCTTTTTACGCTGACTTTTGCATTGTGATATTTTGCGCCGTGCTTTACGATTGAAAGCCCCAGCCCTGTGCCTGTCGTTCTGTTGCTCTGAAGGTCTTTGGAACGGCTTTTGTCTATTCTGTAAAAACGCTCAAAGATTCTTTCCTGCTGATTTTCTGCAATCCCGATTCCCGTGTCCTTAACGCAAAGCCTCAGATAATCTCTTTCCAAA
>DGWD01000007.1 GCA_002395155.1 Treponema sp. UBA4267
CCATCTCATCTTACTTGTTTTGAAATGCTTGGAAACTGGTCTTTAGGTGATTATTTTAAAAAGGAATCTATCGCATTTTCTTATGAATTCCTTACATCTCCAAAATGGCTTGGTCTTGATCCTAGAAAGATCTCTGTTACTGTTTTTGCCGGTGATGAAAACGCTCCTCGTGATGAAGAAGCTGCTGAAACCTGGAAGGCAAATGGTATGCCAGAAGATAAAATTGCTTATCTTCCTGCAAGCGATAACTGGTGGGCAGCTGGTCCAACAGGTCCTTGTGGTCCTGATACAGAAATTTTCTACTGGGTTGGAGAAGGTCTTCCTCCTGTAGGTTCTAACAAGGGAACTGATTCTGCAAACTGGATGGAAATCTGGAATAACGTATTCATGCAGTTCAACCGTATAGACGAAAAAACTCTTGAACCACTTCCAAAGAAAAATGTTGATACAGGTATGGGGCTTGAAAGAACAAACTGTATTCTTCAGGGAAAAACTTCGGTTTATCTTACAGAAGTTTTCCAGCCAATCATTAAAACTATCGAAACTTTATCAGGATATAAATATGGGACAGATGAATTAAAAGATCAGTCTGTTCGTATTATTGCTGACCATTCTCGTTCTGCATCATTTATTTTGGGAGATCAGAAAGGTGTAACTCCTGATCGTGTAGGTGCCGGATATGTTCTCCGCCGTCTTATTCGTCGTGCAGTTCGTCACGGAATGAAACTTGGAATCGACAAAGACTTTATGGCAGAAATTGCTGCTGTTGTTGTTGAAAACTTCAAGAATGCTTATCCAGAACTTGAACAGAACAAAGAAAAAATCTATTCAGAACTTACAAAAGAGGAAGCAAAATTCCGTACAACTCTTAAGAAGGGTGAGGCTGAATTCCAGAAGATGCTTCCAAATCTTAATAAAAATCCTAAGAAGATTATTTCAGGAAAAGTTGCTTATAATCTTTATGAAACTTATGGATATCCTCTTGAACTTACACAGGAACTTGGTAAAGAAAACGGCTTTACTGTTGATGTAGAAGGATTTAAAGAGGCTGAACGTAAACATCAGGAAGCTTCTAAAACTGCAGAAGCTGGTAAAGCAAAGGGTGGTATCGCTGAACAGTCAGATGTTGCTACAAAATATCACACAGCTACACACCTTTTACAGCAGGCTCTTGTTGATGTTCTTGGTGATCAGGTTGCACAGAAAGGTTCAAACATCAACTCTGAACGTATGCGTTTTGACTTTACTTTTGAACGTGCAATGACTCCTGAAGAAATTCAGAAGGTTCAGGACATCGTTAACGAAAAGATTAAGGAAGATCTTCCAGTTACAATGGAAGTTATGACTCTTGATCAGGCTAAGGCAGAAGGTGCACGTGCTCTCTTCGTAAATAAATATGGTGAACAGGTTAAGGTTTACACAATTGGTCGCGATGCAAAGAAGGACTGGTTCTCTAAGGAAGTTTGTGGTGGGCCTCATGTTCAGCATACAGCACAGATTGGTGACTTCAAGATTGTAAAAGAGCAGTCTTCATCAGCTGGGGTACGTCGTATTAAGGCTGTTATTTCTGGTGGATTACCATTAGACAAGTAAAAAAAACGATTATAATTAGCCTCCGTCTGTAACTTTTTGGGGTGGGGGTTGTTATAATTTTTAAGTGGAAAAAAACACATAAAGGAAAAATTGTATGAAAAAAATTGCTCTTACATTAATGATTTTATTATTGGCAGGTGCTTCAGTATTTGCTCAAAGTGATCTTCAGGTTCTGGCTGTTGTTAAATATAACAAGAATGAATCTATTACTGTAAAACAATTGAAAAATCGTTGTGAAGTTTATAGAAAACAATTGAATAGAGCTCTTACTCTTGAAGAAAAAAAGAGTACTTTGGATTCTTTAATTAATGAAAAATTAATGCTTCAAGCTGCACAGAAAGAAGGAATTACAATTCCTGATTCTTATGTTGATCAGTATTTTGCTCAGGCAATGAGTCAGTCTGTTGGTAGATCTATTACCGAAAAAGAACTTTCTGATTATGTAAAGAAGACAGAAGGTATTACACTTGATGAACTTCTTCTTAAGCAGATGGGAATGAATGTTGCTGACTATAAGAGTTTCCTTAAAAATCAGTTAATGATGCAGCAGTATGTTGTTCAGAAGAATTCTGCAGAATTGCAGAAAGTTTCTCCATCAGATGATGAAATTCGTATGTTCTACGAAAGCAATAAATCTAGCTTTGTTTGGAACGATATTGTTAAGGTTTTAATGGTTGTTGTAGAAAAGGGTTCTAACGCTGATCAGGCTAAATTGAAGCTTGGTGATTTGCTCAATAAATATAAGGATAAGAAACTTACTTCTCAGCAGATTGCACTTCAGTCTGAATCTGACGGTTCTGGTTACCAGGCTGGAGAAATTCTTGTTCCAAAAAATGAAACTTCGGCTTTGGGACTTGGAATGCCATTTGAAAATCTATTGTATTTATTTACTCAGGAAGAAGGTTTCGTTTCTGATATTCAGGAAACTGACAAGGATTTTAGATTTATTTCTGTTCTAAAAAAATACAATGCAAAAATGCTTTCTTTAAGTGATATTGTACAGCCAGAAACTACAGTTACTGTTTATGATTATATTCGTTCTAATTTAGCACAGCAGAAACAAATGGCTTATGTTCAAACTGCAGCTCAGGAAATGTCTAAAACACTTAATACTTCAGAAAATGTAGAAATGAAAAAGACTGGAGCTGCATTAGATAAGCTCCTTGATTGGGGTGAGTAATGTCTCGTCGAAAAAGTAGAATTCTTGCATTCCAGGCTCTTTATTCTTGGGATGTAAGTAAAGCACCTGTAGAAGATATTTTAAATTTTTCTTGGTTACAGAAAGATTCTGAAATAAAAGCAGGTCTTGAACAGGCTGAACCAAATGAAGTTTTAAAAGATGAAGAAACATTTGCCAGTTTGATAATTGCTGGTACAATAGACCATGTTAGTGAAATTGATAAGGTTATAGAATCTTATCTTTCAGATAACTGGAGTCTTGATAGAATTAATAAGGTTGCACTTGCTATTCTTAGAACTGCAGCTTACGAAATTCTTTTTCAAAAAGATATTGATCCTAAAATCAGCATTGATGAAGCAGTTCATATTGCCCGTGAGTACGGTACAGATGATTCCTATAAATTCATAAATGCAGTGCTTGATAAAATAGGAAAAAATGAAAGAAGTAAAGAAGCTTAAAAGATTTATTTCCATTTCAATCTTCTTAGGAATGATTTTGTTCTGCTTTTCTGCTTGTAGTATGAGGGCAGAACAAAACTCGTTAACAAGCCAATTAGAAATTATAGATGCCTTGATTTCTCAAAATCAAATGCAAAGTGCAATTAAGGAACTTAAAAAGGTTGAAAAAAGAGCCTATGATTCCTGGTCTTATATTGGTATTTATAAGCGTTTTATTTTAATTGGTGAACAAAATCTTGCTGAAAAAATAATTAAAAAAGCTCTTAAAAAAAATAAACAAAATCAAGAATTGCTTGCTGTTTATACAAATTTTCTTTTAAGACAAAATAGACTTGAAGATGCGGGTAAATACGCAGAAAAACTTAGAAATGGTAATTACGCTTCACTTTATTCTGAACTAGTTTTGAGAGAGTCTCAAAAGCAGGTTATGGATCAGGGAGCTTATGCCTTCTATCAAAATGAAGATTTTTATCAAATTTATTTAGATGCCTATAAGGGGAGCAAAAATCCAATTTGGCTTAGGAACTGTGCCGTTTATAATTTAACTCAGGGACTTTACAATCAGGCTTCTTTGCTTAATCCTCCAGCTTATGCAGATGTAGACGATGCTTACTTCTGGGGTTTATGCCTTTATGATGCCGGAAAATACAATTTTGCTATTGAAGCTTTAGAAAAGGCACATAAATATTATTCCGATTACGACAATAAAAAACAATTCAAGTGTAATGAAATTCAAATTGTAGCCCTTGAGTCTGACGCCTATATGGCTGTTTCTGATTTTGAACAGGCTGATACAGTACGAAGTTGTGTTGTAAATAATATTGATACTGTTTTTGCAGATATAAAGGATGATTCTCTTTTACCAATAATTATGGTCAATTCTGCAATTTATGCAAAAAATCAGATGTCGGAAGATTATTTTGCTGATCTTCTATTTTATATAGTAAATCGCTGGCCAGATTATGTTCCTGCCTTAATCCTTTATTCCGATTTTGCATATACTTCAAATCTTGAGAAAAAAGAAGATGATGAAGTTGCGGCTCTTAGAAGGGCAGGTATTAAATCTTTGGAAATGGAAAAATATGATAGCCGTAGAAAAATTCCTTTAAGCGATGCCCTTTACCGAATTGACCAGTCATTAAAAAGGAAGGCGGATCCATATTTGAGTATTGCAAAACTAGATTTGAAATATAAAACAGATCCGAAATTAAGTGAAAAAGATAAATACAGAGATTTATGGGTTCTTCTGGAAGATAATTATATTGAAGGTGAAATCTACCACACTCTTTTAGTTCAGTATGCCTTGAATTTCCTTTTAACAACAAAAGAATATGATGATGCATGGAATTTATTTTATAAGTTCACAACAAGTCATGGTACATATGATGCAAAGAGGGATTTTTGGGAACAATTTATAGAACAGATGAAGTACTATGATTTGCCAATAGTTGAAATGGCAGCTTGGTTTGCATCTGATTTAAAAAAGACAAATGAAGCAATTCGTATTTATGAATACTGTGTTTATGAATCGGCAGGACTTTTGGAAGACGGTTTAATTTCTCCTTTGGTATCTTCTGCTTCTTGTATGAATCTTGCGAATATTTATTTTTCAATTGGTAAAAAAGATAGAGCCTTGGATTTATACGGAAAAATTGCCGGTCGTGAAGTAAATAATGCTAAACGTTCTGAAATTTTTTATAGAATTGCCTGTATTTATTCTGCCCTCGGAGACATAAAAAATGCCCTCCGTTCATCAGAATACGCATCATCTTTGTATCCTGAAAACGAAAGGGCATCTGTGCTTAAAGATAAGCTTAGAGCTAAAAAATAGTCCTATTCAATTACAGCTATAATGTCAGCCATTTTAAGAATGAGGTGATCTTCGCCATCAATCTTAATTTGAGTTCCGGCGTACTTATCGTACATGATTTTATCACCCTTCTTTACTGTGATTTTTTCATCAGCAGTTCCTGGACCAACTTCTACAACTGTAGCAGTCTGTGTCTTTTCCTGAGCTGCTTCTGGAATGATAATTCCGCTCTGAGTTTTAGTTTCAGCTTTGTCGTTCTTAACAAGAACTCTGTCTGCTAATGGTTTAATTGTCATATCTTTTTACCTCTATTTTATTTCAAACTATATAAATAAAATAATAATGAAAGTATACAAACGTCAATAAAAATCGATGATTGTATACTTTGTTTTTTTAGTCCTTTGATTCTTTATGTTTTTTATCCTGACGGCTTTTTCTTGCAATTTGTACAAATACAAGAACTGCCATCATCAGTATTCCAATTACATCACTTTTTGCTTCTGGAACTATACACAAAAGACCTGCTGTTGCAAATAAAAGTCTTTCTATTATATCAAATGTTAGGATAAGGACTTTTGAACTTTTGCTGCCGTGCAAGAAGCCTGTAAAAGAAAATCCGTAACCTTCAAGAGCAACACTAATACCAAACATACCAATTAAAGCTGTAATAATAATTGAAATGATAGAAGTAAATGAAGCGTTAATCATAAGCATCTTACTGTTGTAAACAAACATATAAGGAATGATAAAGGCTCCAATAGCCAGTTTTGTTGCGTTTACAGCCGTCTTCATCGGTTTTGCTTTTGCTATGGCGGCACCAGCAATTGCGGCAAGTGCTACAGGTGGTGTTACATCTGCAATAATTCCAAAATAAAAGGCAAACATGTGGGCTGCAAGTGGTTCAACATTCAACTGGATTATGGCAGCGGCTGTAATTGTTGAAGTGATTAAATAGTTGGCTGTTGTTGGAGCACCCATACCAAGGATGATGGAAGCAAGCATTGTAAATACCAGAGTAAGGAAAAGTTTTCCATGTGCAAGAGAAACAAGTCCTGCTCCAAGCTTTAATCCCAAACCGGTAAGAGTAACAATACCAATAATAATACCGGCCATACCACAGGCAATTGCTACGGAAATAATGTTTCTAGCTCCTGTACACATTACCTGAATAATATCTTTAGAACCAAAGGTTGGTTTATTTCCGTGAGCTAAGTCACTAACAGAAATACCAATTCCTACTGCAAGGCAGGAAAGAATACCCATAAGAGCGGCAAATACAGCGGTTTTTCCAATACAAAGGAAAACAATGATTACGATTAAAGGAATAATCATATAGCTCTTAAGTAAAAGAGGTCCAACTTTTGGTAACTGTTCTCTTGGAAGTCCTTTGAGTCCAAGTTTTTTAGCTTCCAGGTGTACTGTAATAAAGATTCCTGTAAAGTAAAGTAGGGCAGGAATAATTGCAGCTTTTACAATGTTGATATAAGGCATTCCAAGGCTTTCTGCCATAAGGAAGGCTGCCGCTCCCATGATTGGTGGCATAAGTTGTCCACCAGTTGAGGCTGCAGCTTCTACGGCACCTGCAAAAGAACTTTTATAGCCCAACTTCTTCATCATAGGGATAGTGAAAGAACCTGAACCTACTGTATTTGAAACTGAAGAGCCGGAAACAGTACCAAGCAAGGCTGAAGAAAGAACGGCAACTTTGGCAGGACCACCAGAAGCACCTCCTGCAATTGCATTACAAAGATCTATAAAGAATTGTCCAATTCCAGTTTTGTCCAAAAGTGCACCAAATAAAATAAAAAGGAAGATGAAGGTTGAACATGCACCAATTGGAACTCCCATAATTCCTTCTGTGTTATAAAAAAGGTGGCAAACTACACGCTGTAAAGAATAGCCTCTGTGATGAAGAAAACCTGGCAGGTATTTACCGGCGAAGGCATAAAGAACAAATGTTGCTGCAATAATCATAATAGGAAGACCAACAATACGACGGCAACTTTCAAATAAAATTAAAATACCAATTACACCAATTATTACATCGACTGTAGTGTAATTTCCTGTACGACTAACAAGAGTGTTTGTAGAACCGTGGGCATACATCTGAAAATTTATAACGATATAGAGCCAGCATGCAGCTCCAATTAAGCCTAGTGCAACATCGTACCATGGTAAGGTGTTTTTTGGACTTTTTTTGCTAGGTGGAAAAAGTAAGAAGGCTAAAAGTTGAACAAAAGCTAAGTGGCTTGCACGAAGAACCTGAGCAGTTACATGACCAGTAAGAGTTGCGTAGAATTGAAAAAATACAAAACAAACTGAAATAACAACAGTTATGTATTGTCTCCAGCATTTATGTTCACGATAAGCCTGCTCCTTATCTAGTTTTTTCATCATTTTTTTCATTTCTTCTTCGTTTGTTGTTGGAAGAATCTGGTCGATGGATTCACCCTTTTTCTTTTTGTCCATTCGAACCTCCTTATTTTAAATTTCGTTTTATATAGCTGATGAGCGAAACTCTCTTTATTTCCAAAGTTATACTTGTTTGAGGTGCAAATAAATCTTTAAGGCTGTACTCAAGAACTTGGCTTTCTTTATCTTTTTGATAAAAGTAAAAACTTATTGTGTGGTTTGCAATTAAACCAACAGCCATAGTCAGTTTATGAACAAGACGATTAATATTTTTTAAGATGTAAGTATCGCCTTGAATTTCAAAACTTGCACCGGGTGTTTCTTCTAATTCTGGCATGCCAGCTCCGTAAGAAACAAAACTTGAACTGGTTAAAAACAGGCCCTTTTTATTCATTGTTGAATAATGATCATGGACACGGCCTTTATTTACTGAATGCGTATAGGAAATATCGAAACCTTCAAGATTTTTAGCATTCACATAATAGGTTTCTTTTTTATTCTTTCGATTTTGTATTTGTAAAACACGTTTGGCTGGAACAAAAAAAATTGCTCCAGCCAAAAAGATTATGATGATTGATATTGCGATAAATACGCGATTTTTTCCCAATTTCAATCACCAGTAAAATTATTTAAGAAGTCCCAATTCTTTGAAGTACTTTTCTGCACCTGGGTGGAATGGAACTGAAACGCCAGTAACTGCAGCCTGTGCAGAAACTTCTTTACCCTTTGCGTGTGCCTGTCCAAGTTCATCAAGGTTTTCAAAAAGAGTTTTTGTCATCTGATAAACTGTATCTTCATCAAGCTTAGCACTTACTGCCAAAGTAGCTTTAATTGCAAGTGCTGGAGTATCAGTGTTTGTTCCTTTGTAAGTATTTCCAGGAATTGTTGTCTGAGTGTAGAAACTGTATTTAGAACAGATAGCATCTGCTTCAGGGCCGCTTACAGGAATAAGGATTAAACCTGCTGTGAAAGCTAATTCCTGCAAAGCAGAGTTAGGAACGCCAGCTGTAATAAAACATCCATCCAAAGTACCATTCTGAATACCTTCAGCAGATTCCTTGAAAGAAAGGTTGCTCTTTTTAATATCTTCGAATGTAAGACCATAACCTTCCAGAATCTGTTTTGCATTGAATTCAACTCCAGAACCTGCATCTCCAACAGAAATACGTTTTCCTTTGAAGTCAGCAACAGATTTAATTCCAGAATTTTCTGAAACAGCAATCTGAATTACTTCTGGATACATTGTTCCAATTGTCATAACATTTTCGAGTTTTTCGCCAGCGAACATATCAGTTCCGTGGAAAGCATAGTCCATAACGTCATTCTGAACTGTAGCAAATTCTGCTTCTCCCTTGTTGATAAGGCGAAGGTTTTCGGCAGAAGCACCAGTTGCCTGGGCTGTAACGTTCATATTTTCGATTTTTGTATTCCAGATATTGGCAATTGCACCACCAAAAGGATAGTAAGTTCCACCAGTTCCTCCAGTAGCAAGAATATAATCTTTTTGAGAAGAGCCTTTACATCCGCTAAAAATCAATGCAGCAGCTAATAAAGCAGCAGAAATTGTAAGAATTTTTTTCATAGTTCCTCCATTTATTTAAATAATCTTAATTAATTAAACGCTTAATTCTACTATATAAAGGGTCTTAAATTCAATATTTTGTAAGTCTGATATAAGATATTCCTTATGTAGAAATTACAAAGATTATTGACTTTTTTTTTAAACTTAATTAGTTTAGAATTAATGAAACAAAATAAACTACTACTACTATCTCTATTTTCTCATAAATAACCGTAACTGATAGGTAGTGTGTTTTAATATTAATTAGCAATTTATAAGACCTGTCGCAGTTGCGGCGGGTCTTTTTTTTTAGTTTGAATGTAAAAAAAATGGACCTGAATTCTGGCGGCAGGACAAAGATTCAAGGAATTAGCAAGGAGATGAAAAAATGAAAGTAAACGGAAAGTACAAGGCTTTTGAAGGTGTACCAGACTTTAATCGAAGCTGGCCAACAAGAATTATTACAAAGGCCCCTATCTGGTGTTCAGTAGATTTGCGTGATGGAAACCAGGCCCTTATAAATCCTATGGGTGTTGAGCAGAAGCTGGCCTTTTTTGACCTCCTTGTAAAAATTGGTTTTAAGGAAATTGAAGTTGGATTTCCTTCTGCATCTGAAACTGAATTTAAATTTATGCGCCGCCTTATAGAAGAAAAACATGTGCCGGATGATGTAACTTTACAGGTCCTTTGTCAGGCTCGCGAAAACTTAATCAAAAAAACTTTTGAAGCATTAAAAGGCTGTAAAAAGGCAATTTTCCATCTTTATAATTCAACTTCTCCGGCCCAGCGAAAGTACACTTTTAATAAATCGAAAGAAGAAATTAAACAGATTGCGATTGAAGGAATCCGTTGTGTAAAAGCTTGTCTTCCTATGAGCCAGGGAACCGATATTCGTCTGGAGTATTCACCTGAATCATTTTCTACAACCGAAATTGATTACGCTATAGAAGTTTGTCAGGCTGTTGTGGATGAGTGGGGCCATGTTGCCGATGACCAGCACAAAATCATCTTAAATCTTCCTACAACTGTAGAATGTGCCTTACCAAATCAGTTTGCGGACCAGATTGAGTACTTTTGCCAGCACATTTTAAACCGTCAAAACTTAATCATTTCTTTACATAATCATAATGATAGGGGGGAAGGCGTTGCCCAGTGTGAATTAGGCTTATTAGCTGGAGCTGACCGTGTTGAAGGTTGTCTTTTTGGAAATGGAGAAAGAACTGGAAACTTGGATATTGTAAACGTTGGTTTGAATATGTTTTCTCAGGGAATTGACCCTCAGCTGGATTTGTCTGATATCCCTTATCTTGCAAGAGAATATACACGTTTTACTGGGATGGAAATTCCTCCTCGTCAACCTTATGCAGGTGAACTTGTGTTTACAGCTTTTTCTGGTTCACATCAGGATGCAATTCGTAAGGGTATGGCAGCACGAGTTAAGATGGAGGAGAATGCCCTTTGGGATGTTCCTTATCTTACAATTGACCCACATGATATTGGCCGCCAGTATGAGGGAATTATTCGTATAAACAGTCAATCTGGAAAGGGTGGTGCCGCTTATGTTCTTGAAAATGAATATGGAATTGCCGCTCCAAAAGCTATGCATCCATTTATTGGTAAGTTGATAAAAAAACTTGCAGACCAAAAGCAGCGTGAACTGTCTAATGATGAAGTTTACCAGGCCTTTGTAGACAATTGGTTACATACCAAGGAACCAATGGCTCTTAAGGAAATTACTCAAAAGCATGTTGAAGGAGCTACAGATTGTGCTGATGTTGATTCGGAACAGGTTGCAGTTCTTGCCACAATTTCTTGGAATGGCAAGGATTACGCTGTTGCAGGAAATGGAAACGGTCCTTTGGATGCCTTTGTAAATGCCATCAAGCAGACTCCTGCTCCAAGATTTAATCTTATTTCCTTCCATGAACATTCCATTGGACAGGGGGCCGATACAAAGGCTATTGCTTATGTAAGCATTACTAAAGAGGATGGAACAGAAGCCTGGGGCGTTGGAAAATCTTCTAACGTTGGAAAGGCTGGTATTAAAGCTGTAGTTTCTGCTTTGAACTATAAGGCCTAGAGCTAGAATCTGTCTTTTATACCTTTCATATACTTGTTGCCACGGTCAAATTCGTTGGTAAACATTCCAAAGCTGGTTGCACCTGGAGAGAAAACGAAGATATTATCTTCCGAAAGATTCTCCAGGTCTTTTTTTGCCTGATCAAGAAGTTCGTCCAGGCTGTTGAAAGGCCCCTTGTACTTTATCTCTTCTTTATTAAGTTCTGGCAAAAGTTTGTCGGTGGCACTTCCTGCTAAAAGATAAAGGTCCTTTACTGGAATAACCCCATTTTCATTCAACTGGTCAAACTGTCCTTTTTGGGTAAGTACATGTGCAAGTTGTGTAAGATCCAGTCCCTTGTCGGTTCCACCTGTCATAAAAATGACAGATTTACCAAAGGACTGACTTGCGGCAGCTGCTGCTTCTGGAACTGTTGCACAAGAGTCGTTGTAGAACTTTATTTTTGCCTTGTTTGAATTTGTCCATTCGTGGAAGAACTGGAGTCTGTGGTCAATTCCTGTCCAAGAGCCGCAAATTTGTGCTGTACGGTCAGCAGGAATACCCATCAGGTACATAACCAGGGCGGCATTTAAAAGGTTTATTTTCATGTGTTCGCCAGGAACAGAAAGGCCTTTTAAAATTACCTCAGGCTTTTTCATTTGTGGCAAGAAAACTTTACCGCAGAAGTTACCCTTAGAATCTTTATCCTGCCAAACACCGTATACCGGTTTTCCAGTCTTTGGGTCGGCTTCTAAAGGTCCTTTTCCGTAACGGAGAACAGTAGCCTTTGTTTCGCTTGCAAAAAGATTTCCCCAGCTAGAGGCATCTGGATGAAGGGTTTTGTCTGGACCTGTTCCAAGTTCATCATCTTCTGCATCAAAAATAGAATAGTCGCCCTTTGTCTGGTCTGCATAAATCAGGCGTTTGTCGGCAACGTAATCTTCCATATTTCCGTACCAGTTCTGGTGGTCAGGAACAATTTTAGTAATGATTGAGATGTGAGGACGAAGAACTCCACGGCCTCGCAGGTCTGCTAATTGCCATGAAGAAAATTCTATAACAACTGGAGTATCCTGATTTACCTGATCAAAGAAGGTGAGTGGACTTACTGTAATGTTTCCACCCAAAAAGGCCTGGTAGCCTGCTGTCTTAAGTCCGTAGTAAATTGCACTGACGGTAGAAGATTTTCCCTTGCTGCCTGTAACTGCAATAATAGGACAATCGGTGAAACGTAAAAAAATTGAAAGATCTGTTTCTATTGCTTTAGCTGCTGCCAGGTATTTGTTGCCTTCGTATTTTACGCCTGGATTTTTAATTACACAGTCGGCGTTTTCAAAATCTTCGATTCTGTGTTCTCCAAGGCGGTAGGTCAAACGGGAAGTATCAAGATTTTTGTCGGCTGCAATACGGTCAATTGTAGGCTGGAGCTGTTCCTGAGTTTTCATGTCTGTAACTAGAACATAGGCACCTTTTTGTAAGAAAAAACGAACGGCTGCTTCTCCACCACCGTTTAGGCCAAGTCCCATAATTGTTACATGTTTATCTCTGATTGCGTCGATTGATGAAAAGGCACAGGTTTTTGAGTAGGAATGAAAAATCATAGTATTTTCTCCAAAAAAAAAGCCTTCCTGCTTAGCAAGAAGGCCGGTTGCCGGGAACCAGAATCGAACTGGCACGTCGATTGCTCGACACAGGATTTTAAGTCCTGGGCGTCTACCAATTCCGCCATCCCGGCAAGTGAATCTATATTATAAAATTATTCAGATGTTTTCAAGTGGGTTGTAATTCTTTATAATTGCTCTAATTAAATTTTTTGAGGCAAAAATATGTATCTTCTGGTAATGAAGCAGTTAATTACAATGTTTATAATCGGGCTTTGTGGTTTTATATTTGCAAAGGCTTTTAAGGTTGATGAAGACCAGCGAAAATTCTTGAGTAAACTTTTGCTCTACTTTATCAATCCTAGTGTTATCATTAATTCCTTTAATAAGGAGTTTGACGGGGGAAAATTAAAACAGCTTCTTTTTGTTGCAGCCCTTGCTCTTGTAGTTCATGGCATTATGATTCTTGTAGGTCTGCTTTCTTCTAAAGATCAAATTGACCGTTTGGGAATTGCCTTTACCAATTGTGGTTTTATTGGAATCCCTCTTATTCGTGGTGTTTTTGGAGATGAGGGTGTTTTTTATCTTATGGGCTATCTGGTTATTTTTAATCTTTTAATATGGACTTATGGTTACCATCAGTTGAGCGGAACTGCCAATTTTAAGAAAATTATTACCAACCCAAACATTATTGCGGTTGCCCTTGGAATTGTTCTTTACTGTATGCCTTTTACGCTTCCACAGGTTTTAGCAACTCCACTTTCTATGATTTCAGATTTGAATACTGCAGTTTCCATGATTGTGATTGGAGTTCTTATTGCAAGTTTTAATCCTGCAGAAGGAAAAGAATATATATGGAAAATTACAAAGTTTTCTATTTTAAGATTACTTATTTGCAGCTTTATTTGTACTTTTGTTTTGCTTGGAATTTATAAACTATGCGGAAATTTCCCTGATGTAAGGATGTTGATTTTTGTAGTAATGATATGTCTTTCTTGTCCTGTTGCAACTACAATTCCGGGGCTTGCTTGTGTTTTTGATAAAAATGCATCTTACGCAAGTCTTATAGTTTCTGTTACAAGTTTACTTTGTATAGTTACTTTACCTTTGATGGTGGCATTTGCCGAGTTAATTATTAAGTAAATAACTGTAATCTTTTAAGTTTCTTCTTATTGAAAAAATAGTTTATACGTTATAAATTATTAACATTAAATATTGAGGTGTGTTATGTCTGAAGAAAAATTTGATTTCACAATTGACAACTTGGGACCTTGTACTATCCAGTCCCCAATCAAACTCTCTACTGTTCATGGTGATTATACAGCTAATTATGTAAGAGATGATTCTTACGTTCTTTCTGAAGTAAATGTTTACGATAAAACAAAACCAATTGTACTTGATTCATCAAACTTGATGGAAAAAGCCGGTCCTCGTGAAAAGATTTTCTTCGACCCAGCACACGCAAAAGCAGGTATTTGTACTTGTGGAGGTCTTTGTCCTGGTTTGAATGATGTAATTCGTGCTATTGTTCGCTGTTTGAACACACGTTACGGTGTAAAGACAATTAAGGGTTACCAGTATGGTTTCCATGGTTTCTTCGCTGATGAAGGCTATGAACCTATTGAACTTGACCGCTATCTTATTGACGAAATCCACAAGATTGGTGGTACTTACCTTGGAACAAGCCGCGGTGGTGGACAGCGTGTTTCAGAAATTGTTGACTGTCTTGAAAGAGATGGAATTAATATGCTTTTCATTCTTGGTGGTGATGGAACTCAGCGTGGTTCTTATGATATTGCCTGCGAAGTTGAAAAACGCGGAATGAAATGTGCTGTAGTTGGTGTTCCAAAAACTGTAGATAATGACCTTATGTTCATTGACCGTTCTTTCGGTTTTGAAACTGCCGTTCAGCGTGCTAAAGAAGCAGTTGCAGCCGTTCATATGGAAGCTGCAAGCCAGATTAATGGTATTGGTCTTGTAAAACTTATGGGACGTGAAGCTGGTTTTATTGCTACAGAAGCTGCTCTTGCATCACACGAAACAAACTTCTGTTTAATTCCAGAAGTTCCATTTGAAATGGAAGGTGAAAACGGATTCCTTGCTTGCCTTGAACGCCGTCTTGCAAAACGTGGACATGCAGTAATTGTAGTTTCTGAAGGTGCCGGACAGGATTTACTCCAGTCAACAGGTGCTACAGACGCTTCTGGAAACAAAAAACTTTCAGATATCGGTTTGTTCCTTAAGTCTGAAATTGAAAAATACTTCAAAGCAAAGAATATCGAAATCAACTTAAAATATATTGATCCTTCTTACCAGGTTCGTGCATCAGTTACAACTGCTTCTGACTCTATCTATTGTGAAAGACTTGGAAACAACGCTGTACATGCAGCTATGGCTGGTAAAACAAAGTGTGTAATTGGTTTGGTACACGACAAGTTCGTTCACCTCCCAATCAAGGCTGTTACAGCTCACAGAAATGCAGTTGATCCAGAAGGTTCACTCTGGCGTGACTGTTTGGATGCTACAGGTCAGCCAATTCTTATGTGTAACGATTTGGCAAAGGCTCAGGCTAAGATGGCCGCTGCTGTTGCAGGTGCTAAATCTAAACCAAGTGAACAGAAAAAGAATAAATAAGTCTTTCTGTAAGCTTTAAGTTTGAAATCAAAACCACTGTTTAAAGTAGCTTCTAAACGGTGGTTTTTTTGTTTTTATAAGAAATATACACGATAGACGGTCAAAAATTTTGGTTGTATCCTAGTATATATGACAAGTTTATTAGAAAAATATGGTTATTCTAAATTTGATATTGAAAATCGTGTAATCGATGCATGGAATAACATTTTTGACCAAAAAAATCCAAATCACTTTTATTTTGAAGCCCCAGATGGAATGGGCTATATGGAAGATACTGGAAACGATGATGCAAGAACTGAAGGAATGTCTTATGGAATGATGATGGCCCTTCAGATGAACCGTAAAGATATTTTTGACAGAATCTGGAAGTGGGCAAGAACCTACATGTATCTTGATAAGGGGCCAAATGCGGGTTTCTTCTGCTGGTCTAATCAGTTGGACGGTCGTAAAAATGCAGATGGTCCTGCCCCAGATGGAGAAGAGTATTTTGCAATGGCACTCTTCTTTGCGGCAGAAAGATGGGGCAATGGAGAAGGAATCTTCAATTATACAGAAGAAGCTCGTGCCATCCTTAGAACTGCAATTCACGGTCCAAGTAAAATGTGGGATGAAAAATATCACCATATCCGTTTTGTTTGTAACTGTCCATTTACAGACCCTTCTTATCATCTTCCACATTTCTACGAAATATTTGCCCAGCGTGCAGATCCAGAAGATAAGGAATTTTGGGAAGAAGCAGCCAAGGCCAGCCGAAAGTACCTGGTAAAGGCTTGCCATCCAGTAACAGGCCTTGCAGCCGAATATGCTACAGATGAAGGAAACCCATTGCCACCAGAACATCATGGAACCTTCTTTAGTGACTCTTACCGAGTTGCCGCAAATATTGGACTGGATGCCCTTTGGTGTGGAAAAACAGAGTCTTTATCACAGATTGCCGAAAACATCATCAACTTTTTTGATGGAAAAACTGCCGAAGAATTAAAAGACTATATGGTAGACGGAAAAGCCTTAAAGAAAAATGCCCGACACCCAATTGGACTTATAGCTACAGTAGCGGAGTCAGCTCTTGCAATTTCTGATAAGGATGGCGATAATTCAGCTGTAAAACGTGCAGTAAAACGCTTTTGGGAAACTCCAATGCGTACAGGACGCCGCCGTTACTATGACAATTGTTTGTACTTTTTTGCCCTACTGGCACTTAGTGGAAAATACATAAAGTATTAAAAATATAAAAAATAAATAGGATTAAAACATGTTTAAGATTTCAGTTGAAAAGGGTAAGTTGGACCTTCTTTTTGTGTGTGAGCAGAACGAATTTTCTGGAGTAAAAAAAATTGCTGATAAAGTTAGACTTGATGTCCAGCGAATAACGGGAATTTTACCAGAAGCAACTAACCAGGCAAGCCTGATAGAAGAAAAAGTGCCTGCTGTAATCTTTGGAACCCTGGGGCTTAGTTCAGAAGGCTCTTCATTGGTTGAAAAAGAAATTGCTCCTGAAATCATAAATAAAATTCGTGGAAAACGCGAAGTTTATGCATTTGTTGTTACAGAATCCAAAATCATAATTGCCGGTTCAGATAAAAGAGGTACAATTTACGGACTTTTCCATTTATCTGACCTTATGGGAATTTCTCCACTTGTAGACTGGGCAGACATACTTCCTGCTCATCAGAATAGTATTTCTCTGGTAGAAGGTGAATATGTTTCAAAAGAACCAAGCGTAAGATTTAGAGGTTTCTTTATTAATGATGAATGGCCTGCTTGCGGAAACTGGTCAAAGCATAATTTTGGAGGTTTTAATGCCAAAATGTACGAACATGTTTTTGAACTTCTTTTACGCTTAAAGGGAAATTATCTCTGGCCTGCAATGTGGGCTTCTCGCTTTTCAGATGATGGTCCTGGCCTTGCAAATGCCGAATTAGCCGATGAACTTGGTGTAATTATGGGGGCTAGTCACCACGAGCCATGTTGCCGTGCCGGAGAAGAGTACAAACACCTTCGCGGTCCTAATTCAATTTATGGCGATGCCTGGAATTTCCGTTCAAATGAAGAAGGAATTACAAAATTCTGGGAAGACGGACTAAAGCGCAGCGGAAAATTTGAAAACGTTATTACAGTGGGAATGCGAGGCGAAGCTGATACAGCAATTATGCAGAATGCAACTCTGGCAGATAATATACAGCTGCTTAGAGATGTTCTTAAAACTCAGAATTCTCTTATCAAAAAATATGTAAATGAAGATTTGGACAAGGTTCCAAGAATGCTGGCCCTTTATAAGGAAGTTGAACCTTATTTCTACGGAGATAAACATACACCAGGTTTAATGAATAGTCCTGAGCTTGAAGGCGTTACTCTTATGCTTTGCGACGACAATCATGGAAACCTTCGTACAGTTCCAACAGAGGCAATGCGTAATCATAAGGGTGGATACGGAATGTACTACCATTTTGACTACCATGGATGGCCTTTTAGTTATGAATGGTTCAATACCTCTTATCTTCCAAAAGTAAAGGAACAGATGTGTGCCGCTTATGATTTTGGAATTAGAGATTTGTGGATTGTAAATGTTGGTGATGTAATGACTAACGAACTTCCTTTGGCATATTTCTTAGATCTTGCTTATGATTACGAAAAATATTCAAAATCAACAGCATTGGTAGAAAATTATGTAAGGGACTGGGCAAATCAGCAGTTTGCATGCCTTACAGACCAGCAGAAGGCCGAGATTTGCCAGATTGTAAACGGCTATACAAAACTTACCAATTTGCGTAGAACTGAATGTATACAGCCAGAAACCTTCCACCCAATCAATTTCTGCGAAAGTGATAAAGTCCTGGAGCAGGCGAATGAAATTATTGCAAAGGCAGAAGAACTTAGAAAAAATATTCCAGAAAATCTTGCGGCTGGTTACTTCCTGGAAGTTTTCCTGCCAGCTTGCGGAAATATGAATATTCTTAGAATGCAGCTTTACAGTGGAAAAAATAAATGGTTTGCAAGAAAATCTGCAATTGCGGCTAATATATATGCTGATAAAGTTCGCGAATGTTATAAATATGACCAGAGACTTGTGGACGAATGTGACAAAATTGATGACGGAAAATTCTATGCATCTGGTTGGTCTGAGCATTTTGGATTTATAAACTGGTCAGAGGCCGAAAACCGTTATCCAACTTATACTTATATTGAACCAACTCGTAAAAAGCGTTTTACAGTTTGGATTGATGGTCAAGATTTTACTACAACCGGACGTGAATGGACTGTAAGACAGTTAAAACTTACCGCTTTTAAAAATCCAGATGTAACAGAAGCAAAAATTAAAATTGCAGGCTGTTATGCTCCTGGCGTTCCATTTATGCTGGACTTTGTTGGAGAAGGCAGCAAGTGGCTTACGGTTGTAGTTGAGTCTGATAAGGAACTGCACATTGAAACTGTAGTACTTACAATTGATCGCCAGAAGTTGGCTCAGGCTTCTTCTAAAAAGGATATTCTTAAAATCCAGAGTGATGATGGAAACGGAGCAAAAATTGAAGTTAGTGTAGAAATTGATGCCCAGGTTCCAGAAATGAATTATCCAAAGGGAACATTCGTACAGACCGAAAAATATCTTTCTATTGAAGCAGAACATTATTTTGCAATTTGTGGTGGAGCAAATGACTCTCATTTTGAAGTTCTTCCAGGTTATGGCAAAACTTTATCAGCTTTGAAAGCTTTCCCACTTACTTTATCATACCCTAAGGGAAAACATGCACCTTATGTTGAATATAAGTTTGCTATGAATGATGATGGAGTTCAGACCTTTGACTTTTATCTGAATCCTTCTAATCCTGCTTATAAGGACAACAAAATGCAGTTTATTCTTGAAGTAAACGGCAAAAAAATTCTGAAAGACGTTGTAGAAGAAGGTTTTGCAGTTGGTGATAATCAGCAGCCATGGGGAAATGACGTAACAAACAATATAAGAATTTCTACAGTTTATGCTGATTGTTGTAAGGGCTTAAATACAATGCGTATTTATCCTGTAACACCAAATATTGTACTGGAAAAAATAGTAATTTATCCTGCAAATCAGATTATGCCAGATTCATATCTTGGTGCACCTGAAACTTATAGAATTAAATAAAATTTACTTGTAACTAAGGGCTTAAATTATTATTTTATAGGTATATGAAAGATTACTACGAGGTACTTGGGGTTTCTAAAACCGCAAGTGCTGACGAAATTAAAAAGGCTTATAGGACTCTCGCATTTAAGTATCATCCAGACAGAAATGCTGGTAATAAGGAAGCAGAAGAAAAATTTAAAGAAATTACTGCGGCCTATGATGTTTTGAGTGATGAAGGAAAACGCCGTAATTATGACTTAGGCGGTTATTCAACAAACGATTATTCGAATTCTACTCAACAACAATATCAGAGACAATATCAATATACTTATGCAGATCCTTTTGGACAGGATTTCTGGCAGAATTTTGCCGGTTCTTACAGACAGAATCAAACCCAGAATCAGTATCAAAACGATAATCCTTATAATAATTATTACAACAGTCAGAATAGATCACGTCAACGCAGGTCTTACACTCGCGGCGACTACTGGCAAATGCTTTTTATGAAGGCTATTCAGTCACTTGTTGCAATGTTTATGTTCAGAATATCTTTTTATATTATTCCATTTGGTTTTTTAATTTGTATTGGAGTTTTTGCAGATGGTATCAGAGGAATTGGTACCGCCATTAGAGGATTGAGAACAGTAAAATCTAAATAAAAAAAATGCAGGGCTTAAAATTGAAATTTCAAACCCTGCATTTTTTTGCGTTTATGCTAAATTACATTTCTGCTAAATAATACTTTTTCTTACCGCGGCGGAAAATAATTACCTTACCTTCCAGAGCCATATCTTTTTTAACAATCATTGTTTCATCTGTTACTACATCACCATTAATAGACAATGCCTTGTTTTTGATAAATTCACGTGCTTCACGTTTAGAAGAAGCCATACCGTTGTTTACCATTACATCTACGAGTGGTAATTCCTCTGTAAACTTAAAGGTTGGAACTCCCTTCATTCCAGAAAGAATATCGCTTACAGAAAGATTCTTAAAATCGCCTGCAAAAAGCTTTTGGCTTACTGTTACAGCGTTATCTGCTTCTGCTTTACCATGCAAGTCTTTTACAACTTCCCAGGCAAGAGTTTTTTGTGCTATACGAGTTTCTGGAGCGGCCTGCTGCTGAGCGTAAATGTCTTCGATTTCTTCTTTTGTGAGGAAAGTGAAAACCTTAAGATATTCCAAAACCTTAGAATCATCAGTGTTGATAAGGTACTGGTAAATTGCATAAGGAGTAGTTTTTTCTTTATCAAGCCAAAGAGCGTTACCTTCTGATTTACCAAACTTTTTGCCGGTTGAATCCAAAATCAAAGGCATAGTAAAGGCATAAGCAGTTTTGTCTAAAACCTTGCGAATAAAATCTACACCCGTTGTAATGTTTCCCCATTGGTCAGAACCAGCAACCTGCATAATACAGTTCTTTTCCTGGAAGAGGTGGAGAAAGTCGTAACCCTGCATCAGCATATAAGAAAACTCTGCATAAGTAATTCCAGTTTCAAGACGACGCTGAATAATATCTTTTCCAAGCATGTAATTTACGTTGATGTACTTACCAATATCGCGGAGGAAGTTTAAGAAAGTGTAATCCTTCATCCAGTCGTAGTTATCAACAAGTTCAGCCTGTGGAACAATACGGCTTACCTGGTCGCGAATGCCTTTAATATTGTTGTTTACAGCTTCGTCAGAGATGATTTCGCGTTCTGCAGTAGGACGAGGGTCTCCAATACGGCCTGTAGCACCACCACAGAGCAATACAGGGTGTTTTCCCGCATTGGCAAGGCGTTTTGCCATACAGAGTGAAGAATAATGGCCAAGATGAAGGGAATCGGCAGTAGGGTCAGTTCCCCAGTAAAAAGAGAAAGCTTCTCCATCAAGAATCTTCTGCAATTCGGCTTCGTCACCAGCAACATCTTTAATAAGACCGCGCCATTTTAAATCTTCGTATAAAGTCATGTAAATCTCCTGGGGATACAATCCCTAATTTTTTTTGCTTAAATATTTATATATAAAAAAAGCCTTCCATTTTTACGGAAGGCTTTGTATTTACCATTTTAGGCTACTAATACAAGTTTAGCATTAGCGTGCAACTTCCGCAGTCATAAAGAGAAAATCATAGCTATAATAAAGGTAAGCCAACGTTGAGGAATTGATTTTCTGTGCAAAGCGGATAGTGTTTTTCATATATTTACCGATTATCTTTCGCGGAAAACGATACGTCCCTTATTCAAATCATAAGGTGAAAGTTCAACTTTTACGCTGTCACCAGGAACGATTCTAATGTAATGCTTACGCATTTTTCCAGATAAGTGAGCCAAAATAACGTGGCCACCCTGCAATTCAACACGGAAGGTTGTGTTTGGAAGGGCTTCTTTTACGATTCCTTCTACCTCAATAGCTTCTTCTTTTGCCATGGTAATCCTTTGTCTAAAAATGTATGAAAATTAATTATGCGATTTCCGAAAAAAAAGTTTGTCTTTTTGGAAATTTGCATTTATATTATTATATACAAAACTTCATAACATTACAATATTAGTTAAAAAATGCGGGAGGAAGCAGATGGATCAAGAATTTCTAGACAAGATGAAGGAAAAATTACTGGAGCAGCGAAGAACTTTGTTACAATCTCTCTCGGAACAGAGTGAAGACATGCGCAACCTTGTAAAAACTGTTGATTCTGGTGATGAAGCAGATGTTGCGTCAGATGTTATAGATAGACAGTTGCTCAATTCTTTGGGAACTCAAGATGCAAACACATTAAAGAAAATTGATAATGCTATAGACAGAATTAATCAACATAAATATGGAATATGTTTAGTTTGTGGTAAAGAAATTCCAAAAGAAAGACTAGAAATTTTGCCTTATGCACTTATGTGTATTGATTGTGCAAATGCAGAAGAACGTCGTAACAGATAATTCAATATTAATTTTGCATTTATACAGGGGACTCTCTTCAAAAGAGAGTCCTTTTTTTATAGCGGAATGCTACCTGCAATAGGGTAAACTAATTCCTTGTAGCCGGCCTTTTTGGCTATTTGAATGGCACGATCAAAGGCACAATCCAGGTCAGGGGCGTTGTGACAGTCGGAACTAATACAAACTGGAATACCTGCATCATGCAGCAGAGACAAAAAGTATGATGAAGGATAAACGTCATCCATGGCACCACGGGCAATTGCACCTGTATTAATTTCGGCAATAACGCCTGTTTTGGCTGCAACTTTTACTGTTTCGCGAACTTCATCCTTATACCATTTTTCAGTTTCATCAAAAAAGTGAAGAAGGCCATTCCTTTTACGAACCAGGTCAGGATGTGCCCAGATTTCGAAATTGCCCTGTTTTAACATGTCTCTTTGGGCCTGGTAGTAATCATGCACACAAAGCCTTCCATCGCCCTTGTAGAGCCTTTCTAGGCCTTCCTGGACCTTATTTGTAGCGTCATCTACAGTTGCTTGCATATTATTGTGAACAACGTAATGTACAGCACCAATAAGATAATCGGGCTTAAGTTCACCAAAATGCGATTTTTCTGGAATGCTCAAAGGGGGAAAATAGTCACACTCAAAGCCACATAAAATTTTAATTCGGTCCTGGTATTTAACTGCAAGCTCTCGAATTGCCTTTACATAATCAGCATGTTGATTAGAGGGAATATGCCAGTCGGAACTAAAAGGGTACATGGAATGGCTTGAAAAACCAAGGACAGAAAAACCTTTTTCCAGGGCAGAAAGAACCATTTCTTCGGGAGTGTTCTTTCCGTCGCAAAAAGTTGAATGAGTATGAAGATTTATTTTAGTCATTTTATAACCGCTTAAATAAAGTTTTATTCCTGACCGTGTAAAACAGCCAGAGATTTTTGCACAAGAGTACTAGATTTTTGAGGTTTTACCAGATATGTCTTTGCTCCTGCTCCAAGGGCTTTTACAATTACTTCGCGTTGGGTTGTTGCTGAATAAATGATAATTGGAGGCGTTTTAGGTCTCTTTTGAAGAGCTTGTAAAAGTGCAAGACCAGTTTTATCGGCAAGCAAAATATCAAGAATGATTAAGTCGAATTTTCCGTCTTTGTAGTAACTTAAAAAGTCTTTTCCGGTCGAAAAAGTAACACAGGTGGCACCGGCTTGCTCAAAGGCAATTCTAGTCATTTCGGCAGAAGCTTCGTCGCTATCAATAATGGCAACTACAAGTACGGTACCAGTTTTTATATCGACACTTTTGTCTACGGCATCGGCAGCAAAACGGGTAGCCATAGAGCCTCTGTCTTCGTCAGTTTCAAAAGATGGAGTAAGAATTTTGTTTGTAATTAAATCTGTTACATCTGAACTTACAGAAGTGTCTACCAAATCGGTCAAAAGTCTGGTAAGGTTGTTAGACATTTCAATTCCAGCGTAATTCTGATGCCCAATAAGTAAATCATGAACAAATGGACTAAGTGAAAGAATTTTTACACTGTTAGGATGGATTTGAGGACAGGCCAGAACATTATCAATAAGACATTCCAAATTGTAACCGTCTACAAAGGTAAGCTCAAGATTTGTAAGCATGATGATTACTTTAGGATTTTCAATTTCTTCTTTTTCAATCATTTCGGAAAGTTTAAATTGAAGAAGAGCTATTTTTTCTCTGTTTAAGCCAAGGGCAAGTTCTACAAAAATAATGTTGTTATTATGATGAAGGTCCAGTACACAAGGTGTTGTGTCCATTGAAAGAGGAATGTGAACAACTTGTCCTATTGATTTGAAAAGAAGGTCAAATTGAACAGGTTTTTCAAAGTATTTTATTACACCGTATTTTGCAAGGGCTGCAATACTTTGGCGGTCTCGTTTTGGACCTGTTATAATTACAGGAATATTGACTGCGTTTGAATCTTCTGTTTTTGACTCAAGGAAACTCATCTCTTCAGAATTATCATCATCCATATCAAGAATGATGAGGTTTGGAAGAGTCGTAATCATTTTGGTATAAATATCACGGTTTTCCTGGGTTAGAATAACTTCTATTTGCTCTTCAGAAAGCTTTTGTTTAAGAAAGTCTCTAAAGAGGGGATGATTATCTGCAATTAATACCTTCTTCATAAGATTATATTAACATAATTTTTGGTTAAATTAAAGGTGCGAAGATTATTTATAAAAAGTGAATTCTCTTGCTATAAAACTTTATTCGCCGATAATTAAAGCCTGAAGTCCTTCTGTTGTAGTTGCCGCTCCATTATAAGTTGGGTTACAAATTCCATTATTTCCAGTCGCATTTGTGTAAGCGTCTACAGCCTCAGAAGGAACATAGAATTTTACTTTTGAACAGGATTTAAAATTGAGATAATAACCATCAGTACCGGAGATTTTTAGAAGAGGCGGAGTGGTTGTTTTAAAATGTACTTCTTCAAGATTACTCAGGGATTGAAAACATGCAAAGTCGATTGTTGTAATACTTGTAGAAAGCGTTACCTTTTTTAAGGCAGAGGAATATCTAATTGTATATGAACTTAAAGTACTGCAAGTTAAACCTGATAAATCAATTTCCTCTAATTTTTCACAATTACTGAATACAGCATCACTATCATTATTTATAAAGCTTGTTATCTGGGTAAGACCGTTTATTGTTTTAAGATTTTTATTGTAATCAAAGGCCTCATAATACAGTTGGTATACTGTTTCAGGCAATGTAAATGAATCCCCTTCTTTTGCAGGAGGATATCTTATTAGTCCCGTCTTATCTTTTGTATATAAAACACCATCCTGCGAGCTGTAAATTGTATTTGATTCAGGAACAATTATTTCTGTTAGTGTATATGCGCCCTGGAAAAATTGACTACCCAACCTGGAGGAAAGTGTAGCTGGCAGAGTAATAGAAGACACTCCACTAGTTAGCCAATATAATGATGAAGTTGATATTGAAGTTGCTGTTGAATTGCCTAAGTTAAGTATAGTTCCTTCACCAACTGTACCTTTAATTTTGGAAAGCAGGGACTGTACTTCAGTATTACCAAAGGAACTGTCAACAATAATAATATATGCAGTTGAAGAGCTTGGAGAAAAATTTGCCAGAGTTTCTTCAGTAATATAAGTAAAGATAAGTGAAGAAAGATTTCCATTTGTGTCTATTGACCAATTTTTACCTTGTGAATCTGGCGTTACTCCAAACTTATAGAATTCATCCGCAAGAGAAACTCCGCTGTCAGCATAAAGAAGTGTTGTGCCTTCTGTGTATGTATTTTGTGAGTTTTCTTTTGGAGTGATATAGATTAAATTGTTTGCCTCGCGGTCAGAAAGAGAACCTGTTATTGTAATTTTTGCGTTGAAGTCGAGCATAAAAATATCATTGTTATTTACTGCTCCGCCATAAGGAATGTATGAGCTTCCGCTAATTTGCATGTCACTATGACTTGAGCTGCTCAAATCGTGCATATATACGGCTCCGCCATGTGTTTCTGCAATATTACCGCTTATTTCTCCACCCTTCATTACAAGTTTGCAATTGTTATAATTAAGGAAAATGCCAGCCCCAAATTTCATATTTTTATTGTCAAGGATTTTGGAGTCGCCACTCATTGTAAATGTTTTTCCATTATATACACCAACACCGCCTCCGTATCCTGATGAATTTCCCTCGTTTCCTTCTATAGTGCCGCCAGTCATTGTAATATCACTTTCTGTATAAATACCTGCTCCATTAATGGCGTAATTATAAGAAATATTTCCACTATCAATGTAAAGTTGTCCTACGTTAAAAATACCACCACCATAGGCACTAATACTTGAACTATTTGAAAGATAATTTCCACATACGCCGCCGGTAAGTTTTAAAGGACAGTTGACGCTTGAGCTTGTCCATGAAGTGTAGCCAAGATATATTTTTGACCCACTAATAGAATAGATTCCAGCTCCAGACGTTGTTGAGCTGTTTCCATAAGAAGATGATGTTGCAATTGTAGATGTACTCTTTCCTATCATTGCACTTCCAGCCATAAACAGAGTTCCCTTATTGTAAACTCCTCCACCATAAGTAGCTTCATTTTCTGTAATAAGAGTTCCGTCCAAAAGTTTTACAACAACTGATTGGTTTTGCAAATACAGGCCGCCTCCGTTACTACTTTTTCCGCCTGTAATTTTAAGATTTTTAATAGATATAGGAACGCTTGTTTCAACAGTTAGGGTTGTGCCTGCTTGATTTCCGTTCAGACTGTCCTGAGGAATCTTGTTTTCATCCAGACCATTTAAGCCCTGAATTGTAATTGAAGCCGCCTTGTTGTCAAGGTTTGAAGTGAGAGTTTGTTTTCCTGTTAAAGTTCCAGAAATAAAAATCTGGTAATTTTTTGTAGAAACGCCTGTAGAAGCTATAACGGAAATGGCTTTAGAAAGGCTTTCAAATGGTTCGTAAGGGCTTCCACTTCCATTTGTGTCGCTTGGTTCACTACCCACCCCTGTATTGCCAATATAAAATATGGTTCTTATATACTGGTCTATGAGACTGTTCGTAAGATAAAAGACTCCATCATCATTAATTAAACCGCTTGCGTCAGATATCCATGTATCGGTAGTAAGAGAATTTAATACTGTAATAGATTGAGTTGTACTGTATTTTAATATGTTTGAAGCTTCGTAAAAATTTAAAGTAACTTCGTAAGAGCCGCAAGGAATGTCTGATGCTACCAGGCTTGGAGAAGAAATGTCATCAACGCTTGCATTCCATAAGGACGAAGGGCATGTTGCTGTTATATGGTCTATGTTGTGTCCGCTTTCTAGAGTTATTGGCAGGTTTACAGAGCCGCTTCCGCTTCCTTCTGTTATTTGTGGTATGAAATTATATGAAGAAAATACAGGATTGTCGTTGGTAATGGTAACTTGGCAGGAATCTGAAAAAACAATAGCACCGTTTGAAGTTTTTAAGCCGCAGGTTATAGTCCAGGTGTGGCCTGTAGAAAGAGCTATACTAAAACATATAGGATTTGAGTCTTCTAAAAAAATTCCTGTGCTATTTAAGCTTCCATCAGAAGTTGTTGCAGTAGCAAAAAGACTTAAGTCACTAATTGTTGGTAAGGCTGAACGGGTCTGGTCATTTTTAACAAGTTCAAAAACTGTAGAGGGCAGGGCTCCGTTTGCCTGAATGTTTCCAATAAAGTTTATTGTTTCTGTTGGACTTTCTTCTGTTGAGACTTTGTCATAGATTGTTTCATTAATAAGATTAGTACATGATGTTAACGCAAAAAGACATAATGATATTATTATAATTCTTTTCATAAACATTTTTTTAATAATTAAAACCTTCTCCGTAGAAAATTATATCATAAAGTAAAAAATATGCAAATGAGCGATTGTAGAGTCTGTAACATACTTAATTTATTCCTACTAGAATGTAACATCTCCATCGCTACAATGAACAGTATTTGTACCTAATTCACTTAACCCGTAGCTCAACTTATTAATATTATTCCATTGTGCCATTGTTCCAGGGTAGGTTATGTTAGTAAGGTTATTGCATTGATATATTGCTTTGGCATTTATTGTATTAAGATTAAGAGGAAGTGTTATTGAAGTAAGCGAATCCATTGTATATACACAATAACCTGGAAGTTCTGTTATATTATTCGAAAAGACTATTGATCTTAAATTAGAAGAATTATATACAAACCGATAAGCTACACTAGTAACACTATCTGGTAGAGTTACTTCTGAAAGCCTGTCACACCAATAGAATGCCTTTCTGCCAATAGAAGTGACATTATCAAGATTTGGTAATGATGTTAAATTGCACCCTTCAAAAGCAGATTCTAAAATAGATGTTACAGACGATGGAAGAATAACGTTACAAAGGCTATAACAATAAGAAAACTGGTTCTCAGCAATTTCTGTAAGGCCTGTTGTTCCTGATAAGTCAAGAGTAATTCGAACAGTATTATCGTTTGAATATAAACTTTTTAATGCAGTTTTTATGGCATACAGTCCATCTGTATCTGTGGCTCCTGTAAGAGTTATTGTGGTATTTTCTGTCAATGTTGGAATAATATCGACTATTGAATAAGCATTTGAAGTTGAACCATATATTGTATAGTTTGAGTTATAAGAAAGACCCATATATGTGTAAGTTACCTTAAGAATATATGTATCTTCGTAGCTAATTGTAGTTGGAATTGTTAGATTTATTCCTCCACTAACATCTACTGGAGTAAAATCGTGTACTTTTGTTGAACCACTATAAAGTGCGGCTGTCCAACCTACCTTAACACCAGATGCGGCTGCTTGTGTCATAGCAGAATCTGTATAAAGTTCCTTATCCTGGTAATTATAATATAGTGGGGCTGGGTTTCCAGAATAACGAGGTGTAATAGTTAGAGTAAATGTTTTTTCTTGGCCAGGGTAGAAATAGTAATTTCCGTTAGCGGCAGCTGTAGCAAGACTTGTAGTAAATGAATAATTTGTTGGAACGTATAATGTACCGCCAGATAAGGTAAATGCAGCTTCTCCGTTTATACTACCAATTGGATATTCATTTTCGGTAGTGAATATATAGCCTGGAGCACTTGAGTTGTAATTTCCATAGCCTTGGGTAAATATTACAGGAGAAGCCACGGTTGGTTCACCATCTTGACCAAATGCTTTGTTAATTGCAATTGAAGAGTTGCTAATATCTGCAGAAACTGTAATAATTTTTCCTTCTGTTAGATAAAGGTTTCCTGCACTTCCATTGCTAAGGGTATTTGAATTAATTGTAATTTCTTGTCCAGCCAGAGTAAGGTTTCCTTCTGCATAAAGACCACCACCTGTACCTGTGGCAACATTATCACTTATTGTTACTTTATTTAAAGACAGGCTGGAATCTTCTGCCAGGTAGATTCCTCCTCCAATGTATGCAGTATTTCCAGAAACTGAACCATTTGTATAAACTACACTTCCTCCAAGTATTGCAAGACCAGCTCCGCTTCCGCTGTTAGATGTAGTCAGGTTGTAACCAGATGAAAGATTGATATTTGTAAGGTTAATAGATCCTGCGGTTACAGTCATAACTCGTTTTTGACGAGGACTTGAATCGCTTGAATTCTGATTTGCAGAAATTGTACGGATTGTGTCTCCATCACTTCTAACTAAAACTGTATTATTATTGAAGGTACTTGAGAAATTAACAAAGGAATCGTTGTTGCTTGAGAAGTCAAAAGCAGAATTGGCTGTAATGTCACTAAGGAGTATAACTTCGAGGGTATCTGAGCTTGTATAGTCACCAACTAAAAGTCCATTTTCAATTACCTGAACTGCTTTTTGGACAGTGGCAAATGGTTTTTCTTTTGATCCGTTATTATCTGTATCATTTCCGCTAGAACTTACGTATAGTCTTGTACAAATTGAATGACATTGCCAAATTACTGGGTCACTATCAACATAAAGTGGTTTACGAACAATAGCTTTTATATAAGAAGTTCCGTTTGGAAGGTTGATTGTACCAGTAAGGCCTGTGATTGTGCCCGATTTTATAAGATTTAAGCATGTTGCATCAGAATATATTTCATAAATAATACTTGCTCCATCAGCATCGTAAGTTTGAGATTCTGCAGAAGTACTTGTTTGAAGTGTATTTGGAAAAGCGTGTAAAACAATCTGGGCATTTCCGTCACTATCCTGCTGAATTACATTTCTGTTGCTAATTCCTGCTGGCAGGGCCGCATTGAAGGCTGTATCACTTGAATTATATGCATTTGCACTAGTAAGCTTTGATCCCTGGGCAGAAATGTCAATTGTAGAACTTAGACCTGCTTTATCAACAAACTTTAAAGTGTAGATTTTGTTGTTTTCGTCGGCAATATCATTTGTAAAAATATAGGTGGACTGTCCATCGCTGGTAAAATTAACTCCAGTTCTGGCGTTTGCAACAATATTGCCAGGTCTTGTTGTTGTAATTACATCTGATTCATAAGAAATTACACCGTTAGAAATATTTACGTTATAGGTTGTATCTTTAAAAGTGAAAGATTCTATATCATTATGGAACTTGTTTATTGTGTTAGCTTCTGGAAGATTGAAACATACAACCCATGTTGATGGAGTTTCGTTTGTTTGTAATACTACGGCTCCATTTGGTGTTGGTGGTACAGAATTACTAGAAAGTTTTAATTCACTGTAAACGCCAAAGTCGGCCTGGGAAACTGGGTGGAAGAGGTTTACTAAAGGACTTATGTCTGTTCCTGTTGCATGTGCCTGGAGGAATTCTGTAGGGTAGGTAAGTTTAAGAATTGTAGGATCTTCTGGGTCCTGTTCAATTGTAACTGCTTCCATACCGCTTAGAACGTTTCCGTCTGCATTTCCGGCCAGGTCTAAGTTCATGTTTGCTCCTCTTACAAAGGAGAAGTGCTGTGGGTTACGGAGGTAGAATGTTACTTCGTGGTCTTCTGTCCATGGAATACAAATGTAACCATATTTATCTAAAAGAAGGTCGTTAGGACTGATGGTGTATTCACCAATACTTGCGGTGTTTGTGTATTCGTCAAAAAAGTTTTTTACTGGATCGTCCCAACTTGGTTCAAAAATGGTGTTAAAATTACATGCGGCAAAAAGAATCGTGCTTAATAAAATTAAAGAAAGCCTACGTTTCAATTTTCTCTCCTTAGAATTGCCAGCCAATTCCAACTGATGGCATTATCATTCCTAAAATCATATCTTTATTTGTTGTAAATGAATAATCTACAGCAATTTCTGTGTATAAACGTTTATTAAAGTAGATTTGAGCTGCAAATCCTGCATCATAAGAAAGGCTAAGAGTGTTTAGAGCAGGGGATGTAATATTGTGTTCGAAATGGAAGAGGATGTTATTAAAGTATGTAACGCCAACTCCTCCATGTAATTCCAAAAATAAGTGTCTTTTGAGTGTTGGAAGCTGGTAAACAAAAAGCAAATGTCCGTTTCCAAGGTTTCCATCTATATAATATGTGCTAAATTGCTGGAAAAGTCTACTGTAAGAAAACCTGACTCCTAAGCCCATATAGCCCCAGTTCTGCTTAAAAGGAATTAGTGTCATTCTAAACTGGGCACTCATTGGTAACATATTCGATTTTAAGTATTTTTCAAATGTTTCGTCATGAAGTATTATAGGGAAAACATAGCCTGCTTCTATATCAAAATCGACTAATTTTTTGAATTTGATAGTAATTTTATTATTGTTGCTATCTTCTGTATGTAAACCTGAGGCATCCAAAGCTACAAAGTTATAATCACCAACAACAAGTTCTGGCATGTTGAATTTGAAAGTCATTTTTTTGTTGTTAGCTTCGTGCAAAAGAACTGAAACAGGCTTAATTGTTCGCAAATCGTTTTTAAGATAGTATTCTGTAAAGGTCATGGACTCTTTGTTTTCGTCTGGTTCAAAAAGATTGTTACCTTCAATTTCAATTATACCGTTGTTGTCTTCATCATCAAGATAGATGGTGGAACGCATATAAAGAGGGTAGGTAACATTTTTAATTTCTGGTTTATATGCACGGTGAATTGTAAAGGTGTCTATTGTTGTAAGGTCTTTTTCAAGTCCGCCCAAAATGTTGTAAACATAGATGTAGGAACGATATTTTCCTGGTGGAAGAACTGGATCAATGTAAATAAAACAAGCTTCTCTTTCTTCATCTGTAGTTTCGTGAAAGAAAACCTCCGTTGCTTTTCCAGTTTCTTCATCAATTTGGTCAATTTTAATTTGGTATTTTAATACATCTCCGGCACTATCCCAGGCAAAAGGCTGACTAATTTTATTATTAATAGCATTTTCGTTGCGAGCCTGTTCTGGATCCAGAATTGCCTGAGAATTTGTTTGTTCGGAATTGGTATTTGCTTCAGGTTTAGATTTTTCCTCCTGAGCAAATACTATAGAAGACAGTCCAAAAGCAATTAGTAAAAATAGAAGCTTTTTATTCTGCATATAAAGCCCCCGTATTCTTTCTCTTTGCTCCACTTGTCTTTAAGTTGTAGTCAATTTTAAACTTACCATTGGCATTTGCTCCATCAATAAGGATTCGTTTTTTCTTATTGTCCATAAGAACTGCTTTTATCTGCCAGTTAAAGTCTCCTCTTGCAAAATTTGCTAGATTTTCAAGCTTGTAAGAGGTATTAGCGTTTCCGTTAATTGTTTTAGTGAATACAACTTTATTTTTTGCGTTTCTAATTTCCAATACATAGTCGCTGGCACGATTTACCTTGTTCCAGTGGAATGTGATATATGGTGTTTGTCTAAGGTAATCTGCATTATAGTTGCCGTCTCCATCTGTTCTTGCATTTCCTGGTGCGTCGAAAGGTGGAATATCTTTTACTGTAAAGTGGAATTTTTCTGCTGCAGAAATGTCCAGTTCATCTAAAGTTGTAGCTTTAATTGTCCATTCGTAACGGCCAGCACCAAGAGAAGGAAGTTTTGACTTGAAAGAAGTCAGGTCGTAAACCATTTCGCTTTCTTTGGAATCATCAATTTTCTTCAAAACGAGCTGAGCATTTGCAAAATCTTCGTATGAACTCCACTGTAACGCAGAAGGTCTTTCAATTGCATCCCATCCGTCAATTCTTGCACCATCTTTTGGAGCTACAAGTTTTACAGGACGAATTTTTCTTAAAACAAAGTTTGAATTAGAAAGTAAAGAACTTCTACGAGATGCAGTTTCTGATTCGTATGTAAAAGACTGAATTTCCCAGCGGTAAGAACCTTCTTCAAAATCTTCTAGATCAAGTTCAAGAGTATTTCCTTCTATAAAGTTTTCATCAAGAATAGGCTTTTGGTCTTCTTCGCCAACTTTGTAAATTTTAATTCTGTAGTAATCGACATCTTTAAGTTCTTCCCATTCAAATGTACATGGCTGATTAGGTCTTACAACTGCTTTATTTGTATAGTTTGGTGTAAGAGGTTTTGGACCATTAAGTTCGTTTACAATAGAAATCTTTTTAGGATTGGTTGCACGCTTAAAATTCTGATCTTTTGTTGTAATACGCCAATAGTAGTCGCCATAATCAAGATCTGCACCTAAGAAAGAAGATGAGTTTGATTCTACATCTAAAATAATATTTCTAAAGTCTCTGTCTGTAGCAAGCTGGAAATATTGCTTAAATGTAAGATTTGTTTTCCAGGTAAAACGGGTATCGCTTAAAAGTGGTTTCCACAAAACGTAATTGTCTGGTGGGAAGATGGTCTTTTGTTCAATATCACCATTTATAGCATAGAAAGTTCTGATTTGAGAAAGATCCGATTCGTTTCCTTCGCTGTCGGTCTGTGTTACACCCCAGAAGTATTCTCCATCTTTAAGCTGCTGTAATTCTGTAGGTGTGATTTTGATATAGTTGTTGTTAGTTTCTTTTGAAATTACAGGGCTAGAAAGATTACTGTTTCTTGATACTTTAATTTCATAGGTCATAGGTTCGTTTTCCATTTCCCATGAAAGAATTGCCTGGTCTGTACGTTTGTTTATAAAATCGCTGTTTGCAGGACTTATTAAAGAAGGTGGTAAAAGTTCTTCTTTTTGTTGAATCTGGAATCTTTTGATTTCAGATGGATTTTGAAGTCCTACGCGGTTAGTTACATAGTAAGGTGTTACCTGGTAATAGTATGTTCCAGAATTCAAGGTAGAAATGATGATGGAAGTACTTGAAGAACGCTGGCTAACTATTGGTTTGGACATATCAGGATTTTTTGAAATTTCAAAATTGTAAGCCGTAGCAGTTTCACTTTCGCTCCAAATAAATCGAATCGAAGGTGACTGCCTGCGGTAGGTGTAGATGTAGTCTTGTGCAGGAATCATAAGTTCTGGTTTTAAAGACTGTATAACCTGAATTTTTCCTGACGAAACTTCTTCATCTCCATCCTGCTGATTTTCTCCCCTTCCTGACAGCTGCCAGTAGTAGTTACCTTTTTCAAGATTTACGGCAAGTTTGTCTAAACCTGATGCATCTATAGTTTGAACAATATTTTTGAAATCTTTGTCAGTTGAAATTTGCAAAAGCATATTAGAACTGTGAGTGTTTGCGGAAATTTCCCATTTAAAGTCGACTGGGCATGGTTCTTGTGTGTAATAAAGATATTTTTGGTTTTGCAATGGCGACTGAACTGTAAACAGTGGAAGGGTCGTTTTTCCGTCTTCTGTAACAGAGATTGCTTTACCCTCAGAAAGATTTTGTCCGTCGCTAAGTTCTGCCTTACCTTTTTGAACTGCAAGCTTAACAGCCTGGCCTTCTAGGTTTTGGGCAGAAACTTTTGAACCTGCTTTTACAGAAACTGTTACATTTGAAGATGTAAGAGTAAGGCCTTTGCTGCTTTCGCTGGAATCTACGTTTGCAGAACCTGATTCAAGCTGGGCGGCTAATTGACCGTCATCGTGGAGGAATACCTGGGCCATGGTGTTTTCGGCCAAATCAAGGGTTGTTCCGTCTTCAAACCAAACTGTTGCTTCTGAAAGCTCTGCAGTGTGGATTGTATCTCCATTATAAACAGGAGAATTTTGTCTTAAACGATCCCAGACAACACGGTCCAGGAATTTTCTTTGAGCAGTTTTATATTTAAAAGTAATAGTAGCTATAGGCTCTTCATCTAATTTAGAAAGAGCCCTGAAAAAATTAGTATGGAAAAGATAATAAGATGTTCCCGCTCCAAAAAGACAGATTACAACTGCAATTCTGAAAGGAACGGCTAAATCATTTTTTAACCTGTATTTTGTTCTCTTCTTCATTTAAGTTAACTTCTCCGAATTCTGGAATTGGGATTCCTAATAAATTTCTCATTTCATTTAAAGTTTTTGGACCAAATTTTCCAACAGCCCTAGCACAATCGTTATCAAGTACAAAGTCTTTATCAGCTGTCTTAAAAAATGCTTCTATATCAAACTGAGGCATATTAACTACGCCGTAGAAGTGTTGAGCACCTTTACCTTTTACTTCGAATTCAACCGGAATCATTTCAACAACAATTTCGTTCTGACGGTTTTCGGCTGGAATCATAAAATGGTTTTCTTCACATCTTATAAAGTCTTTTTTCAAAAGATTATAAGTGTCCTCTGTAATAAGGATATCGGTTCCACAAGGTTTGTTAGAACTTTCTGTACGGCTGGCAAAGTTTACAGAGTCACCAATGGCTGTATATTCCATTTTGTCTTCACTTCCCATAATACCGCAGGTTGCACGACCAGTATTTATACCGCATCCAATTCTGATGTGTGGCTTATATTTTGCTTTAGGTTCCTTTTCGTGGGCTTTTGTAAAGGCTTCTGCATCTTTGTTGTACTGCATAAGGGCATAACGCATGGCAATTGTACCTCTAATAGCAGAAATTGCATCTTCCTGTACGTGCTTTTGGTGATTAAGGATCTTTTCTTTTTTAGTTGGGTCTGAATCTGGCAGAAGTTCGAAACTAAGGTCTTCATCACGCAAGATTCCCCAAACGGCCATAATAGCATCACCTTCGAACTTGTCGATTGTACCACCAGAAATAGTTACACAGTTTACCATACGGCTCATGTAGTCGTTCAAAAATCCAATAATTTCGCGAGGGCTTTCTTCGCCAAAACGATTTTTAAAACCATCAGAAATTGCTGTAAATCCACGGATATCCGAGAAGAAGATTGTTACATCCTTCAAGTGTGGTTCAAAATCAATTTCCTTACGCGCAATGGCTTTTGCTACTCCACGGTTTGTAAAGCGGGCGAAGGTATTCAAGAATTCCTGTTCATCTTTTGTAGAAGCGTTGAGTACACCAATTTCGTCACGACGCTTTGTATTCAGCATAGAAATAATTTCTGTGTCAAAGTTTCCCTTTTGAATTTCTTCTGCTGCAGCTGTAAGTCGTCGCAAGTGACGGGAAATTGCATAACGGCTGAATATTAAGATAAAGATGATGGAGATGAAGAATACAATACCCATCAAATAGAGGTTATTTTTTCTAGTAGTTTTAACACCTTCAAGAACTGTATTTAATTGTACAGAGGTGAATACTCCAATATCTGCAATTGCAATCTTCTGGTAGGCACCAATGAACTGAACTTCATTATCATTTTCGTCTGTACCAGTGTAGATAATCTGACGACTTTCTTCGTTGTTCTGGTTTTTCCCACGCATAAGTTTTACCAGAGGATGGTTTTTCATGCTCTGTGCAGAAAGAATGCGTTCTGTGTCTGGATGGCAAAGGAGTTCATCTGAATCATTTATCATAAATGTTTCATTTGTTGAACCTGTACCAAGAATTCCAGAAACTTCCTCAAGACTAAAAAGTATTATACAACACTGTTCAAGTCCACTTTCGCGGTATGGAAGAAGGAGTGCCATCATCTCGCTTTTGTAAAATGGCGAAACGTTTATGGCAATTGTTTCACCTAAGCAGGCACGTGCAAAATCCTTTTTCCTCTGTTCAAGAAGAGTCTCTGTTGCTTCAAGATCAATTTCATTGGATGTATAAAAACGTGTGTTTCTTAATCTTGTGTGAACATTGAATGATGAACTTGAGTTGTTTTGAGTAAGAACAATTATTTCTGCGATTGACTGATTACGTTCAAAAAAGAAGGCTTCTGCTTGTTTTGCCAGGGCAGATGTACGACCTCCGCTGGCTGCATTGATTAAGTCTAAAAGCTGAAGAACATTGGAACGAATAGAAGTAAGCTCTCTCTGAACTGTGGATGCTGAACGAGTATTAATTGTTAAGTTATTTTCCTCTGCTGTAATACGAACGTCTTTAGAAACAAAATAAGAATTTAAAAATGTGACAGTTCCCAGAGAAACCAAAACTAAAACACCAATAATTATGGCAAGTTTTACCCCGATAGAAAATAATTTTTTAACTTTAACTTTTTCTCCCATAACTTTAGAATATACTATAGTAATAAATATAAATCTAGAGTTTCTTCTGAATGTGTGTAAAAAAAGAGGGGTTAAATATATATATATAGTAGAAAAAAACATTAACGGGGTTCTTATTCCCTAATAATAAAAAAATCACTATAATAATCTTTATGGCTACACAACATAAAACAATTGACCAGCAGACTCTTGAAAATCTGCTTTATTTATCTCGTTTGTCTCCAGATTCTACCGATATGGAAACTCTTAAAAAACAGGTAGACGATATCGTTGGGTATTTTGATATTCTTGCTAAATACGATGACAGCGAAAACCCTTATGACGCTTACCCTAGTACAGAAGTAGATAAGCTTCGCGATGATACTGTTGTTCAGGGATTGGATATTAATGATGTAAAGAAAGTAACTGATGAATTTATGGACGGTTACTTCCAGGTTCCAAAAGTTCTTGGTGCTGGTGCTTAATTTTATAAAAGGGAAGAATATGTTTTACACAATTAAAGATACTAGAGATGCATTGAAATCTGGAAAAACAACAAGTTTGCAGCTGGTAAAGGATTCTATTGAAACTTTTGAAAAAGATAAGTCGGCTGCTATTCCTTTGAATGCTTTTATTGAAATGTATGAAGATGCTCTTGCCAAGGCTGAAGCTGCAGATAAGGAAATTGCCGCTGCAAAAGCTGCAGGTAGTCTTGATAAATTATTCGAAGAAAAACCTTTGCTTGGTATTCCTTTTGCCAACAAGGATAATATTTCTTCTAAGGGTCATCGTCTTACTTGTGCATCTAAAATCTTAAAGGGTTATGTAGCCCCTTATAATGCAACTGTAATTAATCGTCTTGAAGCTGCAGGTGCAATTGCTCTTGGCCGCTGTAATCAGGATGAATTTGCTATGGGTTCTTCCACCGAGTATTCATGCTATGGTCCAACCCGTAATCCTATCAACCGTGAATATGTTTCCGGAGGTTCTTCTGGTGGTTCGGCTGCTGCTGTTGCCGCTAATCAGGCTTTGTTCGGACTTGGAACAGAAACTGGAGGTTCAGTAAGACTTCCTGCATCATACTGTGGTATTTATGGACTTAAACCAACTTACGGTGTTTTGAGCCGCTGGGGTGTTGTAGCTTATGGTTCATCTTTGGATCAGGTTGGTATTTTAGGTCATACACCAGCTGATATTGCCGAACCGCTTTCTCTTATGTGCGGTCAGGATATGTATGATGATACATCAGCTGATTTGCCAAATGTAGATAAAATCAAAAATCTTACAGCTTTATCTGATGAAGAATTTAAGGCTCTTAAGATTGCAATTCCAAAGCAGTTCCTTAAAACAGAAGGTGCAGATCCTGATGTTGTAAAGTGCTTTGAAGATACCCGCAAGTGGTTTGAATCTAAGGGTGCAAAGATTGATGAAGTTGACCTTCCAATTTTGGATGCATCTATTGCTTCTTACTATGTAATTGCTCTTTCTGAAGCTGCATCTAACCTTAGCCGTTTTGATGGTATTCGTTATGGTAACCGTGTTGATAATGGCAAGGGCTATGATGAACTTTATGTTGATACCCGTTCAGAAGGATTTGGTCCTGAAGTAAAACGCCGTATTATTATTGGAAACTATGTTCTTTCTGAACAGTTCTCTGGCGATACTTACAAAAAGGGTATGACTGTTCGTGCCAGAATGCAGCGTGAAGTTGCTAAGGTTTTTGAATCTTACGATATTATTCTTTGTCCAACTTGTCCAACTGCAGCATTTAAGCTTGGTTCAAAAGTGGACAGTCCTCTTGAAATGTATTTGTCAGATTTGTATACAACATTCGTAAACCTGGCACGTATTCCTTCTATAAGTGTTCCAGCTGGCCGTACTTCAAAAGATGGCATGCCAATTGGTATGCAGTTTGCAGGAAAAATGTTCAACGAAGCATTGATTTTGCGACTTGCGGAGTCATGGGAACGCGAGCACGAAAGGTGCGGTATTCCGGTGAAACAGTAATGTAGGTGCTCGCTGCAGTTTTGCTACGCAAAAGCTGCGGAATGGGCATTTGTTGTAGAGATGCAGGAGTTTTTGCGAGCATCGTGAATGTGGAATTCCTGTAAAACAGTAAGTTCTGATGCTCGCTGCAGTTTTGCGTTGCAAAACATAATACACAATGGAGGAAACAGTTTATGGAGTTTGAACGACAAATGGCTTATTCTTTCCGTGAAGGTAAGGCTGAAGGTAAGGCCGAGGCAAAAGAAGAAGTTGTTGTTGAAATGTTAAAAAAAGATATTTCTCCAGAACTTATAGCTGAATGTGTAAAACTTCCACTTGAAAAGGTTTTGGAATTACAAGAAAAGTCTAACGTAAATGCATAAAGTATAATCAAGTGAATTAGTAAAAAAGGCATCTGGAATGGTGCCTCTTTGTTTTTAACGGATTTTTCGATTTTAGGGCTCGATGAATCTCGCCTGAGCCATTTTTTCGATAATCCTAAACCGACCCTTGCGGCTCGGTTTTTAACGGATTTTTCGATTGTGAGCTTGTTTAAAGATGGCACCATGGATGGTGCCTTTTTTTTATTTGGTAGAGTTTTCTTTGCGAGTTTGGGCAAAGCCCCAAACTTGACGATAAAAAAATGCCAAGGATGGCATTTTTTTATCATTTAACTTTCATAACAAAAACGCCGTCCCATTTCTTTGGTGGTGGGTTTGTTTTGAAGTGGGAGATGCGGTCTATGAATACTACGGAAGGCATGTCCTGATACTTTTCGTTACAAGATTGGAACATCTGCAGGGCCTTGTCCCAATCCTGTTTGCGGTAAAAGTTTAAGCCCTTTTCGAATAAATCTTTAATATCATAAAGTTTGTCGCTGGCCATAGCCTTTGTCTGTAAGATTTCAAAAATACGGACAGGTTCTGATTTGCCTTTTACTGTTATAAAGTCCAGTTCACGGCAGACAAAAGTATCTTTTAGTTTTTCGTAAACAGCTTCTGTAATAATTGCTTTTGAACCATAAGCCTTGTTTGCACCTTCCAGGCGAGCAGCCAGGTTTACAGTATCACCAATTGAAGTAAAGTCCATTCGGCTCTTTGAACCAACTGAACCAAAAATTACACGGCCTGTATTAATTCCAATTCCCATTGAAATATAGTCTTCGCCGTTTGAAAGTGCCATTTGCTGTTGGGCACGCATTGCAGTACGAATTTCCATTGCTGCTTTACAAGCGTTGATTTCCTTTTTAGGGCCGGAGAAGAAGGCCATCATTTCATCACCAACGAATTTATCAATATCTCCACCGTTATTTAAAATAATTTCAGTTTCAATATCCAGATAGTGATTAAGGATTTCTACAACCTCTTTAGGAGTTTTTGTTTCGCAAAGACTTGTAAAGCCTCGAATATCTGTAAAGAGGAAACAGAGTTCGCGGGAGCTGGAAGGTTTCTTTTGTTCTTTATCTGCAGCCTGAAGTGTAGAAAATGAAATATAAGGAATAATACGCTTCATTATTCCAATCATATTTTTAACTTCGTTTGAAACTTCTTTAATTTCGTCCTTGGAATTGATAGGGTCGGTATAATTAAGATTGTCGGCAGTGATTTTGGAATTGCCGTCTAGAATCTGAGCCAGGGTATTTGATGTCTTATGAACACTTGTTTTAAGGTACAAAAGTGGGTTTGCAATAAAATCTGCTAAAAGAAGCGAAAGAATTATTGCTATATAAAGGAAGATAACGCTCCAAGAAAAAACAAGGATTCTTGCGTGGAAGTAGGATTTCATTAAAAGTTCTTCGTAGTAAGTGACAATTGTAAATCCAGCAAGAAGACGTCCTTCCTTGCGTTCAAAATAAACCGGATACATGTATTTGCAGGTTTTTCTTTCTTTATCGCGGATTGGGGAATTTTTATAGCTTCCATCCATGTATGAACGCACATAGTTAAGGGCGTCCTGAGCACTAATCATTTTTTCGTCAGCTGGAATTTCGCTTACTTTTCCAACTGCTGTTGTGTAAGAAAACTCGTCGAAAGCTGGAATGGACAGTTCTTCATCATCTTTTTTAAGTTTTAAGTCCTGTGTATTTGAATCTTCTGGGGCTGGAGTAATAATCTGGCCATTTTGTAAAAAATCATAAATTCTTTCCAGATAAAGACCGTCGCTTCCTTTGATTTTTTTTACAGGAGTAATCATATCTATTCTTACAAAAGGGGTAGAAGCAAAGCTGTTAAGAATTTTTTGCTCGGTAAATGATGTCGAAATTTTTTCGTTACGGCCTTGGGCTTCAACATACAAATTAGCGGCACGTTCGGCCTGTGCACGTCCCATGGAAGAAACAGCTTCGGTGTAGGACTTTTTGTAAATATTTAAGATAAGGGCCATAAAGACCAAGAGGATGATGGAAAGAGTTCCAATTATAGTAAGCGTTACTTTTGTTTTAATTGAAAAGTTGATTGTCTTTTTTTCTTCTTTTTGAAGGGCCTTGTATTCGGCAAATTCTGGATTTAGTTGTCTAAGTGCAAGAATTCCTTCAATAGACATGGCCAGGTGGAAAAGAAAACTTAATCCGAATGTTACATAAATGTATTTTGGAAGGAGTATGAACCAGCGACTGGTGTTTGCATAAACCATAAAGGAAAATGCAGAACTGTAAAGATAAATTGTTAGTGCTACATAAACTAATATATAGAGGATTTTGTTTATATTATCTTTAATAAAGAGTGATATGAGAAGGAAAAGAGCTGCAAAAGGTACAAAATAAATAGAGAAAGATAAATACTTAAAAAGGGGACCTGTGTAGCCGCAGAATGGATAGGTGTAGGCTCTGATTAATTCAGCGGTGCTTTCAAAATCACCTAGTGTCAAATTCTTCATTCCAATTGGAAGTAAAAAGAGAGCAGTTAAAATAAGACTTGGTAGAATTCTGCAAAAGTAAAAAAAGAATGTTTTTTTATTAAATTTAATTTTTGATTTTTTGCCAGTATTTGTTTTGTTTGCCATTAGATAATTATAGTGAATATGGGGGAAATCTACTAGGCTTTGCAATTAAACTTTTCCTCTTTTTAATTGTGGTTGGATATTTCTTCTATTTATATTATTATGCAGACAATAATTTTATAAAGAGGCTTTATTGTGAATAGATTTAATATTGGTGACAGTTTTGAAACTTCTGTAGTTGCTGTTACAGACACAACTGTTTTTGTTGATTTAAATGCAAAATCCGAAGGTGTAATTGATGTTGCAGAATTTAAGGATGATGAAGGTAACGTTAGCGTAAAGGAAGGCGACAAGCTTAAGGTTTTCTTTACAGGTGAAGTTCATGGTGAAATGCGTTTTACTACTAAAATTGGTGGTGGTAAAGCAGATAATACTATGATTGAAAATGCCTATAAAGGTGGTATTCCTGTTGAAGGGCATGTTGAAGCTGAAATTAAGGGAGGCTACCAGGTAAAAATAGGTGGAGCTCGTGCTTTCTGTCCATATTCTCAGATGGGTTATAAAAAGCGTGAAGAACCTGCTGCTTATGTTGGAAAGACTTTGACCTTCATCATCACAGAATATAAAAATGACGGTAAGGATATTTTGGTGTCTAACCGTAAGATTGGCGAAAGTGAACATGCTCAGACACTTGGCAAGCTTGCCCAGGAAATAAAAGAAGGTGCAATTGTTGAAGCTACTGTAGAAAGTATCGAAAAGTTTGGTGCCTTTGTAAATATTCAGGGCTTCCGTGCCTTGCTCCCTATCAGCGAAATTTCATTTGATCGTATTTCTGATGCAGGAAGTGTTCTGGAAGTTGGTCAGGAACTTAAGGTTCAGGTTTTGAAGGCAGACTGGAAGAATGAGCGTGTAAGTGTAAGTCTTAAGGCTTTACTTGCAGATCCTTGGGAAGAAGCTGCTAAAAAGTTCCCAGTTGGAACTAAGGTTGACGGAAAAATCAGCAAGATTATGGACTTTGGTCTTTTTATAAATCTTGATAAGGGAATTGATGGACTTGTACACATTAGTGAGTTGGAAGGACTTTCCGCAAATACAAATTTACGCAAGGTTTATAAAGTTGGGCAGGAAATGAGCGTTGTTGTTGAAAAAATTGATGCTGAAAGCAAACGTATTGGTCTTGTTCCAGCCACTTCTAAAGAGCAGGATGAAACTTCTGCAAAATATCTTAGCAATCAAGATGATGATGGAGAAACTTATAATCCATTTGCAGTTTTGTTGAAAAAATAAAAAAAATTATAGATTTTGAAAGGCCATCTGGTGTGTTCAAATGGAATGCTCCAGATGGCTTTTTTTGTTTTCCCATTTTATATTACTTATTTTCTTTCATTTTTCTACCGAAAATATTTATATGCCTGCAAATAGTTATGAAAAACCCGATTATTGGTCTCAGAAAGCCTTCTCGGAAGGTTATCCTGCTAGATCTGTTTACAAATTAAAAGAAATTGACGAAAAGTTTGGAATGATAAAAAAGAATTATACAGTTCTTGACTTGGGGGCCGCTCCTGGTTCCTGGACGACTTTTCTTTTACGTAAAATGGAAGGTTCTGGAAAGGTTGTTTCTTGTGATCTTAATCCACTTTCAAAATCTGTAAAGGGAGATAACCTTACTTTTTTACAGGGAGATTTGAATGCACCTGAAATCCGCAATCAGATTAAGGCTCTTGGACCTTATGATTTAGTGGTTTGTGATGCTGCTCCAAAAACTACTGGTAACAGAACTGTTGATACTGCCCGTTCTGAGCAGCTGGTTGAAATGGCAGTTTGGTATGCCCAGGCAATGCTTAAGCAGGGTGGTAATTTTGCTGTCAAAATTTTCCAGAATGGAGATCAGCAGGCCATTTTAAAATCGATGAGGGAGATTTTTACAAGTGCAAAGGGATTTAAGCCTGAAGCTTGTAGATCTGAGTCTTTTGAGACATATTTGGTGGGGATTAATAAAAAATGAAAAATAACTTTATTTCTAAATTGTTACATTGTATAATGTCTGCATTCGAAAATGGTTTTGAGATGGTTTATAAATCAAAAACGGTAAAGGTTGTAAGTTTTTCGGTTCTGGGATTTTGTGCAGGACTTTGTTTGACTTGGGGTGTTATTGCAACTCGAAACAAGGTTGATGCTCATCATGCGGTGGGTGGTTACGAAACAACTGTTTTACCTGAATACGACGATAGTTTAACTTCTCTTTTATCTGAAGCAGAAGCTTCTTTAGAGGCTCCTGTTCAGTCTCAATCGTTTACAGAAGATTCTTCCATTATCACATATCAAACTTATAGAGTTAAATCTGGTGATATGATTGGATTTATTGCAGATGATTTTAACATTACACAAGATACTATTATAAGTGTTAATAATATTCGTCAGTCGCGCTTGATTCAGCCTGGTCAGTATTTGAAAATTCCTTCTATGCCAGGAATAATTTATACTGTAAAAAAATCTGGTGAAACTCCATTATCAGTTGCAGAAAAATATGATATTAATGCCGAAAAATGTGCAATGGTGAATAATCTTTCGGTTTCGTCTGAATTAGAGGCCGGTACTTCTCTTTTTGTTCCAGATGCTGAACTTGACTGGGCAACTAGACAGGAAATTAATGGCGATTTGTTTAAGAAGCCTGTTCATGTACGTTATTGGCTTTCGTCTCCTTACGGATGGCGTGATTCACCATTTAATCCTGGTAAACGTACTTTTCATGGTGGTATGGATATGGCTTGTTCTCATGGAACACCGGTATATGCTGCTTTGGATGGTAAGGTTACTGCAACTGGTTATAATGCTACTTATGGTAATTATATTATTGTTACCCATCATTCTGGATATAAGACTTTGTATGCTCACTTGTCATCTATAACTTGTCGTAAAGGTAATTTTGTTTATACAAATACAATGATTGGTAGAGTTGGTTCTACTGGTATGTCGACAGGTCCACATCTTCATTTTACTGTTTACAAGAACGGTAAGACAGTAAATCCTGCACTTTTGCTGAATTAGGATGAAGATATGGTGAAAATTCATCATATCTTCGTTGAGGGGGTATAAGTCCCCTTCGTTTTGTATTGATTATGCTTCTTTTAGGGCTTGCTGGAGTGTTTCTAGTGGAACGCCCATCTTTTCTGCGGCAATTTGAGGTGTGATGTTGAATGATTTTACAGCAGTTATTGCATTTTCAAGTTTAGCTTGAGCTTGCCCTTGTTGTATTCCTTGTTCAATACCTTCTAGCACACCTTCTTTTTTGGCCATTCTAATTAAATCTCTATCATGTAAATTCACGGCACTATACTCCTGTCGAAAAATATCTCTTTCTTTTAAGGTCTCTACAAGTGAGGAAAGGCGGTTTGCGAAGGTGTCCTGGCCCGGGTCGTTGGTGTTTATGAAGTGCAAAATGCTGCGAACCAGGGGGTCTTTTTCCTGCTTGTAGGCACTTGCATTATAAATCACTTTGAGGCAATTGTCATTAAGACTGGCGTTTGGGCTTTCATCGCTGCGGGTGCAGAAGGTGTAACGGGGG
>DGWD01000013.1:0-3123 GCA_002395155.1 Treponema sp. UBA4267
TATAATCAAGATAATCATATTTTTCGGGAGGATTTACTGTTGGAACCGAAACTGAAAAATCTCCCTTTGAAACTTTTTCTGTAGCCTTTGAAATTTCCTGAAGGGGAATCTCGTAGGTTTTGTGAATTTTATGCTTTATATATAGAACAATTAGTGCTGAAACAAGAATCCAATAGAAGATGACTAAATGAACAAAAATGATAGCCGGCCAGTTGTATTTAAGTCCCAAAAGGATGATGGCAATATTTATACCGGCCGTTCCAAGCAGCATTCCAAGAACTATCCAATAAAGACCTATTGGGAAACGGCTTTTTCTTTCTGACTCTTCTATCATCTTACAACCGCCTTATAACCAAGTCCATGCACTGTAGCAATTTCAAAACCAGAGCAGCCGGCTTCAGAAAGCTTTTCGCGGATTTTTGTGATATAAACATCCACTGCACGAGGAGTTGCATTGGAATCTGCATCCCAGAACTCGTCCATAAGCTGAACTCTGGTGAAGGTTTTGTTTGGGTAAGAAAGAAGTTTATAAATCAGATTAAACTCGCGGGCTGTAAGCTGAATTTCCTTTCCATCAGATTCTGCTGAAACTGCATCTGCATCCAGCGTCAACGAGCCGACTGTCACTTTTTTGCTTTGAGAAATCTTTGCCCTTCTTAAAATGGCTGAAATACGGAGGAGAAGTTCATCTAAATCAACAGGCTTAACAAGATAATCATCTATGCCGGCGGCAAAGCCCTTCTGCTTGGAAGTAAAATCATCGCGGGCAGTCATAAAAATTATTGGAATTGTCTGATTGATTTTTCTTACAGTTTCGGCAAATTCGAAGCCATCAATCTGAGGCATCATCACATCCGAAATTATTAAATCAAAGAGAGTGTTGTACATTGCGTTATAGGCATCATTTGCATGCATGCAGCCGGTGACATCATACCCGTTTTTCCTTAAAAAAGCACAAACGGTCATATTTAAACCCGCATCATCTTCGACAACCAGAATCTTAATCATAAAAAAATTATAACACGCCCCACCCTTAAATTTCACAAAAATGAACGAAAATTTCTTTCAAAATTCAAATTTTTAATATTTCAGCAACATTTCGTAAACATTTTAGAAATATGGGGGGCTTATATTCTAGTCATAAATTATGACATACAGGCGCAACTAGTAGCGCCACTCAGGAGTAATGAGATGGAAAATACAAACAAAACAATTTATCTGGTAACTGGAGCCGCAGGCTTTTTAGGCGGAACAATTTGCCGTCAGCTTATTGAACGTGGAAACAAGGTTAGAGCCTTTGTTCTTCCTAATGACCCGGCCGAAAAATTCGTACCAGGCGAAGCTGAAATTGTACGTGGAGACCTTACCGATATTGCTTCCCTCGAAAAATTCTTTACTATTCCTGAAGGTTACGAAAGTATTGTAATGCATATTGCAAGTATTGTTACAGTAAATCCTGATTACAATCAGAAAGTTATGGATGTAAATGTTGGCGGAACAAAAAACATAATTGAACTTTGCAAAAAGCATACTGAATGTAAAAAGCTTGTTTACTGTTCAAGTACAGGTGCAATTCCAGAACTTCCAAAGGGAAATAAAATTGGCGAAGTAAATCATTTTGATGCTGACAAGGTTTTGGGCTGCTACAGTCAGTCAAAGGCTCTTGCAACTCAGGCTGTTCTGGATGCCGCAGAAGAAGGTCTTAATGCATGTGTAATTCATCCGAGTGGAATTCTTGGCCCGGAAGATTTTGCAGTTGGCGAAACAACTAAGGTTCTGATTCAGATTATTAACGGCGAAATGCCTGCTGGAATTGACGGTTCCTTTAATCTTTGCGATGTCCGCGATCTTGCTCACGGTGCAATTCTTGCTGCAGATAAAGGTCAGAGGGGTCAGTGTTACATTCTTGGAAATGATGAAGTTTCTTTCCGCGATTTTGCCCGCCTTTTAAGCGAAGAATCAGGCTGTAAAAAAATGAAGACCTTTATCCCTGTAAAACTTGCAAACTTCATTGCAAAGATGATGGAAAAGCAGGCTAAGAAAAAAGGAAAACGCCCTCTTATGACAACTTTTGCCGTATACAATCTTGCCCGCAACAACAATTTTGATTCAAGCAAGGCTCGCAAAGAACTGGGCTACACAACAAGAAGTTACCGCGAAACAATGCACGACGAAATTGAATGGCTTAAAGCAAGTGGAAAAATTGCTTAAGTATATAGATACAAAGCACTGAATAAAATCCGGATTAATGTTACATTGTAAAGGCTTATTGCAAAAATAAGCCTGGAGGCCAACATGAAAGTAGCAGTAACTTACGAAAAAGAAACAGGTAACATTTTCCAGCATTTTGGAAAGACTCAATATTTTAAGATTTATCAGATTGAAGACGGAAAAATCCTTTCTTCTGAAGTGATTGATAACGGCGGAAACGGACATCATGCCATCCCGCCATATTTTTTTTACAAAAGGCCAGCTCCAGTCAAACTTTGAGGCTAAGTGTAATCACCATGGTGTATAAGCCCGCCCCCTACTCTTTCCAAGCCAGCCGCATTTTTAAGAAGTCTTTCATGTCCTTGTAAAAGTCCATTGGCGGCGGAGTGATGTTGATTTGCTTAAGAGCTTCCTGTACCAGGGGATTTTTGTAACAGCAGACTGCATTTGATGAAGCATAAAAAAGCACGTCCAGCTGTATTTTGTAGGCGACGTCAAGGCTGACGGAAAGCATCTGCGCAAGTCTGTCGCGGAAGGCATAGGCCAGGTCGTAATATTTCTTTTTGAAAATGGCAAGACGTTCCACAGTAACATTTGTTTCTATCACCGGATTAAGATAGGAAACATAGCGCATATAATCCTGATTAGCATTTACGATTCCAGCCCAGACTTCGGTTATCACGTCTGACGTAAAATTGTTACCTTCAGGAAAAGCCGCGAGCAGAGAGTTGTAATAGGCAGCCATTTTTTCTGCGGAGATTTCCAGAAAGATTTCTTCTTTGGTCGTAACGTATTTATAAAGGTTGGCGCGAGACCAGCCCAATTTTTCCGCAATCGTGGTAAGGGTAATTTCTGAATAAGGGCAGCTTGCAAAAAGTTCTGCAGTCGCCTCTTTAATTTGAGAAAGTCTTT